>NZ_JAAKZB010000005.1:0-113188 GCF_015229965.1 Campylobacter concisus
TCTCCCTTACTGGGATGTTGGAAAAGTAGGTCGTTGCGGGCTTTGTTTTTATCTGCTTTAATTCTTATATTATTTGATCCTAGTTTTTATTAGTGTTTATTTCTGTTTAAGTATAAAATATTAAATTCTTTTACTTGTTTTTATATTAATTTCTTCAAGTTTATAGTTTATAATCTGATTTTTTTGAACTGAGTTTTAGGTAGTTAGATTAAAGTTCTAATATATGCGATCATAAAATTTGGGATCTTTATTCCATTGGTTGTTAAAAAATACCCGAACCTTATCATGTTATTAATGCCAAAGGCGACAGCATGGTATTGCTAATGGTGAACTTTTTTATAAATGTGGTAAATACAGGTGGCATAATAAGCTGCAATGTACACGTCATAAATATGCGGCGGCGTATTCGTAAAACTATTAGAAAAAAATCAGATAGCGAATGTTATAGCTCTATTTTTGGATAATGAAGAATATAAACCCTATCATAATAGACGGCAAAAATTTAGAAAATTGCGCTATTGTATGGGTCGTGACGCATAACAGAAAAAGGAGTTGCTTAAAGGGACTTTGAAGCTATTTGAAGCTTTAGACTTTCAAATGCAAAAAATGCCTAAATTTTGCATTTTGAGTTTCCTATTTTTCTCCATGTCCTCATCTGCTAAAATAACGATCTTAACGCTATTTACTCCATATTTTTATCTGTTCTTTTTACCTTTTGAATAAGATTTATCACTTAGCTATTTGATATTAGCATGACATCTAAGCTGATCTGCAATATTGCGGTCAAAAAGTTATTTTTTGAGGTGATGTGTTGATAGTTTCTGTGTTTATTGTTCTTGCTAAAGTTTTATTACATACTAACGAACGTGATGTTAAATTTATTAAATTTAACACTGCCTCATGCAAAAGTTTATACTTATATTAAGCTAAACGAAAAGTATTAAGTTATATTATTTTTTTAAGATTTATTAAATTTTTTTAAAGGAGAGCGTATGAAACTAGCATTTTCAAAAGCTGTTTTGGTAGCAGCTGGCGTTGCCTTATTCGCAGGCTCACTCTTAAACGCAGAGGATAAATTTAGCCCAGTTATTGTCATACATGGTGGCACTAGCGGACTTGAGCTTACTAAAGATGAGTTTAAAGTGCGCGAAGAGCCTATGAAAAAGTCGCTTTTAGCTGGACAGGCTGTGCTTGAAAAAGGTGGTAGCGCGATGGATGCAGTTACGGCAGCCATTATGGTGTTAGAAGACGATCCAAATTTTAATGCTGGCAAGGGCGCAGTATTTACAGCTGATGGCTTTAATGAGCTGGATGCCTCGATCATGGACGGCTCTACTAAAAAAGCAGGCGCAGTCGCTATGGCAAGGCATATCAAAAACCCTATCCTTGGCGCAAGAGTCGTAATGGACAAGACTTGGCACACGCTTGTTGCTGGCGAGGGAGCTGACAAGCTAGCCAAAGAAAACGGCCTAGAGATGGTTGATCAAAAGTACTTTTTCACACAGTTTAGGTATGACGCACTCCAAAGGGCTAAGGAGAAACAAAAGCTCATGCTTGATAGTGAAAAGACAAAGAAAACTTCGCTAAATTTATATGAGCGACCATATCTTGGTACTGTTGGAGCGATAGCACTTGATAAAAATGGTAACCTAGCCGCAGCAACCAGCACCGGTGGTATGACAAATAAAATGACTGGCCGTATAGGTGATAGTCCGATAATTGGCTCTGGAACCTATGCAGATAATGACTCGGTGGCAGTCTCTTGCACAGGCACAGGTGATATCTACATGCGTGTAAATGCTGCTCATGAGGTCTCAGCCCTTTATAAATACAAAACTTCAGATGTGCAAAAAGCAGCCGAAGAGGCTGTAAAAGAGGTAGCAGCACTAGGTGGCAGTGGTGGTATCATCTCTATTGATAAGTCTGGCAAGACAGGCTTTGCTTGGACTAAAGATAAACTTGGTATGTATCATGGTGAGGCAAGACTGGGAGCCAAACCAGTTGTTTACTGGCCACTTGGCGAGAAATGATCAAAATAGCTAGGTCGGATTATATCCGGCCTAGTTTTTAAAGGGAGAAAGTTTATTAAAATATATAAATTGCTCCAAGAACGATAAATGCTCTTAGGCAAAAACCGCCAATTAAATTTATATTAAGTGTTATCTTATCTAGCCAACTTTTATAAAATTCTCTTGGTTTTTAAAAAATGGTTTTAGTGCCTCATAGGCTGCTTGGATCTTTTTAAATTTAGCGTTATACTCGTTTTTGATGCTTTCACTCTTGTTTGAGTGCCTGTCTGGGTGGTAAATTTTAGCAAGGGCTAGGTAGCTATCTCTTACGGTTTCGAAGCTATCGCTATTTGAGCAGCCTAAAATTTCAAAATTTTCTTCTAGTAAATTTGCCAAAGCGCTGAAACGACTTTTAAATTTGGCCGAGTTTTGGACCTTATAGTTTCTCTTAAACTCTTTAAATTTGACTTCATTGTAGTTAAAATTTACTATAAATTTTAGATGCTCGCGTCTTGAAATGATCTTTTCAATCAAGCCAAAGTCGCTTTCTTTTTTTATCTTTAGGCTAAATTTATGATTTTTCTCGTCAAATTTAGACTCATTGACTTTGAAATTTTGCAAAATGTAGCTAGCAAAAGCTCTTGGAGTGTTGTTTAGCGTAAAGATCATCTCGTCATTAAAAAACTCAATGTCGATATTGTAGATGTTTGTCAGAGCATTTCTTTGCACTAAAGATAGTTTTATGGTTTTGTATTTTGCAAAGGTCACGTCAAGCTCGTTGCCCTGTTTTTCATAGAGTTTTTTTATAAATTTTAAAAAGCATTTTCGCTGCGGGATCTCGCTCTCTTCGTAAAAAGAGATGATCTTATCTTTGTTTGCTAGGGTTTTTGTGAAATTTTTACTTATCAGTGCGCGAAGCTCGCAAAAAAGAGCGTCGCTATCGGTTAAAATGCTTAAAGATTCTAAAGTTTGGGTTATATTCATGGGTTTCTCCATTCAAAATATCCCTATTTAAAGCAACTAGCGTTCCAAAGTTAAATTTTTCTGATATTACTATCTTTTGTATATGCCAAAAACTCATCTCTTAGCTTTTGTTCTTTGTGTAAGATCGCCTCCTCTTTTGTGTGAGAAATGGCCTCTTTTTGGGGCTTTTTTGCCACTCCTTGCTCTTTTGTAAGCTCTTTTTTGATCTCTTTTAGGCTATCGAAAAAATCGTTCATTTTTGCTCCTTTTGCTCAAAGGATTTTACTAAAAAGGTTATAAATTTAAAATGAATACAATCTCTTTTTAAGGAAAGTTTGGTTAATATCACAACTTAATTTTTCATGTGCGCTCGTAGCTCAGCTGGATAGAGCATTTGATTGCGGTTCAAAAGGTCAGAGATTCGAATTCTCTCGGGCGCACCATCCTTTTCTCCCCAAATTTTATTTTCAGACCACTTTTGAGATTAGTTAAATTTATAAAAAACTCTATTTAGATATAGTCCTTCAGCAGGTGCTGGTATGCGAGTTAGAGCAGGACGTCCATTTAGTGAAGCTTTGATGAGATCGCTGCCGTCTTTTTGCTTTAGCGCTTTTAACAAATTTGCAACCATGAGGCGCACTTGACCGCGTAAAAAGCCATTTGCCTTAAAAACGATGATAGTTTGCTCTTTGTATGCGTAGCAAAACGCTTTGTAAATTTCTCGCACTGGGCTTTTTGTGTCGCTTCCGGTTTTCATATATGCGCTAAAATCATGCTCGCCGATAAAATTACGCAAAATTTCATTTGCTTTTTTGGTATCAAATTTAGGCAAAAATACCTTGTAGTTTGAGCTAAAAACATCAAATTTACCGTGATCTATCACATATCTATATGACCTTGCGACCGCGTCAAATCTAACCTGAAAGCTATCATTCACTAAATTTATGCGTTTTATGTGAATGCTTGGATGTGCGTGGTGGTTTATAAGATCTTTTAGGCGATTTAAATCTTTAAAGTGATCGCCGCAAACGACGCTTGAGCTTTGGTTGTTTGCGTGCACGCTTTTATCGGTGCGCGAGCTAGAGACCACTCTTTCGAAAATGCCAACGTGAGCTAGGGCGCGCGCAAGCTCATCCTCTACACCGTTTTCATGCGGCTGAGTCTGTGAGCCTTGAAATTTCGAGCCATCGTAGCTGTAGATTAGCTGAATTTTCATCAGTATCTTCGTGTGATCTTGGCTTTATAAAGCAAGACGCCAGCTAGTAAAAATACGAAAAATATGAGTGGTATCGCAAGCGCTGGCTTTGATGAAAAGAGCATTATGAGCGTAAAATATCCAAACAAAACGCCAAAAGTGCCCACATAGACCATGCCCTTTTCATATCTATATGTGACGATACCAAGGCTGATAGCAAAAAGCGTGCTAGCAAGTGGGAAGAGGGACACTAGGACGTAGGTGCTAAGGTCTTTTCGGCGTTTATCGCTGCTAGCTGCATCCATCCAGTACTCTTTGATGCTGCCAACGTCGCTTATCTCCTCGCTTTGGGCGGTTCTTATCTTCATTGATTTGAAGTTGCTTTGGTGATAAATTTCGTCTCTCATATCATACATTTTGCCCTCGTTTAAAGAGAGCTCTACACTTTGACCCACGTTTATGATCTTTGCGTTTTTGGCGGTTATTAGGCGCTGTGAGTCTTTGACAAAGGGATTAAACATCACAATATCTTTGTAGGTTGTGCCATTTTTGTCTTCGCTTTCGCTGCCCACATAGACCATCCAGTCGGAGAATTTTTGTCCAAACTGGGTTGGCTTTAAATTTAGCTTAGCAACCGTCTTTTTATAGTCGATGAAATTTGCGTTTAGCTGGGCGGCTATTGGTATCATGACGATGGCAACTACCAGCAAGGCAGAGCTTAAAAGGGCTGAAAAAGCTAAGAAAAATCTTGCGATCTTATTTGGCGAGCCACCAAGCGTAAAGATAACGATGCTTTCATTCTCTTTTGATAGCCTAAAAAGCGTCATCGCAAGTGAGACGAAAAACGCGATAGGCACGACAAAGAGTAGCACGCGAGGGAGCATAAATGAGTAAAGTTTAAAGAGCTCGCCAAAGCTGATCTCGATGTATGAGGTGATACGCGCGATCTGGATGAAAAAGACGATCGACATGATCAAAAAAAGCGTACTAAATAGCGATGCGAACGTGCCTAAAAAGTTAAACAAAAGATATTTATTTACTCTACTCATAAATGAACCTTAAAATTTCTAAAATTTGCCCGTCAAAAGCGTAGGTGACAAGCAGCCCCAGGCTTAAAAACGGCACAAAGGCTAGCTCGTAGCCCTTTTTGCGAACGAGCGCATAGACTGGAAGCGTAAGAAGTGCGGCCAGATAGATCGCCACAAGGGCTAGCTTGGCTGGTAAAATGGCTCCGATGATCGCTGCGATAAAGATATCGGCACTGCCCATGGCTTCGCGTTTCATCGCATAGCTCACGACAAATCTAAGCGCCCAAAACAAAAGACCAAAGAGGATCAAATTTAAAATTTGAGCAAAATTTCCTTTAAAGATAAAAAGCAGCAGGGCGTAGCCAAATGCAAAAAATAGCGCTGCAAAAAGGAGTGGATCTGGCACGGCTTTATACCTTATATCTATTACGCTAAGGGCTAGTAGCATGATAAAGCAAAGTCCTAAAAATAGCGCATAAAGCAAAGTTTCTATGCTCAAAATTTCGCCGCACTCTTTAAAAAAGCAGATCAGAAAAAGTATCCCAGAGGCTAGCTCAACTAGTGGATAGACAAGGCTTATCTTTTGCTTGCAAAAGGCGCATTTGCCGCCTAAAAATAGCCACGAAAAAAGCGGGATATTGTGATAAAAATTTAGCTTGTGAGAGCACTTTGGGCAGTGTGAGGCTGGGAAATTTATACTTTCACTTCGTGGCAAGCGGTATATCAGTACATTTGAAAATGACCCCACACAGATGCCAAAAACAAAAGCAAAAACAGCAAAAAAGATGACCAAAATATCCATTATCTCACTAAACTCCGCCAAATCTTCGCTCTATATCTTTAAATTTAGCCACGATGCTTGCAAGCTCATCCTTGCCAAAGTCAGGCCAAAGTGTCGGCGTGAAAAATAGCTCCGCGTAGCTTGCCTGCCAGAGCATGAAATTTGAAAGCCTACTCTCGCCACCAGTTCTAACGAGAAGATCCACCGGCTCACTCTCATCAAGTGCCGCATTTAGGCTCGCTTCATCTATCTCGCAGCCTTTTAAATTTAGTTTTCGCACAGCTCTAATGATCTCATCTTTTGAGCCGTAGTTTATCGCTAAATTTAAAAGTAAATTTGTATTTTCCTTTGTCGCATTTTTGGTGATCTCTATCTCATTTTTTAGCTCGTCACTAAATGGCGAGATGTCGCCGATCGTGTTAAATTTGATCCCATTTTTTATAAAATCATCACACTTTAAAAGAAGAAATTTCTTAAGCAAATTCATCAAAAAATCAACCTCTTTTTGCGGTCTTTTCCAGTTTTCGGTGCTAAATGCGTAAAGGCTTAAAATTTTCACCCCATTATCGATACAAAATTCGCACATATCGCTCACCACATTTGCTCCGGCCTCGTGCCCATTTGTCCGCAAAAATCCACGCTTTTTCGCCCAGCGTCCGTTGCCGTCCATGATGATAGCGAGGTGGTTAAGTTTGTTCAATATCTAGCCTTTAAAGTCAATTATTTGCTCTTTTTTGCTCCAAAGAGCGCTTACGTTTTGCACCATAACTGCGGCGCTGAATTCGCTTTTTAGCAAGCTTGCGACGTTGCTAAATGGAGTTGCGATCTCACACAAAATTTCATCTTTAAATTTAAAAATAAGCGGCGCAAAATTTGAAAAAACAAGAAAAACTCTCATCTCATTTTTCTCTTTTTTTAGCTGGAAAATGCCGTTTGTGCCGCTATACGCAAATGGTATATGCACGACGTTTTCTTGCAGAGCAAAGAGCATTTTTGCTAGCACTCTCATCTCATCTTTTGTTTTAACTTCGCTTAAGTTTTTAAATAAATAGCTGTAAAGCCACGATAAATTCTCGTTTTTTACCAAATTTTCTATCAAATTTAGCCCGTCAGCCAAAACGTCCTCATCTAAAATTTTTGGCTTTTCGTATAAATTTTTTATGACGATGTTTTCGCCCTGACTATGCACCTCGCCCCAGTATCTAGAGCCCACGTTTAGCTCTTTTACGCTTTTTGTGTTTAAATTTTTATTTGCGAAATTTAAGATGTATCTGTTAAAGCCGACCTTTTGGCTAACTAAAATGCTAAGCGGCAAGGACGAATTTATCGCTACTAGCGGAGCTTGGCTGTTTTTTGCTATCTTTTGGACGCGTGAGATCTGCTCTATCATAAATTTGCTGCTAGCTCCACGATACGCCCTGCGATCTCGTCTTTTGAGGCAAGTGGCAGCAGGGTTTCGCCGCCCCTTGTAATGAAATTTACCTCGTTTTGTTCGCTTGCAAAGCTATTTTTCTCGCCTAAAATATTTAGACAAACTGCATCAAGCGCTTTTTTCTCTAACATCGATCTAGCGCTTTTAAGAGCGCTTTCGCTTGAAATTTCAAGCTTAAAGCCGATCTTTTTGCATCTAAACTCTTTTAAGCTTTGCAAAATATCGACATTTTTGTTTAGGCTTAAATTTAAGCTCTCTCCAACGTCCTCTTTTTTTATCTTGCCATCTATCTTTGTCGATACAAAATCGCTCACCGCAGCGCACATTACAAGCAAATTTGCGCCCTCGCACTCACTTTTGCAAAGCTCTAAAAGCTCGCTACTTGAGCTAAATTTAAGGCTAAGAAACGGCTCGTTTGCGGTTTCAAAACTAGCAAGCAGTTTTACCTCTGCACCTGCGTAGTAAAAGGCTCTAGCCAAGGCTCTTGCCATCTTTCCGCTTGAGAAATTTGTAATGGCTCTAACATCATCTATCTTTTCAGTTGTCGCGCCACCAGTTATCACTACTTTTTTGCCTGCGAAAAGTGGCTTGCTAAGCCTTTTAATGGCAGCTTCTACTATCACTTCAGGACTTGCTAAAGCACCCTTGCCAACGTCGCCACAAGCTAGAGTTTTAAGCACTGGCTCAACCACTAAAGCGCCGTTTTTCTTTAAAATTTCAAGCGAATTTTGCGTCGCAAAATGCTCGATCATATTGTTATTTGCAGCTGGGGCAACGACTAAAGGTACGTGCGAGGCGGCGATTAGCGTTTGCATAAAGACATTGTCACAGATACCAGCTGTTAGCTTATTTATCGTATTTACCGAGGCTGGCGCTATTAAGATTAGATCCATTTTAGAATAGGCTATGTGATTTACACCATCTTGCCAGTTTTGCGTTTGTGAGCTTAAAATTTTATGCTCGCTTAGCGCCTCAAAGCCGCTTACACTACAAAATTCAAGCGCTCCGTCACTTAAAGCCACATAAACATCAGCGCCTTGCTTTTTAAGCAGTGATAAAATTTCGTAAGCTTTATAAAAGGCGATACTGCCGCAAACAGCAAGTAAAATTTTCTTATTTTTTAACATCGTCTTTGCCAAAGAATTTCTCAAAAAAGCCGCTTTTGTTCTCTTGGCGACCTCTGCTGATAGCTAGAGCGCCGCTCTCAACGTCTTTTGTGATGGTGCTACCAGCTGCGATGATGACGTTATCAGCGATATTTACAGGGGCAACTAGCTGTGTATCTGAGCCAACAAAGACATTTTTGCCGATCTTTGTTTTATATTTTGCTTTGCCGTCGTAGTTGCATGTGATCGTGCCACAACCGATATTTGTGCCACTTTCTATCTCGCAGTCGCCAAGATAACTTAGGTGTCCAGCTTTTACGCCGCTAAGAACGCCTTTTTTAACCTCGACGAAATTGCCTATGTGTGTGTCAGAAATTTCAGAATTTGGCCTTATGTGAGCTAGTGGGCCGATGTCTGAGTTTTTGATGATGCTACTTTCTATCACTGATGAGCTTTTGATGATGCTCTCAGTGATGACGCACTCGCCAAGGATACTTACGTTTTCTTCGAGCACGCACTCGCCTTCAAATTTGGCCCTGCTATCTATGAAAATGCTCTCAGGCATGCGCATCAAAACGCCAGCTTTCATCAAATTTTGCTTTATCTCATCTTGCATTATTTTTTCGGCGATGCTTAGCTGAAATTTATCATTTATGCCCATGAAATTTTGCTCATTAACATTTACTGCAACGCACTTTAAACCTTTTTCATTTGCTATTTTTATGGCGTCAGTTAAGTAGTACTCTTTTTGTGCGTTTTGGTTGCTTATGAGCGGTAAAATTTGCTCTAGCGCCTCGCGTTTAAAGCAGTAGCAACCAGCATTTACGCTTTTTATAGCAAGTTGCGCTTCGCTCGCATCTTTTTGCTCGACGATGGCCTCAACTTTGCCGTTTTTTATGATAACTCTGCCGTAGCCAAAAGGATTTGCTGCTTCAAATGAGCTCATAACCACGTCTGCTTCGGCATTTGCTAGACGCATAAGGTCAGTTGATCTAACAAGTGGCATGTCGCCGCAAGTGACAAGTACCTTTTCACCGCTTAAATTTACGCCCTTTATAGCGCCAGCAGTGCCTGGGAAATTTGCTAGATCTTGCTCAAAAATTTTAGTTTGAGGGAAAATTTCTTTTATCTTTTTGCTAATTAACTCTTTTTCGTAGTGAAGCACGACGCTAACGTCATTTGTGATCGCATAAGCTTGCTTTAAGATATGAATGATCATTGGCTCGCCACACAGCTCAAATAGCACCTTTGGGCGTTTTGATTTCATCCTGGTACCAAGACCAGCTGCTAGGATTATGATTGAAGTATTATTGTTCATTTTTAAGCCTTTTAACGTTAAAAATTTCGCAGATTGTAGCAAAAAATGGCAAACATTTTTTTTAATTTAACGATTGTTTCAACAAAAAGCTAATAAAATAGCAATTCTTAAGAATTTATAAATAAAGCGAGTTTAAATGGATTTAGGAACCGTCGTCGGCTGGGTTTTGACCCTGGTGCTTTTGTTTGGATCAATGGCGATAGGCGTTGGTATAGGACCATACATCGATATCCCTTCTGTGATGATCGTTTTTGGTGGTACTATCGGCGTTATGATGGTTGGCTTCAAGATGGAGACGCTTAAAGGTGTTGGTAAATTTTATGGTGTCGCTGTTAAGCCATCAGTTGTTGTAAATTTACCTGAGACTATAAAAAAAGTAGTTGATTACTCAACCAAAGCTAGGCGAGATGGTATTTTGGCACTTGAGAGCGAAGTAAATAACGAATCAAATCAGTTTTTAAAAAAAGGTCTATCTATGGCGGTCGATGGCAATGAGCCAGATGCGATCAGAGCGCTTTTAGAGATCGATATCGATCAGACTAGCACAAGACATGCCAATAACATCAAAATTTTCGAGCAAGTTGGCGGTTTTGCAGGTGCGATGGGTATGATAGGTACGCTGATTGGCCTTGTTGCGATGCTTCTTAACATGTCAGACCCTAGTGCGATCGGTCCATCTATGGCGGTTGCCTTGCTTACGACACTTTATGGTGCGATGATAGGTAACATCATCGGCTCACCTGTTGCAAATATCCTCTCGATTCGCGATGCTGATGAGGCGCTTGAGAAGCAAGTCATTTTAGAGGGTATCATGGCGATACAAGCAGGGGATAACCCAAGAACGCTTGAAGCTAAGCTTTTAGCATTTTTACCTCCAAAAGATAGAAAAAGTCAGTTTGAATAATGGGTAAGTTAATAAAACCAGAAGAGTGCCCAAAGTGTATGCCTGAGTGGCTGGCTGCCTTTGGTGACCTTATGTCGCTCCTACTTTGCTTCTTCGTTTTGCTCCTTTCTATGGCGACGATGGATGCTAAAAAGATGGAGGCTGCTGTTGGCTCGCTAGCTGGTGCGCTTAGCGTGCTTGAGGGTGGCGCAAGACCCGATAGTCAGGTAGAAAAAGAGACAGATCCTGAAAGCAGACGCACTCCAAAGCCAAAAGCTCAAAAAGGCGCTCAAAATGAGGTCACTTCGACTGTTAAAAAGATAAATGAGCTACTAACGGCTAGTGGGGCACCTGAGGTCACGATGGAGGAGAGCGAGGATGGCTTTATCGTTAGGCTTCCAGCTGCGATGCTCTTTGACAAAGATAGTGCTGAAATTTCTGGCGAGGATGCGAAGCTCTTTTTAAAGCGAATAGGCATGATCATAGCCAAAATGCCAAATGAGGTAAAAACAGATATCATCGGATACACTGATAATACAAATCCAAACAAAGACTCTATATACAAAAACAACTGGCAGCTCTCTACCGCAAGGGCACTAAGTGTGCTTGAAGAGCTAGTTAGTGACGGCGTGCCACAAGAGAGGCTTATCACTTCTGGTAGGGCATCTTTTGATCCTATCGCTAGCAACAGCACAGACGAGGGCAGAGCTAAAAACAATAGAGTGGAAATTCACTTCGTCTCGCTCGAGCCAAAAAATAAAGAGGCTACTAAGAAAAGTATCCTTGATACGAGGAATTAGTCGTGAAAGCACTGCTTAGCTTAGCGGTTTTGTTTTGTGTAGTTTTTGGCGCTGATCCTGCGCTACCAACTATCAATTTAAGCCTAAATTCACCGCAAAATGCCGAGCAGCTTGTAAATTCACTAAATGTTTTACTAATCCTCACCGCACTAGCACTCGCTCCTTCGCTCATCTTTATGATGACGAGCTTTTTGCGCCTTGTCATTGTATTTTCATTTTTGCGTCAAGCGATGGGCACGCAGCAAGTGCCACCTTCAACGGTGCTTATCTCGCTTGCGATGGTGCTTACATTTTTCATAATGGAGCCAGTTGGACAAAGAAGCTACGATGAGGGCATAAAGCCTTATATCGCCGAGCAGATAGGCTATGAGGAGATGCTTGATAAGAGTTTAAAGCCCTTTAAAGAATTTATGGTGAAAAACACTAGAGAGAAGGATCTTGCGTTATTTTTTAGGATAAGAAATTTGCAAAATCCAGCAAATATTGAGGATATCCCGCTAAGCATCGCGATGTCAGCCTTTATGATAAGCGAGCTAAAGACATCTTTTGAGATAGCATTTTTGCTCTATCTGCCATTTTTGGTTATCGACATGGTCGTAAGCTCCGTTTTGATGGCGATGGGTATGATGATGCTCCCTCCTGTTATGATCTCGCTGCCATTTAAGCTACTCATCTTCGTGCTAGTTGATGGCTGGAATTTGCTAATAGGAAATTTAGTAAAGAGCTTTCACTGATGAAAAAAATTTTATTAGCACTTTTACCTTTGGCGCTATTTGGATCAAACTTGAGTGAGATAGCAAACAAGGCCACTCAAAACGAAATTTCAAAGATCAAAGAGCTTGAGCTAAAAAGAGCAAATTTAAGTGACGAAGCGACATCAAGCGCCTACCTGCCAAGCCTTAGCCTAGAGGGCTCATACGGCAAAAACGCAAGCACCTTCCCAAGCATAGTCGCCAAAGAGTCAGCTGGCGTGCTGGCAAGGATTGATTTTTTACTATATGATGGTGGAGCTAGAGAGGCTAGGCTAAAGATGAGCCAGCTTTTAAAAAACAAAGCCGCCATCGCAAGCGATGAAGCCAAAAACTACCTTGCATTTAAGGCTGTAAATTTATACTTTAACGCCTGCGCACTTGAAAATATAATAGCTGCCAAAAACGCTCAGGCAAATTTCTTAAAAGGCGTTTTAGACAAGCTTGAAAAGGCGAACATTGCAGGGCTTGCCCCAAAAGATGAGCTAGAAAATGTGCGGGCAAAATACCACTTGGCAAACAGCGCGGAGCTTGAATACAAAAACAAAATGGAGCAAATTTTAAATGAGATAAATTTGCTAACAGGCGAGCAAATCGCGCCACTTAGTGGGGCAAAAATGGCTGAGATTAGCTCAAATTTAACTTCAAAAAACGCCGAGCTTGACAGACTAAATCAAGATATATCTTTAAGCGAGGCTAAGCTTAGCGAGATAAGAGCTGGCTTTTTGCCCCAAATTTCGCTTTATGACACCTATGGATTTTACAAAAATAACTACGACATCGACCTTGGCAAGTATAGCGCTTATCGCCCATATCTTGATAAATATCTAAAAGAGGATACACACGGCAATAAATTTGGCGTTAGCTTTAGGTGGAAAATTTTTGACTTTTTTGCCACTAGCAAGATGAGCCAAGCTAGCAAGATCGCGCTTGATGAAGCGAGGCTAAATTTAGAGTATAAAAAGCGTGAAAATGAGACCAAACTTAAAAATTTACAAAACGAGATCACAACTCTTAGCTCAAAGATCGCCTCGCTAAATGAGTATGTAAAAGCAAGCGATCTAGCGCTTAGAGCGAGCTTTGAGAAGTATAACTCTGGGCTTTTAGGATATAGCGACTTGCTTGAGGCGCTATCGCAAAAATTTGACGCCATTAGCCTTTTTGAAGGGGCGAAAGATGAGCTTGAGATAAAAAAGGCGGAGTATTTTTTTGAAAGCGGGGAGAGCATTTTAGAGAGGATTAGGGATTGAAAAAGCTGATAATTTTAATGATATTTTGCATTTTTTCATTTGCAGCAGAAGAGATTTTTGCTGATTTTGAAGTCTATGCTAAGCAAAGCTCAAAGCTTGCATTTGAGAGCAGCGGCAAGGTGGATAAAATTTTTGTAGATGTCTCAAGCCATGTTAAAAAGGGTGACGTGCTAGCTAGCCTTGATCAAACAAGCCTAGATATCGCTCTAAAAAAGGCAAAAAACGACCTAGCGCTTGCTAAAAATGCCAAAGAATTTGCTAAAAGCACCTTTAATAAATTTAGCCAAGTAAAGGACGTCACTTCAAAGCAAGAATTTGATGAGGTAAAGTATAAATTTGATGAGGCAGTTCTTAGGGTGCAAGCGGCTGAGATCGCCATTTTAAACGCAGATGATCATCTTAAAAAGGCTCTTTTAAAAGCTCCTTTTGATGGCGTCATAGCTAGTAAAAATGTCGAGCTTGGCGAGAGTGCTTCGCCGCTTCAGCCAGCCTTTGTCTTAAACTCCGAGGAGGCTAAAATTTTAATAGCGATCGATGAAAAATATGCAAATTTAGTAAAAGTTGGCGACACGTTTAAATTTAAGCTTGACGCAACAAACGAAGAAAAAGAGGTAAAAATCGCGCTAATTTACCCAGAAATTAAGCGAGAGACTAGGAAGTTTTACGTCGAGGCTTATGACACTGGGCTAAAGCCAGGCATGTTTGGTCAAGGAAAAGTGATAATCGGCGAAAATAAATGATAAAAACAGCTATCAACCGCCCCATAACTACGCTTATGATATTTTTAAGTCTCGTTGTCTTTGGCATCTACTCGCTAAAGACGATGAATGTAAATTTATACCCGCAAGTAAATATCCCAATCGTTAAGATCACGACCTACGCAAACGGCGATATGAACTACATCAAGACAAAGATCACGCAAAAGATCGAGGACGAGGTCTCAAGCATCGAGGGGATAAAAAAGCTTTACTCAACCAGCTTTGACAACCTAAGCGTGGTAAGCATCGAATTTGAGCTAAACAAAGACCTAGAGAGCGCTACAAACGACGTCCGCGACAAGATGCAAAAGGCAAGGTTAAACGCAAACTACGAGATAGAAAAGCTAAATGGCCTCTCTTCAGCCGTCTTTAGCCTCTTTATCACAAGGCTTGATGGCAACGAAACTAAGCTCATGCAAGAGATCGATGATGTGGCAAAGCCATTTTTAGAGCGCATTAGCGGCGTTTCAAAGGTTAAGACTAATGGCTTTTTAGAGCCAGCGGTGAAAATTTTACTTGATAGATTTAAGCTTGATAAAAACGCCCTTAGCGCAAACGAAGTGGCAAATTTGATAAAGGTTGAAAATTTAAAAGCGCCGCTTGGCAAGATAGAAAATGAAAAAATCCAAATGGCGATCAAGTCAAATTTTAGCGCCAAAAGCATAGATGAGATAAGAAATTTAACGATCAAACAAGGGGTCTTTTTAAAAGATATCGCAAGCGTTGATCTCGCTTACAAAGATGCAAACGAAGCAGCGATAATGGATAAAAAAAGTGGCGTCTTGCTTGGCCTTGAGCTAGCTCCAGACGCAAACGCCCTAACCGTGATCGCCCTAGCTAAATCAAAGCTAGATCAGTTTAGAAGCCTGCTTGGCAGTGAATACGACGTAAAAATAGCTTATGATAAGAGCGAAGTGATACAAAAGCACATCGATCAAACCGCCTTTGATATGATCCTTGGCGTCTTGCTAACCATCGTGATTGTATATCTATTTTTAAGAAATTTCTCGATCACCATCATCTCAGTCGTGGCGATACCAACTAGCATCGTGGCGACATTTTTCATCATAAATGCCCTAGGATACGACATAAACCGCCTAAGCCTTATAGCGCTAACGCTTGGCATCGGAATTTTCATCGATGATGCGATAGTTGTCACTGAAAATATCGCTAGCAAGCTAAAAGATGAGCCAAATGCCCTAAAAGCAAGCTTTGCAGGCATAAAAGAGATAGCATTTAGCGTCTTTGCGATCTCGCTCGTGCTACTTTGCGTCTTTGTGCCAATAGCCTTTATGAGCGGCATCGTTGGCAAGTACTTTAACTCCTTTGCGATGAGCGTGGCAGCTGGCATCGTCATCTCGTTTTTTGTGAGCATCTTTCTTGTGCCAACACTAAGTGCTAGGTTTGTAAATGCCAAAGAAAGCGGCTTTTTTCTAAAGAGTGAGCCTTTTTTTGAGGCGCTTGAAAATGGCTATGAAAAGCTTTTAGCCTTAGCGCTTAAATTCAAACTCATATTTTTAGCCATAACGCTTGTGGTCGTTGTTTGCTCATTTGGACTGGCTAAATTTGTAGGCGGTGACTTCATGCCAAGCGAGGATAACTCGGAGTTTAACATCTACTTTAAGCTTGATCCTTCGCTTAGCCTGCAAGCTAGCAAAGAGAGGCTAAAAGATAAAATTTCACTCATAAATGCCGATCCTCAGGTCGCTTACGCCTACTTCATCCTTGGCTACACAGATGCCAAGCAGCCCTATCTTGTAAAGGCTTACGTTAGGCTAAAGGAGCTAAAAGATAGAGCTAATCACGAGCGGCAAAACGCCATCATGCAGAGGTTTCGTGACAAGCTAAAAAGTGACGATATGAGCGTCATTGTGGCTGACTTGCCAGTTGTTGAAGGTGGCGATGTGCAGCCAGTTAAGCTTACTATCACCTCTGAAAATGGCAAAGAGCTAGAGAAATTTGTGCCAAAGATTAGCAAAATACTAAAAGAGATAAATGACGCAACGGACGTAAATTCGCCCGAAGAAGATCTGCTAAAGCGCGTGCAAATTTCTATCGATGAAGATAAGGCAAAAAGGCTAAATTTAGACAAAGCCAGCGTTGCAAGCGCCGTTTATAGCGCATTTAGCCAGAATGAGGTCTCTGTTTTTGAAAACGAAAATGGCAAAGAGTATGAGCTTTACATGCGCCTTGATGATAAATTTAGAAGCGATACAAATGATATCTTAAAGACCAAGATAAGAAGCAATGAGGGCTTTTTTGTCACACTTGGCGACGTGGCGACGATTAGTTTTGAGCAAAAGCCAGCTAGTATTTCAAGGTTTAATAGAGCCGATGAGATCAAATTTCTAGCAAATACCAAAAATAACGCTCCACTAAATAGCGTGGCAAATGAAATTTCAAAGAAGCTTGATGAAATTTTGCCTGCAAATTTCAAGTATAAATTTCTTGGATTTGTGGAGCTGATGGATGATACAAACGCTTCGTTTATCTTTACAGTAAGTGCGAGTGCGGTGCTTATTTACATGGTGCTAGCTGCACTTTATGAGAGCTTTTTGCTACCATTTCTCATCATGCTTGCCATGCCGCTTGCCTTTTGTGGCGTCGTGATTGGCCTTTTTATAAGCGGCAATCCATTTAGCCTATTTGTCATGGTTGGCGTCATCTTGCTCTTTGGCATGGTCGGCAAAAACGCCATTTTGGTGGTTGATTTTGCAAACCACTTTGCAAATAGCGGCATGGAGGCAAACGAAGCTGTGAAAATGGCTGCTAAAAAGCGACTAAGGGCTGTTTTGATGACCACTTTTGCGATGATATTTGCCATGCTGCCACTTGCTCTTAGCAGAGGAGCTGGGTTTGAGGCCAACTCACCTATGGCTATAAGTATCATCTTTGGGCTCATTAGCTCGACTTTGCTAAGCTTGCTTGTCGTGCCAGTGCTTTTTGCATGGGTCTATAATCTTGATAAATTTATAAGAAAATTTTATGAAAGGGAGAGAATTTGAAGAAGATTTTGGCTGTTTTGCTCTTTGCTTTGCCTCTTTGGGCTGGAAATTTACTAGAGATCATCGCTCTGGCGCAAAGTGCGAAGCTTGAGAGTTTGAAAGAATTTAATAAAAATGAATATATAAATAAAAATAAGAGCAACAAGCTAAATTTATCCCTTGATGGCAGATATACCTTTGTGCCTGACGAGCTAAAGGGCGGATATATGACAAAGGCTGGCTCGATCACGGCAAAGGTCGAGTATCTCATCTTTGACGGCGGTGCGAGCGAGGCTTCGGATAAGATTTTAGACCACAAGGGCGTGGAGAAAATTTACAAAGATGAAGAGCTGATGAATTTAACCGCTTTTCAGGTCGCAAAGGTCTATTTTAACGCCGTTGCGCTAAATTCGCTGATAAATTTAGAGACAAAATTTGTAGATAGCTTTGCCAAGGCTGCAGCTGAAAATGAGTTTTGGTTTGAGTATGGCGAGATAGATAAGAGCGAATTTGATGCGATAAATTTCACCTTAAATAAAAAAAGATCTGAGCTAGACGAGCTTGGGCTTAAGCTAGCGGAGCTAAACTCAAGGATAAATTTGCTCTCAAACGGCGAAATCGGCTTTAATGCTGGCTCAAAGATAGTGATGCCTGATTTTAGTAAGGATGATCTAAGCGCCAAGCTTGGGGCTATGGAGCAAGAAAAATATATAAAAGAGCAAGAAAATGAGAAGCAAAAGAGTAAATTTGCTCCAAAAATTTACTTAAAAGATACGCAAAGTGTGAATAATAACAGCTTTAAAAAAGGCGAGAGGACGACTTCACAGATGGCTGAGGCATACGCTGATGCAAACAAGCCTAGAGTGGAGTTTGAGTGGAAGCTGCCAGATAGCCTAAGCCTTAGCAAGCAAAGCCAAACTAAGCGCATAGAGGAGCAAAAGGCCGCGCTTGATCTAAGCGACGAAGAAAACAGGATAATAGCTAGGCTAAAGGATCTAAGAGGCGTGATAGAGGGCTTAAGCGCTAGGCTAAATTTAGACTCGCTAAAGCAAGATAGCCTTGATAGCGACTTTAACGACCTGCTAAATGGCTATCTTAGCGGCAAGGTGAAATTTGAGCAGTTTTTGTTTGTGAGTGAGAAAAATTTTAGCGACAGGGCAAATTTCATTCTAAATGGCGATTTGCTCGAGCTAAACAAGCTTGAATACTTTTTTGAATGCGCAAGAAATATAAATGAGGTTGTGATAGAATGAATAAACTGATCTTTGTGACCATTTTATGGGCGTTTAGCTTTAGTTTGATAGGGGAATTTTTAGCTGGCAAGGTCGATAGCTATCTGGCTGTTTTTGTGCGTGTGACGCTTGCAAGCCTAGTTTTTTTGCCATTTACGAAATTTCGAGGTGTTAGTCCAAAGCTAGCCCTTGGCATAATGGGCATAGGTGCGGTGCAAATAGGGCTAATGTATCTTTGCTACTACAACTCGTTTTTGTATCTAAGTGTGCCAGAAGTCGCGCTTTTTACCATTTTCACGCCGTTTTATGTGACACTCATATACGATGCGTTTAGCTTTAAATTTAGACCGCTTTATCTCTTTAGCGTTGGCGTGGCGGTCTTTGGCGCACTTATCATCAAGTATGGCGCGATAAACGAAGGGGCGATAAAGGGCTTTTTGCTGGTGCAAGGCGCAAACATCTGCTTTGGAGCAGGGCAGAGTGCCTATAAGGCGCTTTTGGAGAGATATGACGTGGATCAAAAAAAGGTCTTTGGCTACTTTCACTTTGGAGCGTTTTTTGTGGCAGTGATCGCACTCATAACCCTTGGCAATCCAGCTAAATTTCACGTTGATCTAACCCAAACTTTGGTGCTTTTGTGGCTTGGAGCGGTCGCTAGTGGGGTTGGCTATTTTATGTGGAACAAAGGGGCTTGCGAGGTCGATAGTGGCGTGCTTGCCATCATGAATAACGCCCTCATACCAGCTGCTATCATCGTAAATTTAGTCTTTTGGCAAAAGGACACTAATCTAACAAGGCTTATTTTGGGCGCTGTGATAATGTATATCTCACTATTAATTCACAATAGAGTGATGAAATTTTACGGCGTAAAGGCCGCGTGAGGTTAAATTTAGGGTTAGATTTGAGCTATTTAAGCGCCTTGCATCTTTACAAGCTGGGCGTTTAGCTGCATTATCTGAGCAAAGATAGCCGCTTTTTTGGTCTGAAGCGAGGCGACCAACTCTTTTGCGTATGGATTTTTGCTCGCACTTGCTTGCTTTATCGCAGTTTCAATCTCTTTTAGCTGTTTTTGCAGTTTTTCTAACTGCTTTTTTATGACATCGGCGCTACTCTCGCTCTCGTTATTTGTTTCGCTAACTAAATTTGAAGCGTCATGCAAGATAGCGCTTTTGTCATTTTGTAAATTTTCGCTCTTTGAATTTGCCTCATCAGCCTTTAAATTTAGCCCACTTTTGGGGGTGCTTTTGTTTAAATTTATAAAATTTGAGTTTATCTGCATCGCCTCGCCTTTAAATTTAAAAGCATATCGGCAAATTTAAATAAACTTTGACTACGAAAAATTTAGCAAAAAGAGCAAAAACGATGCCACGCCAAAGAGTGGCGGCAAAAGTGCTGCTGGCTTAAATTTAACGCATAAAAGCGTGATGGCGTTATAAAGTAAAAAGACAAATGTGCTTATATGAAGATTGTTTGAGCTTAGTCTAAAAGCTAGCATCTTGCTTAAAATTTCATCAAAAATGCCGCCATATCCAAAGAGGTGAAGTAAAAAACTTAGTGGATAAAATACGCCAAATAGGTAGTTGATAGCTAGCACGCTAAGCTGCAAGAGGCTAATGAGTGGGAAAAAGTAAAGCACTGCAACCTCCATAGCAAAAAAGACATATAAATCTAAAAGTAGTGAGTTTGCTAGCAGGTTAAATTTGGGCGCAAAGTAGAAAAGATAGACGAAGATATAAAAGACGCCAAGGCATGAAAAATAAAAGCCAACGCTAAAAAGAAGCTGCGGAAATAGGGCGACGCTAAACAAAATAACGCCAAAGAGCGTGTAGAAATTTAAGATCTTTATCTTTTTGCAGATCATATAAAAGCCAGCCACGCTCATCAAAAATGCCCGCAAAAAGCTTGCTATAAAGCCGATCATGTAAAAGTAAAAGCAAAGCACCAAAAATACGGCGATCGTAAAGTCAAAAATGTATGAGCGGTAAGGCATATATCTTGCGTAGATGGGCTTAAAAACGAGCTTTAAAAGAAAAAAGCAAACCGCGCTTATGACGCCAAGGTGATAGCCGCTAATGGCGATGAGGTGCGCCACGCCCCAGTTTGAGACGTCATCTCTTAGCTCGCCAAAGACGTTTGTGCCAAGAAAGAGCGCTGAGAAAAGTTGCGAAATTTTGGCGTTTTCGTGCTGGATGGAGATGAAATTTATAGCTTTTTGCCTTAGGCTATCGTCTTTTTTGATAACGGCTCTATCGTAGCTTGGCATGTAAAATGTGCCAGAAAGATAGTCTTTAAAACTAACGTCTATTGGCTGAACGCTAAGCGCTACGACGTCATAAAGGCTGATCTCATCTTTTTTAGAAGCGGTTGTGTAAAAGCTAAAATTTGAAGTGTCGATCCTGATGATTTGGCGCTTTTTGCCGTTTTTCTCTTTGGTGAAATTTACGCTTACTTTGCCAACGATATCTTGCTCGCCAAGCTCCATAAATGCGCTATATTCGTGAAATTTAAGCGCTAAATTTAGACAAAAAAGAAATAGACAAAGCAGGAGAAAATAAAATATACGCCTGCTTTTTGGCAAATTTACTCTTTAAATTCAGTTGATTGCACCGGTGTGGTGGCGATATCGCAAAAGCGCGAGTACTGCTTTTGAAAGAGCACGTCGATAGATCCGACCTCGCCGTTTCTGTTTTTGCCAACAATGATCTCGGCGTTTTCTTGAAGCTTGTTAAAAACGTGCTCGCTTTTATACTCTTTGCCATCGGCTGCTGCCTTGCTCTTTTTCTCGTTCTCCTCTTGCTCCAGATAGACCTCGTGCCTATAGACAAAAAGGATGATGTCGGCATCTTGCTCGATCGCGCCTGACTCTCTTAGGTCACTTAGCATAGGGCGCTTGTTCGCGCGTGCTTCAAGGCCGCGGTTTAGCTGCGAAAGTGCGATGATAGGCATATCCAGCTCGCGCGCTAGAAGCTTTAAGCCACGAGAAATTTCAGCTATTTGTATGTGGCGGTCGGCGAAGTTGTTTGTACTCATCATAAGGCCGATGTAGTCGATGACGCAAAGCGAAATTTCAGGGTGAGCTGACTTTAGCTTGCGAAGCTGTGTTCTTACTTGGTGGATATTTACGTAGCCGCTATCGTGCACAAAGAGTTTAGCGTGCGAAAATTCGCTGCATGCGTGGCTAAAGTGAGCGAGCTTCTCGTCGTCCAGGGTCGCTGTCATTATCTCTTGAAGTGGGATCGAGGTCTTGTCTGCTAGCATCCTCATCATGATCTGCTCTGCTGGCATCTCAAGTGAGAAAAAGACGACGCCAGCGCCACTTTTTAAAACGTGCCCCATGAAATTTAGACAAAGCGTCGTTTTACCCATGCCAGGGCGCGCTGCGATGATGATGAGGTCGCCATTTTTAAAGCCTTTTATCATCTCATTTAGCTTTTTAAAGCCAGTGTTTAGTCCGATGATATCGCGCTCGTTTAGGGCTGCTTGCTTTTGCATGTGCACGATCAAGCTTTTTATGATATCTTCGCTATCTCTGATGCTGCCAGTGCCGCTGCCATCGACTAACGAGTAAAACTCCTGACTTAGCTCATCGACCATATCGCGGCTAGCTTTGTCTTCATTTACCTTGCTTGGGATGTCGTGGGCGATCTTGACTAGACTGCGCTTGATCGATTTTTCTTTAAGTTCGTTTGCATATCTTTGGATGTCGATGATCGAGTTTGTGGCCAAAATGCTCGCCATGACGTTATCGTCGTAGTTTTCGCCAAGCTTGTTTTTGATAAACGTCGATGCGATAGGCACGTCGCCGTTTAGACAATCAACCATCGCTTTGTAAATTTGCGCGTGAGCCTTTAGGTAAAAGTCGCCAGCCTTGATCGTGTCAAAAATTTCGCCCAAAGCGTCGTTGTTTGCGATGATAGAGCTTAGTATGGCTCGCTCCATATCAAGGTCGTAAAGGTTGCTAAATTCTATCTCGTTAAGTCTCTCTTTTGCCACTGCTTTATCCTCTGCTCTTTATCTCGTCGTCGATCTCTTGTAAAAATCTATCCACAAGCTCGCTCTCAGGCAGTCTAGCGACCACTTCGCCGTGTCGCATGATCATGCCATTGCCTTTGCCAAATGCTATGGCTACGTCCGCACCTTTTGCCTCGCCGATAGCATTTACCACGCAGCCCATCACCGAGACGTTTAGTGGCTCTTTTATCCCTTTTGTTTTTTCTTCTACGAGCTTTACTGCAGCCATTAAATCAGCTTGCAAACGCCCACAAGTTGGGCATGAGATGATGTTTAGCCCCTCTTTTTGGCGGCCGCTATCTTTTAAGATCGCCTTTGCGACTTTGATCTCCTCTTCAAGCTCGCCCGTGATGCTAACTCTCATCGTATCGCCTATGCCCTCAAGTAGTAACCCGCCAAGTGCGATGGCTGATTTTATGGTAGCGTGAAACGCCGTGCCTGCCTCTGTTACTCCTAGATGAAATGGGTAGTTTGTCTTTGGGCGAAGCGCTCTGTAAGCTTGCATAGTGCGCTCGACGTCGCTTGATTTGAGCGAAATTTTAATGTCCGTAAAGTCAAAATCCTCAAGAAGCTTGATGTTGTACATCGCACTCTCCACCATAGCCTCCACCGTGCGGCCGTAGCGGTCTTCAAACTGCTTTTCAAGCGAGCCAGAATTTACGCCTATGCGTATCGGTAAATTTCGCTGTTTGCAGGCATCAACGACTGCTTTTATGTTCTTAGCTGAGCCTATGTTGCCGGGGTTTATGCGGATAGCATCGACAAATTCGCTAACGATGAGCGCGTAGGTGTGGTTAAAATGTATGTCTGCAACGACTGGGATGGGTGAGCCTGCGACGATTTGCTTTAGCGCGCTGGCGTCCTCTTTGTCAAAAACTGCGCAGCGCACGATGTCACAGCCTGCAAAATATAGCCTTTGTATCTGCTCAAGCGTGCCTTTTACGTCCTTTGTCTTTGAAAATGTCATCGACTGCACGGAGATCGGTGCGTCACCGCCTATTAAAACATCGCGAATTTTTATCTGTTTTGTCGGGTATCGTTGCAAAATTTTGCCTTTAAATTTTATTGGGGATTATATAAAATATTGGCTTTTAAATAAATTTGTTAAAAATAGTTATAAATATTTTTGTTATATGCCAGCAACATAATCTAGTGTGCAAATTTTATTTTACACATCCCAGCTCTAAAAAATCTCTTTCTTTATATATTTTGTATTTTGTCTTGTCAAAAATAGTTAGAGTTTTTCCTATATTTTCACTAATTGATTTGTTGATTAATTCTATATTTAAGTATTTTGATAGGCTTGAGTTTTGATCATACATCTTTTTTAATATCCTTTGATAGGCCACATCACCACCATGAAAGCCATCAACAAATTCGCAACTATCCTTATAATAATCTCTCATATCGTGAAAATCATAATTTTCTATATTCGTCTCTTTTACGAGTTTTCTAAATTCAGAAACATAGTTATATTTATCGCCAAGACTATTCATTTTTTCAATAACTTCGTTTGCCAAAGGCGGTATAAAGAGTATTAATTTTATATCATTGTCTTTTGCAAATTTTATAATCTCATTGAAAATTTCAACTCTTTCTTTAGAGATGTGGTTAGCATATTCAAATCTACTATTGCCATTGTTTATTCTGTTAAAAGTATTTGAAAAACCTATATCGCTATTTTCTTTTTCACCTAAAATAAATTGAGAGTATTGGTATGAGCCATCTTTTCTGAAGCCATTTGAGTATTCTAATGATCTTATTCCTATATTTTGATAATTTGTTATATCATTCTTGTCTCTTGAAATATATTTGAAAATCTTGAAGTCTATTTCTTTTTTAATGATATCAGATAAAATTTTATTTATTTTATCTTTTATATTAGAGTTCTTTTCTTCTAAATCATTGACTAGACTAGGCTGATAATAATTTTCATTAAACCACCAAAAATCTAGACCTAAAATGATTATTTTAGGCTTATGATATTTTGTCATTTCTTTTAAGAATAAATATCCTTCATTTAAAAAATTCATCGCACCACCAGCTGTTATAAATTTTGCGTTAAAGCTTTCTTCTCTGAACTGCATAACTCTTGATGAACCTAAGGCTATAATCTCTGGTTTTTTGTTTTTTATTAATTCTAATTTATACTGAAGCGTATTGAAATCTAAAGGATTATAAATAGCATCTTTTTCTAGCTGAAATTTTACAATTTTTTCTATTGTGGTATCTTCCTTGGCTTTATGCAAGAGATCGTAGATAAAAAGAGAAGGTATTGACACAACAAGAAATGTAAAAAGGAATATAAAAAACATAATTATTGAAAATTTTTTATTTGTTAGCATTTAAAATCCTAAAAATTAAAATATAAAAATTCTGTTTTTACAGCTATCATTGAGTAAAAAGATAACAATAGTATAAATATAAGCTTAATTATTTTTTGATAGCTTGGCTGAAAACTAATCATCTTTTCTATAGAATTTTTAAAGGCTAAGACTAGAATAAAACCAAGTAATAAAAATAAAATAGTACTCTTATCTCCAATTCTTGCAATAAAACCATCAAACCCAACTCCATATTTAGTTAAAAATCCAAGCTTTGCTAATAAAAAATTTGGCAAAACTATTCCACTCAGCCCAAACATCCCTTTTAAAACTTTTAAAGCATCGTCCCAATCTTTTGCTCTAAAAAATACCCAAGTAATATTTATGAAGTTAAATGTTATGAACCAAGCCAAAAATTTATTCATCTTAAAGCCAAGTTCGCTCCAAATTCTGTGAATAACCAAGGCAACGCCGTGCAAAAATCCCCAAAAGACAAATGTCCAGCCAGCCCCGTGCCATATACCACCTATTATAAAGGTCGCCATTAAATTTGCATATGTTCGAAGCCTGCCTTTGCGGTTACCACCTAGTGGGATATAGATATAGTCTCTTAAAAACCTGCTTAGCGTTATGTGCCATCTGCGCCAAAAGTCTTGAATGTTTAAGGCTTTATAAGGTGAGTTAAAGTTTATTGGAAGCTTGATATTAAAAAGAAGCGCTGCACCGATAGCCATATCACAGTATCCACTAAAGTCAAAATATAACTGAAATGTATAACTTAGGCTAGTCGCCCATGCTTCAAATAAATTTAAGACAGCCGCCTTGTCAAACCCATTTGTTGCCCAAACAGCAAAACTATCAGCGATAACTACCTTTTTAAAAAGCCCTATCGAAAATATAAATAGACCAAGTGCTATATTTTTATAGCTGATTACTCTATTTTTTAAATTTGCAAACTGTGGCATCATCTCTTTGTGATGCACAATCGGACCAGCGATTAGTTGCGGAAAAAAGGTAACAAATAAGCAGTAGTTTAAAAAATCATACTGCTTCGTACCCCCCCCGTAGCACTATCGACTAAATAGGCTATTTGTTGAAAGGTAAAAAATGATATCGCAAGGGGCAATAGTAAATTTAAATGAGGTATCTGGGTGTTAAAGATAAAATTTACATTGCTTATGAAAAAGTCTGAATATTTAAAATATCCAAGTAGCATTAAATTTGCCACAATGCCTAGTATAAGAATAAATTTTTTAGAAATTTTACTATTTTCTTTGTTTAGCTCCACACCAAAGCAGTAGTTAAACACCATGGAGCCTAAGATCAGCGGCAGATAAATGACATTCCACCAGCTGTAAAAAAATAAAGACGACAGAACCAAAAAGCCCTTTGCTACTTCTGTGAGGCGCTTTTTGTTTAGATAAAAATATACAAAAAATGTAAATGGTAAGAATAAAAATATAAATTCGTAAGAGTTAAAAAGCATTGACGCATCCGTTAAATTTTTGGTGAGATTATAATAAACATTGGCTAATCACTAGCTAAAATTTACCGGATCTATATCAATATCGCTAAGTTCGCTTTTGCAGAGGTTTGCCGCTTTTAAAAGCATGGTGTGCGAGTTTGAGCGAAGCAGAATTTCATATCTAAATTTACCCACAAGATACTCAGCCTGGCACTTGCCGTATCCAACGATCTCTAGCTCATCGCTTTTTAGTGGCTCTAGTCGTTGCACAAATTCGTTCATTGCGCCCTTTGCCATGCTCTCATCTTTATGGGAAACGACCACGCGAAGCAGCCTCGTAAATGGCGGATACAGCCCCTCTCGGTAGCTGATCTCCTCCTTTAAAAACGCGTCGTAGTCGCCGATAAAGCCTTCGAAAAACTCCCTTTGTTTGCTTTGGATGATGACCCTGCCAGCTCCGTTTCTGCCGGCTCTGCCAGCTACTTGCATGGCAAGGGCTAGTGTCCGCTCTCTAGCTCTAAAATCAGGAAAATTTAAAAGCTCGTCAAAGCCCATGATGACGGCTAGCTCGACGTTGTGATAGTCATGCCCCTTGCTTAACATCTGCGTACCAAGCAGGATATCTATCTTGCCATCGTTAAATTCCTTCAAGGCCTTGACGAGCTTATTTTGCGTAGTGATCTCGTCTCTGTCAAATTTAGCGATCCTAGCGTTTGCAAACTCAGCTTGCAGCCTCTCTAAAAGCTCGCTCGTGCCGATCTTTTTAGCCTCTATCATCTCGCTGCCGCACTGGTGGCAGGTCTTTGGCACGGCCATTTTGTGCTCGCAGTATTGGCACTTTAGCAAGTTTTGCTTTTTATAGTAGCTCATGCCGATGCTACAAAATGGACACTTCACCGTCTCTCCGCAGTTTTTGCAGACAAGATATTTGAAATTTGCCCTTGTTGGCAGGCAGATGACGGCTTGTTTTTTGTTTTCAAGCGTCTTTGCGATCTGCTCTTTTAAAACTTCGCTTATGCCAGTCTCGCTCTCGTCAAATATATAGCTCTTTTGCGACTCAAAATATGTCCCCTTTAGGCGAAAACACTCTTGTTTGTAAAAGCTCGTAAGGCTTGGCGTGGCACTACCCAGAACTACTTGCAGGTCAAATTTGCTAGTTAAAAATAGGGCTAGGTCTCTTGCGTTGTAGTGGGGCTTTGAGCCCGTGTTTTTGTAGCTATCATCGTGCTCTTCGTCTATGATGATGAGTTTTAGCCTCTCAAGTGGCAAAAATAGGGCAGATCTAGCTCCTGCAATAAGCCTTGCTTTGCCGCTTTTAATGTCCTTTAAAATTTGCTCTTTTTTCTTTGGCGTGATCTTTGAGTGCCACACAGCCACCGCCTCGCCAAAGAAGCTCTCTAAGCGCTTTTGCATTTGTGGGGTTAGTGAAATTTCAGGCATTAAAAATAGCGCTTGGCCGCCTTCGTTTAAAATTTCTCTGATTTTAGCTATGTAAATTTCACTTTTGCCACTTCCAGTGTCGCCAAAGATGAGTGAGCTTTTTCGCTCATTTATAAAATTTAGCGCTTCAAGCTGCTTTTGGCTTAAATTTGGTGATTTAAAGTCGCTTTCGCCTTTGTAAATTTCATCATCAGTAAGACTTTGTGGTTCAAATAAATTTATAGCAACGCCAAGCTCGCAGGTGTAGTAGTAGGCGATAAATTTAGCTAAAGTTGCTTGGATGTCGTTTAGCTTGAGGGGTAAAATTTCATCAATAAAGCTTGTTTTAAAGCTTGGCTCATCTACTTCGCGCAGGATAAAGCCAACTAGACTTTTGCCTCTAAGTTTTGCAGTGACGGCGCGAAATGGCGCAATATCTAGCTCGCTTTTATATGTGAGCGCAGCTAAATTTACTCCGCTAAATACGACCTCGTAGTATCTCATCACTCAAGAGCGCTGCAAAGTCCGTCGCTACTCTGGCAGTCAAATTCGCCAGTTTCGCTTTTGTAAGTGAAATTTGCTGTTTGTCCGTCTAGTTTGAAGGTGTATGTTTTTGCTCCAGTTTTGTGCCAGCCGTTTTTTGTGCCGCTGTCTGCGATATTTACGCTTATTACTTTGTTGAAAAGTTTATTTCCATCATCAAGCGCGTCTGGATATGCTGGAGTGCCTTTTAGGACGCTATCGTTGTATTTTAGTGAGATGCCGCTTTTTATGGCAGCGATTTGCGTTTTTGCATTTGCGACTATGGCGTCGCTTCTAGTAAAGAAAAGCTTTGGTATAGCAATAGCGCTCAAGACGCCAAGTATGACGATGACAAATATAATTTCTATTAGGGTAAAAGCTCTTTTTTTCATTTATTTTCCGGTTTTAGTATCTCTTCTATCTCTTTTGTGACGTCCTTTACGACGCGCAAATTTGTGTAGCTCTCGTAGCTCTTTTCGACAAAGGCGTTTATAAGCTCACGAGGCTCTATAAATTTCTTTCCCCCCATAAATTTCTGCCAGTCACGCTCAAAAACTTCAGCAAAATCATCATCAAGCGTTATCGTGTAGTCGCGAGATGATACGGTGAGCGTGATCTGTTTCATCTTTTATGCCAAAAATGCCTAGCTTATCTACCAAGGACGGCTTCGATCTTTTTCATTACATCATCAGCTTCGCTATTTTTCTTATCAAGGTCCTCTTCTAAACGCATTATTTGATTAGTCTTTGCCTCATTTTGTGCTTTTAATGTTACGATCTCGTTACGTAGCTCTTCATTTATTTTGCAAACTTCATCGTATTTTGTGATGAGGTCATTTACTTTGTCGCTTAGTGTGGTTAAGATCGCATTATCTTCAAACATAAAGGTTCCTTTAAAATAATAATTAATGCCGTATTCTAACACGCAGAGGCTAAATTCTTTTTAAAATTCTCATTTGACAAAGCACTATCTTTGCTATAAAATTCGCCCAAATTTAAAGGCGATCAATGAGTAAATTTGAAATTTCATCTAAATTTAGCCCAAGCAGCGACCAAGCAAGAGCTATAAAAGAGATAGTAAAAAGCATAAAATCAGGCAACAAATATCAAACACTTCTAGGCGTCACAGGATCTGGCAAGACCTTTACCATGGCAAATGTCATACGCGAGCTAAATATGCCAACGCTCATCATGACGCACAATAAATCCCTTGCCGCTCAGCTTTACAGCGAATTTAAGGGCTTTTTCCCAAAAAACCACGTGGAGTACTTCATAAGCTACTACGACTACTATCAGCCAGAGGCCTACATCCCACGAAGCGACCTATATATAGAAAAGGATAGCTCGGTAAATGATGAGCTTGAGCGCCTGCGTCTCTCTGCGACTGCTAGCTTGCTAAGCTTTGATGACGTCGTCTGTGTGGCTTCAGTCTCTGCGAACTACGGCCTTGGTAATCCAAGCGAGTATAAAGGCATGGTCGCATACCTAAACGTCGGCGATAAAATCAACCAGCGCACGCTACTGCAAAAGCTAGTGGATATGGGATACAAGCGAAACGACGTTTATTTCGATCGTGGCGACTTTCGCGTAAACGGCGACGTGGTGGACGTATATCCCGCATATTTTAACGACGAGGCGTTTAGGATCGAGTTTTTCGGCGACGAGATCGAGACGATGTATAGCCTGGACGTGCTGGAAAACAAAAAAAGACACGACCTGAAAAAATTTATCCTCTACCCGACCAGCCAGTTTATCGTGGGCGCTGATAGGCTAAAGATCGCTATGAAAGAGATCGAAGAGGAGCTTGATGTGCGCTTGAAAGAATTTAACGAGCAGGGCAAGCTAGTTGAGGCGCAGAGACTAAAGCAGAGAGTGGAGTTTGACCTTGAGATGATGGCAAGTACTGGCATGTGTAAAGGCATCGAAAACTACGCACGCCACCTAACTGGACAAAAGCCCGGAGAGACGCCATACTCGATGTTTGACTACTTTGAGATAAGTGGCGAGGACTATCTAGTTATCGTCGATGAGAGCCACGTGAGTTTGCCGCAGTTTAGGGGCATGTATGCAGGCGATAGGAGCCGTAAAGAGGTGCTTGTGGAGTATGGATTTCGTTTGCCATCAGCGCTTGATAACAGGCCGCTTAAATTTGATGAGTTTATAAGCAAAAAGGCGAAATTTCTCTTTGTCTCAGCCACGCCAAACGAGTATGAGCTTGGTATCAGCCAGGGGCACGTCTATGAGCAGATTTTGCGTCCTACTGGGCTGCTTGATCCACTCATTGAGATAAAAGATAGTGACAATCAAGTTGAGGCGCTATTTGACGAGGCAAAGGCGGTGATCGCTAGAGGTGAGCGCGTGCTAGTTACGGTGCTAACTAAAAAGATGGCCGAGGAGCTAAGCCGCTACTACATCGAGCTTGGCATAAAGGTCAAGTATATGCACTCAGACATCGACGCGATCGAGCGAAATGAGATTATTAGAGGGCTTAGAAGTGGCGAATTTGACATGCTAATAGGTATAAATTTGCTCCGTGAGGGGCTTGACCTGCCTGAAGTGAGCCTGATAGCCATAATGGATGCCGATAAAGAGGGCTTTTTGCGCTCGACAACGAGCCTTATACAGACGATGGGGCGTGCGGCTAGAAACGTAAATGGCAAGGTGTTAATGTTTGCCAAAAAGATAACAAAATCTATGAAAGAGGCGATCGATACGACGACTGCTAGGCGTAAATTTCAAGATGAATACAACAAAGCTCACGGCATAACGCCACACTCTGCCAGCAGAAATATCGAAGAGAGCCTGCACGTCGAGGACGGTACGGAGATTTTAAGAAAAGGCGCAAATCTGGAAAAAATGCCTGCGAGCGAGCGAGCCGCGATAGTAAAAGAGCTAAGAAAGCAGATGCTTGAAGCGGCGGCGCAACTGGAGTTTGAGAAGGCGGCGGCGCTGAGAGATGAGATAGCAAAGATGAGAAAGTTATAAAAAGGCTCGTCTCTTGCGCGCTTTTAAATGAACTAGAAATTTTCTCCCTTGATGAACTATGTGTTCTATCTTCGGTTGAAAATTTCTTCGTAACATTTAAAATCATCACAAGATACTTTGCCTTGATATTTCAGTAGCCAAATTCAAATTTTTATGTGTCTGGTCTGCGCAAATTTTAACTACGCAACATTTAAATCTGTTACAAAATACTGTTACAAAATACTGCCGCCAAATAAAATTAAATTTTAATGTTTCGCGCATTTAGTATTTTTTATACGCTCCCTTTTTTGCTCATCCGCCTTGTCTGAAACAAAAATTTTCTTGTCTTAATGGCTTAAATTTATTTGTTTTATCTTCGGTTGAAAATTTCTTCGTTTCTGCTTGCAGTTGCGAGCTTGCGAAGCAAAACATTTAAAATCATCACAAGATACTTTGCTTTGATGCTTTGTTGTTAAATTTAAAAATAAAACTACTGCAAAATACTGCTACCAAATGCCATGGTTTGGCTCTTTTGGATTTTTAAATTTAGCTTTGCTTTTATAGAGAAGCAAAAAAACTTATTCTCTTTGACAAGTTTTGTCTAAATTTCAGCTCGTATCAAATTTCGCCTGCTCAACAAAATTTAAAGCCCAAAAAATAAAATTTGCGGCTCGGGGCATTGTCATCTAGTGCCTTTTTTTGGGCAAAAAGCTTGGTAAAAGCCGCAGCATTTCAGGCGTCAAAAAGAGGTGGCCAGATCGCTTACAATATCAGAGACGACGGCAAGACTGTTCTATACGCTGTTAGCAAGCTATTTTTGTAAATTTATATCTTGCTAACTGGCTTTAAGAAGTAGCTAGAAACCGCGCAGATGAGCGAAACTACGGCGATAAAGTAAAACGAGTGCGTTAGGCTAAAGATGTCAGCGATCTTGCCGATGACTGTTGCGAATATACCGCCGATTGTGATGCTAAGCCCAAGCGTTACGCCAGAGGCTAGGCCGATTTGATTTGGCAGATAAAGCTGTGCAAGGGCGATTGAGGGGCTAAAAGATAGGCTGATGCAGGCGCTAACGCACATAGAGGCCGCGAGAAATAGCGCGTAGCTGTCGATAAAGAGCATTAGCACGACTAGCGGCGCGGCGATGCTTAGGCTTATTTTGATGAGCCTAACTAGGCCGTATCTATCAGCTAGAGCTCCGCCAAATAGCGTAGAGATCGCACCTGCAGCAAAAAACATACTTAAATTTACATTTGCAGCTTCTTTACTAAGACCAAAAATTTTGATGAGATAGATGCTAAAAAATGCCGCAAAGCCAAATGCGACGATCGAGCGTGAAAATATACACAGACAAAGCCTCAAAAATGCGCCCAGATCGTCTTTTATAGCGCTTGTTTTTTGTGAAATTTGCTTTTTGTGGTTGCCCTCGAGCGCTTTTATAAATTTGCCCTTTTTAAGGTACAAAAGTGTTAGCAAAATTTGAGGGATTATAAAGACCAGCGTCCCTTTTAGGCCAAAATTTCCCACAAAAACGGCGACTAAAATGGGTCCAACTGCAAAGCCCACGTTGCCTCCAAAAGAAAATATGCTTATGCTTTTGGCTCTATTTTTGGTGTTTGAGGCGTAGTTTACGATCTTTGCGGCGCTTGGGTGAAAGAGCGCGGCGCCGATACCGCTTATCATCACGCAAACCAAGATGAGGTAGTAGTTTGTCACAAAGCCAGTTAGGCTCATGCCACCGCCCGCAAGCAGCAGCCCAAGCGGGATGATGTAGGGCAGCTCTTTTTTGTCGCTTAAGCGACCGATCAGCGGTTGGATGAGCGAGCTTGCTAAATTTGTGGCTGTCACGAGCGAGGCGGCTGTAGCGTAGTCGTAGTGATAGCTAGCGATGAAAAATGGCAGCATCGCACCAAGCGCGCTTTGGTTTATGTCGCTACAAAAGTGCCCAAGCCCCATTAGATACTTTAAATTTTCCGCCTTTTTCATCTAAAATAGCCCTTTTAAAAGCCCCTTTAAATTTTGTTTTTCGCCGCTTGCGTCATCATCTTTGCCTAGCTTTTTATCTAAAAATCTACCTATCTCTTTTTTGACCTTATTTTCGAGATATTGCGATCTGACGTCGTATTTTAGCTTGTCTGTCGTGCCTGAAATTTGCACGTTTAGATCGGTCTTTTCGAGCCTGCAAACAAGCGGCGCGTTAAGCATTTTTGTAGCGGTATTATAAGTGCCGTTTGCAACCTTTATATCGCTTTTTGGCGAGCTTAAATTTACGTTAAAGACGACGTTGTCGCCCTTTATATCGCCGTAAATTTTGCCGTCTTTGTAAATTTCTTTTGTGATGTCCTTGCCGGTGAAGGTTTTGATATTGTTTGTGAGATTTGTGCTGGCTAGGTGACCCTCTTTTAGTAAGATGTCAAATTTACCGAGCTTTTGCTTTGTCTCGTAGTCAAATTTAGCATCACCGTTGCCGTCATATAGATGATCTAGCCCCAAAGTCTGTGTTAGACCCTTGACCTCAAAGTTTTTTAGCACCGCATCAAGCGTGCCACCTTTGTAGTTTGCCTCGAGTTTACCCTTAAATAGATCATCTGAAGTAGCTTTCACGCTTAGATCATCCACTTTGCCATCTGCTGTTACGAGGGCTGCAAATTTACCGTGAAGCTCGCGACCAGCTAAAAATGCAAGCTTATTTAGCTCTGAAACTACCGCTTGAAGCTTTAAGTTTAGCGTGCTTTTGCTCACGTCAAAACTGCCATCTATGCCCTTTATATCAGCTAGCGAGCTAAGAAAGTCGCCGCTAAATTTTGCCATTTCGCCTTTATAGTCTAGGCTCAAATTTGAGCTAAATTTCTCGCTTTCAGGGAATTTTTTATCAAGCATTTTGCTAAGTGCTGCGGCGTTAAATTTGCCATCATTTAAAGCGATCGTTGCGGAGACGCTTGGACTTTTGCTAAAGATATTTTGCCCCTTTGCTTGGAGATTTGCCTTAGCGTTTGCCAGCCTGTCGTTGCCGCTAAGTGCTAGTATCTCTCCCAGCTGCGCTTCTTTTAGGCTAAGATCAAGATTTTCATTTTTTATGGTGGCGTTTAGCTTACCAGCAAAGGCATCACCGCCTAAATTTAGCTCATCTATCTTGCTTGCTTTAACCTTCACATCGCCCGCAAGCGCCATTTTTGAGCCCACCTCAAAGCCGCTAACCGTTTTAAATTTCTCAGGATCGCTAATGAGCAGAGCAAATTTGCTAAAAATTTGGCTATTTTTTAGGTCATAAACGCCCTTTACATCCTTTAGCTCGCCAAGATCACTAAGCACGTTTGCGTCAAAATTTACAAGCTCGCCTTTTGCGGTGGCACCGCCTTTTAGCTCAAATTTAGCCGCGTTTTTAAGCTTTGCAAGCCCTTTATCTATAAGGCCGTTTTTTATATCAAATTTAGCCTCGCCTGCAAGCTTTTTTAGCTCGTCAAAGCCACTAAAATTTGCATTTAAATTTATCTGCCCGTCTGCGTAGTTTGGCTGCAAGGCAAGTGCTAGAAGCTCTTTTAGCTTGATATTTGCAGCATTTAGGACTAAATTTTTACTATCAAAATTTGCATTTATCTTGCCGCCAAGGCCATTTATCTCAGCTTTTAGGTTTTTAATGGCATTTTCTTGCATCGTAATTTCGCCGTTTGCATCCACTGCGCCACTTAGCTGCTCGCCCAAGAGCTTGCCAAAAAGGGCAAGATCAGGCACGTTTAGCGAAAAGTCGCTCTTTAAATTTTTGCTAGCTAGATCATAGGTTGTCTCATTTGCTTTTAAAGTAGCTTCAGGTGCGATGATAAGGGTTTTTGCGCTCACTTTTTCATTTGCAAATTTAGCATTTACACCGCCTTTAAAGTTTATATCTTTTGCTAAATTTAGCCCAAATTCATTTTTAATAATTTCTTTGTTTATCGCTGCATCGCTTGCTAAAATTTGAGCGTTAATGATGGGCTCATTTTTCTCATCAACCCCCTGCATATTGCTCGTTAGATCAAGCTTGCCACTAGCTAAATTTGGCTTTTGTGCAAGAGCTGATATCTCAGAGAGTTCGATGTTTTTAGCGTCAAGATTTAGCGCTTTTGGCAGATAGTCTTTTAAATTTGCATTTAAATTTATGTTTGAGCCAAGCGCCGTGCCAGTTGCCGCTAGTTTGAAGTCGCTAAATTTACCAGCCACGTTTGCCTTAAGAGCGACGTCCTTTTTTAGCCCAAGCTCGCTAGCCTTTGCCTTGTCGGCGTTTATATCTATATTTAAATTCATACTTTGAGCAAGCAAGAAAAGCTCGCCATTTGCCTTTAAATTTATGGCATTCATCACGGTCGCTTCTAAATTTAAGGTGCTAAGCCCTAAACTAAAATCTTTAAATTTGATATCGATACCGCGAGCGAGTGCCTCTTTTTCTATTTTGCTGGCTATAAATTTATTGCCAAAAGAGCTAAAGATAAAGCCAAAGATGCAAGCTACTATGAGCACAAGCGCGCCAACTATGTAAGCTACTTTTTTCATAAAATTCCTTTATATTAGTTTTACGTATCATAAAACTTTAGTCACTTAGACTAAAGTTTTTAATAAAATTCACTATAAATTATTGACTTTTTCAGAAAAAAATGCTAGGATTTCATCACTCAAAAATAAAGAGTGCTAAAAAAGACAATTAAACTAAAAGGATGAACAATGAACTTTCAACCATTAGGCAAGCGTGTCCTAGTCGAACGCGTAGAAGAGACAAAGACGACAGCTTCGGGCATAATTATACCTGATAACGCAAAAGAAAAACCTTTAAGCGGCGAGGTAAAAGCAGTTGGTGCTGAAGCTGAGGGCGTAAAAGTTGGCGAAAAAGTAGTATTTGCTAAATACGCTGGCACTGAGGTGAATTTAGATGATAAAACATATCTTGTTTTAAACATCGACGACATTTTAGGCGTGATTAAATAATTTAAAAAGGAAAGACAATGGCAAAAGAAATTTTTTACTCTGATGATGCAAGAAACCGCCTATACGAGGGCGTAAAAAAACTAAATGACGCTGTAAAAGTGACAATGGGACCAAGAGGCAGAAATGTCCTTATCCAAAAGAGCTTTGGCGCTCCAAACATCACAAAAGACGGCGTTAGCGTAGCTAAAGAGGTTGAGCTAAAAGATACTATCGAAAACATGGGTGCAAGCCTAGTTAGAGAAGTAGCAAGCAAGACAAACGACCAAGCAGGCGACGGCACTACAACAGCAACTGTGCTAGCTCACGCGATATTTAAAGAGGGTCTTAGAAACGTAACTGCTGGTGCAAATCCTATCGAAGTAAAACGTGGTATGGATAAAGAAGTAGCAGCTCTTATAGATGCACTAAAAAACATCTCTAAAAAAGTTTCTGGCTCAAAAGAGATCGCTCAGATCGCTACTATCTCTGCTAACTCAGACGAAAGTATCGGCAAACTTATCGCTGATGCGATGGAGAAAGTCGGCAAAGACGGCGTCATAACAGTAGAAGAGGCAAAGTCTATCCAAGACGAGCTAAGCGTTGTTGAGGGTATGCAGTTTGACCGCGGATATCTAAGCCCATACTTCATCACAAACCCTGAAAAGATGCAAGTTGAGCTAAGCAATCCATTTATATTGCTATTTGACAAGAAGATCACAAATTTAAAAGACCTGCTTCCAGTGCTTGAGCAAGTACAAAAGAGTGGCAAACCACTTCTAATCATCGCTGAAGATATCGAAGGCGAGGCACTTGCAACGCTTGTTGTAAATAAACTTCGCGGCGTGCTAAACATCTCAGCTGTTAAAGCTCCTGGCTTTGGCGATAGAAGAAAAGCGATGCTTGAAGATATCGCTATCTTAACAGGTGGTGAAGTTATCAGCGAAGAGCTAGGCAGAACACTTGAAAGCGCTACTATAAACGACCTTGGACAAGCTTCAAGCGTAGTTATCGACAAAGATAACACTACTATCGTAAATGGCGCAGGCGAGAAGTCAGCGATCGACGCTAGAATAACTCAGATCAAAGCGCAAATCGCCGAGACTACAAGCGACTATGACAAAGAAAAACTTCAAGAGCGCCTTGCAAAACTAAGTGGCGGCGTGGCAGTTATCAAAGTAGGTGCTGCGACTGAGACTGAGATGAAAGAGAAAAAAGACCGCGTAGATGACGCTCTAAGCGCTACTCGTGCAGCTGTAGAAGAGGGCATCGTAGTAGGTGGCGGTTCAGCTCTTATCCTTGCTTCAAAGAGTGTAAATTTAAATTTACAAGGCGATGAGGCAATCGGTGCTGAGATCGTTAGAAGAGCGCTTCGTGCTCCACTTCGCCAAATCGCTGAGAACGCTGGCTTTGACGCTGGCGTAGTGGCAAACGCAGTTGAGACAAGCAAAGATGCAAATTTTGGCTTTAACGCTGCAACTGGCGAATATGTAAATATGTTTGAAGCTGGCATCATCGATCCAGTTAAAGTTGAGAGAGTTGCGCTTCAAAACGCTGTTAGCGTGGCTAGCTTGCTACTAACAACTGAAGCAACTATCAGCGAGATAAAAGAAGAAAAAACAATGCCTGCAATGCCTGACATGGGCGGAATGGGTGGCATGGGCGGCATGATGTAGCAGCCCTTTTCGAGCTAGAGTCTTTTCTAGCTCGAATTTATATTTTAACCTCACTAAATTTATAAAATTATTTACTCCTTTTTAAATTTATTCTTGTATCATTTTTGCATTCTTTTAGGGAGAATTTACAATGAAATATGATGAAATTTTTAGAGAATACGACATCCGCGGCATTTTTGAAAAAGACTTGACAGAAGACAGCGTCAAGGCTATAGGGCTTGCTTTGGGTAAGAAATTTAACGAATTTGGCGTGAAAACTTTAAGCGTTGGTTTTGATGCAAGGCTAAGTGCTAGCACACTTTTTAGGTATCTGCTAAGCGGCCTAAACAAGGCTGGTGGCTTTAAAATTTATAACATCGGCTTGCTACCAACTCCTGTTGGCTACTTTAGCGTTTATGCTGATTATTTTGACGCAAACATCATGATCACGGGCTCTCACAACCCTAAAGACTATAATGGCTTTAAGATCACTATTAAAAAAGATAGTTTTTTTGGCAAAGATCTGCAAATTTTAAAAGATAAGGTGAACGAGATAATCGCCTCTAGTGAGCAAATAGCAGACGATGAGAGCTGTGAGAAATTTAACATCTTAGAAAAATACGTTGAGTTTTTTGTAAAAGAATTTAGTGAGCTTAAAAATTTCAAAAAGCCTTTTGTCATTGACTGCGCAAATGGCGCTGTAGGCGTGAGCTTAGTGCCTATCGTTAAAGCGCTTGGACTAAATGCAAAAATTTTATATGAAGACCCAGATGGAAATTTTCCAAATCACCACCCAGATCCAAGCGAAAAAGAGAATTTAAAAGAGATATTTTCGCTCATCGAAAAGAAGGAATTTGACCTTGGATTTGGCTTTGACGGAGATGGTGACAGGATCGCAGTTATAACGCCAAAAAGAGATATAAAAGGCGATGAGCTAGCCTATCTTTATGCGCTAAATATGAAACATCCAAAGGTGCTTGGCGAGGTAAAATGCTCACAAAATATGTATGATGAGATCGCCAAGATCGGCGAAGTTTTCATGGGTAAGACTGGGCATAGCAACATAAAAAAGATGATGAAAGAGCTAAACGTAGATCTCGCGGCTGAAGTTAGCGGTCATATCTTCTTTAAAGAGCGCTATTTTGGCTTTGATGATGCGCTTTATGCGATGATGAGGGTGCTTGAGCTAGTTCATAAGGGCTTTGACCTTGACGGCGAGCTTGATAAGATGCCACTTGTCTTTAGCACCGATGAGATCAAGATAAAGACGACTGACGAGGCTAAATTTAAGATAGTTGCTAAGCTAAAAGAGTGCGTGAAAAACGAGGGTTGTGACCTGCCAAGGATAAAAAATATCATTGATATTGATGGCATTAGGATTCAGTTTGAAAATGGCTGGGCGCTGGTGCGTGCGTCAAATACAACGCCAGTTATCGTTACTAGATTTGAAGCTAAAAGCAAGGAATTCTTAGAAGAGATCGAGCAAAAAGTGACAAATTTGCTTAAGAGCTTAATGTAGCTAATAAAAGCATTTTGGGTTAAATTTACTCCAAAATGCTTTTTAAAATTTATTTAAACATTCAAAAAGACCTATCTTTCTCAAACTTTCGATGATTTTTTCTTTGCATACATGCTTTGTAGTATTAAATTTATCAAATATATAGAATTTAAAATCAACAAATAGCCTATCGGTATCGGCGTTTTTCAAAAAGAGTTCATTACTAGCTTATTTTACTCGTTTGGTGCTCAGGTATGCAAAATATCTGCTCATCATAGATTTTAAAGCAGTCCCACTTGCTGACAAAAATTTTAGAAACATTATCAAATTTACATGCTAGCTTGCTGCCAAGATTATAAAACTATCGTCATGGATTTTAAAGTGACGTCGTCTGCTGTAAAACTTGCAAATATATTTGTTAAATTTAAAAAAGAGAGATGGCGTAAAGATTACGCCATTAAATTTAGAGTTTGCCGCCTTCAACGACTAGAGATTCAGGATTGACGCTATCGCCATATATCGGTTTTAGTGTCGCGTCATAGTCTTTGTGGAAGAAATTTTCTTTTCCAAGCTCGATGATCTCGTTATTTAGCCACTCAAGTAAGGCTTTGTTGCCTTTTTTGACAGCTGGAGCTATCACATCCACATCCCCAAGCGCTTCAACGCCTACGACAAAGCCAGGAGTCTCTTTCGCCCAGGCAAAAAGTAGGGCATTATCATGCGCTAGAGCCGCACCCCTTTTATCAACCAAAGCTGCGAAAGTTTCGGTGTTTTGATCATACTTTAAAAGCTTGATATCAGGATAATTTTTTGTAAAAAATGCGTCTGCGGTTGTGCCTTTATTGACGATTAATGTCTTGTCTTTTAGCTCATCGACGCTCTTTATCACAGCACCTTCTGGGCTAACGATGCCAAGTGAGACCTTCATATATGGAAGCGCAAAATCAACAACTTGCGCGCGCTCAGGCGTCTTTGTAAAATTTGCAAGCGTGATATCGACCTTGTCAGCTGTGAGCACTTCGACCCTGCCAGCAGCCTCGACTAGCTCAAATTTAACCTTGCTCTCATCGCCAAGCAGGTCTTTTGCGATGCGTTTTGCAAAGTAGATGTCATAGCCTTGGTTTTTGCCGTCTTTATCGACGTAGCCAAATGGCGGTTTGTCGCTAAAAACGCCTATCCTTATATATCCACGCTCTTTGATCTTTGCGATCGTATCAGCTTGGTTTGAAGCGGCCGCTTTGTCCGCACCTTTGTCATCACCACAACCCGTTAGAAAGACGGTAGCGACTAATGCTAATAAGAAAAATTTAAATTTTCTCACTCTTTCTCCTTTAGAAATTTTAGTAAATAAGAGCGACTAAGCTCGCTCTAAACGCATTTTGAAAAAACGGCAAATTATCTCTTATTTTTTCTAAAACGAGAATAAATTTAGAAATTTCTTTGCTCGCTCGCTCTTTGGATTAGTAAAAAACTCCTCTGGCTCGCTGATCTCCACGATCGCTCCAGCGTCCATAAATACTATCTTATTCGCAACCGCCCTTGCAAAGCTCATCTCGTGGGTGACTATTAGCATCGTCATGCCGTCTTTGGCTAAATTTAGTATCACATCAAGTACTTCTCTAACGATCTCTGGATCAAGTGCAGCCGTAACCTCGTCAAATAGCATGATCTCAGGGTTTAGACAAAGGCTTCTAACGATTGCTATGCGCTGCTTTTGACCGCCGCTTAGCTCCTTTGGATAGGCAAATTTCTTATCAAGTAGCCCAACCTTGCTTAGCCACATATTAGCCGTCTTTTCAGCCTCGGCCCTATCTCTTTTTTGCACCTTTAAAGGCCCAAGAAGGACGTTATCGATGACGTTCATATGATCAAACAGCTCGTAGCTTTGAAAGACCATGCCTACCTTTTGGCGGATCCTTTGCCACTCTTTAAATTTAGCGTCTATCACTTCGCCGTCTATGATGATCTCGCCGCTTGCTATGCTCTCAAGGCCGTTTATACACCTAAGAGTTGTGCTCTTGCCGCATCCCGATGGCCCAAGAAGCACGACCACTTCGCCGCTTTTAACATCTAAATTTATATCCTTTAAAGCGTGAAGCTCTCCATAAAATTTATTTAAATTTTTAAGTTCTAAGATATTTTCGCTCATTTTAGCTCCATTTTTCTTCTAATTTTTTTGATAGCTTTGAGACTGGATAGCAGATCGCAAAATATAAAAAGAATATGAGCGTGTATATCCAAAATGGCGCCATAGGATTTGTAAATACATTTCGCTCGATGATCTGCTGGCCGACTTTGACCACCTCTACAACGCCGATTAGAACGACGATAGAGGTCGTTTTTATCATACGGCTTAGTAAATTTACAGCTCCAGGCACCAGTCTTCTTGTAGCAAGCGGGATGATGACATAAAAGTAAATTTGAAATTTGCTAAGCCCCAGCGAGGCGGCTGACTCAAACTGGTGCTTTGGTATCGAGGTGATCGCTCCTCGCACGATATCCATCATCTCAAAAACACCCCAAAGGCTAAAGACGATAAGTGAGGCGGTAAATGCTGAGATGTGGATATCAAAAGCCTTGCTAACGCCAAAATAAAATAAAAATAACCAGACGATCTGAGGCATGATGCGCACGATCTCGAGACAAATTTTTAAAATAAGATAGATAAATTTGTTTTTCATACTCATCAAAACGCCAAGTATGAGGCCTCCGATAACGGAGATGATGATCGAGATAAATGAAATTTCAGTGCTTACTACAAGACCTTCAAGCAGTCTTAGTAAATTTTGCGTGTCAAATAATATACTAACTCCTTGCATTTCTCACCCTTTTTTCGACGTAGCTAAGCGCCAGCGAGACTGGCAAGATGATGACAAGATAGCTAATAACCAGCATAAAAAGCGCCTCATCTGTTTTGTAATAAAGCCCAATGAGATCCTTTGCTACGTAAACTAGATCAGCAAGGGCTACGATACTAACGATACTTGTCTCTTTTAGTAAAAATATGACGTTTGCGCTGATACTTGGCAATGCCACGCTAAAGGCTTGTGGCAAGATGACATATCTTAAGAGCTGATTTTTACTAAGTGCGATGCTAAGTCCTGCTTCTATCTGCGACTTTCTCACCGCCTCAAAGCCAAGTCTAAAGCTCTCGCTCATATAGCTGCCACCAAGAAAGCTAAGTCCCGCAACCGCACAGGTAAAGCCACTCATCGACACTCCAAGCTTTGGCAAGCCGTAGTATAAAAAGAAGAGCTGGATAAGAAGCGGCGTGTTTCTTGAAAGCTCAACGTAGCAATCAACTAGTTTTGAGAGAAATTTTAGCTTGTAAAATTTCACAGCCATGCAAAAAATGCCTATCAAAATAGAAAAGACGATCCCCAAAAAGGCGATCTGGCAGGTGAGAATCCCAGCCTTTACAAAAAGGGGGTAAAATTTCTCAATAAACTCAAAATCCATAAACTTTAATCCAATCTGAAAAATGGAGTTATTTTATCCCATAATCATAAATTTAAAACTAATTAGATATGATCACGCTTTAAATTTAAGCTTACAAAAAGGATAAAATTTGATCGATCTTTTTCAGATCATCGGCTTTTTAGGGATGATTTGCATCGTGATGGGCTATTTTTTACTTCAGATCGGCCGTCTAAATAGCCACGATCTAGCCTATCAGAGAATAAATTTAGCAGGTGCGGTGCTGCTTATAATCTCGCTTTTTGTGCATTTTAACCTCGGTTCATTTTTGATAGAGGTCTTTTGGATAATCATTACTATTTATGGAATTTATAAAATTTACAAGGAGAGAGCGTGAGAGCGTATGCAGAGTGGGAGGAGCAGGAACTTTTGTTTTTATCGCTGCCACATAGTAAGAGCGACTGGGAGCCTTATTTAGAGGAGATTTTGGCGGGTTATGAGGAGCTTGTGGCTGCTATTACGCCCTTTGAAAAGGTGGTGCTCATCTGCCCTGATGAGGCAAATTTTACTAGATTTAAGAAATTTAAAAATGTAGAGTTTGTAAAGCTTGAGACTGACGATACTTGGATCAGAGACTACGGTATGATCGACGTTTGCACCAAGGATGGCATAAAGAGCTACGACTTTAAATTTAACGCTTGGGGCGGTAAATTTAAGAGTTCAAAAGATGATGCGATAAATTTAGAGCTAGCTAAAATTTACAAAACTAAGCTTGAGCCTGTTGATATGATACTAGAGGGCGGAAGTGTCGAGTTTAACGGAGATGGTGTGCTTTTAACCACTTCAAAATGCCTGCTAAATGAAAATAGAAACAAAGCACTTAGCAAAGAGCAGATCGAGGAGAAGCTAAAGAATTTGTTTGGCTTAAAGCGTATCATCTGGCTTGAAAATGGCTTTATAAAAGGCGATGACACAGATAGTCACATCGACACTTTAGCGCGCTTTATCACGCCTGATACTATCGCTTACGCAGCTTGCGATGATAAGAGCGATGAGCACTTTGATGAGCTTAAAAAGATGGAAGATGAGCTTAAAAAAACTGGCTTTAAGCTGCTTGCTCTGCCACTACCAAAACCTAAATTCTATGATGGCAAAAGGCTTGGCTGCACCTATGCAAACTTTATCTTTATAAATGGTGCGCTAATAGTGCCAACATATAACGACGAAAACGATGAAAAGGTGCTAAATTTACTTGCTAAGGCGCTGCCAGATAGAAAGATCATCGGCGTAAATTCGCTAGTTTTTGTGCGTCAAAATGGCTCGCTTCACTGCTCAAGCCAAAATAGATACAAAAGGGCTTAGCCTTGTCAAGTCCGTTTGATTATGAGTTTAACAGCATAAATAAGCAGGAGTGCACGCAGAGCGAAAATAAGGCAGTTATCGCAGCAGGTGCTTGCGCCTTTTTGCTTGCACTCGTGAAATTTGCAGCTGGGCTTTTTAGCGGCTCGGTCGCTGTGCTTGGCTCGGCGATAGACTCGATGCTTGATTTTATCGTGTCGCTTTTAAATTTATTTGCGCTTAGAAAGTCAAGAAAGCAAGCTGATGAGAAATTTAACTTTGGCTACACAAAGCTAGAGGCGTTAGCAGCGCTATTTGAGTGTGTCATCATCGTTGTGGCTGCTGGATATATATTTTATGAGAGCGTTAAGAAATTTAGCGAGCCAAATTTAGAGATAGACCTTGGCTTAAGCCTCGGCGTGATGATATTTTCAGTCGTAGTGACGCTATGTTTGGTGCTATTTTTAAACCAAATTTCTAAAAAAAGTGGCAACCTTATCATAAAAGCAGACGCGCTGCACTATAAGATCGACCTTTTTAGCAACCTAGCAGTCATCATCTCGCTGCTTATCATTAAATTTAGTGGCTTTGTGATGATAGATGCGATCTTTGGTATCGTGATAAGTGGCTACATCGCTCAAAGCGCCATAAGCCTTGGCAAAGACGCCCTTGGTGTCTTGCTAGATCACGCAGCAAGCCCTGAGGTCACAGCTGAGATCATCAAGATGATAAAGGCAAAGCAGAGGATTTCAGACTTTCACTACCTAAACACAAGACAGAGCGCAAATACCATATTTTTAACGCTGCATTTAGTTTTTGACAAAGATATCTCGCTTTACGACGCGCACGAAGTGGCCGAATCGCTTGAAGCTGAGATAAGAGAGAAATTTAAGGAATTTTCGTGGCAGATAACCACGCATTTAGACCCATACAACGACAAAGAAGGGAGATGAGATGAAAGTAGCACTACTTCAACAAGAATTTAAAGGCACAAAAGAGGCGACCATCGCAAAGACGCTTGAGCTAATAGCTGAGGCAAAAAAAGGTGGCGCTGATCTCGTGGTCTGCCAAGAGCTACACCAGACGCAATACTTTTGCCAAAGCGAGGATACAAATTTCTTTGATCACGCAAATGACTGGCAAGAAGATGTCGCTTTTTGGGGCAGGGTGGCTAAGGAAAACGGCGTAGTTTTGGTTACTTCGCTCTTTGAAAAAAGAGCTGACGGACTTTATCACAACACCGCCTTTGTCTTCGAGCGTGACGGTAGCGTGGCTGGCAAATATAGAAAAATGCACATCCCTGATGACCCTGGATTTTACGAGAAATTTTACTTCACACCTGGTGACATTGGCTTTGAGCCTATTGAAACGAGCCTTGGTAAGCTTGGCGTTTTGGTCTGCTGGGATCAGTGGTATCCAGAAGCAGCAAGGCTAATGGCGCTAAAAGGGGCAAAAATTCTCATCTATCCAACGGCTATAGGCTGGTTTGAGGGCGATAGTGACGATGAAAAATCAAGACAGCTTGAAGCGTGGGTGGCAGTGCAAAGAGGTCACAGCGTGGCAAATGGCCTACCAGTGGTCGCAGTAAATCGTGTGGGCTTTGAAAAAGATGATAGCGGCGTAATGAATGGGATAAAATTTTGGGGAAATAGCTTTGTTTTTGGGCCTCAAGGTGAGCAGCTTTTCCGCGCAAATAGCACAGATGAGCTTTGCAAAATCGTTGAAATAGATATGAAAAGAAGCGAAGAAGTCCGCAGAATTTGGCCATTTTTACGTGACCGCAGGATCGATGCCTACGCAAATATCACAAAAAGGTTTATCGACTAAATTTAGAGCTAGAATTTCTAGCTCTTTTAAAATGCAAATTTCTTATCCACTATGCGGACTATCCTGCCGCCAAGCCTTTTTGCTCCAAAAAGCCATTTAGCGCTGAAAGAAATGTCGATTTGCCATATCCTGAGCTGCCCATTAGGCAGATGATCTTGTTTTGGGCGATGTTTAAATTTAGATCTTTTAAAATTTCATTCTCTTGTTGTAAATTTTTGGCTTTTAAAGAAGACTATAAATATGATTATATAAAAGAAAGATAAAATATAATAGGAAAAATTATATGGGTCGAACTATTGAAGTTCAACCCACTGGATAATGAATTAATATCTACGTTTAAATTAAAAACAAAAATTATTCTGTTTTGTCTTTAACGTAGGTAGCACCTTTGTTAACTTTGTCTTTTGACCACTCGACTGCATTGCCAGTATCTTCTTTGGCGCCATGCCAAGTATTGGAACAGCCAACCATAAAAAAGGCAGCGCACAACAGTGTTAGAAAATAACGCATATTTACTCCTTTGTTTTTAAGAGATGGCGCTTGGGCAGAATTTGGCAATCTTTTATGCCTTAAAACGGTTTTCAAGATCTTCGCTTTCAGCAACACGGTCATCTCTTGAAAGTATATAGCTAATTATATCTAAAATTTATTAATTTTTTTATCAAAAGTAAGAAAAGAGTATAAAAAATTAGTTTTTATAGAAATTTTCTTAAGGTAGGTATTATAAAATTTTTATCTATTATTGATATCAAAGCCTGCTTAATATTGCCTCGATTGATTAGGTTGAGTTCTGTTGAAAAGTTTGGTAATGGATCATTTAGTAATAAATTTAGCTTAGCCTCTTCGAGTTTTAGCTTTTTTTTATCTGTGTTTTTGTTCTCTAGCATCGATACTACTATTCTTAGCTTTTCTTTTGTTATATCACTTTGCACGGAATACCTTGTATATGATAATTGAAAATAAAAAAGCCACAGCAGAGCATGCAAAATACGCCCAAATTTCCCCAATAGTTTTTTCAATGAGCGTGTGCAGGCCTAGCAAAAAGAATACTAAGCCTATGATGCAAATCACACCCACAATTATATTGAGTACAACTGAATTGGCACTCTTTAAAAAAGAACACCTAATATCGTCAGCTTGAGCATCTATAAGCTCAACCACGGATACTATAAATTCAGATATGCTCGCCATTATTTTTTTAATAACCAGGCAGCTAAAAATCCAACTCCGGCAGCAATAGCAATGCTTTTAATCGGATCTTCTTTTATTGCGTCGTTTACGTTCTCTATGCCGTCTTTGCCTTTTGATTTTAGATCATCTATGTATTTTTTGATCTCATCGATATTTAGTTGGTCTAAAATTTTATCTTTAGTGGATTCCGCACGCTCTGCACCCATATCTTTGATAGATTTCATAACATCTTTAAAATCTGCTTTCAAAGAATCTAAGTCTTTTTTTAAAGACTCTAAATTTACCTCTTGAGTAGCCATTAGGACTCCTTTATTAATATTGTTTTGAGCTGAAGCTCTCGTATAATTATATATAATGTTACTTAATGGTTAATAAATTTAGCAATTCAAATAATCTCATTGGTGGTATGATGCTATTCTATGTTCCGTTAATAACTAAAAGTCACCATAAGGTATTCCGATATCCTTTCAAAATTCTTAGTGTTATACCTTTAATTATTTTTAATATATTTTATTAAATTACTATGCAAAACTTAGATATTTTATCTATGAAAATAGTTTTTAGAGATAATGATTTGTCTGAGCTTTTATATTTTTATTTTATTATGAGAATAAAAATATTGGCCGTCTGCCAAGACCTTACAGTAAACTCAATTTGAGTTTACTAAGTAAGTTATTATCGTACATGCTATAAAAATAATATTTGGGCTCTTGTTTTATTAAAATCAAATCGCCCTATAAAGAAATATAAATTTATTCTTAAGAAAATATTTTTTTAAGCCTTGATTGTGTAGAATAGTTGCAATTTTACCAAAATGGCATAAAAATATCATAACAAAAAGATACAAAGCTAAATTTATAGAATAAAATAGCCTTAAATTTTTTGAAAGGATTTTAGATGAAAACTACTTCTTTGGCACTTGCTGGATTGCTTTTGGCAACAACACTTTCAGCAAAAGAATTTATCAGTATCGGCACTGGCGGCATGACAGGTACATACTATCCGATAGGTGGAGCGATCTGCCGTTTGGCAAACAAAAACACCGATGTAAAATGCTCTGTTCAATCAACTGGCGGCTCTGTTTATAACGTAAATAACGTCCTTAAAAAAGAGCTTACTTTTGGCTTTGTTCAAAGCGACGTCGTCTATGACAAATTTAACGGCACTGGCAAATTTGACGGAGCAAAAGATGAAAATTTACGCTCAGTAGTTGCGATCTATCCAGAGCTTCTTGCATTTGTTGTAGCAAAAGATAGCGGTCTAACAAGCGATCTCTCTTCATTTGCAGGTAAAAAATACAACGTCGGCAACCCAGGCAGCGGCAACGAAGTGAGCACACTTGAAGTCTTTAAGGCAAAAGGCTTTGACGTTTCAAAACTAGGATATCGTGGCGTTTTAACAGTTGGCGAATGCCCACACGCACTAAAAGATAAAAAAATAGACGGATATAGCTTTGTCGTCGGTCACCCAACTGCAAACATCACTGATGCAGCGACATCTTTGCCTATTGATATCCTAAATATCGAAGGCAGCGAGATCGATAACCTTCTTAAAGAAAAACCATACTTTGCAAAAGGTGTGATCCCAAAAGGCTCTTATGATGGCGTCGATCACGATGTAAATACTATCGGCGTAAAAGCTGTTTTGGTAACCAACAAGGATACAAAAGATGAGGCTGTAAAAGCTGTGATAAAAGCTATTTTAGACAACTTTGATGAGTATAAAACTCTTCACCCAGCGCTAAAATCAGTAAATAAAGAGGATCTCGTCCAAGGTCTTTCAGCTCCGCTTCACCCAGCTGCAGAGGCTGCGTTTAAAGAGGCTGGTATCTTAAAATAATACATTTCCAGGGGCTTTTGCCTCTGGATAAAATTTAAATATGCAAATTTCTTCTAAATTTATATATTTAAATTTTAAAGGAGAAAGATGAACGAAGTTAATGACAACGAAGAACAATTTGTCGAGGTAAAGACAAGAGAGATAAATAGCAATTTTTACAACTATTTCATCGCATTTGTGTGCTTCTCTTGGTCGGTTTTTCAGCTTTATATAGCGTATTTCCCACTAAATACTAACATCTCACGCTCAGTGCACCTAGCCTTTGCGGTTGGGCTTGTATTTTTGCTATATCCAGTCACTTTTCATAAAAAGGCTCACTCAAGTTTGCCGTTTTACGACCTAGTTTTTTGCGTGGTAGGTGTTGTCGCCGTACTTTATCCAGCGGTTTATTTTTATGAGCTAGCTGATAGGACAGGGGACTACATCACTCAAGATATCGTCATATCGTTTTTAGCGATCATCGTCTTGCTTGAGGCTGGCAGGCGTGTCATGGGGCCAGCACTTCCTATCATTTGTATATTATTTTTGATATATGATCACTTTGGCCCTTATATGCCAGACATCATCGCTCACCAAGGCGCTAGCTTTGAAAAGATCGCAGGACACATGTTTTTGACAACTGAGGGCGTCTTTGGCGTGCCTATCGGCGTTAGCGTTAGTTTTATCTACCTTTTTGTTCTTTTTGGTTCATTGTTAGAGCGAGCAGGCGCTGGACAATACTTTATAAATTTAGCCTTCTCACTTCTTGGTAAATATAGAGGCGGCCCAGCTAAGGCCTCGGTCATCGCAAGTGGCCTAACAGGCATGGTTTCAGGCAGCTCAACAGCAAACGTAGTAACTGTTGGTACATTTACCATTCCGCTTATGAAAAAAGCTGGTCTTTCACGCACAAAAGCTGGTGCTATCGAGGTTGCAGCTGGTGTAAATGGACAGCTCATGCCACCTATCATGGGTGCGGCTGCTTTTATCATCGCTGAGTTTTTAGGTATGACATATACAAATGTCATGATGGCAGCGGTCATTCCAGCATTTGCTTGTTATTTGTCACTATTTTTCATCGTGCATCTAGAGAGCGTCAAGCTTGGACTAAAAGGCATAAATCAGAGCGAATTTCACTCAAGATTTAAAATTTTCGTTAGCGGTCTTCACTATATAACGCCTATTTTGATCTTGCTTTATACGCTTTTAATAGCAAAAGAGTCAGCCATAGCTGCAGCGTTTAATGCGATTGGATTTTTATTTTTGATAATGATCTTTCAAGAGCCAACTAAAAAGCTAGCAAGTGGCGAAAAAGTAGGGCTAAGCGACGTGCTTCTTGGTTTTGAAGATATATTTTGGGCGATGGTCGCAGCTGCAAAGAGCATGACTACAATAGCCATCGCAACCGCACTTGCTGGCATTATCGTGGGCTCTATCTCGCTTACTGGACTTGGTCAGGTGCTTTCTGATCTAGTCGAGCTTTTAGCAGGCGATAACATCATGATGATCCTAGTTTTAACAGCTCTTATGTCGCTCATCCTTGGCATGGGGCTTCCAACGACAGCAAACTACATCGTCGTCTCAAGCCTTGTTGCGCCAGTTATCTTGTTTTTGGCGCATAAAAATGGCTTTTTGATCCCCGCTATAGCCGTGCATCTTTTTGTATTTTACTTTGGAATTTTAGCCGATGATACGCCGCCAGTTGGCATCGCAGCCTATGCAGCAGCGGGTATTGCTAAAGCAAATCCGATAACCGTTGGCGTGCAAGGGTTCTTTTACGATCTAAGAACGGCGATCTTGCCATTTGCCTTTTTCTTTAACAACAAACTTATGCTAATTGAAAGCATAAACACGAGCGATCCGCTTGATTCAAAAGGTATCGTTTGGATGAGCAACCCACTTGAAATTTTACTTGTTTTTGGTATGGCGATCGTGGGGATGTTTGCCTTTTCAAGCTTGCTTCAAGGATACTACGTCACAAAGCTTAGGATTTGGGAGAGAGTGCTACTTATCCCAGTCGTGCCTCTAGCTCTTGTGCCAAACATCTGCGTGAAATTTGGACTAATGCCAAACGAATACACAGCCTACATCGTAGCAGCAGCTCTTTATGGTTTTGTCTTTATGACTCAGTGGGGCATAAAAGATAAACCGCTTGATCAAATAAGAGCGATTTAACATTAGGCAAGAGCTCTCTTGCCTAAACTTTTTAAATTTATTTATTTCTAGTGATTTTGTAAAAAGTGAGAATTTAGGCTTTTAAAGCCTAAAGATCAAAGTTGTTTTGAGCGTTTTAGATCGCCCGCAAACTCGCAAGACATCTTATCACTTAGTTTGCAGCCTTTTTCTAAGAAGGTGTAAGCCTCTTTAAATTTCTTAGCTTCTATTAGTATCGAGCCTATCATGCCGCAAGAGTAGCCGTCGTTTTGCTCGCAAGCTTTGTTAAAAAGCTCTCTTGCTTTTTGTGGATCGTTATCGAGATAAATTCCACCAGCTGCTGAGCAACCCTCTTTTTCGCCACCTTGGCAAGCTTTGTTGTAAAACTCTAACGCTTTATTACTGTCTGGCACATCAGTTTTGCCAAGCTGGTAGATCGCACCTGCTTTTGCACATGATCTTGCGTCATTTGCTGCGCATCCTGCTTCAAATTTAGACAAAGCCTCAGTGAAATTTGAGTCAGCATAAGCCTTCAAGCCATCTTCAAAGTCGCCTGCTAGAGCGCAAGCTGCAAGAAGCGAGATAAAAATCATTTTTTTCATTAAATTTTCCTTTTGTAAAGTAATGTGCAATTTTAACATATTAAATTTACACTTACTTGATGAAAAATAATTATGATTTTAAAATTTGCTCTTGCTCTTTGTAATCAGGCATGATGGCTTCTATAAATTTATAAAAACTGCTTTGATGATGCGGATAGAGCAGGTGAGTAAGCTCGTGAAGCACGACATATCGCACGGCAGAGAGTGGCTTTTCTATAAGCCTTAGGCTTAAGTTTATATAGCCTTTTTTGTGGTTGCAGCTGCCCCAGCGAGTTTTGCTATCTCTTATGACGATGCGACTAACTGGCTTATTGATATGAGGCTGATAGTAGCTTACAAGCTCTAAAAATAGCTCTTTTGCTCTTGCTTTTTTAAAGCGCTCAAGTGCCTTTAAATTTGGCGTTATGATAAATTTATCTTCAAAAAATGGCAGTTTTACGCTCTCATCAAATTTGATCTTATAAATTTGTCCAAGAAATTTCATCTCATCATCTTTTGGTAAATTTAAAAGAGCTTTTTTATATGAGTTTTCAAGCCAAATTCTGTGCGTCTCAAGAAAGCTAAGAGCCATCTTTTGTGTGCTGTAAAATGGCATAGAAAGCGTGATCTTAGCGTCCTTACCAACTCTTAATCGCATAGCCTTTACATTTGTTTTAAAATTTATTAAAACGCTTAAGCCATAAAAGTCTAAATTTAAGCTCTTTTGCCTCAAACTAGGCGTTTTTCTTGCCACTTTTTGCTTCTCCAGCGCCATGTATTTGCAAGGCCTCTTAGCCACTCATCAGCGCAAAATCCTATCCAAACGCCAATGATACCCCAGCCAAGGTGTATGCCTAAGAAATATCCAAGCGGCAGCGAAAGCCCCCACATAAAGATAAGCCCAGTCGCTAGCGGGAATTTCGCGTCGCCACTTGCACGAAGGGCATTTACGATGACGATGTTAAAGGTTCTGCCAGCTTCTAGCACGATCGAGAGGGTAAAGAGTGGTAGCATTATCTTGCGCAAGCCCTCATCTAAATTTAGCGCGTCCATGATCTTATACTTTAAGGCGTAGGCGATCAAAACGACGACGAGCGTGATAGAAATGCCAAGCCACAAGGCTTTAAAAGTTCTTGTATAGGCCTCGTTAAACTCGCTTGCCCCAACCAAATGTCCCACGATGACCTCGTTTGCCACGCTGATACTAGCTCCGCAAAGCAAGATAAGAAGTGTGATCTGAAAGTAGATAGTCTGCACGCTAAGAGTTGCCTCGCCCATGCTCGCGATAAAGCTAAATGCGACCATGTATTGCGCCATCCAGAGTAAATTTTCTCCAGCACTTGGCAAGCCAACTGAGAGTATTTTCTTTAAAATTCCAAACGGCACGACAAGCAGTTTGCTAAGATAAATTCTAACTTTTGCCACGCGTATGAGCATGTAAAGTAGGACAAAAACACCTATTAGTCTGCCCACAAATGTCGAGATAGCGACACCTTGCAAGCCTAAATTTGGCAGATCAAACCAGCCAAAAAGAGCGATGGCGTTGCCAAAGATGGTGATGATGTTCATTAAAACTGAAGTTAGCATCACAGCAGTTGCTAGATTATAGACGCGAAGCACCGCAGCTAGCACCATGCCGATGCCATCAAAGAGCAATGCAAAGCCAAGGATGTGAAGGTATGAGAAGCTATCGTTTATGAGATCACTTGGCACGTTTAATAAATTTAAGATGTTGTAGCCAAAGACGTAGATGATGATGGCTGAAAAGATGCCAAAGATCGTATTTGACGTGATACTTGCGTGTATGACGCTTGAGGCTAGCTCGTTTTGTTTTGCTCCAAGAGCTTGTGCGACGACGACTGAGCAGCCCATGCTTAAGAAGTTAAAAATGGTCATAAAAAGGTCCATCACTTGATTGCCCGCACCCATGGCGCCAACTAGATGCACGCTCACTTTTGTCACCATGTAGGTGTTTATGATGAGCGTTATAAAGTGCAAAAACATATCTAGAAATATAGGGACGACCAGTTTTTTCATAGAAAGATTCATAAATTTCTCCCTTTTTAAATTTTGGGGCGATTATAGCCAAATTAGGTTTTAGCTCCCTTTTGATATAATCCAAAAAATTTAAAATTTGAGAGAAAAATGGCATTAATCGACCTAATAGACGTAAGTAAAAAATTTGGTGCAAATGAAATTTTAAACAGCGTAAGCCTTAGCGTAAATGAAAATGAAAAGATAGCGATCATCGGTAAAAACGGCAGCGGCAAGAGCACGCTTATGAAGATCATCTCTGGCGAGGTGGCAGCTGATAGTGGAAGACGCATAGTGCAGAGCTTAATAAGCGTCGAGATGCTAGCGCAAAATCCAAATTTTAACGCCACTTTTAGCGTAAGAGATGCGCTAAATAACGAGCTAAAAGAGATATTTGACGCGATAAGCGAGTATGAAAAAAGTGGCGTCTTGCTAGCAAATGAGCCTGAAAATAAAGAAATTTTAAAAGAGCAAGAGAGGCTTTTGAAATTTATAGAAGCAAAAGATGGCTGGAATATCGAGCACAAGATCGAGCGAATTTTGCAAGAATTTAAGCTAAAAGAGTATGAAAACAGACCCATTTGCTCGCTAAGTGGTGGCGAGATCAGGCGCGTGGCACTGGGTGCTCTTATCCTTAAAAAGCCAGATGTGCTGCTGCTTGATGAGCCTACAAACCACCTTGATGTCTATATGGTCAAATTTCTTGAAGATATGCTTAAAAGCTCAAATCAAAGCATAGTTTTTATAAGCCACGATAGGTACTTTATCGATGCGCTGGCAACTAGGTGCGTTGAGGTCGAGGATGCAAGCTTAAAAAATTTCGAGGGCGGATATGCAAACTATCTAACCAAAAAAGAGGAAATTTTAGCAAGCCTTGCAAAGTCGCATGAGACGCTACTAAAGCAGCTAAAGGCTGAAGAGGAGTGGCTAAGGCGCGGCGTAAAAGCTAGGCTAAAGCGAAATGAGGGCAGAAAAGAGCGGGTGCTAGCCATGCGCGAGGAGGCTAAGAAAAACCCAGGTGTGATAAGGCGCGTGAGGCTTGAGCTGGAGCGAGCGAGTAAAAATTTCAACCAAACACAGAGCCAAAACCGCAAAAAAATGCTCTTTGAGTTTAAAAATTTAGGCAAAAGCATAGATGGCAAGGTGCTTTTTGAAAAATTTGACGCAAGAATCTTGCAGGGCGAGAGGATCGCCATAGTTGGGCGAAATGGCAGTGGAAAGAGCACGCTGCTTAAAATTTTGCTAGGGCTTGAAAAGCCAAGTAGTGGAGAGATAAAAAGAGGTGAGGTGAGCATCGGCTACTTTGATCAAGCTAGAAATGTCCTTGATGATGACAAGAGCCTAATAGAGACATTTTGCCCAAATGGCGGCGACCACGTGCTGGTTCGTGGGCGAAATATGCATGTCTATGGCTATCTTAAAAATTTCCTCTTTCCAAAGGAGTTTTTAGATAAAAAGATAGGCGTTTTAAGTGGCGGCGAGAAAAACCGTGTCGCACTTGCGATGCTTTTTACCAAAACTTACGATGTGCTGGTGCTTGACGAGCCGACAAACGACCTTGATATCGCAACTATCAACATTTTAGAGGACTACTTGCAAAGCTTTGAGGGGGCGATCTTGCTAGTTAGCCACGATAGATATTTTGTCGATAAGATGGCAAATAAGCTCTGGGCGTTTGAGGGGACAAAGATAAATGTCTTGCATGAGGAGTATAGCGTCTATTTGGAGCTTGAAGATGAGATGAAAGAGCTTGATAAATTTGAAAAAGAGCTAGCAAATAGCCAAAATGAAGCCAAGCAAAAGAGTAAATCTGGCGCAAAGCTAAGCTACAAACAAACGCAAATTTTAAACACATATCCAGATAAAATTTCAGCCCTTGAAGCAAGAGTGGCCGAGCTAAATGAGGGGCTTAGCGATCCTAAAATTTATCAAGAAGTGGGGCTTACTAAGCTTTATGAAGAGCTTGAAAAGGCAAAAGCCCAGCTTGAAAGCCTAGAAAATGAGTATTTTGAAGTGCTTGAGATCGCCGAGGAGCTAGAGTAGCTTGAAAAAGATCGGTAGGATAAGCGCGCTAAATAGAAGAGTTGTTAGACAAAATTTAGCCACAAGCATGAGCCTTTTGATAGGTAAAGAGAGATTTAGCGGGGTGTTTTCACCAGAGATAGAAAAATATGAAGTAGGCGATCTAGTCGAGATAAAATATAACAAGGTTGGTTTTTTAAATAAGATAGATATTATTAGGTTAATAGCAAAAAGCAGCAAAGAGTCAGGAGTTTTTGCAAGGATTGCAAATTTGATCTTCATGCTTTGTTATTTTTATTTATGCTTTATTGCGTCAGTCTTTATTTATTACGGGGTTACGCTGGAATTTGATATTATTAGGCTTATTATTACATTGGCAGCTGCTTGTTTTTTGTTTTTGATGGGTAAATTTGTATATTTTAGGTTTTTGATATTTAGATATTTTATATTTGGATAGGTACTTTGAAATTTAAATTTATGAAAGGTTTTTGCGCCATGATGAGGTCGCTAAATTTGTTTGAAATGGGGCTAAAATGCTAAAAAAACATCCGCTAATCTCAGTAATAATCGCCATTGTTGTGATATTTTTTGCTACCTACTTTTTTATCTTTGGGTTAGTTTCTATTTTAGATGACGACATTGGCGATAGTAAAGAGTTAAATAATAGCTATTTTTACGTCAAAGATGACAAGGTCTATGCCATGGTGCCAAGCGGCGGTAAATTTGAGTTAATAGGCGTGAAAGCCAGTAAATTTAGATACATTGACACCGGCAAATACGACAACAGAAATGTTGGCGCTAGTGATGAGGCGGTGTATTGTGGCAATCTCGTGATGAGCGGGCTTGATCCAAATGGCGTTAGGGCACTTGGCAATGGCTATTTTGGCGATGGCAAGGTAACATACTTTTGTGATAGCGAAAGCGAGACAAACCTTGAAATATCCGCACTTAAAGAGTTTTGGGACATATTCTCACATAAAATGTTTAATACCCCTAAGGCGCAAACTCACATCTATAAATTTAGACAGGTTGATAACGCTAATTTAGCTGCGATCTTGGGCTTTGGCTATGCAAGTGACGGAGCAAAGGTCTATCATGATGGCAAAGAGCTAGAGGGCGCAAATGCCAGCAAAATGCGATACATCGAGCAGGCATCTGGCAGAAAGAGCATGCATTTTACGACTGACGGAGAAAATGTCTATTATGACAGCACAAAACTAGGGATCAAATTTAGCCCGCAAATGCGTGATATCGGCGAGATATGGCGCATTCACTATCTGTATGAGCCAAATTCTGGCATGGTCTATGCAAATGATCACGAATTTGACCCAAAATTTGCCCCATACGAGCCACTTTTTAACCTAAAAGATGAGCACTCCTATCATGCGCTCTTTCGTGGCAAAGGCGGTATCTATCACTGGGAGCGAAAGTGGCAGTGGTATAACAGCATAGATGAGGGCGAGTTTGTAAGAGACGGAGACGATCCTTTTAAAGGCGAGATAACGCCGTTATATGGTGACGTGGTGATAAGTGATGGTAAGACATATTTTTTAAAAACCTATGAAATTTGGCACAATACAAAAAATAACCACAGCCTAAGCTCACGCCACACGTGTATCGTAAGGCTTGATACAAAAGAGCAGTGGCGAAAGATAGGGCTTGTAAGAAATGATGGCCACGGAGCAGTCTATGCAAACGGCGATAAGACATATTATTTTGATAACGTCGGCTATGGCTGGCGTTTTAACAGCAGTGTTTATGATATAAACGACCTTGGCGTAGTTGAAATTCTCACTCGTCCTTATGGTCCAAATGTTAAGAATTTAAAACTTGATGAGATAGTAAAAATGGTAGATCAAGGCGCTATGACGCCAGCTGAGGGCGAGGTGGTGATTGATGCGATAAGCGACTTTGATGATTACTCGCAAAAATATGCCTACTGGATATTTCTTGCCATCGCATTTATAATGTCGGTGGTTGGCGCTATTTTTAAAAACAAAAAGCAAAAAAGCGAGCTTAAAAAAAGGGTGGATGATTATAGATAATGAGAAAAATTGCGACTAAGATACTTTATCTTTTTGTCATCTTGACGCTATTTTTTGTTTTGGCGATGCTTTATCTATGGCATGAGGGCGAGTATCAAAGAAGCTTTGCAAACATTGATAATAGCGAGTTTTACCGCTCGCCTGATGGTAAAATTTACGTTCAAATTTCAGGCAGTGGCAAGTATGAGCTAAAAGGCGTCGATGAGGCTAGTTTTAGGGTCTTAAAGCTAAAACACGCATACGACTACTCAAACGTGGGAGCTGATAAAAATCATGTCTATTGTGCTAGAGAAATTTTGCCAGGACTTGATCCAAACAGCACCAAAGTGCTTGGCAATGGCTATATAAGTGATGGCAAGATGAGCTATTATTGCGCCACTAGAAGCGAGAAAGAGGCGGGATTTAGCGAATTTAGCGCCGTTATGAAAAGCGTCGCTCACGTCTTTATAAAAAGCTACGATGATAGCCCTTATTTTTACAGGACAAAAAGGGTTGAAAGCACAAATTTAGAGCCTATATTTGACGCTGGCTTTGCAAGAGATGGAGCTACGCTTTACTACAAGGGCGAAAAGCTTGACGCAGATCCTAGCGAGCTAAGATATATCACGACAGAAAATGGCGCTCCTAGCGGATATTACACAGATGGCAAAAGCTTGTTTATGGGCTTTTATAGGCTTGATACAAGATATTCAGATGAGACGCGCCGGATATGCTATGATGATAAGCACGACATAGAATATCTTTTTGAGCCAAAAAGTGGGGCTGTGTTTGCAAATGAGCGTAAATTTAGCGCTCAAAATATGCCTTATAGCGCCATTTATAGCGCGGATAACGTGCACTCGTTTTGGCCTCTTTTTGCCAGCAAAGATGGAATTTACTTTTGGGATAGCACGAAAAACGAGCAGGCTAAAATTTCAGACTATCAGCTAAAAGGCGAGCTAAAAAGGCTCTATGCTGACGTTTTTGTAGATGAGAGTTCAGCGTATTTCTTGCAGCAAGGTGAAGAGTGGCGGCGCTCAAAGCATGGCAGGCACTTAGAGGCGCAAACAGTCTCTTTATATAAATTTGCCCCAAGCAGCTCTTGGCGTGAGGTAGGGCTGGTAAAAGATGGCGAATATGGCGCGGTCTATGCAAATGGCGATAAGGTCTATTTTTTTAGCAAGATAAAGCCATTTTATGGCATTAGACATAGCGTTTATGAGGTGGCAGACCTTGGCGTCATAGAAATTTTAACAAGAGCATCTAAAGAGCTTAGCGCAAAAGATATCAGCGATATGATAAAACGCGGCGAGCTAGTGGAGGTAAGCGGCGAAGAGGTCGCAAGATCTAGGATAGAGTATGACTCGCCAAAGATCATTTTGTATATCACATTTGGCATCGCTTTTGTCGTCATAGTACTAACAACTCTTGCAAAACCAAAGAGAGATAAAAGAGACTTGAGATAAATTTCAAAGTAGCTATTTTTGGTGGCTAAAGCTTAAAATTTCATAAAAATTTAAAGAGAAAATTTGACCTATTTACTCTTTTTTGTTATTTTAAAGCGAGACTGAAATTTATAAAAAGGAGAAAAATGTTTAAATTTCAAAGGTCAAAATTTAATAATTCAGTATTTATCCCATCGCTTATTGTCATATTTTTAATAGCGGCATTTGCAGCGATATTTCCAAATTTCTCAAATGAGTTTTTTAAGGGTATGCAAAACTACATCGCAGCCAAATTTGGCTGGTTTTATATCCTAGTCGTTGCCGTCATACTGCTAAGCGTCATCATTCTTGGCTTTAGTAAGCTTGGCGAGATCAAGCTTGGAGCTGATCACGTAAAGCCAGAGCACAAAAATATCTCGTGGTTTTCTATGCTGTTTGCCGCTGGCATGGGCATAGGTCTAGTGTTTTTTGGTGTGGCTGAGCCGCTCATGCACTATCTAAACCCACCAGTTGGCGACGCGCAAACTATCGCAGCGCAAAAGCTTGCGTTGAATATAACATTTTTTCACTGGGGCATGGGCGCATGGTCGGTTTATGCCATTGTGGCGCTTATCCTTGCCTTTTTCTCATATAGGCACGGCTTGCCACTCACGCTTAGATCGGCATTTTATCCGATCATCGGAGATAAAATTTACGGCAAGATAGGTAGCGCCATCGATACATTTGCTGTCGTAGCGACCCTTTTTGGTGTGGCGACATCGCTAGGATACGGCGTACTTCAGGTAAATGCTGGCCTTACGCACGTTTTTGGGCTGCCGACCATGCACATCACGCTTCTAATAGTGCTTTGTTTTGCAGCTACCATTTCAGCGGCAAGTGGTGTCGATAAGGGTATTAAGATCTTATCAAACGCAAATATCGCGCTAGCTATATGTTTTATGTTTTTGATACTATTTTTGGGCGATACGACGCAGCTTTTAAAGTCGTTTGTGCAAAACAGCGGCGACTACGTCTCTACGCTCATTTCAAATACCTTTAACCTCTACGCCTACGAGAGGCAAAACGAGAGCTGGCTTGGCGGTTGGACGCTGCTATACTGGGCTTGGTGGCTATCTTGGTCGCCGTTTGTGGGGCTTTTTATAGCTAAAATTTCAAAGGGCAGAACGATCAGAGAATTTGTGATCGGCGTACTTTTAGTGCCAACTGGCTTTACCTTTGCTTGGATGAGCTTTTTTGGCAACTCAGCGATCTCGCTTGTGCAAAATGGCTTTAGCGAGCTAGCGACCACGGTAAATTCTGACTCAGCCTCAGCACTTTTTATGTTTTTAGAAAAATTTAGCTTCTCAGGCGTGCTAAGCACGATTGCAGTCTTTATGATCGTCATATTTTTCGTCACTTCCGCTGACTCTGCGGCGATCGTGATGAATATGCTTTGCTCAAACGGCAAGGACGATACACCAGTTTGGCAAAAGGTCTTTTGGGGCGTTACAGTGGGTGTTGTGGCGGCATTTTTGATGCTAGCTGGTGGTCTTGGCTCACTTCAGGCACTTACGATCACGACTGCGCTGCCATTTTCCATAGTGCTACTTGGCGCCATTTACGGGCTATTTAAGGCGTTACGTGTGGATCTAACCAAAAAAGAGACAAATAACTTTAGCAACATGCCTATTAGTGATCTTTCAAAGCCGTGGCAAGAGCGCCTAAGTGCGATCATCACGCTGCCAGGCAAGAAAGATGGCAAGAAATTTTTAAATGAAGTCGTGCTAAAAGCTTTTAACGAGCTAAAAGAGGAATTTGCCAAAAACGGCCTTGAAGCAAAGGTCACAAATGGCGAAAATTTTGTAAATTTAAATGTCGGACTTGGCGACGAGATGGATTTTAGATATGGCGTCTATCTCACCAAGAGCCAGAGCCCAGACTACACCAGAGAGCTTGAGGGTGACGATCTTTATTACAGAGCTGAGGTCTATCTAAAAGAGGGCGGTCAGGACTACGACGTGCTTGGCTGGAGCGAAGCTACGCTGATAAACGACGTCATCGAGCAATACCGCAAACATATGCAGTTTTTACATGTCGTTAGAGAGTAAATTTGAATGGAATTTGATTGATTTTCAACAAAACGCATGCAGCGCGCCAGCACTATTGCATGCCACCTCTAACGTGCGAGGGGATTGAGGGATCTAAAGGGAGATAAGGGGACGGCTTCGTAATTCAAGTCCCCTTGTCTCCCTTTTAAATAAAAGAAATTTATAAATTTAATCAAGCTATCTTTTCAAATTTTAAAATTCCATTCACTCGCAAGAATTGACTACTAAAATTTGGCTTCGCTTATCGCTTAGCTCAAATTTTAGAGCCGAAATTACTCGTTTATGGAATTTAAAAATTTGTATGGCACTTGCATGATGAAACAAATTTGCAAATTTTAAAATCTTACTCACTCGCCTTAGCAGACTACTAAATTTAGGCTGCACTGCGTTTAGCACTAAATTTAGAGCCGTGATATGCTCGTTCATAAATTTTAAAATTTGCCTGACACTTGCCCGATGATAACCCACATACTGCGCTACGCACAGGTTTTGATAGGCAAAGTCGAAAAATTACATTAAATGCTTAAATAAAATTTTATATAATCCCTCTTTTACAAAGGTGTAGCGACTTTACAAAAAAGGAGACAAATGAGCCAGAAAAGTCCAGTTTCAAATTTTACACCAGCTGATGATGAGGTGCTTGCATTTTTGTCAAATTTGGGTCAAAAATGGCACAAAAGCGATGATGTAGCAAATTTTATAGAGCGAAATTTTACATTTGTCGGCTCAAAACCGCTTTTACAAAATTTAAAAGATTATAAAACGGCTGATTATAAAAATTTTGCTGATATTAAAAATTTTCTAAGCCTAGACGCAAGCGTTCAAAGTAAAATTTTAAGCAGCGAGATAGGCTATATCGGCGACAATCTAACTAGCCTAGAGCTTAAATTTGCGCCTGAATGCTTTTATGATTTTTTAAAATTTATGGTTGAAAATGTCCCGCAACATCACTATTTTTGCAGCCAAAAAGAGGGTTGGATCTTGCTAGTTGCGATGGAGGGATATGTAGAATTGGGCGTTTTGCATTAATAGATTTAAAATTATCCTGCAAAGATAAAAATTCCGTCCATAAAAGTCCTAAAATTTAGCAAAAAAGTCAAATTTACACGCAAGCATCGCCTTTTGCTAGCAAAATTTAATCATTTTTTTTATATAATCCAAATTTTTCACAAAGGTAGATAATATGGATAGAAAATCGTGGAGTTCAAGACTTACATACATTTTAGCTGTTGCAGGGGCTACGGTCGGCTTTGGCGCGACGTGGCGGTTTCCTTACTTGGTCGGTCAAAACGGCGGTGGGGCCTATGTTTTGGTGTTTTGCATAGCGATGATAGTCATTGGTATTCCTATGATTTTGGTTGAAAACGCCATCGGCAGGCGCCTAAAATGTAACGCCGTTGATGCATTTGGCGGCACGATAAATGGCAAAAAGATCAGCAAAAAGTGGCAGATAGTGGGCTGGATGGGGCTTGTAGGCGCATTTGGCATCATGGCTTATTATATGGTTATCGGCGGCTGGGTGCTAAACTACATCGCGCAGATCAGCTTTGGCCTGCTTGATCTCTCGCACATCGTGAGTTTTGAGCAAACGAGCGCATTTTACGAGCAAAATATCGTTAGCAACCCGCTTGCCATAAGCTTTGCAACCCTTGCCTTTGTGCTCGTAAACTACGCTATCTTGGTGCAAGGCGCAGTTGGCGGCATCGAGCGCTCAGCGAAATACCTAATGCCACTGCTTTTTATCTTGATGCTCGTCATGATCGCTAAAAACATTACACTTGGGGGTGCGATGGAGGGTGTGAAATTTTACTTAACGCCTGATTTTTCAAAGATAAGCTTAAAGCTTTTTGTCGAGGTTTTAGGACAGGTTTTCTTTGCGCTTTCGCTTGGATTTGGCGTGATGATAACGCTCTCAAGCTTTGTGAAAAAAGACGAAGGCTTAGTTAAAATTTCTATCATCACAGGCATTTTAAACACCGTCATAGCCGTGCTTGCTGGCTTTATGATATTCCCGTCGCTCTTTAGCTACGGCGTCTCGCCAGATAGCGGCCCGAGCCTAGTTTTCAAGTCGCTTCCGATCGTCTTTTCGCACATGCCTTTTGGCGGATTTTTTGCGGTTGCGTTTTTCGCGCTGCTTATGATCGCTGCGCTTACGACGTCGCTGCCGATATATGAAGTGATCATTACCACGCTGCAAGAGAAATTTAAGATAAAACGCAAAAAAGCGATATTTTTAGTGCTTAGCGTCATCTTCGTGCTAGGGAATTTGCCCTCACTTATGGCTACAAATTTGCTAAGCCACGTGAGCATTTTTGGTAAAAATATCTTTGACGCATACGACGCGATAAGTGCAACGATATTTTTCGTGCTGACCTCGCTTGGATGTGCGATATTTGTCGGCTGGGTGCTAAAAGATGAAGCGAAAAAAGAGATCTTGCAAGGCAGTGAAAAATACGCAAAGCTTATAAATATTTGGTTTTTCTATATCAAATTTATCGTGCCTTTTGTCATTTTGGTGCTATTTATCAGCAGTTTTTACGACAACTTTTTGAAGTAAAATATGCGTGAGCTTGTAAATTTTGATAGCGGTGAGCGCCTAAGACTTAGCGTAGAGGATAAAGCCTTAGTGAGCGTGAGCCAAAAAGGTGGCAAAACAAAGCAGAGTAAAAAAGAATTTGCAAGCATTGATGAGGCTAAAAAAGCCTGCGTCAAAAAAGAGTGGGAGAGCCTAAAAAAGGGCTTTATATTGCAAGATAGCGAGGCAAAAACAGGTGAAGCGAGTCTGCATGTCTATATCGGTGGTGGATACACTGGAGCGCTCTCGTTTGCCAGTATAAAAGATGAAATTTATGTCTATAAAAGTGGCGGTCAAAAAGATGGCGGCAAGCCTAGCGATATTTTAGTGAAACTTGATCGAAGCGGTGCTATAAAAGAGCAGATCGCCTTGCCAAAGCCGCTTGCGTGGGACGCCCAGTGTGCAAACGAAAATTTACTTTTAGACCTTGATCATGAAATTTACATTTTTGAGCCAAAAGAGGCTAAATTTCGTGAAATTTTAGCCGAGCAAAATGTTAAAAAAAGTAGCGAGATAGCTAGCTTTATCTGCTCTGCAAATAATGCGGCAGTTTTTGGCATGTTTGGGCAAATTTTTATCTTTTGTGAAGGTCTAATTTTAAAGATTGGCGAGTATAAATGCAGCACAAAAAACCACGTGCCGATACTTTGCGCAGCTCTTAGTGCGGATGCCAGCATGCTTGCACTTTGCACCAAAGAAAATGAGCTGCAAATTTTAAATGCAAAAAATGGCGAAATTTTAAGCGAGCTAAGAGCAGAATTTGGCGTGCTAGATAAAATTTGCTTTTTGGATGAAAACACGCTTTTGCTTAGACAATATCTTGAAAACAAGCTATTTTGCCTTGATATCAAGAGCGCAAAGATGACAAAGCAGCCTTGGATAAAGGATGAGTACCTAAGAGCGAGCGAGTTTTGCGCGGAGGCTGGCAAGCTTGTGGTGATAGATCAAAGCAAGGCCTACGCTATCAATCTAAAAAGTGGCAACGTGATGGCGGAATTTACGCTAGATCATGTCGTAAAGTGCTGTGAGGCTAAATTTATAGATGGCAAGCTCGCAGTTAGAACGGACTATGGCTGCTTTAGTCTTTATAAAATTTAAGGGAGAACATGTTTTATACACTTTTATCTATTTATGTTTTTTATGTGATTTTTAAGCTTTTTTTGGCGATTTTGCAGATCGGCTTTGTAAGAGCTGAAGCCAAAAAAGAGCCAGTCGTGCTTGAAGAGAGCGAATACAAAAACGCCGCAGTTGCCGCCGTGACAAACCTAAAATTTGAAATTTTTAGCCTCATCTATCACGCCATCATTTTCTTTGCGTGGATAAGCTTTGGGCTAAAGATGCTCTCAAGCGCTTGCCTAAAAGATGGCACTACGTTTGAAAATATCCTTTTTGTGATGAGCTTTTTGCTGATCTCGTCGCTGCTTGATCTGCCGCTAAATATCTACGAGAGCTTTGTAAAAGACAAAAAACTAGGCTTTTCAAATATGAGCGCAAAGATATTTTTGGTTGATACTATAAAGTCGCTAGCGCTAATGCTCATTTTTGGCTCGGCATTCGTTTGGCTCGTGCTTCTTTGCATAAATTTCCTTGGCGATTTTTGGTGGTTTTGGGCGTTTTTACTAAGTTTTGGCATCGCAATAATTATAAATTTAATATATCCAACGCTCATCGCGCCTATATTTAACAAGATGTCACCGCTTGAAGATGGCGAACTAAAGGGCAAGATAGAGGGTTTGCTTACAAAATGCGGCTTTAAAAGTAGCGGCGTTTTTACGATAGACGCTAGCAAGCGCGACAACCGCTTAAATGCCTATTTTGGCGGACTTGGATCGACAAAGCGAGTGGTGCTTTTTGACACGCTGATAAAAAAGCTAAGCACCGAGGAGATCGTGGCGGTTTTGGGGCACGAGCTTGGGCACTTTAAGCATAAAGATATCCTAAAAATGATAGCGCTAAGTGCCATTATGCTATTTTGTCTATTTTTCATCTTTGGAAACGTGAGCACAAGCGCATACGAGGCGATAGGACTAGGGCAAAATGGCGCTAGCATCATCATCTTTTTGGTGCTTTTCTCGCCTATTTTTAGCTTTCTTTTTTCGCCGATCATCTCGCACTTTAGCCGCAAAAATGAATTTGGCGCAGATAGATTTTCAAAAGAAATTTCAAACAAAACTGACATGATAAACGCCCTAACCAAGCTTGGCAGCGAAAACAAAGCGTTTCCAAAGTCGCACTGGCTTTACTCATTTATCTATCACTCGCATCCAAGCCTTTTTGAGCGGATAAATGAGCTAGAAAATGAGAGTTGAAGAGGCGCTTAAAGAGGCAAATTTAAGGCTAAAGCCACTTTGTGAGAACCCAAGCAGGGTGGCTAAAATTTTGCTCATGAGCTACCTTGACGTGAGCGTTGAGTGGATATTTTTAAACCAAAAGAGTGAATTTGGTGAGAGCGGCTACTTTGACCTTGTAAAGCGCTTTGAAAACTACGAGCCACTTGAGTACATTACCGGCAAGGCTGGCTTTTATGGCTTGGAGTTTGAGGTAGAAAGTGGCGTTTTGATACCGCGCCCTGAGACTGAAATTTTAGTTGATAAAGTGCTAAAGATAGCAAGCAGCTACAAAGCACCAAAGATCGCTGAGATCGGCACTGGCAGCGGGATAATAAGCGTCATGCTAGCCCTTAAAACAAACGCTAAAATAGTAGCCACCGACATAAACGAAAAGGCTCTAAAACTAGCTAAAAAAAATGCGCTTAAATTTAATGTAAGTGATAAAATCAACTTTGTAAAATGCTCATATATCGATGAAATTTCTGGTGGTATCGACATCTTGGTCTCAAACCCACCTTATATCGCACGAGACTATAAACTTGATAAATTTGTGATAAATGAGCCGCATGAGGCGCTATTTGGCGGAGAGGTCGGAGATGAAATTTTAAAAAACATCATCCTTATCGCTAGAAATCGCAGTATAAAAAATATTGCCTGCGAGATGGGCTATGATCAAAGAGCGAGCATGGAGATGGCGCTAAAATTTAATGGCTTTAAAAGCACGTTTTACAAGGACTTAGCAGGCTTTGACAGGGGCTTTTGTGCGAGATTAAAACTATAAAGGAGTGAGATTGAGAAGTATCTATTTTTTACTATTAGCAGCGGTGATAGGCACTGAGCTAACGCTTGGAATTTTGGTCGCGCCAGTCATATTTTTCCCACAAAGCATCATAGGCGAGGGGGTGCTGACGCATTTTATGAGTGGGCAGATGATGACAAAGATATTTTTAAAATTTAACTACGTTTTGCTATTTGTAAGCGCATTTGTGGCAGTTAGCGAGCTCTTTGATCTAAGAAAAAAGCTTGCATTTTCACTAAAATTTAGCACATTTATGCTCTCGTTTTTAAACTTAGCCCTAGCGCTAAGCTTTGTCTTTATCTTTACGCCTTTTATCGTGCAGGCTCAAAGTCTTGGCGCAGAGGCGACGCAGACAGCAGAGTTTGCCAAGATGCACAGCGCAAGCGAATATGTGATGAAAGTGATGCTTGTTTTGCAGCTCATTTTGTTTTTTGTGAAATTTAAGATCAGCCAAGATGAACGCCAAGCCTGATATCCAAATCTTAACGAATTTTTTAGCCGAATACACAACCGCGATGGTGAGCGCTGGCACATACACAGCGCGCGTAGAAAAGTGCGTCGACCGCATAGCTAACCACTACGGCTACGACGTTAGCGTGACCATTTTTGTGAAGTATTTTACCATTAGCGTGATGGACTCACAAGATAACTCCTTGCGCCGAACTTATGTGAGAAAGATCCCTCTAGGGCAGGTTAGTTTTAACAGAATTTCCGAGCTATCCTCGCTTAGCTGGCAAATTTTAGATGAGGGTTTAAGCTTAGATGAAGCTAAAGAGAGTTTTGAGGGCGTAATGAGTGTCAGTGCAAATAAATTTGCTAGCTCACTTATCTTAATAAGCCTTGCAAATGCGGCATTTTGCAGACTTTTTGGAGGCGATGCTGGCTCAGTTGTTTGCATATTTTTTGCAACGCTTGTTGGCTACACTCTTAAATTTGCCCTTGCAAAAATGGGCGTAAATTTAAAAGTTCAATACGTCCTGACATCATTTGTCGTCTCATTTATCGCCTATCTTGGCGTATCTTACGGGCTTACACATACAAGCGACGTGGCGATAGGCTCGTCTGTGCTCTTTATGATGCCGGGCGTTTTTCTCATAAATTCAGTCTTTGACATCCTAAATGACAACACCCTTGTTGGCATCAGCAGAGCCATAAGCACGGGCATCCTTATACTTTGCATGGCTGTTGGCGTCTATATCACGCTAACGCTTAGCAGCGCGGAGATATTAAATGTTTGAGCTTTTTAGTGAAACGCTTGTAGATGCTGGCTTTGCTGCGGTGGCTGGGCTGGGCTTTGCCTATGCTAGCTCGCCTCCAAAAAGAACTCTCATATTTTGCGCCTTGCTCGCTGCATTTGCGCATGCTAGCCGCTTTTGGATCATGCAGATGGGATTTTTTAACATCAGTGTCGCAACACTCATCGTCTCTTTTATGAGCGGCATTTTAGGCATGCTCTTTGCCAAACGGCTAAAGGTGCCAGCTGAGATCATCGCATTTCCAGCGCTTTTGCCGATGGTGCCAGGAGTTTTTGCGTATAAAGGGATCTTGGCACTTTTTTCATTTTTGAATGAGACAAGTATCGCTAAGAAAAATGAGTATTTGATCATATTTTTTGATAATGCCATCACGACCACGACGGTTTCGCTAGCGCTTGGTGTGGGCGTTTCGGTGGTGCTTATTTTATTTTATGATCAGTCACTTACGATAACTAGAGGCGCTAAAGGCAAGCCTGGTAAGAGCAAATGAAAATTTAAAGGAGCTTTGCAGTGAAGATAAGAATTTATTACGAAGATACCGATGCAGGCGGCATCGTCTATCATACAAACTATATTAAATATTGCGAGCGAGCCAGAAGTGAAGCGTTTTTTGAGGCTGGGCTAAATTTCACAAAAGAGGTCGGATACTTTGTCGTTTCAGCTCTTGAGGCTAAATTTCTCGCTTCAGCAGTGCTTGGCGATGAGGTTTTTGTGAGAACAAAGCTCATAGAGCTTAAAAAGGCAAGCCTTGTTTTAGAGCAAGAAATTTATAAATTTGAAGAAAAAGATACTGAAAAAGTGCTCTTTAAAGCGACTATCACGCTAGCTTTTATGAAAGAGGGCAGGCTAGCAAAGATAGATGAGAGCATGAAAACTTTTATAAATGAGGTTAAATTTTAGCAAGCAAAACTGCTAAATCCCGTTTGTGCTGTTTTGCTCCTGCGAATTTACCTCATTAAAGTGATCGCTTTTTGTATCATAAATTTTCACATCATATAAAACTTGCGAGCCCTCAACCTTCTCAGCAAAAATTTTGCTGGCACTTTTGTTTATGAAATTTGTATAGATATACTCCACTCCCAAGGCACTTGAGTAGCCGATCTGTGAGTATCTAAAATCAACTCCAAAAAGATCTCCAAGCCCTAAAAAGTTCTCATCAAGTAAATTTAGCGAATTTGCCACAAAGAGGTTTTGCCTATCTCTTTGCGTGATGGCGCTAAAGATATTTGGCAAGAAATTTATCTGCGTGCTTAAAAGCGCGTAAGGCTTTATCTCAAAGCCTCTCATCTGCGTTGCTACAAGAGAAGCTTTAACTATAGGGATGTTTAAAAAGATGCTTGCGTTATCAAATTTAGACTTTTTGCTTAAAGTATCGTTTAAATTTATATCTTTACCTGTGATCGAGCTCTCGTAGTAGTCGTTACTTTGCATGCGTACATACTCGTTTAGCTTTTGTGCTAGCGCGCTGCCATCGTCAAAGGCGACTATTTTTTCGTTGGCAAAAGCGAGCAGGGCTGAAATTTGCGCTTTGTAATCAACTCCACCAAAGATCAAATTTGGCTTTGGAGCCGTCACAAAAGAGCTATGAACGCTTGGGATGTAGATGAGTTCGTTTGGCAGGATGAGAGAATTTACCATGTTTGCGCCATTTTGAGTAAGGGCTGCTATGAAGTAGATAAAGCCCTCATTTCTAGCGTTTTGAAGCGCGTTTTGAAGGCTAGGCAAACTCTCGTCGCTACTATTTATAAATTTCACTTCGACATTCGCATCTTGCTTTAAGATGTAGCTTAGAATCGCGTTTGATACGACATTTGCGTATGATTTTATAACCTTTTGAGGGATGATGACTGCTATCTTATCGCTTTGTGCAAGCTTTAAAATCATCTCTCCGCCAAGCGAAGCGTAAAGGTCTAAAAGTGCCTTATCATCTATCTTTGCTGGCTCAAATCTCGCCATAAAGCTAGCTAGCATATCGCTATTAATAAGCTCATTTAAGCAAGAGCTATCACAAAATTCTGGCTCTAAATTTATGTAAGTGATCTTTGCTGGCGGTATGCTTGAGAGGCTTTGATTTTTAGTGATGTTGCTTTCAAATTTTGCCTCAGTAGTCTCGTCTTGCATCTCGCTTAAGGCTTCATTTTGCGCTGCAAAAAGGCTTACAAATATAACTAAAAAAAGAAAAATTCTTTTCATATCACTCCCTTGATTTTTTTCAAATCATCTATAAAATTTTCTTCAAAACTTGGATTTTTGCTGATCCACTCTGGTGAAAAAGTTGGCATTATAAACCTATCATCATCTTTTAAAATGCTCCCTCTTATGCTTGAAAATCCGCCCTTTGAGAGCAAATTTGGATAAAGATGCATAAAAGCTTCCTCTCCTAAAGTGATGATAATTTTTGGCTTAATAAGTCTTATCTCTTCTAAAAGATATGGCCTGCAAAGCTCAAACGAGCTCTTTAACGCTGGATTTTTCGCGTCACTATTTGAAATTTCACAGCGCAAAAGCAAGCTTATATAAATACTATCTTTTTCTAAATTTAAGCCATTATTTATAGCATTTTCTAAAATTTTGCCGCTTGTGCCTTCAAAATAATCATCTTTTTTGCAAAGCGATACAAACATTATCTTGCTATTTTTATCGCCAAAGCCAGTAAAAACGCACTTTGAGCTATTTCTCAAAAAGCAAAGAGAGCACTTTTTTATCTCACTATTTAGCTCGTCTATGCTGTTATAATCTTGATATTTGCTTAAATTAAGAAAATTTTCATCTATAAAATTGTAACCGATCGCTTTTAAAAAAAGTAATTTTTCTAAGAGATCTTTATTTTTATGAAATTTCATTTTCGGATTATAACTTGATTTACTTAAAGTTTAAATTATAGTTTTTTCGGGCTGATTTATTCAAAGGAATTTAAGTATTGCTTTGATAAAATCCCACTTTTTATATTAACTTTAAGGATAGAAATGAAAAGGACTTATCAACCTCATAAAACCCCTAAAAAACGCACTCACGGCTTTCGTTTAAGAATGAAAACTAAAAATGGCCGCAAGGTTATCAACGCTAGACGTGCTAAAGGTAGAAAAAGATTGGCTGCTTAGCTGGTTTTGAGTCACTAAGTGACTCGAGAGAATTTTCTCAGGTTTATAAAGAGGCTAGCAAATGGCACTGTGACGCTTGCGTAGTTTTTTATAAACCTACAATTGAAAAAAAATTAGCAGTTGTTGCTAGCAAAAAAGTGGGAAAAGCAGTAGTTAGAAATAGAGCAAAGAGACTTTTAAGAGCTGCTTTTTTTTCTATTTCTAATGAGCTAAAAGATGGCACTTACATTATGGTCGCAAAAAATGGAATTACAGAAATTTCATTTGACAAAATTTGTAAAAATTTGAGCTGGTCTATAAAAAAAATGGGATGTCTAAAATGAAAAAATTTGCGATTAAATTTATCGCTTTTTATCAAAAATATATTTCCATACTTCTGCCAAAAAGCTGTCGCTACTATCCGACTTGCTCACAATACGCCATTTGGGAATTTCAAACAAACAGCTTTTTCTCTGCTTTTTTTGCAACATTCATGCGAATTTTAAGATGCAATCAACTTTTCAAAGGCGGTATCAACTACCCAATCATCCGCAAAAAATTTAACTCATGTTTTATATTTCAAAAAAGCGATACCAAAAATGTAAATTTCTGGTTTATCCCTTGCCAAAATAGTAAATTTTATGTCGTAAAAGTATTAGATAAATTAAAGGAAAAAAAATAAATGGAACAGATGTCTATGCAAAAAAGGTTGCTTCTTGCAGCACTTTTGTCGATCGTATTTTTCATAGTATATGACTTTTTTATGCCAAAAAGAGCTCCACTAGAGCAAAACCAGACAACGATCTCTCAAACAATGGATCAAAGCAAAGCCCCAGCCTCTACTAACGATACTCCAAAATCAAATGAAAATTTAGCTTCAAACGAGATAATCGCTACCATCAAAGGTCAAAGCTACGAAGCAAAGATAGATAAACTAGGTAGGATCGCGAAATTTTATCTAACCGAAGATAAGTATAAAACAGAAGATGGCAACAAAATCGAGCTTGTTTCACAAAATCCACTGCCGCTTGAGCTTAGATTTAACGATAGCGCTTTAAATACTGATGCTTTTAAGGTTGCATATAGCAGTGACGCTAGCGAGGTAGATGCTAGCAGCGAGCCTAAAACTATAAAACTCACTCAAAATTTAAACGGCGTTACAGTCACAAAAAATATCAAATTTTACCCAAATGGTCGTTACGAGGTTGAAGTAAATTTAAGTAAAAGTGTTGATTATTTTATCACTCCTGGCTTTAGACCAAATATCGCGATAGATAGCTACACAGTTCATGGTGTCATGCTTAGAAATACAGACGATAGCCTAAATATCATAGAAGATGGCGATGCAAAAGAGGTTAAAAACTATGCAAATACTACTATAGCGGCTGCATCTGATAGATACTACACAGCGCTATTTTACTCATTTGACAAGCCATTTGAAGCCGTTGTGGATAAAGATACAAATAACAATCCTATCGTCTTTGTAAAGGCAAACGATAATCTAAAACTAGGCGCTTACATCGGACCAAAAGAGCATAAAATTTTAAGCTCGATGGATGAGAGACTAAACGATGTTATTGAGTATGGATGGTTTACGTTTATAGCAAAGCCGATGTTTGCATTCTTAAATTTCTTACATAACTACATTGGCAACTGGGGTTGGGCGATAGTTGTGCTAACGCTTGTTATAAGGATAGTTTTATTCCCGCTTACATATAAGGGTATGCTATCGATGAATAAGCTAAAAGAGCTTGCTCCAAAGGTAAAAGAGATCCAAACAAAGTATAAAGATGATAAGCAAAAGATGCAAGTTCATATGATGGAGCTATACAAAAAACATGGCGCAAATCCGATGGGTGGCTGCTTGCCGATCTTGCTTCAAATTCCAGTATTTTTTGCGATCTACCGCGTTTTACTAAATGCGATCGAGCTAAAAGGTGCTCCTTGGATACTTTGGATACACGATCTTTCAGTGATGGATCCATACTTTGTGCTACCTATCTTGATGGGTCTAACGATGTTTTTACAACAAAAACTTACACCAACGACATTTACCGATCCTATGCAAGAAAAGGTTATGAAATTCTTGCCTTTGATCTTCACGTTTTTCTTTGTGACATTCCCAGCAGGTCTTACGCTTTACTGGTTTGTAAATAACGTTTGTTCAGTCGTTCAACAAGTCTTTGTAAATAAACTTTTTGAAAAACATAAAAAAGCTGCGGAGGTAAAAGCTCAATGAAAATAGAAGCAAATACCCTCCAAGAGGCATTTCAAAAGGCAGCCGAGCAGCTTAATTGTTCAGTCACTGAGCTTGACATCAAGGTCTTGCAACATCCAAGTGGCGGAATTTTTGGATTTTTTAAAAAGACAGCGATCATTGAGGCAAATTTAGAAAATCAGCCAAAACCACAACATAAACCAAAAAATGATAGAAATTTTGCTAAAAAAAGTGATGAGAATGAGAGTGTAAAAGAAGAGAAAAAACAGGGTAAAAAACACGAGCATAATGATAAAAAGCGAAATCCTAAAAAGCATAAAGATGAGAAAAATGAGGCTAAGTCTGAGCAAAAAGAGCATAAAAATGAAAAGCCAAATTTAAGCGAGAAAAACTCAGCTCTTGCAAAAGATGCCTTTGCTGAAAAGGGTGAAAAAGAGGCTGAAGAGCCGGGATATGTCATAAAAAGACTTGATGAGCCAAAAGAGCCAAAAGAGCAAAAAGAGACTAAAGTGGCAAAAGAGCCACAAGCTAGTAAAAGTGTTCCTAAAAACATCCTAGATACTTCAATCATCGAAAATTTCAACCAAACTGATGAAGAGAGCGCGCCTCAAGCTTTGCCAAAAGAGAAAAAAGAGAAAGTTGTAATCGACTTTGATAAAATTTTACCCGAGATAAAAGAGGGCATGACGCGTCTTTTTAAGGCAAGCTGCTTTGAGATAGACAAGGTAGAAGTTAGTAAATTTAACGATGAGACAGTGCTTATCGAGCTAGACGGAGCTGACGCGGCACTACTTATCGGCAAAGAGGGTTATAGATACAAGGCGATCTCTTATATGCTCTATAACTGGCTAAATTCAAAATATAACCTCGCTATCCGCCTTGAGATCGCGCAATTTTTGCAAAATCAAGAAGCGATGATGGATCAATATCTAAATGGTGTAATCGAGCGTGTGCAAAATAGCGGTAGAGCCCAAACAAAGCCACTTGATGGAGTTTTGGTCAAGATCGCGCTTGAGAAACTTCGCGAGAAATTCCCAGATAAATATGTCGGCATAAAAAGCGGCAATGACGGCAAATTTGTCGTCGTAAATGACTTTTTTAAAAAATGAGTGAAACTATCGCAGCCCTTGCCACAGCTTATGGCATCGGCTCAGTTTCTATCGTAAGGCTTAGCGGCAAGGACGCTCTGGCCACCTCTTTAAAACTTCTTAAACTTTCAAATTTAGAGCCAAGATACGCAAAACTAGCCAAAATTTACTCCCTTGATGATGAAATTTTAGACGAGAGCATCGTTATATATTTTAAGGCTCCTGCAAGCTTTACTGGCGAGGATATCGTCGAGTTTCAAACTCATGGCGGCGTGATGGTGAGTGAGAGAATTTTAAATGAGCTAATAAGAGCTGGCGCAAGGCTTGCTATGCCAGGCGAGTTTAGCAAGCGGGCATTTTTAAATGGCAAGATGGATCTAGCTAAGGCTGAGGCGATGCAAGGGCTCATCACCTCAAAAAGCGAGATCGCAGCTAAAATTTTAACCCGCCAAATGCAAGGTGATCTTAGTAAATTTGTAGGCGAGATCAGGGGCGAAGTGGTCAAAACTCTTGCCTTTGTTGAGACGATGATTGACTATGCTGATGATGATCTGCCTTCAAATTTGCTAGAGCAGACAAAAGATATGCTTTTAAAAAATAGTGAGAAGCTAGAGCGCATAGCCACTCTTAGCGAGCAAAGAAGAGGGCTAATAGATGGCTTTAAGATCGCTATCGTCGGCAAGCCAAATGTTGGCAAAAGCTCCATTTTAAACTCATTTTTGGCATACGAAAGAGCGATCGTTAGCGACGAAGCGGGCACAACTAGAGATAGGATAGAAGAAAATTTTAAGATCGGCTCGCATCTAGTTCGCATAATAGACACCGCAGGCATTAGAAAAGATGCTGGAAAGATCGAGCAAATCGGCATAAACTACTCGATCTCTGCCATAAACGAGGCAGATATCATCCTAGCTGTCTTTGACGGCTCATCTTTAAGCGACGAGCAAGATAAGGAGATAATAAAGCTCGTTTCTAACTCAAACAAAAAAGCCTTTTTTATCCTAAATAAAAGCGATCTTGCGTTTAAATTTGACATAAATTTGGACGGCGCTATCAAAATTTCTGCAAAAACTGATACGAGCGTAGTTTTAAAAGAGCTTGAGGGCTATCTCAAGACGCAAGACACCGACGAGATCATGCTAAGCTCAAACCGCCAAATTTTAAGTTGCAAAGAGGCGAGCGAGGCTTTAAACAGAGCGTTTTTAAGACTAAGTGAAGATGAGCTAGAAATTTTCGCTTACGAGCTAAATACCGCGATAAAGGCACTTGCAAGCATCACAAAGCCATTTGAGAGAAGTGAAATTTTAGACGAAATGTTTAGCCATTTTTGTTTAGGGAAATGATACTTTTTTTGGTTAAAATCTGCGCTTTTTAAAGGAGAAAAAATGAAAATTTTACTTATAAATGGTGGCAAAAAATTTGCCCATTCAGATGGCAGGCTCAATCAAACACTTCACGATCTTGCATACGAAAAACTAGCAAAAATGGGTCACGAGGTAAAACAAACCGTGATAGATCAAGGCTATGATATCGAGGCCGAAGTTGAAAAATTTCTCTGGATGGACGCGGTAGTTTGGCAGATGCCAGCTTGGTGGATGGGCGAGCCTTGGATAGTGAAAAAATATATCGACGAGGTCTTTACAGCAGGTCATGGCAAGCTTTATACGAGTGATGGCAGGCATAGGGTAGATCCAGCCAAAAACTACGGCAAAGGCGGCTTGCTAAATGGCAAGAAATTTATGCTAAGCCTTACTTGGAACGCCCCAGCTGAGGCATTTAGCGATCCAAATGAGTTTTTTGAGGCGCGCGGTGTTGATGGAGTTTACTTTCATTTTAGAAAAGCAAATGAATTTATTGGCTTAAAGTCGCTTCCGCACTTTATCTGCTGCGATGTTATCAAGATGCCAGACGTGCCAAGATATCTAAAAGAGTATGAGGCGCATCTTGAAAAAGTTTTCAAAGCGTAAAACATTTCTACCACTCTCTAGCCATTTGCGCTAGAGGGCATTTAAATTTATATCTATCTTGGTTGGGGAAAATGAGGAGAAAATTTCTATTTTTAGCTGCAGTTATATTTTTTACTGGGTGCGCTGGCAAGCAAATTTTAAAGCCAAGCGATGAGGCAAATTTACTCTACCTTGAAAATAACGAAACCTTGCTTGAGATGAAATTTTATAAGCTTCAAAATAGCCTAGATGATTTTAATAAATTTGCAAACATTGTCGGCAAGGCTGAGATAAAAGCAGCCGGCACAAATGCAGGATTTAGCACTTTTGGCGAGATAATGCAAAGTGGCGACGCAAATAAAACGATGATCGTTAAAAATTTAGACACCAGCAAAGACGCTGTGCTGTCAAATTCTAACGATATAGATGAGCTAATAAACGCAAAAAATATCAAATTTTATGACATTGGAGATGGCATAGTCCAAAGCATAGTTTATAGCACGAGCGCTATGTCGGTTTGTGAGGCGTTTGTGAGTAGCAAAGAGGCTATAAAAACAAAAAGCGTGACAAATTATATTTTAAAAAATGGCTTTTTTGCAGTGATATTAAGCTCAGATATAGTTGGCAACGAAGGCTTTGTGCTAAAGGAAACTAGGTACTTTTTCAACCTTTCGGACGAGGATGAAAAGATATTGAAAAATGACACTCATAATCCAAATTTTCAAAAGACAACCATAGAGAGCGACCTCTTAAAACAAGGCAGAATTCTCCTAAATGTGCTTTGTTTTAAGGCATTTCAAAAGTAACACCCACCAAAGATTCAAAGCCCTTTTTAGTAACTTTTTATAAGCAAGGTTGTAAAATAGCTTAAAATTCTTAAAAGGTTACATCAATGGATAAAGCTACCATACAAGCACATAAAATCAGCGACGAAGAGTATGAGGAGATCTTAAAAATTTTAGGCCGTGAGCCAAATTTACTAGAGCTTGGCATATTTTCGGCGATGTGGAGCGAGCACTGCAGCTACAAATCAAGCAAAAAATACCTAAACGGCTTTCCGACAAAGGCACCTTGGGTCATCCAAGGACCTGGCGAAAATGCTGGCGTCATCGACGTTGGCGACGGGGTTGCAGCTGTGTTTAAGATGGAGAGTCACAACCACCCAAGCTTTATCGAGCCGTTTCAGGGCGCTGCAACTGGCGTTGGTGGAATTTTAAGAGATGTCTTTACTATGGGCGCAAGAGTCGTTGCGAACATGAACTCACTTCGTTTTGGCGAGATAAGAGGCGAGAGTGAGCTGGCTAAAAAGCATAGATATTTGCTAAAAGGAAGTGTGGCTGGCATAGGACACTACGGCAACTGCATGGGTATCCCAACGATCGGCGGCGAAACTACCTTTGATCCTAGCTTTAATGGCAATATCTTAATCAACGCTTTCGCGCTTGGACTTTGCAAAAGTGATGAAATCTTCTACGGCAAGGCTGAAGGAGTGGGCAACCCAGTCATTTACGTGGGCTCAAAGACCGGTAGAGACGGACTTGGCGGCGCTGTTATGGCGAGCGATAGCTTTAACGACGAAAATAAATCACTTCGTCCAACGGTGCAAGTAGGCGACCCATTTGCCGAGAAACTGCTTATGGAGGCGTGCTTAGAGCTCTTTAAAAAAGACTACATCATCGGCATCCAAGATATGGGCGCAGCAGGACTTACAAGCTCTAGCTTTGAGATGGCTGGCAGAAGTGGCAGCGGTATGAAGATGTATCTAGACCGCGTGCCGATGCGCGAAGTTGGCATGACGCCTTATGAACTAATGCTAAGCGAGTCTCAAGAGCGTATGCTAATATGCGCCAAAAAAGGCTACGAGCAAAAGGTGCTTGAAATTTTTAGAAAATGGGACCTTGACGCTGAGATCATCGGCGAGGTCACAAGTAGCGGAGTGATGCAGCTTTACTGGCATGACGAACTTGCAGGCGAAATCCCTATCGGGCCACTTAGCGAGGCAGCTCCGGTGCTTGATCGTCCAGTCGCACGTCCAAAATACCTTGATGAGATAGCAAATTTAAAAATTCCAAATAATGTCGATAATAAAACCGCATTTTTCAAGCTTTTAAAAGAGCCAGAGGTGCTAAATAAAAGCTTTATCTACGATCAATACGACGCAAATATCCAGACAAACACGATAAAACAGCCTGGTTGCTTGGGCGCTGCAAGTATCAGAGTAAAAGGCACTAAAAAGGCCGTCTCTATGGCCGCGCAGTGCGATCCTAGAGCAAATTTCGTTGATCCAAAAGTTGGCGCTGCAAGAGCCGTCGCTGCAGCTGGCAGAAAGGTAGCGATGAGCGGCGCTGTGCCACTTGCGATAACTGACTGCTTAAACTACGGCAACCCGCAAAATCCAGAGGTAATGTGGCAGTTTAAAGAGGGATGTGAAGGCATAAAAGAGGCTTGCCGTGAGCTAAATACGCCAGTTGTTAGTGGCAACGTGAGCCTTTATAACGACACTGACGGCGTTAGCGTCTATCCAACGCCAGCCATCGTCACGGTTGGTGTAAATGAAGACGCAAATTTAAACCTAAAAAGCAAATTTTTAAGCGAGGGTAGGGCGATTTACTTGCTTGGCGAGACAAGAGGAGAATTTGCAGCTTCTCTTTACGCAAAGGCGCTATTTGATGTGGTTGGCGGAAAGCTAAAAGAGGTTGATTATAAAGCTGAGAGAGCTCTTTGGGAGCTAGTGATAGAGGCAAATAAAGAGCAAATTTTAGAGTTTGCAAATAGCGTAGGCGTGGGCGGTCTTGCTATCACGCTAGCAAAAATGGCTAGCATCTCAAACATCGGCATAAATTGTGAAGTTAAATTTAAAGAGCCAAATTTTATCTTTGATGAGAGCTTTTCAAGAGCGGTTGTGGGTGTAAAAGACGAGGCTAAATTTGAAGCACTTGCGGCTAAATTTGGTGTGAAATTTGGAAAGATCGGCGTTAGCGGAGGCAAGAGATTTAAGCTAAATGAGATAGATGAGAGCTTAGAGGACGTAAGAGAAATTTATCTAAATGAGTTTGCGAAAATCGTAAAAAAGGAGGACTAAGAGATGTTTTCTAAAAAGGAAAAAGTAAGCGGGGAAAAGGAAGTAGAGCAAAACGAGAAAAAGGGCGTGGCAAAGCCGCCAGTGCTCTTTAGCGAGACTCAAAATTTGATAAGTTCGATCGAAAAGAGGCTAAACGCCCCTTTGATAACCTACTACAACTCAAACGCTGGTAATGTCTGCGGCAACGATGCAAGCGCAATGTATGAAATTTTAAAGGGCAAAAAGATAGACACTGCCTACCTTTTCATAAAAAGTGATGGCGGAAGCGGTATAGCTGCGCTTAGGATCATTAGCACCCTTAGAAACTACTGCAAAAATTTAATAGCACTGATCCCATCAAACTGCGCTTCAGCTGCTACGATGATGGCGCTTGGAGCAAACGAGATCGTGATGGGCCCACTTGCCTATCTAACTCCGGTTGATACCTCGCTCAAGCATGAACTTAGTCCTACAAATAAGGGCAACGAGCTTGTAAGCGTCTCTATGGACGAGCTTAGCCGTGTGGTGAAGCTCTGGAAAGAGCAGGACAAAGATAGACCAAACGACACAAACCCCTATAACTCGCTATATGAGTATATCCATCCGCTAGTTTTTGGTGCGGTTGATCGCGCTAGCTCGCTCTCACTTAAAATTTGCTCTGAGCTGCTTAGATATCACATAGATGATGATAAAAAGATCGTTGAAATTTCTGAGAGGCTAAACGCAGACTACCCAGCGCACGAGTATCCGATACTCTTTCGTGAGGCGCAGGAGATCGGTCTGCATGTCAAGAAAATGGACGATGATCTAAATGAGATGCTTCAGGAGCTAACGCTACTTTACTCAGAGATGGGACAGCGAGCCTTTACTGACTACGATGAGAACAGCTATCACGATAACAACATCGCAAACATCATCGAGACAAACGGCAAGCAAATTTACTATCAGATCGATAAAGACTGGTTTTATCGCCCTGAGGAGCGCCGCTGGAACGTGATGAACGACGAGAGCTCATGGCGCAAAAATGAGCTAGTAAATGGCAAGATAAAAAATACAATCTATCACTTGTGGTAATATGTCTGGAGTCCTGTTTTTACTGATATTAGGCGGTGCGATATTTTTATTTATGAATGTCCAAATAGGTAGTAACCGCAAGAAACAAGCAAATGTAGATGAGGCTAAATTTCTAGTCTCACTACTTGCAAAAGTCGCTAAAAGTGACGGCAGAGTTAGCGAGCTAGAGGCTAGGCTGATCACTCAAGTGCTAGATGATCTAAGCCAGAAAGTTAGTGGCGTTAGCGGCGTGCGTGAGTATCTAAAAGAGGTTTATAATAGCCAAAAAGAAAATGTAGATAACGCCTATGAAACCGCCAGAAACTACAAGCGCGCGTTTAATCTAAACTACGATACCTGCGTGGCTAGGCTCACATTTTTTCTAAATTTAGCCTATATAGACGGTGAGTTTAACAAAAGCGAGCAAGACGTCATAAGAAATATCGCTTATGGATTTGGCATCGACAAAGAGACGCTTGATGAGATAATCTATAAATTTGATAGCTTTTATGGCTCGAGATTTGGGGCAGACCATGATGAGGTAAGCCAAGAAAACGATGCATTTGAGGTTTTAGGACTTAGTAAAAATGCAAGCCTTGAAGAGATAAAGGCTCGCTACAAAGAGCTTGTGAGGCAGTATCATCCTGACATTTTGATGGGCAGAGGCGAGAGCAAAGAGGTGATAGAGCGCTCGACTAAAAAGCTTCAGGAGATAAATGAGGCTTATGGGCGATTAAAAGAGAAATTTGGAGTTTAGATGAAGAAATTTATTATTTTGCTGTTAGCGGTGGCTGGCTTTTGCAGAGAGCTAAACGTAAGCGATCTTGATGGAAATGAGATCAAATTTGAGCTAAAAGATAGCACGCTTTTTGAAAATGGCAAAAAGATCGGCGAATACAATAAGACAAGCGCTGCTAGCATCATTCTAGCTGGCAGCGATGGCGTAGAGGCTGATTTTAAGGCAGTTAGAGCTAAAAATTTAAATGAGTTTAAAGAGTATATATTTTCAGATGAGGGCGGCATAAAGGTGGTGAAATTTAGCGCTAAAAGCCCGATCTGCGAGGCATTTAGCAAAAAAGAGGCTGTAAATTTAAGCGTGCTAAGTTCAAGCTATTTTGGTGGCAAGCAAATTTCAAACTATGCCTTTAGTGTGGATATCGCAGGCGGAGAGTTTCAAAATTTAGTCAAAAAGAGCCATTTTGCAGTAAATGCTAGTGGTAAAAGTTTAGAAAAACTAGAAAATTTAACAGAAGAAAATATCAAAAAAGACACAGCCATGGGGCTACTTGTGCTTGAAAAAGCGATGTGTTTGGCGGAGAAATAAAATAAATTTAATCAATCTAAAGGAGAAAAAATGAGAGCGTTGCTTAGCGTTAGCGATAAAGAGGGTATTGTAGAGTTTGCAAAGGGGCTAGAAGAGCTTGGCTGGCAGATACTTTCAACTGGTGGCACCTATAAACTTTTAAAGGCCGAAGGCGTCAAAGCCACTGAGGTCAGCGAATTTACGGGCTCACCTGAGATGTTTGAGGGCAGGGTAAAGACCCTTCATCCAAAGATACATGGTGGCATCTTGCACAAACGCGATGACGCTACGCACGTGGCTCAGGCAAAGGAGTATGGCATCGAGGGCATCGACCTAGTTTGCGTAAATTTATATCCATTTAAAGAGACTACGATTAGGACTGATGACTTTGCCGAGATCATCGAAAATATCGACATCGGCGGCCCAGCCATGGTAAGAAGCGCTGCTAAAAACTTTAAAGACGTGCTCATCGTCACAAGCGTGCTTGACTACGATGAAATTTTAAAGCGCCTAAAAGAGAAAAGCGATGATTACGAGTTTAGAAGATCGCTGATGATAAAGGCGTTCGAGCATACAGCGGCATATGACAGCATGATCGCAAACTATATGAATGATAGATTTAATGGCGGTTTTGGCGATGCTAGATTTATCGTGGGAAGCAAAGTTTTTGACACCAGATACGGCGAAAACCCACACCAAAAAGGCGCGCTTTATGAGTTTGATTATTTCTTTACAAACAACTTTAGAGCCCTAAAAGGCGAGGCAAGTTTCAATAATATGACCGATATAAATGGCGCACTAATGCTTGCAACTAGCTTTGATGACGCGCCAGCAGTGGCTATCATCAAGCACGCTAACCCTTGCGGCTTTGCAGTAAAAGATACGTTGCTTGAGAGCTACGTGGCAGCGCTTAAATGCGACCCGATCTCGGCATACGGCGGCGTGGTGGCGATAAATGGCACGCTTGATGAGGAGCTAGCCAAAAAGATAAATGAAATTTACGTTGAAGTAATCATCGCTGCAAATGTCGATGATGCCGCGCTTAAGGTGTTTGAGAGCAAAAAACGCATCAAAATTTTCACTCAGGATAATAAATTTTTAGTCCGCGCAAATGATAAATTTGACTTTAAGCACATCGATGGTGGATTTGTATTTCAAGAAAGAGACTTCGTAAAAGACGAAGAGTTTGAAAATATGAAGCAAATGAGTAAGAAATTTGCAACTGGTAGCGAGCTAAAAGATGCTCAGATCGCGTGGAAAGTGGCTGCGCTAACGAAGAGTAACTGCGTAGTTTATGTAAAAGATGGCGCGATGGTGGCTATTGGTATGGGTATGACTAGCCGCGTGGATGCTGCTCGTGCGGCCGTAGCAAAGGCAAAAGAGCTAAAGATCGATCTAAGTGGCTGCGTGCTTGCAAGCGAGGCGTTCTTCCCGTTTAGAGACAGCGTCGACATCGCTAGCAAAGTGGGCGTAAAATGCGTCATCGAGCCAGGTGGTAGCATCAGAGATGATGAGGTGATAGAGGCTGCCGATGAGCACGGCATGTCGTTATATTTCACTGGCGTTAGACACTTCTTACACTAAAATTTAGGGGCGCTTTGCCCCTTATTTCACACTTTATAACTTTAAATTTTATATAATCCTTCAAAAAAGGAGCTCACATGAAAAAGATATTAAATTTTCTCTTGGTTTTTATTGTATTTTTGGGTGTAAATTTGACGGCGAAAGATGAGTTTTTAAAGGAGCGGACGATGGCAGGGCAAAATTTGAAAGAAATTTATTTAGCAGGTGGCTGCTTTTGGGGTATGCAGGGCTATTTTAAAAAGATATTTGGCGTGGTGGATACGAAGGTGGGCTACGCAAATGGCAAGAGCGAGAGCACGAGCTACCGTGAGCTGCACGAGAGCGATCACGCCGAGACACTTTATGTGAAATTTGACGAAAACAGGGTCGCTTTGGCTGAAATTTTGGCTCATTTTTTTAGAGTGATCGACCCGACCTCGCTAAATAAACAGGGCAATGACGTCGGCAGGCAGTATAGAAGCGGGATTTACTATGTTAGCAAGGACGATCTACCAGTCATTGAGAGCTTTATAAAGATCGAGCAAAAGAAATTTAAAGATAAGATCGTGGTCGAGGTCGCACCACTTAAGAATTTCGTCATTGCTGAGGAGTATCATCAAGACTATCTTGACAAAAACCCTTTTGGATACTGCCATATCGATCTAAATTTGGCAAATAAGCCGCTTTATGATGAGGCTAAATTTAAACCACTTAGCAAAGAGGAGCTAAAGAGAAATTTAAGCAGCGAGCAGTATGCAGTGACGCAGGAGGCGGCGACTGAGAGGCCATTTAGCAGCGAGTATGATAAATTTGACAAAAAGGGCATCTATGTCGATATCACCAGTGGCAAGCCGCTCTTTTCAAGCGCTGATAAATTTGACGCAGGATGTGGCTGGCCAAGCTTTACAAAGCCTATCACGACAACGACGCTTGCGTATAGCGAGGATAACTCTTTTATGATGAAAAGGGTTGAAGTTAGGTCTCAAAACAGCGATGCGCACCTTGGACATGTCTTTGACGACGGGCCAAGTGACAAGGGTGGGCTAAGATACTGCATAAACGGCGCAAGCCTTAAATTTATACCACTTGAGGATATGGCTAGGCTTGGATACGAGGAGTTTATCCCTTACGTAAAGTAGCTTTTGTTGAAGCAAATCAATGGTTTGAAAAGTTTAATCAGAGTATAATTCTCCAAAATCAAAAGGAAAAAAAATGAGTGAATTTTTCAAAAATGCAGAGCAGTTTAATGTAGAGGGTGCTACGGTGCCGTTTTATAAATTTAGTGAAAATGGGGTAAGCTTTGTGGGCTTTGACTCACGTCCTTGCGTGCCGCCTGAGCCTATGATGAACGCGCTTTTGGCTATTAAATTTGCTGATAAAAACACAAAAATTATGATGCTAAATCATAAATTTCCAGCTGGTCTTATACCAAAGATAGATAAGAGCTTTGACATTAAGCGCGAGGACCTTGAGGGCGGAGCTGTGAAGATGACTTTTAGCCTAAAAGAGGGTGCGAGCATAGAAAACATAGACACTAGCCTTTGCCATTAAGATGCTTTTAAACACTTATGCGCCGCCATTTAAGCTAGTTGGCGGCTACTTTATCGCTGGCATTTTTTTCTTAGCGCTAAGCGTCCCGGCCTTTTTTTACGCTGATTTTGAGGCGATTAGCTCGCTAAATACGGCTGGCTTTTTGCATATATTTTTTGTTGGCTTTGTGATAAGCATCATCATCGGAGCGCTCTATCAGCTAACCTCAGTCATCTTAGAAAAGCCATTTTTCACGGTAAAAGGGGCTATTTTAAATTTAGCCATTTTTTGCGTATCGCTACTTGCTATGAGCTACGCGATGGTATTTGGCGAGGCTAGGATTTTGCAAATCAGCGCAGTTTTTCTCTTTGGCACGCTTCTCTTTTTTGGCTCGACCTATGCGCTAAGCTTTATGGGTAATCAAAAAAGAAGCTTTGCAGCCTTTGCGCTCTTTGCCTCGGCGATATTTTTGCTAGTTGGTATAACGCTTGGATTTTGCCTAGTGATGATACTTGGTGGCACGCTTATGCTTGATTTTGCTATGACGCTAAAATTTCACGTATATTTCGTGCTGGGTTTTGTATTTTTCGTGATACTTGGGGCTGCAAGCGTGCTTTTGCCGATGTTTGCGCTGGCGCATGATCTTAAATTTACGCTTAGCAAGGCTTCGCTTGCCTCTTATATTTTGGCTGGCGTTTTGTTGGCAATCGATGAAAATTTATCCATTTTTACAGTGGCTGTGGCGGCTTTGTTTTTTATAGCACAGGCGTTTTATATCCTGAAAAAGCGGGTGAGAAAGGCGTATGACTACTGGAACGTAAATATCGCTCTTTCGCTGCTTGCCTTGTTTGTGGCTGCTATATTTATGATTTTTGAAAAGCTAAATTTGGCTGCGTTTTTTATGATATATGGCTTTTTGTTTGCCTTTATCGTGGCTCATCTTTATAAGATCGCGCCATTTCTCATCTGGTATCACTACGTGGCACCCTTTGTTGGCAAGGCAAAAGTGCCGCTGCTTGATGCGATGATACTAAAAAAGGCGGCTTATTACGCCGTAGCTTTTAATGTCATTTCGCTTGTGTGCTATCCTTTGGCGGTTGGCTTTGAGATGGGAAATTTAGTCTATGCAAGTATGATTTTTATGGCTTTAAGCATCATTTTGCTTGCTATAAATATGATAAATGTTTTTAAATTTACTGGTTTTAAAGGATAAAAAATGAAAGAAAAAATTTATGATGCTTTGTCAAATATCGTAGATCCCGAGGTTGGCTTTGATATCGTTTCGCTTGGGCTCATATATGATGCGAGTTGCGATGAAAACGGCAAAGCAAAGGTGACGATGACGCTTTCAACCAAGTCTTGCCCACTTCATGAGATGATACTTGACTGGGTGCAGACGGCTACGCTTGGCGTGGAGGGTGTGAAAGAGTGCGAGATCGACCTAGTTTGGGAGCCTGAGTGGAATATCCAAATGGCAAGTGACTTTGTAAAAGCACAACTTGGAGTGCAATAATAAATTTGGCTAGAAATTTAGCTTAGCTGGCAAATTTCTAGCTTTTCTTCTTGAACTTCTACTTTAAATTTTAAAAATATCATAAAAAGTGTAGTTAAAATTGCTTGGGCTGTTTAAACTCTTTAATAAATTTATGCAAGTAAAAACTAAAAATGCGAGTTATAGAAGATAATTTTAGGCGTTTGCTAGGTAATGGTTAAAATTTGAATATATAAAAAGGTAAATTGCAAGATAAACTTGCAATTTAACAGGAGAATTTTTAGTTAGGACTTAGTCCATTTGGTGACGAAGATATGATGGGATATCTAGCTGAGAGATATACTCATCACTGTTATATCCACCGCTTACTCTTCTTTTTAAAACGATATTTTTATTTAAAAGATCATTTTCAGGCTCTTGGGCTATTTTTTTTTCTTCGCTTTCTTTTTCTGCGCCTTTAAAACCTGTTGCGATGATAGTAACTTCGACTTTATTGTCTTCTATGTTTTCATCAGTTGTTGTACCAAAGATCACATCAGCATCATCATCAGATGCCTCCTCGATCATTGACATCGCGCTATGAAGATCATCGAGTGAGCAGTTTGGATGCATTTTAAAATGAACTAAAACGCCAAGCGCTCCGTTTATGTTCATGTTATCAAGTAGTGGTGATTGGATAGCATTTTTTATAGCTTCTTGAGCTGCACCCTCGCCATAAGCCTCGCCAACGCCCATTAAAGCATGACCTCTGTGACTCATAACTGTTTTTACGTCAGCAAAGTCAAGGTTGATATCGCTGACACCAGAGTCAAGCACGATAGAGCACATACCATTTACTGCTCTTGCAAGTACTTCATCAACCATTTTAAAGCTCTCTTTGATGCCAGATTTTTTATCTATCAAAGTTAAAAGTCTGTCGTTTGGTATGATAACGATAGAGTCGCTCTCTTTTCTAAGCTCGCTTAGACCGATATCAGCTAGTTTGCTGCGCTTTTTACCCTCAAACGAAAAAGGCATAGTCACAACAGCAACTGTTAGCGCACCTATCTCTTTTGCAGCTTGTGCAACAACTGGAGCAGCGCCTGTACCTGTACCACCACCAAGGCCTGAAGCGATAAACACAACATCAGAAGTCTCAAGAGCACTTTTTATCTCTTCGTAGCTCTCTTGTGCAGCTTCTTTGCCAACTTCTGGTCTCATACCAGCGCCAAGACCTTTTGTCTTTTTCTCACCAAGCTGTATCTTTGTATGTGCAGGAGAATTGTCAAGTGCCTTAGCATCTGTGTTTGCTATCATTAGATCGATGTCTAAATTTGGATTCTCTCTTATGATGTGGTTTATCATATTACCACCACCACCACCTACGCCTACTACCTTTATCTTTGCGCTATAAAGGCTCTTGTTCTCTTCGATTGTGAAACTGTTGCTCATTGTAAAAATTCTCCTCAAAATAGTTGTGTCATGCTGTGCCAAAATTTCTTTAAAGCACTTGGTTTTTTTTCTTGCTTACTTATATCAGCGATATTTGCAAGCTCGTTTTTATTTTTTGTTTGCTCTAAATTTATATCCATATTTACAAGTTCAATGCCTTCTTCAAAATCATCTTTTTCCTGTTTTTTTACTTCAAATTTCTCTTTTTTCTCTTCTTCAAAAATGTTGAAATTTGCTTTTGGCTTTGATCTTAACTCACCCTTATATCTCATCTTTTTTTCTGAGTCTATCTCATAAGGCGTAAATTCTCCAGCGCCATACATGCAAAGTCCTATGGCACAAGAATTTGCTGGATCTCTTAAAATTTCATATAAGCCATCCATCTCTTTTGGTCTTGCGATCCTAACTGGCATGTTGTCAAATATTGCAGAAGCTAGGTCTTTTAGCCCATCAAGCTTTGTCATGCCACCAGTTAGTACTATGCCAGCACCAACAAGATCTTTGTATCCACTATCTTCAAGCATATTTGCAAGCACCATCACAGTCTCTTCTGCTCTAGCTGAGATGACATTTGATATAACATCAAGTGAAACTTCGTGGGTTTTTTGCTCATCACCAAGTCTTGGAAGCTCGATAAGATCAACTGATTTATTTACTAGCTTGCCATATTCTAGTTTTATCTCTTCAGCTTTTGGCAAAGGAGTATGAAGCGCCATTGAAAGATCTATAGTTATATTTGCAGAGCCAACGTGTAGATATGAGTTATATCTTAATGAATTTCCAGCATGCACTACCATATTACATGTCTCGCCGCCCATATCTATAAGAGCAACACCAAGTTCTTTTTCATCTTTTGTTAGTGTTGCTATGGCTGAAGCGTAACCAGAAAGAACTACGTTATCAACCTGCACGCCTGCTAAATTTACAGCCTTTCTTAGGTTGCTTAGTTGTGATTTTTGGATACTTATGATATGTGTTTGCACTTCAAGTCTAGTGCCATTCATACCGATAGGATCTTCTATAAATTCTTGTCCATCCACTTTAAAGTTGTAAGGTAAGACATGAAGTTTTTCATATTCTGGGGAAGTCTCTGCATTGTGATCTGCCATCTGCATGGCACGCTCTATCTCTTTTATGCCTATTTCATGATTTGGTATATTTACTACGCCACTACTATTTACGCTTTTAGTATATTTGCCAGATATCGAAACTACTACTCTTTCGTAGTGTGTGCCCGCAACTTTTTGCGCTTCTATGAGTGCATTTTTTATAGATTTTGCAGCTAGTTCAATGTTATTTATAGCACCTTTTTTTATACCTTGTGCTTTTTCTGTGCCTATTCCTATTATCTTTATGCCATCATCATTTTGCTCTGCTATAACAGCGCAAATTTGAAATGATCCGACATCTATGCCTAAAATTCTAGTACTCAAAATTTTTACCTTTTGACATATTCTTTAACTTCATAATATTTTAGAAGTTTGTTTGTTAAATCTTTTATCAACTCGTTGTTTTTAAGCATTGCAACATTTTGTTGTGTTATTTGCTTATAGTTGTTATTTATATTGTTAGTAAGCAATCTTTGTTCCAAAATATCGTACACTACGGCTTTGTCATCTAATATAACATAACCTTTTGTGTTGTTAGTGTCAAAAAGTTGAGATACAAAAGCTCTTGTATCGCTCTCATTTAAGCCCGCAATAGAGCCATTTACCTCTCTGCTAACAAAGCCAACATCTGTGCCTTTAAAGTTTTGTAGAGTATCTTTTGCTTTTGCTGTTAAAATTTCTTTTTCTTTTTTACTTTTATAAATTTCAAGCACATTAGCTCTTGCTTGTTCAAAGCTCATAGGTTGTGGAGGAGTTATGCTTTTTACTCTAGCTATCAAATAGCCATCTTTATAGATAAATGGTTTTATCACTTCGCCAACTTTTGCACCCTTTATCTCATCAAGTGAAAAAGTAGCGTTGTCTTCATTTACGCTTACAAAACCATTAGTTGCAAGCTCAGCTTTTTTAACAGCGACATACTTTTCTAAAGCGTTAGTTTTGCTTTGCTCTATGTTGTAGTCTTTATTAACTTCAGCTTTTACCTCGCTAAAAGGTTTTATCTTGTCATCAGAACCCTTATATTTATCTTGGTTCTCGTTATAGTAAGATTTTAAAACACTTTCGTTTGCGTCACTTTTTTCTGACTCGACAAAGTATGTATCTATGCCATAAAGTGTCTTTGTCATATAGTTATTTTTATTTATCTCCCAAAGATCTTTTAGCTCTTTCTCATCTACTTTGATATCGTTTTGATCAGCATTTACTACTTGCACAGCTAATTTATCTTGCATGAAAAAGCTAGCTTCCATCATGGCGATATCTTCTTTGCTTGCAGGTAAATTTAAAATAGTTCTAAGTTTATCTAGTAAGATAGTTAGTTTTAGATTATCTTCAAAATCAGTTGGGTTTATCCTGGCTCTTCTTAGCACGTCGTAGTATAAATTTTTGTCAAAAACGCCGTCTTTTTGAAATGTTGGATCGACGATTATATATTTTAAAACATCGTCTTTATTAACGCTTAGACCGATATCGTCTGCAAAATTTAATAGTAAATTTTCTTGAATAGCAGCTTGAAGTGCAGCATTTTCTAAACCTAACTCTTCAGCTTTCTCTTGAGTTAGTTTGCCTTCAAATACATTGTTGTAGTACTGATATAACCTATCGTATTTTTGTTGCAACTCTTGAACGCTTATATTTCTATGTCCTACTTTAGCTACTGAAGTAGCTCTGTTGCTGTTTAGATCGTATGCGCCCCAGCCGACAAAACCAGCACCGACAAAAGCTATCGTGCTTACCCAAATTGTCACGACTAGGTATTTTTTATGTTTTTGCATCCAAGATAACATTAAGTTCTTCCTTTAAAATACTAACAAAGCTTGTGCGATATTTTATAGAAATTTGGCTTAAATAAGCTTAAAATGGGGCTTTATAAAAACGTTTCTTGCTAAATTTTTACTAACATTTTTTATCTTTGTTAGCAAAAATTTAAATGCTAAAATCGCTGTAATCACCAGTAAAATGAAGCAGTTTGCAGCTATTTTCTAACAAGGCTATATCTTTTGCAAGTAGCTGAGGGCTCCTGCTATACGCGTAAACACCGTATCCTTTGATCACGACGACGTTAGTATTTTTCTCTATCATCGCTCTATAAATTTCTGTCTCAGCACGCTCATACCAGTCGTCAAACTGCTTTGGATCATAGACTAAAATTTCATTAAATCTCATGCATCCAAAATAGTCTTTTGGTGCGATCTTTTCATGTTTCATTGCATAAGCTGTCACGTATGGAGGCATGGCGTAGCAGACAAATTTTGCTTCATTTATGTTTTTGTAGATATTTAAGTGTATATCAGCATCTAAGCTTGCATCATTCCATCGGTAGTCTTTTTTTGATGAAAGAAGCGTTAGATCACTATCTTGCAAGTCGTCAAAAATGGCACTTTGCTTGTTGATGATAAATTGATTTTTTTCTACTCTCGCCGAGATAGAACCATGAAAAACACCAAAAAAATTCTTTCTAAACATCGAAAGAGATATTTTTTTTATCTCATTTGTTGAGTGCAATAAGTCCATTTTTTCTCCTATGTTTGGGTGATTATATTTAAGCTATCTTAAAATTTGTGTAAAATTTTATGTAATGATAGCTTTTTAAGTAAAATTTCGATAAATTTTCACACTAATTTCATTAAAGAGGCAGTGTTGCAAAGTCCGCATATTAGCGTTTTACTTGACGAAGTTTTATCATTTTTTAAAGACCTGCGTGGAAATTTTATAGATTGCACGCTTGGATATGCTGGACATTCTAGTGCTATTTTGTCTCAAAATGAAAATTTAAATTTGATCGCTTGCGATAGAGACAGCGAGGCTATAAATTTCTCGCTCAAAAAACTTGAGCCATTTGGCAGTAGAGTGAAAATTTATAAGAGCAATTTCTCTGAGCTTATTAGCAAACTTAGTAGCGATGAAATTTCAAATGTTAGAGGGATTTTAGCTGACATTGGCGTTAGCTCTTTGCAGATAGATAAAGATGATAGAGGCTTTAGTCTTGGCTCAAGCGCGCTTGATATGCGCATGGATAAAGAGCGAGGATTTAGCGCCTATGACGTGGTAAATAGCTACTCGTTTGATGAGTTAGTTAGGATTTTTAGGGATTACGGCGAGCTAAAAAATGCCTCTGGGATCGCAAATAAGATAATAAATGCTAGAAATTTAGGCGAGATAACAAGCGCAAAAGAGCTTGCAAACATAATAGGCACAGCCAAGATAAAAGGGCGCGGCGTTAGCCCTGCGATCCTTGCTTTTCAGGCGATCAGGATAGAGGTAAATGGCGAGCTAGATGAGCTAACAAATTTGCTCGATAGCATAGAAAAGGGCGGTTTTAAAGATTGCTTGGTGGCGATCATAACATTTCACTCGCTTGAAGATAGGATCGTAAAAGAGCGCTTCAAAAAGTGGGCAAATAGCTGTATCTGTCCGCCTGGCATCTACCGATGTGAGTGCGGAAATAACCACGAACTGGGCGAAATTTTAACTAAAAAACCACTAACAGCGAGCCAAAGTGAGCTAGCGCAAAACTCACGAAGCAAGAGCGCAAAACTACGTGTTTTTAAGATAAAAGGATAAAGATGCAAGAAAAAGAAGAGCTGCTAACACTTCACGACGAGGAGCAAAAACGTGAGGTAAATTTAAGCTTTAAAACGCTAGTGATGGTCTATCTGGCGGTTTTTATAGCGTTGGCTCTATTTTTGCCAAAAATTTATATAGCAAATCAAATTTATTATATAAGTAGAGATATCGCCGATATCAGCGGCAAACGAGATATGCTCCTTGAAGAAAACAGAGCTCTTAGCATAAAGCTTGAAAATTTGCGTTATAAAAATCAAATTTTAAACAATATGCAAGAGCGTCAATGGAAATAATTAAGAAATTTAAAAGCTTTATCCACTACTACGACCCTGCAAATTTCCAGCTCATCTACTCGCTAAAAGCTGCTACAACCATCGCTTTTAACTGCTTTTTGTGTTTTTACTTCTTTCATCTAAGCGGCGCTATCATGGCTGTAAATATCACGATGGGTATCTTCTTTCTTGGCGAGCTTGAGTGCAAAGATAGGAGTAAATTTGCATTTTTGCTACTTTACATCGCGCTTTCTTGCGCTTTTATGCCCTTTGTTGATCCATTTATCAGCCTTGGCGTTTGGCTCTCGCTTATCGTATTTGTCTGGATATTTGTGGTAGGCATTAGCCAAATTTATAGCTCAAATTTAAACAAAATTTTACTCGCTGTAAATGCAACAGGGCTAGTTGCCTTTGTGACAAAGGCCGCAGTTGGGCTAAATGTGCCTGATAGCATCGGCGGTCTGGTGCTTGCTGGCGTGTTAAGCATCATCATAAAATTTGAAAACTTTGGCAAATACGGCAAATTTACTAAAAAGAGCATCAGCTTTTTACTAGACAGCGCCATCTTATCGAGCAAGGCGCTTGGCACGAGCCATTTTTACGCAAGTATCGCAGATTTAATGAGCTCGATTGATAAATCAAAAGAAATTTTCGCAAACAAAAGCCTAAAGATAAAAGATGTTAAGTTAGTTAGAAATCAAGCCAAAGCGCTATTTTATTTTTATAAAGTTGAAGAGATCGCTCTTTTGCTTCGAACATTGGGCGCTTCGTTTGAAAGGATCGAGGACAAAGCGCTTTTAAATGAGGTAAAAAATGAGATCGCTTACAACCTTTTTGAGCTTAAAAAAATTTTCAAAAATCAAACTCCAAAGCTAAAATTTGATGCGCTAAATTTAGCTAAAAACTCAAATTTTAAAATTTTTGCAAGCTCGCTTGGCGTGCTTTATGATAAATTTTTGCTTATAAAAGAGGGCGGCGAGGACAAACTCTCGTTTAACAACACAAAAAAGATCACGCTAAAAGAGGCATTTAAAAAGCTAAATTTAAAAAATGAAATATTAAAAGAGTCTTTAAGGCTTTCCATTTGCATGTCGCTTGCCATTTTTATAGCGCAGGCGATGCATATAAATCATGGAATTTGGATAGCCATAGCGGTGATGAGCCTAAACAAAAACGACGAAGATGCTTTGAAAAATGCTGGCAGAGATAGCCTTCTTGGCGGAGTTATCGGCTTTTTTATCGCACTTGTTTTTGTGAAATTTATGGGTGAATCATACGCATTTTACGTGGTTGTCTTTATCGGTATGTTTTTGGTTTATTATCTAAAATCTTACAAACAAATAGTCTTTGCAACGGCTTTTATGTTTGAATTTACATCCATTTTTTCGCTTATAAAAAGAGACTTTTTAGCTCTTATGGTCGATAGACTGCTTGATGTGGCAGCTGGCTTTTTGATAGTTTTTGTCACATATCTACTAACTAAGAAAAATGACTATACAGCGATAAAAAATAGCTTAAGCAGTGCCTTGATAGGTTTTAGAAATTTAGTGCAAATTTCTCTAAATGAGTCAAACAAAGATGCTTTTAGCATGGATGAAAAAAAGGTTTTAGGCTCGCTAAATGAGCTAAACTACGCTATAAAAGTTAGTAAAAATTTAGACGATGATAATATGAAAAATGCAAAATTTATAGCTAGCAAGCTTGATGATATAAATAGCGATCTGGTTAAGCTTAGAAATTATCTGAATTTAGATGAGTTAAAAGAGAAAAACGCCTTGCAAAATGATATAAAAATCATCTCAGATAGGTTTTTGATGCTAGATAAAAAGATCAAAAAACTTCCATATTATTTCATAAACGAGATAGAAGCGAAGCTACTTTGCAAAGACGAAAACGTTAAAAAGCTAATTTTACGAGTTGCTTTAAAACAAAATGAAATTTACTCAGCGCTCTCTTTTTGAGAGATTAGCTTTTCATATATATATTGTTCTAAATCTTTTTTTGAAACGTCATTTTTAAGAGCGGTGTTGTAAATTTCTTCAACCTTGCTTGAATACTTTTCATATCCAAAATATGGAAAATGCACGCTCCAAGCCTTTTTTATAAGATCCAAGCTTATCTCTCTTCTTGCCCAAACCTTAAACATATCAAATCCGATAAAAACAGCTGAAGTGACGATGGTGGTTGCGATTATCGAGATGTGCGCGTCGGTCTTTGCTAAAAAGTGGTGCGTGATGATGAGAAGCGGAAACAAGACTACAAAGCAGATAAGTGCGTAAATTTGATAGAGCTTCACGTGGTTAAATCTAAAATTTAGCTTTGCGCCATCAACTAGCATACCTTCGTTAAAAAGGGCATTTGCTTCAAGTAAATCTCTAAATAAAACTGGCTGTTTTGAGACGAAAAAAATATTTTTAATGATAGTGTTTCTTAGATTTTCTTTCATTTTTTATAGACTTTTTACCTTGAAAATTTCAGCTCATTGTATCTAAAAATCTATAAATTCAAACAAAATTAGATACAATTTGCCTAAAATTTAAGGAGCTAAAAATGGCAGATAAAGCTTTAGAAACGGTCTTTTTAAATGGCGAGTTTTTGCCAAAAGATGAGGCAAAAGTTAGTGCATTTGATAGAGGATTTATATTTGGCGATGGAATTTATGAAGTGGTGCCTGTGATAAATTCAAAAATGGTCGATAAAGATGGCTTTTGGGCGAGATTTGAGAGAAGCTTAAACGAGATAGATATAAGCCTGCCTTACGAAAAAGATAAATTTGAAGCGATCTTAAATGAGATGATCGCCAAAAATGACTTAAAAGAGGGTGGAATTTACATGCAAGTAACAAGAGGTGTGGCGTTTAGAAATTTCTATTTTATGGAAAATTTAACCCCAAGCGTCTTTATCTTTTGCTACGAGAGTGAAATTTTAAACAACCCAGCTGCAAAAACTGGCATAAAAGTGGTAAGTGTCGAGGACATCAGGTGGAAGAGACGCGACATCAAATCAATCTCGCTTCTAGCTCAATGCTACGCTAAAAACGAGGCTCACAAAAAGGGCGCAGACGAGGGCTTTATGGTAGAAAATGGCTTTGTCACAGAGGGCTGTAGCTCGAGCGCTTTTATCATCAAAGATAAAACTCTCATCACCAAGCCACTTTCAAATGAAATTTTGCCAGGGATCCGCCGTATGAGGCTTTTAAGGATCGCTAAAGATATCGGACTAAAGATAGAGGAGCGTAAATTTAGCATGGACGAGGTTTACGCGGCTGATGAAGTCTTTATCTCGGCTGCTACGCTCATACTTTTGCCAGTGATCTATGCTGACGGCAAGGCGATAAACGGCGCAAAAGTGGGCGAAATCTCAAGCAAACTTCGTGAAATTTATGCTAGCGAGCTTTTAAAAGAAGCTGGACTTTGAGAGAAAAGGTCTTAATAAGCGCCTGCCTTGCTGGCATAAACTGCAAATTTAATGGCGAAAACAACCTTTTGGATAGTGGCGTTTTAGATGAAATTTCAAAAAAATATCATCTACTTTTTGTCTGTCCAGAGGTTTTTGGCGGACTTAGCACGCCAAGAGAGCCAGCTGAGATGAAAGGTGGCTTAGTCGTTACAAAAACAGCTAAAGATGTGAGCGAAAATTTTAAATTTGGGGCTGAGATTTGCCTAAAGATAGCTAAGCTAAATGGCTGTAAAAAGGCGATCTTAAAAGCTAGAAGTCCAAGCTGCGGGAGCGGGCAAATTTATGATGGAAGCTTCACTAAAAAGCTCATTTTAGGCGACGGCGTAGCGGCAAAACTGCTAAAAGAAAATGGTATTTTAGTTTTTAGCGAAGATGAGATAGGGCGGCTTGATGTTTGAGAAGCTAAAAGATAACGTCATGGTCGAAGTGATCTTTAAATACATCATCTTGTTGCTACTTTTTGCCTGCGTGGTGGGGCTTTTTGCAAGCGGCGTGCTCTTTTTAAAGGGAGAGATGAGCGAAAATTCGCTAAATTTGCACATTTTCTTTGGCTTTAGCTTGGTTGTCCTCACCATAATCCACAGCTACGTCAAGAAGAAAAAGCTAAAAAAGCTAAGCCTTGAGTTTAAAAATATCTTAAAGCATAAGCCAGTTCAGATGGACTGCAACACGACAAGGTTTTTAAACGCGCTAAATGATGTCAAAGTGGGCGAGCTTTCAAAGAAATTTGGCGCAGACATTGCAGAAATTTTAAGATCAAACGATATAAAGGTCAAGGATCAAAACGAGACGATGAGGCAAATTTGCAAAAACAACGATGAAAAGATGTTTTATATCTTTGTTTTGATCGTCGAAGCTATATTTAAGGATAAGGAAGAAATTTGAAAAAAGGTATATTTTTAGCACTTAGTGTTGCTTTGTTTTTGGGTTGTTCGCAGACAACAAAACCAGAGCCAAACAAGCAGCAAAATGCCCTGCCAGACGAAAATGTCTATAAGCCAAATGAGCGCATCAGCTTGCTTGAATTTGAAGTAAAACAAGACGCCTCGTCACTACCTCAAAATATGCAAAGTGCGAGCTTTGCTCAGGATGAAATTTTAAAAAGAAGGTTTAAAGTTTTTACCCTTAGAGGTGTGAAATTTAACCCAAATGACGCTTTTTGGGCGTTTAATGTATATAAGCCAAGCGAGAAGAGAAAGTATTTTGGCTCAAATTTTAGGCAGATACCTCAAAGCTGGTTTGACGCACAAAAGGACAATGCAAATTTCGCTGGCTTTTTGCAAATTTCAGCTTACGCTCTAACTTCAGCAAACACAGCTGTAAGAAATTTCCCAACCGACGAGCCGATATTTTTAAACCCGCAAACTCCAGGTGAGGGCTATCCGTTTGACTATCTGCAAGAATCCACCCTAAGCATCGCTCATCCGCTCTTTGTATCGCACCTCTCAAAAGATAGGGCATGGGCGTTTGTGAGTGATGATGCGGTTTGGGGCTGGGTGAAGGTTGAAGATATCAAATTTATAAGCGATGAAGAGGCGCTTGCCTATCAAAAATCAAGCTTTGTAACGATCAAAACCGACAAGATGCCAGTTTATGATAAAGGCGGAAACTTTTTATTTTACTCGCGTGTCGGCGCGATACTGCCAGTTTTGGCGCAAGATGACAAAAACTACTACGGCAAAATTTATGTAAGAAATATGCTTAGGGAGTTTGTCCTCCCAAAGTCTTTTAGCGCCCTTTTTCCACTTAAATTTAACGACTCAAATTTAAAAACACTTCTTAGCTCGCTTCTTACTCAGCCTTATGGCTGGGGCGGGGTGGATAAGCTAAGAGACTGCTCGCTTTTTACAAAAGACTTGCTAGCAAGCTTTGGCGTGTGGTTGCCTAGGAACTCAAGGGCGCAGGCAAATATGGGAGAAAAGATCAATCTAAAAGGTCTTAGTAATGCCGCAAAGAGTAAAGAGATAAAAGAAAAAGGCGTGCCATATCTCACGCTCGTGCATCTACCAGGCCACATCATGCTCTATGCTGGATACAAGGGCGATGATATCTACGTCGTGCATGATGCTTGGGGGCTAAAAACTACAAACAACGGCCGCGCGCTAATTGGTGCAACGGCGATAACGACGCTAAATATCGGACAAAATAGAAGCGACATACAAAGTGCAAATTTGCTTATCTCAAAGGTTGATTCTATAAATGTGATGAGACCTGAGCAAGGGATGCTAGATAAGGCTAGAAAGATGTCGGCTTTGCAGCGAGCTTATGGCGTAAAGATAGAAGAAAATTTGGTTAAATTTAGCGATGGCACGAGTTTAGTCTATGATGATTTTAAACAAAAAGATGAAGAGTGTAGCACTGGGGCTGACATAGAGGATATGAACGCGCTTGATTACGCTGCGTTTTCGCCACTTAGCGCGGCCCTTAGTGATGCTGGCAGGTGCAGAAACTACGAGCTTTTAGGCAAAATTTATGGCTCAAGCGAGAGCGCGGTAAAAGCAAATTTGGTTGATGTCATCTGGCTAAAGGATTTTTTAAATTTGCCTTTGAAATTTAACTCTAAAAATGGCGCTGCAGCTGCCTTGCAGGATGTGAGCAACGAGCTAAATGAGATGGTAAAGAGCGATCCAAATTTACTTGAATATCTAAAAGATCCAGGCGGGACATTTAAGTGGCGCATCATCGCTGGCACAAACCGCCTAAGCGCGCACAGCTACGGCATCGCGATCGATATAAATGTAAAAAAGAGCCACTACTGGCAGTGGAGCAAGGGCTATGAGAACTTGATCCCTGAAAAGATCGTGCGAGTATTTGAGAGACATAAATTTATCTGGGGCGGACGCTGGAAACACTTTGATACGATGCATTTTGAGTATCGCCCAGAGATGTTTGAGTAGATGAAAGATCAAATTTTAGAAATTTTATCTCGCTCAAATGTCTTTTTAACAGGCGGTGGCGGTGTTGGCAAGAGCTATCTAACCGCCTCCATCATCAGACACTACAAAGAAAATTTTAAAAATGTCGTCATCCTTGGCTCAACTGGCATAAGCGCTGTTAGCCTTGGGGGAGTTAGCTTGCATAGCTTTTTTAAATTTGGCTACTGCAAGGACTACGAGGAGCTAAGACGGCTTGACTACCGCCAAAAAGATAAGCTAAACAAACTACGAAATATGCTAGATGCTTGCGATCTGCTAGTAATTGATGAAATTTCGATGGTTAGCTCAAATGTCATGGAGATGATAAGATACCGCTTGCTCACCTCTAAATTTAAGGGCAGTGTGCTCATAGTGGGCGACTTTTATCAGCTGCCACCCGTGCAAAAGGAGCAAAATGAGAGCAAACTTTTTAACTTTTTATACGCCTTTAACTCCAGTGCGTGGGAGGATATGAAATTTACAAATGTCGAGCTGCTCGTCTCAAAACGCACAAATGATCTTAAATTTTATGAAATTCTCTCTCGTCTTAGAGTTGGTGAGCTAGATGATGAGATGATGGCTTATATCGAGAGCTTGCGAGTGGGAGCTATCGAGCCAGATAGCGAGACTAGCGTGCTTTTTGGCAGAAACGCCGAGGCTGAGATGCTAAATCAAAAAAGACTTCTTGCACTTAATGCGCCACTTGAAATTTCAAACTCGGACGTGCTTGTTATGGATGAAAATTTAGACAAAAAAGAGTTTGAAAAGTGGGCAAATACGCTAAATATCTCAAGAAATTTAGAGATGAAGATAGGCGCAAAAATCATCTTTACTTCAAATAAATGGGGCGAGTACTACAACGGCGAGCAGGGCAAGATCATGCAAATTTTAAAAGAAAATGGCGCCATATCAAGTGTGATCGTGCAAAAAGATAGCGGCGAGATATGTGAGATAGAAAAGTGCGCTTATAACTTTTGCGCGCTAAATTTAAACGAAGACGAGATCGAGGAGAACGTGCAGGCCTCGCTTTATCAGTTTCCATTTAAGCTTGCCTATGCGCTAACTATCCACAAGTCTCAAGGCATGAGTATAAACTCGCTCATTTGCAACATCAACCACATCTTTGCCAAAGGGCAGCTCTACGTCGCACTTTCTCGCGCGGTAAATCCTAAAAATTTAAAACTTTTTTATGATAAGAAAAGTGATTTTAGGCAGCATTTAAGAAAAGTGGTTAAAATTGACGACGAAGTTAAGAAATTTTACCAAGAAAACGTATTTTTGCATATTAAGGAGAGTTTATGAAAAAGCTACTTTTAAGCCTTGTTTTTGGCGTTTTTGCATTTGCAGATGTGCTAAAAGTGAGTGACTTTCAAACAGACATCTATTCAAAAGCTGGACAAAATTTAACAAAAAAGATAAGCATGAACCTTGAAGTTGTCGGACGTGACGTGGAGGAGAACGAAGCATACGTGCTTGATGCGCTAAACGTCGTTGTTGGCAGCTTTTACGTGGAGGACATCCTAACCTCAATGGGAAAAGAGAAATTTAAAGAGCTCTTTATGAAATACGCAGCCAAAAAGCACTCGCTTGACATCGACGACGTGCTTATTTTAAACATCAAAGTGATAAATAATCTAGAACTAAGCGAGATCATAAAAGCGATAAAAAGCCAAAATTTATGCTCTGATCCAAGCGTCAATGAAGATGTGATGACAAAGCCAGAAAAGAAGAAAAAAGGCAATGAGATCATCATCTCGCCTGATCCAAACGACATGGTGCAAAAGCCGATCGATCTAAATAATGTGCAAGAATTTGGAAAAGACTTCGGGCAGAAGTGAGTAAATTTGGCTAAAAGCTAGCCAAATTTATTGATTTACGATGTCGTAACCTTGTGGGATAACTGGGGTTAGCGTCTCTTTTGGGATGAGCGCGTCTTTTACTGGGTTGCTTAGAGTGATTTTTATCTTATTTGAGAGCTTGTCTTTATAGTCAATCGTCGTTGGAAGCGTGTTTTTTATCGTTATAAAATACTCAACTCCGTCATATATCGCCTTATAAAGAGTCGGCTGAATTTGCTCTGCATGAGCCAAAACCTGCGTCAAATTTGGCGTGTCATCTAGTCTTGAAATGATGGCTTGCTCAAGCTCATCTTCGATCACGACCACCTTGTCTTTGTCAAAGTAAATCCTCTTTGGTGTTGGACTTTCATATATCCAAAGCGCGGTGTTGTCGCTTTTAGCGTAAAATCTACCCTTGTAATTTACACTCTTACCTTCGCTAAAGACAGTTTGAGTAAAGTCACTTTGTAGGCTTTTAAAATTTAAGCCAGCACCAAATGAGCAAACCGCAACAAGAGAAGCTATCAAAAATTTTCTCATTTTTTATCCTTTTTTGGCGTATTCTAGCCCAGTTTAATTAAATAAATAGTTAAACTATGCTAAGATCCAAAGTTTAAAAATTTAGGAAGGTAAAGTAATGATTTCATCGGTATTTAGAAAGATTTTTGGCACGAAAAACGATAGAGAAGTCAAAAAATATATAAAACGTGTGGCGCAGATAAACGCGCTAGAGCCTACTTATGAGAAAATGAGCAACGATGAGCTTAAGATCAAATTTAACGAGCTTAAAGCCCAAGTCGTAGAAGAGAAAGTCACTTTAGATCAAATTTTAAATGATGTCTTTGCGCTGGTTAGAGAGGCCAGCAAAAGGGTGCTTAAGATGCGCCATTTTGACGTGCAACTAATCGGCGGTATGGTGCTAAACGAGGGCAGGATCGCTGAGATGAAGACAGGCGAGGGTAAGACCTTGGTTGCGACTTTGCCAGTTATATTAAATGCGATGAGTGGCAAGGGCGTGCATGTAGTGACCGTAAATGACTACCTTGCAAAGCGTGACGCGACGCAAATGGGCGAGCTTTATAACTTTTTAGGCTTAAGCGTCGATGTGATACTAAGTGGCGGATACGACGATGAGGTAAGGCAAGCTGCCTATAACGCGGACATAACATACGGCACAAACTCAGAATTTGGCTTTGACTATTTGCGTGATAATATGAAATTTGAAGCTGGTCAAAAGGTGCAAAGAGGCCACAACTTCGTCATCGTGGACGAGGTCGATAGTATCTTGATAGATGAGGCTAGAACGCCACTTATCATCTCTGGTCCAACAAACCGCACGCTTGATGGTTACATAAGAGCTGATCAAGTCGCAAAACAGCTTACCAGAGGCACTCCAGCTGATCCAAACGTGCCAGGTTCAAAGCCAACGGGGGACTTTATAGTAGATGAAAAAAATAGAACGATAATGATCACAGAGGCTGGCATAAGCAAGGCCGAAAAGCTCTTTGGAGTTGAAAATTTATACAACCTTGAAAACGCCGTGCTAAGCCACCACCTAGATCAAGCTCTAAAAGCTCACAATCTCTTTGAAAAAGACGTTCATTATGTCGTAAAAGATGGCGAGGTTGTCATCGTTGATGAATTTACAGGACGTCTAAGTGAGGGCAGGCGCTTTAGTGAGGGGCTTCACCAAGCGCTTGAGGCAAAAGAGGGCGTGAAAATTCAAGAAGAGAGCCAAACGCTAGCCGATACGACCTATCAAAACTACTTTAGAATGTATAAAAAACTTGCAGGTATGACTGGTACGGCTCAGACTGAGGCTACTGAGTTTTCTCAAATTTATAATCTTGAAGTTATCTCGATCCCAACAAACGTGCCAGTTAAGAGGATAGATCAAAACGACCTTATCTATAAAACTCAAAACGAGAAATTTAAAGCTGTCATCGACGAAGTTAAAAAAGCTCATGAAAAAGGTCAGCCAGTGCTTGTGGGAACTGCAAGTATCGAGCGCAGTGAGGTGCTTCATGAGATGCTTAAAAAAGCTGGTATCCCACACTCTGTGCTAAATGCTAAAAACCATGAAAAAGAGGCCGAGATCATCGCACAAGCTGGCGTAAAAGGCGCTGTGACTATCGCTACAAACATGGCTGGACGCGGTGTTGATATCAGGATAAACGACGAGGTGAGAGACCTTGGCGGTCTATATATCATCGGCACCGAAAGGCACGAAAGTAGAAGGATAGATAATCAGCTGCGTGGCCGTGCTGGACGTCAGGGTGATCCTGGTATGAGTAGATTTTACCTAAGCTTAGAGGACAATCTTTTAAGGATTTTTGGTAGCGACCGCATAAAAGCGATCATGGATAGGCTTGGTATCGACGAGGGCGAAAGCATCGAGAGCCGCATGGTGACAAGAGCTGTTGAAAATGCTCAAAAGAAAGTCGAGAGCTTGCACTTTGAGGCTAGAAAGCACTTGCTTGAGTATGACGATGTGGCAAATGAGCAAAGAAAGACTATCTACAAGTACCGCGACGAACTACTTGATAAGAGCTACGATATGAGCGAGAAGATAGCTCAAAACAGAGTTGAATACGCCACAAATTTACTTGATACGGCTGAAATTTTCCATGGCGGCTTGAAAGATGACTACGACATTAAAAATTTATGCTCTATCATCCTTGCAGATTGTGGCGAAGAGATCGACGAGAGCGAGCTAAAAGGGCTAGAGTATAATGAACTGGTAGAAAAAATAGCTCAAATTTTAGAGGTTAGATATAACGAAAAAATGAGCGTGCTAAACGAAGAGCAAAGAAAAGATATAGAGAAAATTTTATACCTTCAAGTGCTTGATAATGCGTGGAGAGAGCACCTTTATCAGATGGATATCCTAAAAACTGGCATCGGCCTTAGAGGATATAACCAAAAAGATCCGCTAGTGGAGTATAAAAAAGAGAGCTACAACCTCTTTATGGAGCTAGTTGGCAGACTAAAAACTGAGAGCGTGAAGACGCTTCAAATCGTTAGATTTAAGAGCCGTGAGGAGCAAGAAGAGCAAGCTAGGATGATGCTAGAAGCTAGCCAAAATGCTGAAGATGAAAATTTAAGCTACAACAACCAAGGCGAAGATGAAAATTTCACGCCAGAAAAAAAGATACCGAGAAACGCTCCATGCCCTTGCGGAAGCGGTAAAAAATATAAAGATTGCCACGGCAAAAGTGGCCCTAAAAAAGGCATATTTGCTTAAAATTTCTACTTTTAAGGCGCCAAAGCGCCTTAATCTTTTAAAGGCTATTTGATGACAAGCTTACCAAAGTACCTACTTTTTAAATATTTAAGATTTGATAAAACTCAGCCATTTATCGCTCTAAGCGCCTTGCTCGCCTTTCTTGGTGTTAGCATCGGACTTATGGTTTTAATAGTTGCGATGGCTATTATGAACGGATTTGATAAAGAATTTGAGCGCAAACTTTTTACGATGAACTACCCAATAACTGTTCAAAGTGCCTTTAAAGGATCGATCGATGATGGCTTTGTAGATGAGCTGAAGGCTAAATTTAGTGATCTTAAATTTAGTCCATATATCAGCACGCAGGTCATCTACCGCTCGGCAAACGCGCTTGAAGGCGGGCTAATTTATGGCGTAAATTTTAAAGATGAAAAGCAGATAAACTCGGTCGTAAATGAAGCTTTAAAAGACAAAGAGCTAGAGGGCTTTGAGATACTTGTGGGAAGCGGCATAACGAGTGAGTTTAGACTAAGAGATGATGAAAAACTAACGCTTATCTTTACAAAGGCTGATCCAGCTGGCTTTTCGCTAACGCCAAAGATGAAGCGCTTTGACATCGGCGGCTCATTTACATCTGGGCTAATCGCCTACGACAAGGCGTTTTCATATACTTCTGTCGAGGCTTTGAGGAAAATTTTGGACTATCCAAAGGGCGTTTATGATGGAATTCACATCTTTTCAAACAAGCCATTTGATGATATAAAAAGGGTGCGCGAGGGGCTTCCAGCAGGCACGGTTGCCATTGGCTGGTGGGAGCAAAATGGCAACTTTTTCTCAGCTCTCGCACTTGAAAAAAGAGCACTTTTTATAGTTTTGATGCTTATTATCCTTGTGGCGTCGCTAAATATCATAAGCTCGCTACTAATGACAGTGATGAACCGTAGGCAGGAGATCGCCTTGCTTTTAGCACTTGGAGCTAGCAAAGGCGAGATAAAAAGAAGCTTCTTTTATCAAGGGCTAGTTATCGGCGGAGGTGGCATTATATTTGGCTTGGTGCTTGGCTTTTTGGGGCTATTTTTACTTGGAAATTTCAACATCATAGACCTGCCAGCTGACGTTTATGGCTCAAGTAAACTACCACTTGAACTCTCAACCATCGATCTTGTGCTTATCGTAGTTGGGGCTGTGTTTATCGTGGCTATCTCGTCTTACTATCCTGCCAAAAAAGCCACAGAGGTAAATGTCCTTCAAACTTTAAGAAATGAGTAAAGCCTGGCAAAGCTAGGCTTTAAATTTGATTTTTAAAAGCATATTATTTTCTAATATGCTTTTATTTTAATTTGCAATAAATTCTATTTTTTATCTTTTAATAGCTCATCAATTTTTAATTCTTTGCCATTTATATCTAAATGATGCTACGGCTAGACAAATTTTAGCTTTAAAAATGATTTGTTTTATTCTCTCTATTGTTTCTTATACAATAAAAAAGTTGCTAATAGTTTTATTAATTTATTTAAACGAACTTAACAAAAAATCGTGTTTTAAGAAGCTAAATTTACTACGCTCTTACGTCGTGGTCGATCTTGCACTGAAGGGCTTCATGAACAAGTGTTTTTGCCATGACGCGCTCCTCGCTTATAAGGTGGAAATTCTCGCCTAGCTCGCCGAAGATATCTTTGTTACCCTCGCCATTTGCTTTGATGATCGTTTGGATATTTGCTCCGTAGTCTTTGATCTTTTGCGCGATCAGCTCAACTCTTTGCTCGTTATTTACAGTTATGATGACAGCGGCTGCATCGTCTAAGCAAGCGTTTTCAAGAGTGTTGCTTTGAAGCACATTTCCTAAAAATACATTTTCCCCACGGCTTCTGCCAAGCTCGACTAGACTGATGTCATTATCAAGCACGATGTATAAAAGCTTTGTCTCTTTTAGCCTTAAAACGACCTCTTGACCGAGCCTATCATAGCCAAAGACTACGATGTGATTTTTTAGTTTTTGTGGCTTTAAGGTCTCGTTTGATTCAACTACCACCTCACGCTCTACAAGATCAGCTATCACGTCAAGCTTTTTAAGTATAAAAGGTGTTGCAAACATCGATATAACAGAGGCTGCGATGAAAATTTGAGCTGTTTGAATATCAAGTAAATTTCTTGTAGTCATCAGCCCAAAGACAGCCAGTGCAAATTCGCCGATCTGGCAGACGCTAAGCGCGGTTTTAGCAGCGACCCTGCGTTTTAAGTAGATATTTAAAACGGCAAAAACGACGATGGCTTTTACGACCATTATGCTAGAGACTAGACCTAAAACTAGCCAGATATTTGAGAGCACGACTACAAAATTTATCTGCATGCCAACGGTTATGAAAAATAGTCCAAGAAGCAGATCTCTAAAAGGTATGAGATCAACCTCGATCTGGTGCTTATACTGTGTTTCTGCCATCATCATACCAGCTAAGAACGCACCAAGAGAGTATGAAAAGCCAAAGAAGTGAGCCAGTGTGCTGGCGCCAACGACCAAAAAGAGGATCGTAGCGATAAAGACCTCTTGAGAGTTTGTCTGAACGACTTTGTAAAATATCCAGTTGATGACGTATTTGCCGAGCAAAAATAGCACAACGATAAGGATAACCGCACTCGTAAATGTCTTTAGTAAAAGCTCATTTATCGAGGCATCTTGCGAGCTAAACATATCTATCATAAGCAAAATAGGGATGACGGCGATATCTTGAAATAGTAAAATTCCAAGCGCCTTTCTACCATAAATTTTACTCACATCGCCGTTGTCATTTAGCGTTTTTAGCACGATCGCTGTTGATGATAGAGCAAAGGCAAGACCAGCGATAAGCGCTGTCTCGTCCTTTAGATGAAGCGCGTAGTAAAGCATCACGCCCATCACAAAGCCACTTAAGCAAACTTGCAGACCGCCATTTAGAAAGACCTCTTTTTTCATGCTCATCAGGTGTTTAAAGCTAAACTCAAGTCCGATCGTAAACATCAAAAATGCGATACCAAATTCCGCTATATGAGAAATTTCATCGTTGCTTTTTAGGTTGAAAAATTCTGATATAAGCGTGCCGGTTACGATGTAGCCGATGATGGTTGGTATCTGAAATTTCTTAAAAATGACATTTAACGCGACTGAGATCGCAGCGACAAGCAAGAAGCCTTCTAAAATTTGTTCCATATATTATTTTTTGCCTTCGTAAAATACAAGATCAAAGCTACTTTTCCTCTTTACTAGCGATCTTTTGTTGCTGGTTTGACTGGTAGCTTCGTGTAATTTTTTATTTAAATCATCAATAGTTGCTTCTAAATCGTCAATTTTCTCTTTTAGCTGAAGTATCACATCAACACCTGCTAAATTTACGCCAAGCTCACGGGTCAAATTTAGTATCGTTTTGACGCGATCAACGTCTTTTTGCGAGTATAGCCTCATCTTGCCATCTGTTCTTGAGGGTTCAACTAGTCCCTCTCTTTCGTATTGTCTTAAAGTTTGTGGATGTATGCTTAAAACCTTTGCTACAACGCTTATTAAAAAAAGTGGTTCTTCATAATTTTGCATTTTTTACTCCGGTAATTTTTCTTTTAACTCTTTTGCTAAGCCCTCGTCAAGCTCACTGATATTTGGAAGTTTTACCCTAGCTTTTAGATAGAGGTCTCCATAAATTCCACTTTTTCTGTTTTGCACGCCGTATCCTTTCAAGCGGATCTTCGTACCTGTTTTTGAGTTCTCAGCGATCTTGATGGTTACATCTTTTTTATATGTATGCACATTTATCTTACCGCCAAAAAGCATAGTTTTTAGTGGAATTTCTACATCTTTATAAAGATCATCTCCGACTCTTTCGTACTCGTCGCTTGGCTCAACGCTAATGGCAAGTATAAGATCGCCAGTTTGACCGCCAGCACTCTTGCCTTTGCCTTTTATGCGAAGTTTTTCGCCGCCTTCTATACCGCTTGGGATCTTTATCTTGATGCTCTCGCCATTAAAATTTATCTTATGTTCGCCGCCAGTTACAGCCACGTCAAATGGTAAAGAAATTTTGGCATTTACGTCTAGATCAGCTCCGCCAAAGCCAAATCCACCTCCGCCAAAGCCTTCAAATCCTTCAAAACCTCCACCAAAGCCACTGCTAAATTTAGCGCCGCCTCCGCCAAATCCACCCGAGAAGATATTTTTCAAGATATCGTTTAGATCGCCCATATCGGCCGAGCCTCTGGCAAAGTCGTGGAAATTTTGACCGCCAAACATATTATCGCCGTATTGATCATACTGGGCACGTTTTTTCTCGTCACTTAAAATTTCATAAGCAGCGTTTATCTCTTTAAATTTATCCTCTGCGCCAGGGTCTTTATTTATGTCTGGATGGTACTTTCTAGCAAGTTTTCTATAAGCTTTTTTTATCTCGTCACTCGAGGCACCTTTTGAGACACCTAAAGTTTCATATAAGCTTTCGCTTAAGCTTTCGCTCATAAATTCTCCTTATGTTTTTTGACACGGATTATATCACAAAACTTTAGTCTATGCAAGTCAAGTTTATTTTTATTTACAAAGGAGAAAAAAGCGTTAAGATTTTATTTTTAAGCTCTATTTATAATTTCAAGACATTTTCAATTTAAAGGAAAAAAATGAAAAAATTTATGCTAATTTCATTAGCGGCGGCTTCTTTGCTAATTGGAGCTGATATTAAATTTAACGAAGCAAACCAAGATGTAACTAGAGTTTCGCCGTTAAGTGATAAAAATAGTGTGCTCTCATACTATGACTCTATCGCTCAGGCAAAACTTTCAGTTGTAAATATCTCAACTACAAAAACAGTAAGCAACGCTGGCATCGAACAGATGTTTAATGACCCGTTTTTTAATGAATTTTTTGGATTTAACTTTGCAAAGCCAAAAGAGAAAGAAAAGACAACCTCTCTTGGCTCTGGCGTCATCATCTCAAATGACGGCTACATCGTTACAAACAACCACGTCATCGAAGATAGCGACCAGATCGTCGTGACCTTGGCAAAGGGTGGCAAGGAGTATAAAGCGAAGCTAATAGGTAGCGATCCAAAGACTGATCTAGCCGTTATAAAGATAGATGCAAATGGGCTAAATGCGATCACATTTGCTGACTCGTCAAAGCTACTTGACGCGGACGTAGTCTTTGCCATAGGCAATCCTTTTGGCGTAGGTGAGAGCATCACTCAAGGCATCGTCTCAGGGCTAAATAAAGATGATATCGGTCTTAATCAATATGAAAATTTCATCCAAACAGACGCCTCTATAAACCCTGGCAACTCAGGTGGCGCTTTGGTTGATAGCAGAGGCTATTTAGTCGGTATAAACTCAGCCATACTTTCAAAAAGTGGTGGTAATAACGGCATAGGATTTGCCATACCATCAAATATGGTAAAAGACATCGCTAAAAAGCTAATAACTGACGGCAAGATCGAGCGTGGATTTATCGGCGTTACGATAGCAAATTTAACCGATGAGCAAAAAGAGCTTTATACAAATAAAGATGGTGCTTTAATAAGCGGCGTAGAGCAGGGCATGCCAGCAGATGAAGCAGGGCTAAAAAGAGGTGACTTGGTTATTTCAGCAAACGGCAAAGCTATCAAAAACGCAAATGATCTTAAAAATTTCATCGGCTCACTAACTCCAAATAGCAGCGTTGATATAACTTACGAGCGATCAAATAAAGTGATGAATACAAAAATCAAGCTTGTAAATATGGATCACAACGCAAAAGATGCTACAAAAAGCGTCATCATCGATGGTCTTAGCGTTAGTAATCTAAGCGATGAGATAAGATTTAAATATAAGATCAGTCCAGACACTCAAGGCGTGCTTGTAACTGACGTAAAATCTGGCTCAAAAGCTGAAGACTTTGGCTTTGAAAGAGGCGATGTGATCGTTCAAGTTGGCGAAGAGAGCATAAAAGATATTCAAACATTTGCAAGCACTGTTAAAAATGCAAAAGGCAAAAAGACGCTAGTGTGGATAAACCGCGGTGGCATCATGCAAGGCCTTGTTATAAAATAACTACTTAAGAGCTGAAATTTCAGCTCTTAACTCTTTTAAATTTTTAAAACCTTTATCTGCTATAATCCTTAAAAATAAATTTACACCAGGAAAGATCATGACTAGAATTTTAATGATAGAAGATGATATGGAGCTTGCTGAAATTTTGACTGAATACCTAGAAAACTACGACATAAAAGTAACGACGGCTGAGGAGCCATATATCGGACTATCTACTTTAAACACAAGTGAATTTGACCTAGTTATCCTTGATCTTACGCTCCCTGGCATGGACGGACTAGAGGTGTGCAAAGAGATAAGAAAAAAGCACAACATCCCTATAATCATCTCAAGCGCAAGGCACGATATAACGGACAAAGTAAATGCCCTAGATAACGGCGCGGATGACTATCTACCAAAGCCTTATGACCCACAAGAGCTTCTTGCTCGCATAAAAAGTCATCTAAGAAGGCAGAGCATAGCTCCAGCTAATGAGGCAAGAAATTTAAACAAAGACTTAGTTTTAAAAGAATTTGAACGGGAAATTTTATTTAAAGGAAGCGTGCTAAATTTAACCGCAGCGGAGTATGATATCTTAAAATATCTGCTTCAAAAAGAGGGTGGGGCGGTCACTAGAGAGGAGCTCATCTACAACTGCGAAAGCATAAATGAAGATAGCTCAAACAAAAGTATCGACGTTATCATCGGCAGAATTCGCCAAAAACTAAATGAAAATCCAAAAGAGCCAAAATACATCCACGCGATCCGCGGCATCGGCTATAAGTTGGTTCTTTGATGCCAAGATCTTCTATATTTATCACGATAACGTTTATCTTTGCTCTCGCGCTCGTTTCGATATTTCTAGCCTTTTTGTGGCTTATGGGCTTTGACAAGCAAAACTACACAAGAGAGCTAAATAACAAATACTCAAACGTCGCTAGGACAAATTTGCTCTACATGGGTGGCATCATAAACAAAGCCCAGTACGATCGTCAGCTCTCAAACATCGACATGCCAGAGATCACCGCTAAAAATGAAAAAGAAGAAATTTTAAAAAATGCAGCCGTTTTAGAAGAAATTTCAAGTGATCTAGGATCTAGTGCTATCTTGCTTTATGATAAACATCACTACCTAAAGATCGAGCATTTAGACGAGCTAAAGCTTTTGATGGATAAAGAATTTCAGCCTTATAGATACGAGGTGATAAAGGCTGTATTTGCCGTAGTTGCAGTCATCTTGCTGGCTGCTTATATCTTTGTCATCTATAAGATAAAACCGCTTAGAAAGCTAAAGCGTCAGATCGTGAAATTTGCAAATGGCGAGCTTGACGGCGTGCAAAATGTCGGCAACGGCAAGGATGAAATTTCTGAAGTTTCAGAGGCATTTTATGAGGCTGTTTGTCAGATCAAAGCACTAAATGACTCAAGGCATCTTTTCTTAAGAAATATCATGCACGAGCTAAAAACGCCTATCACAAAGGGGCTGATCGCCGCTCAAATGATAGAAAAAAGCAAAAATCAAGAGAGGCTAATCTCAGTTTTTCATAAGCTTGAAAATTTGATAAACGAGCTTGCTGCGATCGAGCAGATAACCTCAAAAATAGGTCTTACAAACAAGACGCCTTGCCTTATGAGAGACCTTATCGATGAGGCGATAGATATAGCGATGATCGAAAAAGAGCACGTTGGCATCAGCGAACTTGACGAGGTTAGGGTGATGGTTGATTTTAAGCTATTTTCAGTCGCTATAAAAAATATGATAGATAATGGCATAAAGTATTCAACAGACAAGCATGTAAATATCATGGTTAGCAAAGATCATATGAAATTTATAACCCAAGGCGAGAAGCTAAAAAACGACCTTGACTTTTACATCCAGCCATTTATCAAGGGCGAGGACGCGCAAAAGAGCTTTGGTCTAGGTTTATATATAGTTAGCAACATCCTTGAGGCTCATGGACTAAAATTTGGCTATGAATACAAAAATGGAATGAATGTCTTTATTTTTGAAAATTTACAAGATATAATAGCGGCGTAAAATCAAAACCGCAAAAAAAGGAGTGTAAAAATGGCGGCAAAAATCTTCTCAGCAGTTGATATTTTATCAATAATCGATCTTGAGATAGCTTTTATAAAGCGATACAAAAACGTAAAGGACTATGCGAAAAATTTATCTTTGATATATTTTTCTTTGCCAAATAGTAAAGAATATGGCGAAATTTTTGAAAAAATCCTAAGACAAACAGATGTTGTCATAAGAGAAAACGAACACTACGTGGTCGTACTTCACGGCACAAATGAGAGAGGCGCTAGCGAGCTACTAACTGGCATACAAGAGTTTTTAAACGCTGAGCCGATCGATCTAGTAGTTACCTATCCAAAAGATGGAAAAGACGCAAAAGAGCTTGCTATAAAACTTCAAGATGAGATAAAAGACAACTACGGCGTCTTGCTTGAGATGCTTGTAAATCAAGATAAATTTGAAGTTTTTGAAGATATCGTTTGAGATAAATTTAATAAAATAATTTATTAGAAAATCCAATAAAAGCAGGTAGTGTGTTAGCACTATCTGCACCTCTAACGTTATATTGGCTAAAGGTATTTTTAATTTAAACCTATTAGCCTCTTAACATTAAATTTAATTAGATTGTGTTGTAAATTTTAAAATTCCACTCACCCCTAAGAATTGACTACTAAAATTTGGCTTCGCTCATCGCTTAGCTCAAATTTTAGAGCCGAAATTACTCGTTCATGAAATTTTAAAATTCGCGTTACACTTGCCTGATGATAAAGCGCATGCAGTGCGCCAGCACCTTCGCATGCACCTCTAACGTCGTCGGGGTTAGGGGAT
>NZ_JAAKZB010000006.1:0-88904 GCF_015229965.1 Campylobacter concisus
GTATATCTCTATAGGGTAGTAGGTATATTCACTTGTTTCATTTGAATAAGGTTCATAAGATATATTCTTAACAGCATAAGCGTCATTAAATTTATTTGTGAAATACTTATGAAGTATTAGTTCATAAGATCTTTTTTGTTGTTCGTAAGATGAAGTATAAGCACTATCTAGAAAAAAATTAAAGCCAGCTTTTGCGAGATTGGATATTACTGCTTTTCCTGCATTTTTTGCAAATTCTATACCTATCCTTAAAGTTATAAGTTTTCTTGTAGTGCCTTTATACTCTTGTGCTAATTTTTCTTGATTTAGACGTTGAGCTTTGTCTTCTGTTTTTTGTCCAAAATAAGAAAAAAGGTAGTCATTGCTTTTTAGCTTTTGCATCTTAAAAAATTCGCGACTTTCATGAAGTTTTAGATTTTTTTTATCATTTTTGCCGATGAATATCAAATAAGGTTTTTCTTTTATTAGTGTGGCCAATCTAAGCTCTCCGCCCGTTGCCATAAATATGCCTTTGACAACATTAAGAGGGTTAGCGTCTTTTCCTACGTAAAACATTGTCCTTATAACACTTTTCCATACAGTTTCACCACATTTATCTATAAAAAATCCATAAAATGGAAATATATCATATAATATATCGTTCATTATAGACTTTAGTGAAAAATCTATCACATTCTTGTACTCATCATCGTTTATAAGCTTTATATATCTTTTAAATTTCTCATCCTCTATGCTGCTCGTATCTATAGTATTAGGATTACCAAGTGTCTCTTTAAGTTCTTTATATTCTTCGTCACTTAAAGAAAATTCTTTTTTGAATTCAATTGCAAATTCCTCATTACTAATATCATGTGTGTCTATGGCTGTTGGCTCCTCAAGTATCTTTTTTAACTCACTATATGTATCATCATCCAATATATGATCATCATCCGCCACATGACTTTTTTCTATTGTTTCCACTATCTCTTCTATGCAGATTGTATCCTTTTCTCTAGCTTTTGCCTCTTTTTCTTTTTTAAAGAAATATATAGGAACTTTCGTTTTATCTTCTTTTAGATAATAGGTATTTTTAGATAAAACTAGAAGCGTTTCACCATATAATTTTATGGCTTCACCCTCAGGATAAGGTTCTGGTTTAATTATGGAATTATCAAATATTTGTCTTAATATAAAATATCCCATCGTTAATAAAAATACTTTTGTAGCTGGATAATAGTATTCTGTTTCTATCTCAATTGCATCATTAGACTCCTCTGCTAGTAGTTGCATCATACCTCTATCATCGATTGGTATTGAGGTTGGTTTGCCCAAAGCATAAACAATGCGATCTCGTTCTGTATTTGAATTCAAATTTAAAAAGAAGGTTTTGAATTCATCTATATTTGCCTTTAAAAATTCTTTCTCATTTTTGATTATCTCTTCCATGTCTTTAGCATTTTTAAAGTGCTTATCTATATGACTTAAATAGTCGACAGCTTGTGTAAATTCAAAGAATCTATCTGTGTTTCCAAAGATTTCTTTACCCATTGACGTGTTAAATATGGAATTCTTTGAAATGTTGTTTTTAAATTTCATTATCTTCTCTTTGCTAATCCTTGTAAATGGGCTTAAGCTTAACAGATATAGATCTTCATCGTTTTTGGCGTCTATTTGTATAGAGTACTGACTATAGTCTTTTGTGCCATTTAGTTGTTTAGGATCGGTCACCTTCTTATCATCCGCTCTATTTAGACTATCTACTATCTTGTAGTTTAATACGTTTTGTAAAAGATGCTCATTTAACTTTGCATTTTCTCTTATAGGGGCGTTTGAGATGACAAGATAGTTTTTAGAGATACCGCTACTATTATTTGTATTATGAGTGTTGTCTTTTGTGGTTAAGGATTTGTCTCTTAAAAGATTTGCAAATTTTAAAGAGTTAAAAAATGGATATTGCATATAGACAAAATTTACTCTATTTGCGATCACGCACTCTTCTATCCTTTTAAGTAAGCTCTCTTCAGTATTATCCTTATCGTTTTTGCATATTGATATATTATTCTTTTTGTCTATATTTTCATATTTGCTTATCCTTGCATCAAATAGACTTTTTTCATCACCTTCTAATGAAAAATCAGAACAAATTCCAATGTACTCATCATAGTTACTTTTTGTCTTAGTGGCTGTTATATCAAACCCTGAAAAGTCTATAAATGCTCCACTCTTTTGATCGTCGTTTGTAAAAACTAAGATATTATTAAACGACACTGTATTTAATAGCCCTAGAGTAAAGCCAAACTTAGTAGCTAGCAAACTCATAACTGGACCAGAAAAAGTATAAAATCCTCTTTTTTGAAGAAATTCACTTACATTTTTTATAGCAGAAAGGGCATCTGGCACGGCAAGCAGCAGCTTTAGTGGTTTAAAGGTAGACTTCAAATCAGTTATATCGACAAGGCTAAAAAGAAATTTAAATATCTCTTTTGCTATGTAAAGCTTGCCATCCTTTGAAGCTTTTTTAAGATTTTCTTTGATTTCTGTAAATCCGCTCTTGATTGCCTCTATGCTCTCTTTTTCCTTATCGAAATTTTCATGGTTTAATATTATGGTGACTTTTTCTATTAGTGCGTTTTGTAGCTTATCCAACAATGAATTAATTTGTTGATCTAATTTTTTATAGTTGCTCACTAGCTCACTAGATGCTTCTTCGAAATTTTTAACCTTATCATCTTTATCTCTAAATGAATTTGCCAGGTTTGCTAGCTCTTTAGTAAATTCTTCTATAATATCCTTTTCTTGACTAAGCACCTCTAAATTTATATTACTGTTTGCGACTTTTATTTCATCAGTTCTTTCAAAACCACGCTCATTTTTAAATAAACTAAACTTATCAAAGTACTTATAAGTCTTTATGCTAACGTTTTTGCCCGCTTTTTTTTGATCATATAGCTTGGTAAATATCTTATTATATAAGGCATCTCCGTTTAGTATGTTTGTATTATAGAAATGATTTAAGTCACGACAATAAAAAGTTATATTTTTGTATGTCTCACCATTAACACCAAACTCGAAAAGCAATTCCTCTATGCTTCTAATAATTTTCGTATTATCTAATCTCAAGAACGATCCTTCACTTTAAATTTATCAACTAACAAGCATTGTAAAGCTAGTTGTGTTTATGTCGTTTTCATATCCACTATCTAGCCCTTTAGCTATCTCAAGCTCTATACTTTTAGCGCCAGTTGGAGTTAAAAATACATTCGTATAAGTTTGCTTGTTTTTATCTGTGCTAGAGCTGTTAAACTCGTCTAAACTAGCATAAAATCCCACACCACTTTCAGGACTATTTGCTTTTTTATAGTTCTCTTTATCAAGTGCGCTAAAATTCTTTGGAGCGACAAATACCAAATTTAGCTTATCCGCTCCATATCTTAGTTTAAATTCTTTGATATCATAGCGCTTATCGTCATAATTATCCGCTAAAAGAGCCTTTAAATTCTTATCCTCTACGTCTCTTCCCTCATCTAAGTTGAGCTTGATCTTTTTAAAACCATTTTTATCTTCAAATTTTTTATCAAATAGATAGTACGTAGCCACTAAAAGGTTATCACTCTGAGAAGCAAAGGCCTTCACATGAAGTCTGATCACTGGCTTGTTTAAATTTGGATTTAGCACCGCTGCATTATTATTTTCAGATGCAGGGCTACCTATGCTATGAGCTAGCTTTATCCTATTTTCTTTTTTTATGCACCTTAGCGGTGAGCTAGTGTTGCTTAGGCACGCTGGCACTAGATCTTGCATAACAGCATAGTGGTCATTCATGCTTTTTAGACTAAGAGCCGCTCTTGGCACGTATGCCACCTTTGTGCAAGGGTTTTTAGCTGAGCAGCCAACTATCGGTGAGTTGATAAAATCAACATCAAGTATCACGCCTTGATCATCTGACCTTATGCTTTTGCCAGCTCTACTTTTTAAGATCACATGGCCACCATGTGGGCAAACTACCACGTCATCTTCTATTATTGGATTAGCAAAGGCAGTGCCACCAGCACCTACCGCGCTACTTTTCTTTTCTAAATTTAGTCTCTCATTTGCCTTTTCAAGCGACTCTTTGGTCTCTTTGTTTGTTGGCTTTAGGTCTATATTTAGGCTCTTTTCTAGTAAAGAGTAGTTTAGTATGCTAGCCTGTGAGTTTTTATAGCTAACGCTTAGTCTTCCCTTGTCTTTATCCTCATCTCTTGGCTGATGAGTGAAGCTTAGTAGGTTAGACTTTGACTCATCCCCATCCTCTTCTTTTTTAAAGTATAGCGGATAGTCTGATTGCTCTGTGGCGGTGTTTAGTGGCATAGAGTTTAAAAAGACGTTTGGCGTATAAGACCTAATATCCTCTATATTTAGCCTATCTTCTATCTTATTATAAATTTCATCGCAGTCCACAACATCCTTATCGTTTAAAAATATATAAAGCTGCTTGTTCTCAGTGTCAGCAAATGCCGTAGAGCTTGATCTATCTAGGCTAAATTTCTCTTTAGCCCCATTGTCTCTTATATAAATGCTAGTAAAGTTATCGCTAAACATAGCATTTTTAAACTGAGCCTTTTTGGCCTTTATAAACAAGCTATCTTTCTCTTTTGGCAAATAGCACTTTGTAAGATTTGAGCCGTAGGTGTAGGCTTTCGTGATATCAGTTTTATCTTTTATTAGCTCGTTTTCGTTATGTATAAATTCCAACGGATACATCTTTTGCAGCGATCTTACTTGATTTAAAGGTATATTTGAGCTATCGTCCATATCGTTTTTGTCTATTATCCTTGCATAAATTTGCTTATCCGCCAGATCCATCAGCATATCCACCAAGGTTACTTTACTTAGCTTATTTTCACTTTCGGCAGAGTATTTGTCTATTATCTCTTGACACTCCTCATCTCCAAGACTCTCTAGTATGTGATAAAGCTCTCCTAAAATGATACTTATATAGTTTTGATTACCATCTTTTATATTTTCGTTTTTATCGCTGAGCTTATATTTATTGCCCTCTATGTTGTCTACTAGTATGGCAGATAGCTTATCAAGATACGTTAGCGCATAGGATATGTCCTCACTTAGCGCCTTTTTCTTGGAATTTTTATCTTCTTTTAAAAGGTAGTCATATAGATATATGGCATATATTATACTAGTCATATAGTGTGAGTTTTTATAGTAATTGCCGTCGAGTTGACCTATATGAAGCAGATGAAGCCTAGGCGTATTTTTGTAGTTTATCCTATCATTTGGAGTAAGCCCTAGTTTATAGCCTAGATCAGCTATCACCGACACAGTAGGCTCTATGGCTCTATTAAAGTCATTGCCTATGTTAAATTCCTCGCAAGTCACAGTATTTTTTATAGTCTCGCAGTGGTGTATCTCAAATGGTATGCGGTCTTTGTATATAGTTTTGCAGCTAGCAGCGCTCTCCTCTAGCAAGTTAGGGTCTAGCTCGTCTTTGTGCTCTTTGCACTCGCTTATTAGAGTATCAGTACTTTTTGAGCCATTATATATCTTATCTACACATTTGTCTATGACCTTTCTGGTAAATCCAAAAAGATCAAGCAGCTTATGTACGCAAAATTTGATCATCTTAACTATCAGCCTAACCACCCTAAATACAAAATGCAAAGCACTGATAGCAAGACCACCTATACCAGGGGCATTATATGTATAAAGCTCATCTACATTTAAACTCTTGTAAAACAAGCAACATACCTGAGATAGGTGACCACCAAGGCTGTGGCCACATATACTTACGTTAAAGTTGGGCATTTTCTCGTCACTACCACTATCCTCTCTGATAGCCTTTTTTATATCGCCGATCATCGTAAAGAGCGATATGATCTGAGGTAGTCCAGCAAATGCAGCTATAAACACATCAGTAAGCACCAAGTCTTTTAATAGCTCAGCACCGCCAACCTCCGTGCCCCTAAATGCTATGATGTATCTTGGCTGATCACTACTCATAGTAGGCTTTGTATCCTTAAATATCGTGTAAGAAAAGCCAGATATTGAGGTATTTTGCTGATGAGATATCAGCTCATATCTATTTACAAATGTTTTTGTTCGGTGAGAAATTTGGTGAAAATTTTCTTGATTTACAAAGATATAAGGTGGTTTATCATCTGGTGTCACAATAAAACTTTGAATTTCGTTATTTATCATTTTATGCTCAGGCTCTTGAACATCATTTATCATTGGCTTAGTTATAGTCAGATCCTTCATAAATCTGGCTTCAATACATAAAGCATAAGCAGTTGGAGTTCCAGCTTCTTTAATAATATTGTCATTTTTATCCCGAATATCTTCAGTCAAGACATCGCCTATTCTAATATTGTCTTTATATCTCCAAACAGGTTTTTCTGCTTCTTGTTTCTTATATGAATTCACAATGCCTTCAGGGACATTTTCTTTACCTATTTTAGTATAAAGATCATCTAGTCCATTTTTTTCGTTTTCAAATACATTATTCAAAAAAGCATAGCTCGCATCTGCCATATTGGCGTGATCTTTTAAATCAGAGATTATCTGCTTAACTGATTTATTTTTAGGGTTATTATTGTTGTTCATTATTTATTCTTTATAAAAGTATTTTTATGATTATCAAAGTAAAAAATATTGCCACCTTTAATTGTGTAAATTTCATCTCTTGAGAGAGAAAAACCAGCTCCTTCGTCTCCAAATAGACCATATTTTTTCGCCTTATAGCTATATGTTACCGTTAATTCAATAGGCACTATATTATCCATATTGTCAATGTAAAAAGACCAAAGATTGATACTAGGTGTAAATTTATAATAATTTTCTTGTCCCATATAATCTATTATTTTATTAATATATATTTTAGATAATTTTACTGCTTTACGATAGTTATTAATTGTATAATATTGCTTACCATTAGAAAGAATTTGAGGAAATTTTTCATTAATAGGCTTTGGATCAACAGCATAAAGACCACCACCTAGGTCTCTACCTTTCATTTTTTTGCTTAGTTCTTTTCTCTCTGCTTCTCTTCTATCTATCTCTTCAACAAATTTTTGATTAAACACATAAACTCCACCATATTTACTAGCTAAATTTTCTAGCTCAGAGTTACTTATCTTATTGCTTGCTTGATTTGCAGAGCAAGCTATTAAAAATATGCTTGTTAGTAGTAGAAGTATAATTGCAACAAATTTCATCCTATATCCTTTTAGAAATTTTATTTTGGGTATTTTATTGTCGCAATATTTACAATCCCATTAATTATCTCACCCTTAAATTTCCAATCCTTAAGAAAAAGAATTAATATTAAGAGTAAAATAGGCTCTTTTAGGTGAAATTTCGCAAATGGCGTATCTGCCAAATATTGATAAAGAATTTCAATATTTTTTACTATCAAAATGAGCCAAATATTGAAAAAACTAAAGCATTTTTTTAAACTTGCTTTTAACTTTTTTGTTATAATATCCCATCAAAAATAAAAGGGATATTTTTTATCCGAATTAAGGTTTTAAATTTGAGAGTATATTTAGACAATAACGCCACAACGATGGTTGATCCAGAAGCTTTTGAACTTATGAAGCCATTTTTTTGCGAAAAATACGGCAATCCAAACTCACTTCACAAATTTGGCTCAGAAACCCACCCAGCGCTAAGAACAGCACTAGATCAGCTCTACACCGGACTAAATGCAAAAGATAGCGATGACATCGTCGTTACCTCATGCGCAACCGAGAGCAACAACTGGGTTGTAAAAGGCATCTACTTTGACAAAATAGCAACTGGCGAGAAAAAACGCATCATCACAACCGCAGTCGAGCATCCAGCCATTTTGGCAACTTGTAAATTTCTAGAAAAATATGGCGTGGATCTTACGGTTTTAGACGTAAATAGCGACGGCATCGTCACTCCAGACCAGCTAAGAGCCGTCATGGACGAAAACGTCGCGCTTGTCGCCATAATGAGCGCAAACAACGAAACTGGCATGATCTTTCCTATAAAAGAGCTTGCCAAAGTTGCCCACGAATACGGCGCTTTATTTCACACTGACGCCGTGCAAGCAGTCGGCAAGATAAAGATAGATGTTCAAGACCTAGACGTTGATTTTTTAAGCTTTTCAGCTCATAAATTTCACGGACCAAAGGGCGTTGGAGCGTTGTTTATAAAAAATAGCATGCCACTAAGCAGCTTGCTTCACGGCGGTGAGCACATGGGCGGACGCAGAAGCGGTACGCTTGATGTACCAGGCATCGTTGGCATGGGCAAGGCGCTTGAGCTAGCAAATAAATTTATGGATTACGAGCATTCGCACGTTCGTCGTTTGCGTGACAAGCTAGAAGACGCGCTACTACAAATTCCTGACGTTAGCGTCGTTGGCAAAAAAGAGCAGCGCGTGCCAAACACCATCCTAGCATCTATCAAAGGTGTCGAGGGTGAGGCGATGCTTTGGGATCTAAACAGAGCTGGCATAGCGGCCTCTACTGGCTCCGCCTGTGCGAGTGAGACGCTTGAGAGCAACCCTATCATGGAGGCGATCGGCGCTGACAAAGAGCTAGCTCACACCGCACTTAGACTCTCACTTTCTAGGTTTAACACAGAAGAAGAGATCGACTATGCGATCGAGCAGATAACAAAGGCCGTAAATAGGCTAAGAGGCATATCAAGCACATTTGCATACGCCCCAGAGTGGCATAAGAGTGGATTATAAAATTTAAAGGAAAAACATGGCAAAAAATAACTTAATCGGCGGCTCTATCTGGGATGAATACTCAAAGGTAGTGCAAGATAGGATGAATAATCCTAAATTCATGGGCGAACTAACCGAAGAGGACGCCAAAAAAGCAAACGCAAAACTTATCATCGCTGACTTTGGCGCAGAGAGCTGCGGCGATGCGGTCAGGCTCTACTGGCTCGTTGATGAGAAAACTGACAAGATAATAGACGCTAAATTTAAAAGCTTTGGCTGTGGCACGGCGATAGCTAGCTCTGATACAATGGCTGAGCTTTGCATCGGCAAAACGGTCGATGAGGCGGTAAAGATAACAAATTTAGATGTCGAAAGAGCTATGCGTGACAACCCAGACACTCCAGCTGTGCCACCTCAAAAGATGCACTGCTCGGTTATGGCATATGACGTTATCAAGGCAGCTGCTGCAAGCTACAAGGGCATAGACCCAGAGCACTTTGAAGATGAGATCATCGTTTGCGAGTGCGCTAGAGTGAGCCTTGGCACGATCAAAGAGGTGATAAGACTAAACGACCTTCACACGGTTGAGGAGATCACGCAGTACACCAAAGCTGGGGCATTTTGCAAATCATGTGTTAGACCTGGCGGACATGAGAAAAAAGACTACTATTTGGTTGATATCTTGCGCGATACTAGGGCTGAGATGGAGCAAGAGAGGCTCGAAGCTCAGGCCAACGCTCAAGCAAACAACACGCTAAGCGACGTTAGCTTTGAGAGCATGACGATGGTTGGCCAGCTAAAAGCGATCGAGTCGATCATCGATAAAGAGATCCGCCCGATGCTTATGATGGATGGCGGAAATTTAGAGATCATAGACATCAGAAACGACAACGGCGAAAATATCGACGTTTATATCCGCTATCTTGGCGCTTGCTCAGGCTGTTCAAGCGGCTCGACTGGCACACTTTATGCGATAGAAAATGTCTTACAAGAGAGCCTAAGCCCAAAAATCAGGGTTATGCCTATATAAATTTATCGAACGGCTTCTTTTGGAGCTGTTCGCCTCCACTAAACTAAATTTACCACCCAGACAATCTAAATTTAACCAAGCTCAAATTTAGCCTTTAAAAATTTCAAAATTTCACTTCTAGTCTGTGCCAAATCACCCACAAATTTCTTCTCAAACTGCGAGCAGTTAAAGGTTCTCTGACGCTTAGCAAGCTGGGCTGTGTGCGTTGCTATGAGTGTTTCAAGCTCACTTTTTGAAATTTCACCCTCCAAAAACTGCTTGCACTCTTTTAGACCTATTGATTTTAGTGGTTTTGGCTCGCTTTTATACTTGTCAAATAAAAACTTCGCCTCATCTATCAAGCCCTCATCTAGCATATTTTTCGTTCGCTTTGCGATGCGAGCTCTAAGCTCCTCTTTATCCCACAAAATTTCAAATATCGCAAGCTCTTTTATGACGCTCTCTTTGGTGTTTTGCTTTAGCCAGATGCTTGGGATTTGCCCGCTAAATTTATAAATTTGATACCATTTTTCAAGGCGATAAGAGTCGTTTTGACTAAATTTACTTGCAAACTCTGGATCGTTTTGTAAAGCTAGCTCGTAAATTTCTTCGTTGCTTAAATTTAGCTCGCATTTTGGCACGTCTGGCGCAAGACCGCTAAGCATCGCCTTTAGATAAAAGCCACTGCCGCCTGTGATGATGAGCAAAGACTCTTGCGAGCGCGCAAATTCCTTTGCCTTTTTATAAATTTCAAAAAATGCCCCAACGCTAAATTCCTCATCAGGATAAATTTCATCCACCCCAAAGTGCCTCACAGCTGCTAGCTGCCAGGGCTTTGGCTTTGCGCTGGCGATATCTATCTCTTTATAAAGTGCGAGTGAGTCAAGGCTTAAGATGACGCCATTAAACTTCTTTGCTAGCTCAAAGGCTAGATCGCTCTTGCCGCTTGCTGTGGTGCCAATTAGTGCTAGCTCGCCAAACAAGCTTAGCCCTCATAAAGTGAGCTAAATAGCAAAATTTCATCGCTTTGCTCGTTACTTTTGCCCTCTTTTAAAAGATCAGCCAAAACGCCTGCGAAGTGCGGTGCAAAGCTTAGTTCATTTAGCCCGTACGCTTGGTTATAAAGTAAATTTTGATATGTCTCGTCGCGTCCGATCGCTGGCTTGTCGTTTGAGCTAAGAAGGATGAAATTTACCCTAAATCTAGGCTCTTTTAGCTCGCTTATGCCAAGGTGTCTTTTTAGCTCGTTTAAAAATGCGTTGATCCTTTCTGTTTTTACAAGCGTATCGATAGCGCCCACTTGTAAATTTGTGATGATCGTGACGCCATTTTTGGTTGGGTAAATTTTGGCAAACATATCATTTAAAATGATAGGTTTTTTAGGGATTTGACCCTCGCTTAGCGCGAGATCGATCGTGTAAAATTTAGCCAAGATGGCGCTTAAATTTGTCCCAAGCTTGCTTGAAAGCTCCAAATTTCTACTAGCCACTACAAAGCTATCAGCCTCGTATTCGCCAGCACGGCCAACTGCCTTTTGAACGGTTTGCCCCTGCGTTTTTAGCTCATAAATTTCATCGTTTATAAACTGCGCTCCAAGCTCGTTTAGTTCGCTAACAAGCGCTTTTTTTAGCTCAGCTGCGTCGATACTTGCGTTTTTAGCTAAATTTAGCACCCCTTTTATGTTTTTATTTATCAGACCAAAATTTGCAAGCTCACTATCCACGCTTAAAATTTCTTGCTCGCTATCAGCGACTTTCATCTCATCAAGCCTCTTTTTAAAGCTCTCATCCTCGCTAAAGATGAAATAAACGCCACTCTCATCAAAATTTATCTGCGGATATTTTTCACTTAGCTCTTTTAAAATTTCAAAGCTCTTTTGTCCAAATTTCTTAAACAAAATTCTCATCTTTTTATCGTGAGCCTTTGTTGATTTAAGCGTGAAATTAGCCATCCAAGCTCTAAAATTTTCATTTAGGCAAAGCGCTATATCAAGCTCGCTTTTTTTACTAACTAGTCCCAAAAACGAGCTAGATATCGCTCCATCTCTTGCGAGCGCTGGGATGTTAAATGGGGTTAAAATTCCGCTCTCAAACTCATCTTTTTGGCTACTAATAACTAAAATTTCTTCATTCTTTTTAGCTAGCTCAAGTGCCGTAAATAACGCACTAAAACTATCTCCTATAATCACTATTTTACTCATCATAACCCTTCATTTTAAATTGCTCTTGCAATGATAATATAAATTTAGATTTAAAGCAAAATGGTGTAAAATCAGACACTTTTTAAAAAACATGGAAATTTATATGATCAAAAAGCTAAAAGATATCGCAGAACTCATCGTTTTTAAGCATTCGGTTTTTGCCCTGCCCTTTATCTTTGTGGCGATGATAGTTGCGAGCAAGATAGAAAACGGCTCGGCTTGGTTTGGCTTTAAACTGCTTATTTTAGGCACTCTTTGCGCAGTTAGCGCTAGAAATTTCGCTATGGCGTTTAACAGATACCAAGACGAGGACATCGACAAGCTAAACCCACGCACCGCAAGCCGTCCAAGCGTCGATGGGCGCATCGGCAAGGGCAATATGCAGCTTTTCATCGCAGCAAACGCGTTTATCTTTATCATCTGCGCTTATTTTGTAAATTCGCTCGCATTTTGGCTAAGCTTCCCTATCCTTGCCGTGCTTGGCGGATATTCGCTATTTAAGCGATTTAGCGAGCTAGCGCACTTAGTACTTGGACTTAGTCTTGGGCTTGCTCCCATCGCTGGCGTGGTCGCAGTGAGCGCTGCCATACCGCTTTGGAGCGTGCTACTTTGCCTTGGTGTGACATTTTGGGTGGCTGGCTTTGACCTGCTTTACTCGCTTCAAGATATAAAATTTGACCAAGAAAACAAGCTCTTTAGCATACCAGCCATTTATGGCGACAAGGCGACACTGTTTTTATCAGCTATTTTTCACGCCTTAGCTTTTATACTCTGGCTACTTTTTGCCTGGGCGGCTGGACTTGGAGCGATGGCGTTTTTTGGCATTGTGGTAAGTGGCGTGATATTATTTTTCGAGCATAGGATCGTAAGGCGCGACTTTAGTAAGATAGACCGAGCGTTTTTCACGCTAAATGGCTACTTGGGAATTTTATTTTTCATCTTTGTTTGGATAAGTGTATTATGAGCGAAGTAAGGCTTTTTAAAGCGCCTCTTAGCATGGTTTATGAGTGTGACAGCTCGGGAGATGAGAAATTTTTAAGAGAATTTAACTCTATCTTGCCAGGCGACGAAGATGCGCTTGGAGCGTGGCTAAAACGAGCTAAATCACGCGGCGAAACCAAAGAGAGCGACCAAGTCTTGCTAACGCTTGTCATCGAGCTTCATAGAAAGATCGACGCGCTAAGTGATTATATAAAAAATGAGCACAAGCAATACCTGCCACTAAAAGAGAGCGTAGATATCGATGAGATCGGCTTTACGCATATAAAAATAAGCGAAGATAAATTTAAAAAAGATGAAATTTACTACGCAAGGATCGCGATGCCTATCTTTCCAAAGAGAAATTTGAGCCTTTATCTAAGGGCGCAGGATGAGAGGCTAGCAAAGATAGAGAACATGCACGAAGAGGACGAGGCCGACTGGAACGCTTACGTGACGGCTAGAGAGCGTGTGATGATAAGAGAGCTTAGGGCAAATTCGTAAAGGAAAAATATGGAAATTTACATTTTTTTAGGTTTTGGTATCGTTTTAGCGATAATAATAGCTTTGATATTTATAAAAGATAGCGAGACAAATAAGAAATTTACAAGATATGAGCGTGCCATAGAGAGCGCCATACAAGAAAACTACAATCTCAAAAAGCAGCTAGCCGCACTAGCAAGCTTTAAGCCTGATGATGACGAGCAGCTAAAAGATGTAAAAGATGAGCTAAAAGAGCAGATAAACGAGCAGATAAATGAAAAAATCGTGCCGATAATCCGCGCTATAAAAAGCATCGAGCGAGTGATAGACGACTTTGCAAACGAGCAAAAAGATAGGATGTTTAACCTTGAGGAGCGAACAAGAGATATCAATAAAATCGCCCCAAGCGTCATCAACGAAGAAGAGCAGATCCTAAAGATGTTTAAAGATGGCAAAAGCGCAGCCATGATCGCTAAAGATCTTCACGTGGGTATGGGGCGAGTTGAATTTGTGCTTAAATTTCATAAATTAGCCTAAATTTGGGCTAATTTTAAAAGACAAAACTACTCTTAAACTACAAAAATTAGCTTAAATTTTTATTTAAATTTAAATCTTTTAACATATAATTGAAAATTAAAAAAGCTCTAACCAAGCTTAAAAAAGGTGCTTTATGCTAATAGATAAATATGGTCGGGTTGTTGATTATTTAAGAATTTCAGTGACGCAGCGCTGCAATTTTAGATGTAGATATTGCATGCCTACGACGCCGTTTAGTTGGACGCCAAAAGAGAATTTACTGACATTTGAAGAGCTATTTTTATTTGTAAAGGTAGCTATCGACGAGGGTGTGAAAAAGATCAGGATCACAGGCGGTGAGCCACTCGTGCGCAAGGATCTGGACATCTTTATAAAGATGATAAACGACTACAAGCCAGATATCGATCTAGCGCTTACGACAAATGGCTTCATGCTGCCACACTTTGCCAAAAGGCTAAAAGACGCTGGCCTAAAGCGCATAAATATGTCGCTTGATACGCTAAATGAGCAAAAGGCTAAATTTATCGCTCAAAAGAGCGTCTTACACGAGGTTTTGGCTGGCTTTGAGGCAGCACTTGACGCTGGGCTAAAAGTCAAGATAAACACCGTCGCACTAAAAGGCTTTAATGACGATGAGCTAGTAAATTTGCTTGAGTTTGCTAAATTTAGAAACTCCCAGATCAGATTTATCGAATATATGGAAAATTCGCACGCAAAAGAGGATCTAAAAGGACTAAAAAGCGATGAAATTTTAAATATCATCTCGCAAAAATATAACGTCACAAAAGATGAAAAATTGCCAAACGCACCTGCGTCTATTTATAGGCTTGATGACGGCTATAAATTTGGCATCATAGACCCTCACAAACACGACTTTTGCGAGAGTTGCAACCGCATCAGACTAAGTGCTGAGGGGCTTTTGATACCATGTCTTTACTTTGAAGATGCGCTAAGTATCAAAAAAGCAGTTGCAAATGGCGACATCGTCGCAGCAAGCGAGATCTTAAGGCAAGTGCTAGCTAACAAGCCAAAAGAGAACAAATGGGCTCTAGGAGCTGAAAATGAAACCTCTTCAAGGGCCTTTTACCAAACTGGTGGTTGATGAGCAAAGAGCTAGAATTAGTTGAGGCATTTTTAAGCATCCAAGGCGAGGGCGCTTATCAGGGCAGGCTCGCCATATTTTTACGCTTTTTAGGCTGCAACCTAAACTGCTCTGGCTTTGGCGTAAAGACAAGGTCTTTAAAAACAGGCGAAGAGCTTTTGGGATGCGATAGCATAAGAGCCGTTTTTAAGGGACATTTTCACCACAAAAGATATAGCACAGATGAAATTTTAAGTCTAGTTGATGGGCTTTGTAAAGGCTTAGAGCAAAAGCCGATCATCGTTTTAACAGGCGGCGAGCCACTCATCTGGCATCAAAATGAAAATTTCATAAATTTGGTAAGAAATTTGCTTATAAATTACGAGGTGCATTTTGAGACAAATGGCACGATCTTGGTTGATTTTGCTAAATTTGAAATTTATAAAAACTGCCATTTTGCACTTGGCGTAAAGCTAGCAAATAGCGGAGTTAGCGAGCAAAAACGCATAAATTTAGATGCCATTTTAGCTATCAAATATAACGCAAAAAGCAGCTTTTTAAAATTTGTCCTCTCGCGCTTTGATAAAAGCGAGCTGGATGAAATTTTATATATAAAAGATAGAGCAAATTTGCCAGTTTGGTGCATGGCGATGGGCGCAAATGAGGACGAGCTAAGCAAAAATGCTCTAAAAACAGCACAATTTGCCATAAAGTATGGATTTAACTACTCAGAGCGTATCCACATCAGGCTTTGGGGCGACAAAGAGGGTGTTTGATGATTGTTAGAAAACTTTTTAGATTTGAAAATGCGCATATCGTGAGATTTTGTAGCTCAAAGCGCTGCAGGACGAGCATCCACGGACACAGCTACGTAGCAGAAATTTTACTTAGCTCAAATTTCTTAGATAACGCTGGCATGGTCTATGACTTTGGGCTGATGAAGCAAAACATAAAGACGATCATCGATAGCTTTGATCACGCTACGACCATATTTTCAGGCGATAGTGACGAATACAAAAACGACCTTAAAAAGCACTCTGCAAGGTGGATCGAGATCCCGCTAAATCCAAGTGCAGAGCAGTTTTGCCGTATATTTTTTGTCATGATCGAGCGGATACTTGAGCTTAGCGTGATGAACAACGGCGAGCGCGAAGTAAAGCTTCACAGCGTCATCGTGCACGAGACCGATACTGGCTATGCGCAGTGTTTCAAAGAGGACGCGACAAACCCACAAATGGGCGAGATAAGGCTTAGCGATATCAAATTTTCTGAGGCCATTATGGACGAGTGGGAAGATAAAAATTTGCTTGAAAAGATGATAAATAAGATAAAAATAGAAAATCCAAAGGACGTTTAATGAAAAAATTTATAACCTCTTCTTTGCTTATAGCTGGCGTATTTTTGGGATGTGGAGATAAAGAAGAGGCCAAAAGCGACGTTAGTGAGCCAGTCCCTAGTGATGTTACGATAGCTCAGCCTGATGCGAATGTAACTATCGACGAACAGCTGCCACCTGAGCCAGTCGTCGAAGAAAACGAGCCTCCTAAAGAGAAGAAATGAACGAACATTTAAGCTCGCTTTATGCTTATACTTTGCCATTTCACGTGACATTTTTTTATGTGCTTCTTGCCTTGGCGGTGCTTTATCTAGCGCTTACTCAGTTTGGAGTGAGAAGCAAAAACTACGTGCTTCGCATAAGGTATTTTTTGCCTATTTATCATATGCTACTTAGCTTTTTGGTGCTAACTGGGCTTATTTTGTGGGCATATTATAGCTATGAGCTAAAATTTAACGCCATAAAGATGCTTCTTATCTTGATAGCCCTGATCGCACTTAGCGCAGTTGGATATAAAAGGCTAAAAAGATACGCCATTGCTGGCGAGCTAGAGAAATTTAAAAAATTTGCCCTTATTAAAGGCATTTGCGACATTATTTTGATTGTTATTGCAGGAATTTAGATGAAATTTTTATATGATAAAAACGCTGGCGAAGAGCGCTTAAAGATAGTAAATGATGCGTTTTTGCACCTAAAAGCTAGAAGGGTTGAAGCAGGAGAGCGCATAAGTGTTAGAAATTTACGTGACGGCAAAGAGTACATCTACGAGATTGATGAGATAGAGCGCAGAAGTGCAAATTTAAGCCTTGTCTTTGCCAGCCTAAACTGCGAGCATAAATTTGACTTTACCATCGCTTGGGCGGTCGTTGATCCAAAGACGATCGAAAAGGCACTGCCATTTTTAAATGAGCTTGGCGTTGGCAAGATCGCCTTTGTCTATACTAAATTTTCTCAGGCAAATTTCAAGATCGACCTTGAAAAGCTAAACTACATAAACGCACTTTCATGCGAACAGTGCGGGAGAACGTCGCTAATGGAGTTTGAAATTTACAAAAATTTAGACGAGCTAATGAGCGTTTATAAAAATGTCTCGGCCATAAATTTTGGCGGTAAAAATTTAAACGAAAAAAAAGATGATGAGATATTGATAATTGGTCCAGAGGGCGGATTTAGCGATGATGAGACGGCTAAATTTAAAAATATCTACGGCCTAAATACAAAAAATATCTTAAGATCGCAGACCGCAGTCATATTAGTGGCGGCAAAATTTCTTGCTTGATTTATTTGATTTTTAGATTAGTTTTTATATAATCAACAACTTTTAAGGTAACAAATAGCCCAAAATAATAAAGGAAAGATGATGAAAAAAGAGATCCATCCAGAGTATGTAGATTGCACCGTAACTTGCGCGTGTGGCAACACTTTTAAGACAAAGTCAAACAAAAGCGAAATCAGAATTGACATTTGTGACAAGTGCCACCCATTTTTCACAGGCAGCGAAAAGATAGTTGATAGCGCTGGCCGTGTTGAGAAATTTAAGAAAAAATACGCTCAAAAATAAGCCTTGCTCTACTTTGTTCCTACTCCAATAGGAAATTTAGAAGATATCTCGCTTCGTGCGATCAAAATTTTGCGTGAATGCGAGATAGCTATCTGCGAAGATACAAGAGTTTGCAAAAGCCTTGTAAATCTACTAAACGAACGCTTTGACGCAAATATAAATATCTCAAATTTTATCCCGCTTCACACCCACAACGAAGATGATTTTTTTGCAAATTTAAGTGATGAAATTTGGAGTAAAAATATAGCTTATATGAGCGATGCTGGCATGCCAGGCATAAGCGATCCAGGCGTTAGTCTAGTAAGATACGCTCAAAAAAATGATATCAAATACGAAATTTTAAGCGGAGCAAACGCCGCACTTTTAAGCGTAGTCGCAAGTGGGCTTTGCGATAAAGAGTTTGTTTTTTTAGGCTTTTTACCAAATACTGGCAGAGAGAGGGCTTTAGCTATACAAAACGCTCTAAGCTTAGCCTATCCAGCCGTGATCTATGAAAGCCCAAAACGCGTATTAAGCTTAGTGCAAAGCATCGCAAATTTAGAGCCAGAGAGAGAAATCTTTGCCATAAAAGAGGCCACCAAGAAATTTGAGACCAAATTTAAAGATAAGGCTCAAAATTTGGCCCAAATTTTAGAAAAAGCAAATTTAAACGGCGAGTGGGCGGTGGTCATCTCAAAAAGTGCTAACATAGCCACTCAAAACATCACAAAAGATGAGATCATCTCGCTTGATATAGCCCCAAAAGCAAAGGCAAAACTGCTTAGCAAAATAACTGGCGAAGAGGTCAAAAAGATCTACGACGAGCTCATAAAAGCATAAATTTAAAAGCTCAAATTCCCTCAAAAAGTTTCAAAAATTCACTCAAATTTAGAAGCAAAATAAGTTAAATTTTACTTGATTTTAGCTACCATAAGCCACTATGATAATATACGGAAAACAGCTATTTTTACATATTTTGAACAAGCGCCCGCAGATCCTAGAAGAGATCTATCTCTCAAAAGAGTGTGATAAAAAACTCTTCTCAAAAATTTGCGGCACTGGCAAGAAGATCATCCGCGTGGATAATCAAAAAGCTCAGTCTATGGCGCATGGCGGCAACCATCAAGGCTTTTTAGCAAGCGTTAGTGAGTTTGAGTTTTCAAACATTAGCGAGCTAAAAAAGCTAAATTTCATCGCCGTGCTTTATGGCATAAGCGACGTCGGAAACATCGGAGCCATCGCTAGAAGTGCCTATGCTCTAGGCTGCGAAGGACTAGTTATTGTTACAAAAAGTGTAAATATGCAAGGCGTTTTAAGGTCAAGTAGCGGTGCTGCCTACGAGATACCAATAGCGATCTTTGAAGACGGACTTAGCCTGCTAAATGAGCTAAAACAGTGTGGTTTTAAGCTCTATGCGACGGCAAGCAACGGCAAAAATATAAAAGAGATGAAATTTGCTGGCAAAAGGGCTTTGGTGATGGGCTCAGAGGGCGAAGGCATACCGCAAAAAGCTCTAGCAAAGTGCGATGAGTGCGTCGGTATCAAGCTAAAAGACGGCTGGGACTCCCTAAATGTAAGTGCAGCTTTTGCGATAATTTGTGATAGGATGATAGATGAATGAACTAGAAAATTTAAAAGAGATAGGCATAAAGGAAATTTCGCGTAAAACGCACATTGAACCCACATTTTTACAATACATTTTTGACAAAAATTTTGAAAAATTATCACGCTTAAACATGAGAGGCTATGCCAAAATTTTACAGCGTGAGTACGGCGTCGATCTTAGCGAACTTCTTGCTGAATACGACGCATTTATGCAAGAAAACATGCCCGATGAGAGCAAAAAAACAAAAGTTAGCCCAAAAATTTCTTCTTACACACCTGAGGATGTCTCGATCCAAAGGCAAAGTAGCGGTGGCGGGGCTGGATTTTTCTTCTGGATCATCATTTTAGCTATCATCGCTGGCGGCGCTTACTACTTTGACGCTTACAAATACGTCCAAAATTTCATAGCAAGCTTAAATGAAGACAACACGAGCGTGAGCTACTCGCAATCAAGCATCGTAAATGAAGTGAAGAAAAGTATAATCGACACAAACGTAACGATCTCTCAAAACACTCCAAAGATCGATGCAAACGCTTCAAGCGTGAAAATTTCAGCTCCAGCTGAGCAAAACGTGACTGTAAGTCCTGCTAGCGTTGATCAAAATGCCCTAAAACCTAGCATGGCAGCCCAGCCAGCTCCAAAAGTAGAGCAAAACGTGACAAAACCGCTAAATGAGGCGATCATCACGCCAAAACAACGCGTTTGGATAGGCATCATCAACCTTGAAAATGGCCAAAAAACATCAAGCGATACAAGCAAAAGTGTCAATATAAATTTAGACCAAAGACAGCTAGTCGTTTGCGGAAATGGCAACATCGAGCTTAAGATCGGTGATAAAGTGACGAAGTATAACCCAAGTCGTCCAGCTAGATTTTTAGTAGAAAATGGCGATATGAAATTTTTAACTTATGACGAGTTTGTCGAGATGAATAAGGGCAAATCTTGGTAAAAAAACTAGCCATATTTCTTCTTTTTAGCGTTTTTTCATACGCTTTTGATCTAAATAGTAGCGCAAACGCACTAAGTAGCGGAAAAGATCTGCAAATTTCTTTAGAAAATTTAGACACTAACGGCTCGCTAAACGTTGGCGAGCTAGTCTCAAGGCTAAAGCAAAGCTCAAACTACGATGCACTCTCTTTTAGCTCAAATAGCTTAAATTTAAAATTTATAAGCACGCAAAAAGTCCACTCAGCACTATTTGTAAAATCGATAAATTTAGCTCTTGAAGATGCAAACATAAGCGTGGCAAGGGTAAATTCTCTAAAAAATGGCAATGAAATTTCTTATGGGATTTTAGCTCTAAAAAGTGGTGGCATAGATCCAAATTTGCTAAATTTCACGCTTAGTAAAAGTGGCTTTAAGATCATGGGATTTGATAGAGTTGATGGAAATTTAGCGCTTTATTTGGACGCTAAAAATATGAGCCTAAATGCCTCAAAAGTAAATTTTAACGAAGAGACCCCGCTTGTAAAAAGTGGCGGCGTCTATATCGTAGATGTAGCAGGTGCAAGCAGCCTAAATATCATCTCAAACGAGCCAAACAAATGGGTACCACTTGTTAGAATTTATGATAAAAACTTAAACCAAATCGATCTAAAAAGAGAAAACGAGATAAAAACTAACTACACCATAAATTTAGCTAACGACGCAAAATATGCGTTAATTAGCGACAATAACGACATAACTAATATTAAAAACGAGATAATTATCAAGCTTATAAAATAGGAGCAAACAGTGTTTGATGAGATAAGATTTAATACAATTGAGCGTTTGCCAAACTACGTTTTTGCCGAAGTAAATGCTATAAAAATGGCAGCACGCAGAGCTGGCGAGGACATCATTGACTTTTCTATGGGCAACCCAGAGGGCAGAACACCGCAACATATCGTCGATAAACTATGCGAAAGCGCACAAAAAGACAAGACTCACGGCTACTCAGCCAGCGCTGGAATTTACAAACTCCGCCTTGCCATTTGCAACTGGTATAAGAGAAAATATGGCGTAAATTTAGACCCAGAAACTGAAGCAGTTGCCACCATGGGTAGCAAAGAGGGCTTTGTGCATCTTGCTCAAGCCGTGATAAACCCAGGCGACGTGGCTATCGTGCCTGACCCTGCATATCCGATACACACGCAAGCGTTTTTATTTGCTGGCGGAAGTGTCGCAAAGATGCCACTTCACTACAACGATAAATTTGAGCTTGACGAGAATAAATTTTTTGAAAATTTAACCCAGACGATACACGCAAGCTCGCCAAGGCCAAAATATGTAGTTGTAAATTTCCCGCACAATCCAACGACCGTTACCGTGCAAAAGAGCTTTTACGAGCGCCTTGTAAGCGTTGCAAAGCAAGAGAGATTTTACATCATCTCAGATATCGCCTACGCAGATCTTACATTTGATGGCTACAAAACGCCAAGCATCTTTGAAGTAGATGGGGCAAAAGACGTTGCAGTCGAGTGCTACACTCTTTCAAAAAGCTACAACATGGCTGGCTGGAGAGTTGGCTTCATGTGCGGAAACAAAAGGCTTTGCGCGGCTCTTAAAAAGATAAAATCATGGGTTGATTACGGCATGTTTACGCCGATACAAGTATCAGCCACAGTAGCGCTTGACGGCGATCAAAGCTGCGTTGAAGAGATACGCCAAATTTATGAAAAAAGAAGAGATGTGATGATAGAGGCCTTCACTCAGGCTGGTTGGGAGCTTAAAAAGCCAAATGCCAGCATGTTTATCTGGGCGAAACTGCCACCAAAAGCTAGCCACTTAGGCAGCCTTGAGTTTTCAAAGCAGCTTCTTACAAAGGCATCAGTCGCCGTTAGCCCAGGCATTGGTTTTGGCGAGGGCGGAAACGACTATGTGCGCCTAGCTCTTATCGAAAATGAAAATAGGATAAGGCAAGCAGCAAGAAATGTAAAAAAATATTTGAAAGAATTTGAATGAATGTAGCGATATTAGGCGTTGGAACCGTTGGCGAGTCGGTCGCAAAAATTTTACTAAAAAACAAAAAGCTAATCGCAGCAAGATGTGGCGAGGAGATAGTGCCAGTCATCGGCGTGGTTAGAAATTTAAATAAAAAAAGAGATGCTGACATCCCTTTGACTGATGATATAAATAGCGTCATAAACCGCGATGATATCGACGTTTTTGTCGAGCTTATGGGCGGCGTTGAAGAGCCTTTTAGAGTTGTGAGCGAAATTTTAAAACGCAAAAAAGCGGTCGTCACCGCAAACAAGGCGCTTCTTGCCTATCATAGATATGCTTTGCAAAATTTAGCCAAAAACACGCCATTTGGCTTTGAAGCAAGCGTGGCTGGTGGCATACCGATCATTAGAGCTTTAAGAGAAGGGCTTAGCGCCAACCACATCTTAAGCATAAATGGCATACTAAATGGCACAAGCAACTACATCCTAACCTCGATGATGAATGAGGGCTCAAATTTTAAAGACGCACTTAAAAAGGCGCAGGAGCTTGGATATGCTGAGGCTGACCCTACCTTTGACGTGGGTGGCTTTGACACAGCTCACAAGCTTCTCATCCTAGCAAGCATCGCTTATGGCGTGCACGGCGATCCAGAGGATATCTTGATAGAAGGGATACAAGGCATCACTCCAGAAGATATATTTTTCGCAAAAGATTTTGAATACTCGATCAAGCTTCTAGCTATCGCCAAAAAAAGTGAGGGCAAGGTCGAACTACGCGTGCATCCAGCGCTTGTGCCACAAAACAAAATGATAGCAAAGGCAAGCGGCGTGACAAATGCGATCAGCGTCGTTGGCGAGGTCGTTGGCGAGACTATGTACTATGGCCCAGGAGCTGGCGGCGACGCAACAGCAAGTGCAGTCATCAGCGATCTCATCGATATCGCAAGAGATAGCAAGTCGCCGATGCTTGGATACAAAGCGCCATTTGAGCTAAACACCTTAGAGCTACTTGACCGCGACAGGATAAAGACGAAGTATTACTTTAGGCTAAAAGTCGAAGACAAAATGGGCGTGCTAGCAAAGATAACAAATTTGATGAGCGAAAACAACCTTTCAATCGACAGCTTGCTGCAAAAGCCAAAAGATGAGAGCGAGTATGCCGTGCTATTTTTCACGACACACACGAGCTTAGAGGCCGATGCGAAGCGAACGATAGAGCTTTTAAAAGAGCAAGAGTATATAAAAGAAGAGCCATTTATGATGAGGATCGAGGAGTAGCTTGGGGCTAAAAGAGTATCTCTTTGGTAAGAGCTCTGAAGATAGGGCTTGCGAGTTTTTGCGTGAGCTTGGTTTTGTCATTTTAGAGAGAAATTTTCACTCTAAATTTGGCGAGATCGACATCATCGCACTAAGTAGTGATAAAATTTTGCATTTTATTGAAGTAAAAGCAACTAGCGGAGAATACGAAGCGGAGTATAGGCTAAACAAGGCAAAATATATGAAAATTTTAAAAACAATAAATTTTTATATGATGAAAAATGAGCCAAACAGGGACTATCAGCTTGATCTGCTTGTTGTTAAAAATGAAAATTTTGAGCTGATAGAAAATATTAGTTTATAATAAAATTTATTATTTATCTAAAATTTAAATTTGATTTTGTATAATTGCCACATCTTAAAATAAGGAGAACAAATGGGAAAATACATCGAACTCACAAAAGAAAATTTTGATGTAACAAAAGAAGGCGTTGCTCTAGTAGATTTCTGGGCTCCATGGTGCGGACCTTGCCGTATGCTAGCTCCAGTGATCGAAGAGCTTGCTGAAGACTTCGAGGGCAGAGCGAAAATTTGCAAGGTAAATACTGATGAAGTGCAAGATCTTGCAGTTGAGTTTGGCATCAGATCGATCCCAACATTGCTATTTTTCAAAAATGGCGAGCTAGTTGAGCAAATGGTCGGTGCGCAGTCAAAACAAGCCCTAACTGACAAACTAAATTCGCTTCTTTAATGGGCGAAAAAAGAAGAGGAAGTCTGCTTCCTCTTACCTATATATTTGGTTCATTTTTTGGTGCAGCTATGATAGCGGCTGCATTTGCGTATAGCAACTATCGTTTTTCACAATATAAATTTGTTGATTTTGCGAAGCTAGTTTTTTACGAAAAAAGCGAAATTTTCACTCCAAAAGAGCCAAAATACACGCTTTTAATCTTCAGTTCAAATCAATCAAAATTAGACGAAATTTTACCAACCAAAAATGAAACAGTTGTGGCGATCGATATCTTTCAAAAAAGATATGAGTCAAACTCAACACTAAAATATATAAGCTCAGATATAAATACAGTCCTAGAGCTGATGCGAAATTTAAGCATCACGAAGCTTCCAAGTAGTGTTGAGATAGTTCATCAAAGGGGCGAAATTTACAAACAAAATTCGTCCATAAATGTTTTAGAATAAAGGAAATTTATGCTTGATTTAGCGATCATCGGAGGCGGTCCAGCAGGACTAAGCGCCGGACTTTACGCCACTAGAGGCGGACTAAAAAATGTTGTAATGTTTGAAAAAGGCGAGCCTGGCGGTCAGATCACCTCGAGCTCAGAGATAGAAAACTACCCAGGTCAAAAAGCCCCTGGCGAGAGCGGCTTTGACTTTATGAGCACTTGGTGGAAGCAGTGCAGTGCGTTTGGACTAGTTCACAAGTGGGCAAACGTCGTTGGCGTTAGAAAAAATGGTGACGGCAGCTTTGAAATTTTACTTGAAGGCGGCAAGAGCGAGCAGGCAAAAGCTGTCATCGTAGCGACTGGCTCAACCCCAAGACGTGCTGGCTTTAAAGGCGAGGACGAGTTCTTTGGCAAAGGCGTTAGCACATGCGCGACATGCGATGGCTTCTTTTACAAAAACAAAGAGGTAGCCGTTCTTGGTGGTGGCGACACAGCTGTTGAAGAGGCACTTTATCTAGCAAATATCTGCTCAAAAGTTTATCTTGTGCATAGACGTGACGAGTTTAGAGCAGCGCCAACAACCGTTGAAAAAGCTAGAAAAAATGAGAAGATCGAGTTTATAACAAGTGCGACTGTAAAAGAGGCGCTTGGCGATAAGATGGGTCTAACAAAGATCGTGCTTGATACCAAAAATGGCGAGCGCGTGCTTGATGTGCCAGGCATTTTCACATTTGTCGGACTAAATGTAAATAACGGAATTTTAAAAGATGAAAACGGCAAATTTATCTGCGAAATGGGTGATGGCGGACAGGTCAAGACAAATCTCAAGATGCAAACTAGCCTAAAAGGGCTCTTTGTAGCAGGCGACATCAGAGAGGATGCTCCAAAGCAAGTCATCGTAGCTGCAGGTGATGGCGCAGTGGCTGCACTTAGCGCTATGAGCTACATAGAAAGCTTACATTAATACTCAAATTTAGCCAAATTTTTTGGCTAAATTTCTTTTTCAAAATAAACCTTTTAGTCAAATTTATATTTAAAAAATGCTTGGTTTTTAGGCTAATCAGAACACTTTTTTCAAAAATTGCATTAATAAAATAACTCTAGGGTAGAACATAACCTCTTTTGCATAAAATAGACAAAAAGTGCGCTCTAATATAATTAATACCCATTTTTCTGCTCGCAGCAGTTACCACAATGATAATTTTTAATTAAATTCTAGCCTCAGACAGCTCTTTTTCAAAAGCCATTTCGTAATCTCTCTATAATAAATTTTATGTTAAATTTCAACCAAAAATCAAAGGATAAATTTTGGTAAAAATAGGACTTTACGGCGCTAGCGGCAAGATGGCTCAAAGTATCATCTCTTGTTTAAAAGATGAGAAAAATGCCATTTTAAGCGTCGCGTTTAGCCAAAAAAATGAGGTTGAAAATTTAAGTAGCGAACTTTTGACAAATGACTTTGCTAAATTTTTTGAAGAGTGCGACGTCATCATCGACTTTAGCCAAAAAGAGGCGACCGTAGCACTGCTAAACTATGCTAGGACCAACCCAAAACCACTAGTCATCGGCACGACTGGGCTAAACGACGATGAGAGAAACTTGCTTCATCTAGCATCAGGTGCTATGCCAATACTCTACGCAACAAACATGAGTCTAGGCGTAGCAGTGTTAAACCGCATAGCAAGGATAGCTTCGAAAGTTTTAAGAGAATTTGATATAGAGATCGTCGAGCAGCATCACAGATATAAAAAGGACGCTCCAAGTGGCACTGCGATGACTTTAGCAGGCTGTGTGGCAGAGGCAAGGGATCTAAATTTAAAAGATGTTTTAGTAACTGGACGAGCTGGCATGGTGGGCGCAAGAAGCAAGGATGAGATCGCAGTTATGGCGCTTCGTGGTGGCGACGTGGTCGGTCGTCACACGGTTGGCTTTTACAATGACGGCGAATTTATCGAGTTAAACCACACCGCAACTAGTAGAGCGACCTTTTCAAAAGGTGCGATCAAGGCTGCCATCTGGCTAAAAGATCAAAGCAGCGGTCTTTACTCAATAGATGATAGTTTGGGGCTTGATGATTAAATTTAGTCTTGATGACGCGCAGAGCTACAAGCTAGAATTTGGCGATAAATTCTACCTGCCAGAGCGCGAAAATCGCCAAAATTTAAGAGCTGGTGAGTTTTATTTGAGATTATGGAATTTAATTTTAGTGGATGTGGATTGTTATAAATGGTGCAAATAACGGCGAATGTGCTAGCCATTAGACAACAAACACTTATAAAAAGTGCTTAGCGTTGGCTATGAAATTTAACTACAAAGATGAAATTTAAAAAGATGAAAAGAGGATAAAAGATGTGTGCGATAGTAGGTATCATAAATTCTAAAGATGCGGCGAAAACGGCGTATTATGCGTTATTTTCTATGCAACACCGCGGTCAAGAGGCAAGTGGCATCAGCGTCTGTAACGACGGAGAAATTTCTACTCACAAGGGCAACGGCCTAGTCACTGATGTCTTTAATGAGGAGATCTTGAGCTCTCTAAAAGGCGACATGGCGATCGGTCACAACCGCTACGCGACAGCTGGCAAAAACTCAGGCCGTGACGCCCAGCCAATAGCTGCCAACTACGCCCTAGGTCAAATCTCGATCGTTCATAACGGAAATTTGGTCAATAAAGACGAGGTTAGAGACGAGCTCATCAAAGATGGCGCGATATTTCAGACAAATATGGACACCGAAAACATCATCCACCTCATCGCAAGAAACCACGACGAACACCTACAAGATCGCATCATCGCAGCACTTGACAAGATAAAAGGTGCTTACTGCTTGCTCGTGCAGTCACGCCACAAGACTTTTGCCATCAGAGACCGCTGGGGAGTTAGGCCGCTAAGCCTTGGCAGGCTAAAGGACGGCGGATATATCGTAGCTAGCGAGACTTGTGCGTTTGACCTTGTGGGAGCGACATTTATAAGAGATGTTAGACCTGGTGAGATGATAGTTTTTGAGCACGGCAAGAGCGAGTTTCAAAGCTTGCAAATCTTCGAGCCAGATCCTAGAATTTGCGCCTTTGAATACATCTACTTTGCGCGCCCAGATAGCGTCATAGAGGGCAAAAGCGTCTATGAAGTGAGAAAAAAGATGGGCGAGGTGCTAGCTAGAAAGAGCAAGGTAAAAGCTGACTTTGTCGTGCCTGTGCCAGATAGCGGCGTGCCAGCAGCGCTTGGATATGCAAACGAGAGCAAAATTCCATTTGAGCTAGCCATCACCAGAAATCACTATGTGGGCAGGACCTTTATCGAGCCAAGCCAAGAGATGAGAAATTTAAAGGTCAAGCTAAAACTAAACCCAATGTCAAGCGTGCTAGCTGGTAAAAGCATCGTAGTGATCGACGATAGCATCGTTCGTGGCACCACTTCTAAAAAGGTGGTCGATCTCTTAAGACACGCAGGAGCGAAAGAAATTCACTTCAGAGTTGCGTGCCCTGAGCTAAAGTATCCTGAGCGATACGGCATCGACACACCAAGCTTTGAGGAGCTAATAAGCGCCAAAAAAAGCGTCGAAGAGGTCAGAGAGTACATCGGAGCCGATAGCCTAGAGTTTTTAAGCATCGATGAGCTTAAAGAGAGCATCGGCAATGAGAGAAAATACTCGCTTGTAAGCTTTGATGGCGATTACTTCATAAAATGAGAAATTTAGTAGTTTTGCTGCTTGCAGCACTTTTTTTTGCAGGCTGCTCGCAAAAGACACCTAGTAAAAAAGATGAAATTTCTATTATGGTGAGCTACTTTGAGCTAAATGGCGAAAAGCAGCAGCTACTAATAAAAAGCATGCCAAATTTGGCTGATAAAAATGCCAGCGTGCCATTTTTTGGCATGGTAAATTTTCTTGATCAAAACAAAACGACAAGTGCTTATTCTCTCGTAAATGGCGTTATAAACGTCATAGAAGCAGATAGCTCCTCTATAAATTTAAACAAAGCTAGTGACGTTTTGGCTCTTAAAAAATCTAGCGAAATAAGGTTTTATGAGATAAGGCCTGATGTGGTTGAGAGTGTTAAATTTAGATCAACAAATGGCGTTTGTGGTGAGTTTTTGGCTCAAAAGCCAGTTTTTGTAAATGCGGCCACCAACTACTACTTAAGAGATGATAGCTTTTTTGCAAGTTTAATTGATGCAAAATTTGTTTATAAAAAGGGCGCAAAGATCCTAAAAAAGGAGTTTACTTACAACATATCTGAGCCTAAAATCCTAGAAGAAGCAAAAGAATTTACACAAAAATCAAACCAGCTTTTCTTAAACGATATGCAAAAGCTTGGCAGACTGCTTGACATACTCTGCACATTTTAGCAGGCACTTAGACACTAAATTTATATTTTTCACGAGCTAATAACCCTTTTAAAATTTATTTTAAGTACGGGGGGGGTAGTGCTTCAGTATGGAGCTTATTTGGCGGCGATAGAGAAAATACAAAATGAAAAATGGTGATAAAAAGTGGAATTCTGTTCTTTATGACTATCAACACATGAGATATATTTATAAAGATGCTTCTGCATGGTGGCTATTATACCTTATTGAGCGTCAATAAAAAGAAAAATCAATAAATTTTTAAAGACCAATAAAAGATATTGGTCTTTATTTTTAGCCACAAAGTAATATATAAAAAATATCCAAGGAGTTATTTTTATTATTATTTTTTGGCTTATTTAAAACCATAAGAAAAAAGCAAATAAATACCAATAATAGCAATGACAATATCTAGTCTAGTAATTGGTAATCCATATAGCCGAAGCAATGCATTTTCGTCTTCTTTTAGTTCTTCAAAAAGAAATGGTATGTTTCTAGCCATTCTATCTTTTTTTTGTTTTATAATAAATCGCAATCTATCAAGCATTTTTATACCTTTCTGGTTTCACAATAAAAACTATTGTAGCAAAAAGAAACATTTTTTATAATACATTTTATCCATCTGATCGTGCTACAAGGCAAAAAGTATATATGGATCTTTGACCATCTCAGAGAAGTTGCCTATCGCTACAAAATCAGCTTCCAGCTGAGATATTATCTCTTTAGGCACTAGAAGCTTATGGACTGAGTTGTGGCTAAACTCAAAAAATTCATCGTGGGTTTTTAGTTCGAGCATGTTAATCTAATGCGTGAATTATCACTATAAAAAAGGAAACAATAAAAAAATATATGCCAAAAAATATTGCCATATAATTTGCCGTAGGGTCGGTTGTCATCTCCAATAAAACCCCATCATACCATTGATATAGAGCAAATTTTGCAAGAAAATAAAAAATGATACCAACTAAAACTCCCTGATAAAACCTAACATCCCAATGCTCTATAATGCCATTGACATGATCTGGATACAGAGCGAAAAAGAAAGGTAATATAAAGAATAAATATGTGATAGTCGAAAGCTTTCTAAGAATTTTTTCGGCTCTTTCTTTTTCAGTGCCACCCAAATATTTATATCCCCAAAGTATAAGTGGCGCATATATCAAGCCTATATAGAAAATAGTAAGTAACAAAAAGAATTTAGTATTTGAGCCAAAAAAAACCAAATATAAAAATATCCCTACCCACAAGCAACTTAATTTTACAAATATACTTTCAAATATACTTACTTTATTGCCACGGGAATCCTCTTTGTCTTTTGCAAAAGTAACTGCTGTATATAAAAGTGCCACAAAGAAAAAAAATGGTGGTGGAATTAAAGACACATCAAGCATGTGATTACCAAATAGCCACGCGCAAAAAAATGCACCGATCCACGCCAGGACTATTTTCATGATTTTGCTTTGCATATAACCACTCCTCTTTTAAATTTTCTTAATTATATATTTAAATTTGGCTCAGATCAATACTTTTTTAAAATTATAAATGGCTCAATTAAACTTAAGCGGTTTTTCTCTTATTAATTTAATCGGGAACTGCTGACTTGTAAATTTAGTAAATTTCACCATTTCAAGTCAGCCACTTTAAATTTAAATCTAAATTTAGCCCCCTACTCTTTTAAATTTAGCGCTCGCCTCAAAAAGCCAGACGCCAAATTTATCCTAAAGCATCTCTATAAATGCCTCGAGTCTTGTCTTGATCTGCCCAGCGTCGCTCGTCGAAAAGTCCGTCTCAAGCGCCATATAAGGCGTATCTACGTCGTTGCACGCCCTTTTTATATTAGCAGTTTCTACGTTGTAGGTGTGACAGGCTTGCAGCACAACGTCGATCACGCCGTCCGCCTTGTACTCTTTTATCATCTCTTGCAGCACATTTTCTCTCTCTTTATTTGGCGACATGATCGAGCAAGGTATCGCCATGTAGCGTTTTGCTATGGCGCTCACTGGATCGTCATTTTCATCGACAAGGTTGCTAAAATTTTTAGTCCCAGTGCAGTTTTCGTAAGCTACCACGACGCCGCCTGCCTCCTCTATGGCTGGCACGATCTTATCATAGACCCCGCCACTTGGACAGCCTGTGATGATGATGCGCTTAGCATCCTTATGCACGGGTGAAATTTTATCTCTCACGCATCCTTTTAGCTTCTCAACGATGATCTCAAGGTCGCTTATCTGCTCATTTTTATCAAATATAAAGCCATTTCCATATAGCAGTGCGTGCAGCTCTTTGCCGTTCATCGGTGGTGGCGTTAGTTTCATGAAATTTTGAATTTCTCCCATTAGCTCGCGCTCTTTGTTAAATAACCTGATAGAGTTTCTAAGCTCCTCATCGCTTACGCTCACGCCAAATTTAGCCTCCAAGCGCTCCTTTAGCTCCCTGACCTCATCTTGCCAAATTTCTAAGCTCTTTTGGCTCTTGAAATGCGGCAAATGCATGACGTGCACATCTTTAAATTCGCCCATTAGCTCATACATCTTTTTCTTGCCGTCGCACGTCGTCTCGCCGATAACGATATCAGAGTTTCGCACAAATGGGCACTTGTTTGCCTTAGCAAAGCCATAGCTTGCTTTTATGAGCGGACAGAGGTTTTTAGGCAGGTACTTTTCGCCCTCAACGACCGCGTTATCGCCAGTCGCGCAGACACTCACGCTATAAGCGTTTGCCGCGTGGATGATCTCTCTTGGCGTATAGGTGCAAAAGATAGCAGCGATCTTTTGGCCACTATTTTTGACTGCTTTGACGTTTTGGGCTAAATTTTTCTTAGCGCCATCATAGGTAGCGAAAATTTCGCTCAAACTCATACTCTCATTTATCGCCATTTTCTCTCCTTAAATTTCTTATCCCTGCAAGGCTAGCGCCTATCGCACCGCAGTAGATCGCATCTTTGTGCGTGCTGACTTTAGCTTGCAAGCACACTTCTAAATTTTCTCTCACATACTCACTCTTACTAAAGCCGCCGCTTAGAAAATAGCTCGTATTTGCCTGTTTTTTGACCAAATTTGAAATTTTATTTATAGCTGAGATGATCACCGCTTTTGCGATATTTTCTCGTGAGACGTTTTGAGCGATGAGGCTTATGATCTCAGACTCCGCAAAGACCGTGCACATCGAGCTTATGGATATATCTTTGTCGCTATTTTTAGCAAGGCGTGTAAGCTCATCAAACCTAACTCCAAGGCGGTTTGACATCACTTCAAGAAATTTACCAGTGCCGGCTGAGCATTTATCATTCATCGTAAAGTCCGTCACCGAGCCATTTTCAAGCTTGATAGCCTTCGTATCTTGTCCGCCCACGTCGATAACTGTGCAGTCGCTTTTGCAAAAGTAGTGCGCCCCAAGCGCGTGACAGGTGATCTCTGTAAGGGTTTTATCAGCGTATGGCACCGAGACTCTGCCATAGCCTGTCGCTGTAAAATATAGCTCGCCAAGGCCTAAAGCTAAAACTCGCTCTTTTATAAGCATAGCCGTATCTGCGCTGCTCCAGCCAGTTGGGAGTAAAAATAGCTCCTTTATCTCGCCGCTATTTGCCTCTATGATCGCGACTTTTGCAGAAGTTGAGCCTATATCAATACCGATTGAGTGCATTTTGTATCCAAAAAAGGTCTTTCTAAAACTTAGAACTGGCGTGATTTTACTCACTTTAAGACAAATTTGTCAATAAATAAGACCCAAAATTTATAGCCTTTTCACCTTTTAAAATTTATAATTTACCCACACTTTACAAAGGGGATGAAATTTGAAAAATTTGACAAACGAGCAGAGATTTTTCTCAAATGCCGACCTTGCAAGGCTCTTTTTCCCTATCGCCGTAGAGCAGTTTTTAGAGTATAGCCTAGGCCTTGCAAACTCGCTAATGGCAGCAAGCGTTAGCGAAAGTGCGGTGAGTGCGGTAAGCCTTGTGGAGTTTGTCATGGCGCTATTTATTAGCATATTTACCGCCATAGCCACTGGTGGCTCGGTGGTAGCTAGCCAGTATCTAGGCAGCAAACAAAGTGGCAACGCCAGAAATACCGCCGATCAGCTAGTTTGGTTTAGCCTAATTTTTGCAATATTTATAGCCCTTGCCATCATCATTTTAAAAGACCTCATCTTAGACAAAGTCTTTGGCGATATCGGCGAACAAGTGAGGCATGATGCTAGCCACTATCTCGTTTTCTCCGCCATTTCAGCGCCATTTTTAGCCCTCTATGCAGCAGCTGCGGCGATCTTTCGCACGATGTCAAACGCAAAGCTACCTATGTATATCATGGCGGCTGCAAATTTACTAAATGTGCTGCTAACTGCCATTAGCATCTACACATTTCACACAGGGGTGCTTGGCATCGCCATTAGCACGCTCATAGCAAGAGCGATCGCTTGCTTTGTCATCGTCTATCTGCTACTTGATATCAAGCTAAAACTTCACATAAGAAAGAGCCTTGTCTATAAATTTGACTACGAGATCATCAAGAAAATTTTAAATATTGGCGTGCCTTATGGCTTTGAAAATTCGATGTTTTACGTGGGTCGCATCATCGTTTTGAGCCTTGTTTCGCTCTTTGGCACGGCAAGCATCGCTGCAAATGCCGTAGGCGGGACGATCGTGATGTTTCAGGTGCTCCCTGGCATGGCGATAGGCACAGGCCTAAGCGTCGTCGTGGCTAGATGTATCGGCGCAAATGACTTCAATCAGGCTAAATTTTACGTAAGAAAATCAATGCTAAGCATCTACATCGTGCAGCTTTTTAGCACGGTTGCCGTGTTACTGCTTCTTGAGCCACTACTTCGCGTTTATAATCTCTCAAGCGAGGCCATAAATTTAACAAGGCAGATCGTCTGGTATCACGGCATCGCGATGTGCCTTATCTGGCCGCTTGCCTACACCTATCCGACCGTTTTTCGTGCTGCTGGGGACGCAAAATACCCAATGATAGTAAATTTAGCCTGCATGTTTGCCTGCAGGATCGTGCTAGCTTATATCTTTGCGCTTACATTTGATCTTGGCATGATAGGCACTTGGTTTGCGATGTTTGCCGACTGGGCAGTAAAGGCGGTGCTCTTTGTGCGCAGATATGCAAATGGCACGTGGATGAAATTTCGAGCCATTTAAAAAAAAGTAGTAATATACAAACGATTTTGTCACAAAGGATAAAGATGAAAAATGTTTTAAAATTTAGTGCAGCTCTAGTGATCGCAGCGCTTTTTGCAGGGTGTGCAAGTGAAAGCTCAAGAGTGGTAGAAACTCCAAAAGTAGCAAGCTACGGCTCAGTTTATAACGGCAAAAAGGTCTCAGTTTCTATTGGCCGCTTTAATAACCAATCAGCCTATCAAAATGGCGCCTTTAGCGACGGCGAAGATAGACTTGGCAACCAAGCTCAAAGCATCCTAATTACAAATTTACAGCAAAGCGGTAGATTTTCGGTGCTTGAGAGATCAAATATGTCAGTCCTCAAACAAGAGAGCGAGCTAAGCAAAGAGGCTCAAAATTTAAAAGGCTCAAGATATGTGATAACTGGCGATGTGACTGAGTTTGGCCGCAAGACAACAGGCGATCACCAGCTATTTGGCATACTTGGCAAAGGCAAAAAGCAAACCGCCTACTCAAAGGTAAATTTAAACGTTGTCGATACCAAAACGGCTGAGGTTGTATATTCTGTTAGCGGCGCTGGCGAATACACCCTTTCAAACAGAGAGATCATCGGCTTTGGCGGCACCGCAGGATACGACTCTACGCTAAATGGCAAGGTGCTAAGCCTAGCGATAGTTGAAGCGGTAAATAACCTAGTAAATGGCATAGAAAGCGGAGCATGGCAAGTAAAATAGGGCTTGCCTGCCTTGGCGCTCTTGCACTTGTGCTAGCAGGGTGCAGCAACGCAAGTGGCCCAAGGTCGCTTTACTACTGGGACGGCACATATAGCAGCTCGCTATATAGCTATCTAAACGAAGATGGCGACGCAACCGAGCAAATTTCACGCTTAGAAAATTTAGTGCAAAACTCAACCCAAAGGGGCTACAAGGTTGCGCCAGGGCTATACGCACACCTTGGACTTTTATACTTAAGTAACGGAAATTTAGGCGCTGCAAATGCAAATTTTGACAAAGAGGTGCAAAATTTCCCAGAGTCAAAAGAATTTATAAATTTCATCAAAGGCTCTAAAAATTTAACCCCAAAAAAGCAGAGCAAAAAAGAGGGAGCAAAAAATGAAAAATAGCCTGAAATTTATAGCTGTGACGCTTCTTGCGCTGTTTTTTGCGGGTTGTTCTTTCAAAGAGCCTGAGCCATACGACTACTCAGCCTTTTTGCAAAAAAAGCCACGCTCCATCCTAGTGCTCATGCCAACAAACGATAGCACCGAAGTAAGCGGCTCAGCAGCCGTTCTAGCTAACTCAGTAGCCCCACTTAGCGAGGCTGGATACTATGTATTTCCAGTGGCTCTTGTAAATGATACATTTAAGCAAAATGGCATAACCGAGCCAAGCGAGATCGCAGCCGTGCCACTAAATAAGCTTGATAAAATTTTTCATGCCGATAGTGTGATTTACATAAACATAAAAGACTACGGCACGAGCTACGTCGTGGTCTCAAGTTCTACAAAGGTAGTGCTTGAAGCAAAGCTAGTCGATATAAAAAGTGGCGCGACGCTCTGGCAGGGCGAGGCAGAAGCCGCAGAGGATAGCGGCAGCGGGCAAAACAGCCTACTTGGTATGCTAGTCTCAGCCGTCATCACGCAGGTGGCAAACACCATCTCAGATAGATCATACGACCTAGCAGTAAGGGCTGATGCCTACCTCTTTTCTAGAAACTGCCACGATTGCATACTTTATGGGCCGTACTCGCCTTACTACGGCAAAGACACCCAGCTACATAAAGATAGATAAATTTAATGTCCAGCCATCAACTTGGAGTGCTTCTTACGCTAGTTGGTGGCGTTCTTTGGGGATTTAGCGGAGTTTGCGGGCAGTATCTCTTCTCGCAAGGCATTAGCGCTGATTTTCTAGTGCCTTATAGACTCTTGCTAGCTGGTGCTTTTATCGTGCTCTACTACGCCTTTAAGGCTCCAAAAGCCGTTTTTGCGCCAGTTACTGACGTAAAACTGATGGCTGAGCTTCTCACATACGCCCTGCTTGGGCTCATGATGACGCAGTATGCTTACTTTTACTCGATCGAGCTCTCAAACGCCGCAGTTGCAACAGTTATTCAATACACTGCCCCAGTTCTCATCCTAGCCATCATCTGCCTAAAAGAGAGGCGAGCGCCAAGACCGCTTGAAATTTTGGCTCTGCTATGCGCGATGCTTGGCGTCTTTTTTCTTGCTACTCATGCGCAAATTTCAGCCCTTGTCATCTCACCAAAAGCGCTATTTTGGTGCTTAGTAAGCGCTGTTTGCGTCTGCGTTTATAACCTAGCTCCCGCAAGGCTAAATGCCAAATACTCAGTCACGCTCACGCTTGGCTGGGGCATGGTTATAGGTGGCGTGGTGCTTTGCCTTTATATGAGAGTGTGGGAGTTTGCAGGGCTTAGTGGCACGGCGCAGTGGCTGGCATTTCTCGCCGTCATCACGCTTGGCACGATATTTGCATTTAGCTTTTATATGACTGGAGTTAAGCTCATAGGCGCCTCAAAGGCCAGCATGATAGCCTGCATAGAGCCACTAAGTGCCGCGTTTTTTGGCTACTTTTGGCTTGGGACGAAGTTCGTCTTTTGGGACTTTTTAGGCTTTGCTCTCATCATATCATGCATATTTTTACTTTCAAAGAAGAGAGATGATATACCTAGCGCAAACTGACACGACGGCCGGCTTTTTAAGCAAGGACTACAAGGAGATAAATCACGTCAAAATGCGAAGTGAGGGCAAACCCTGCCTTATCACGACGGCTAAATTTAGCGTTTTACGTGAGCTTGCTAGAGCGCCAAAAAAGTATAAAAATTTCATCCGCCGCTCAAGAAAGACGACATTTTTATATCCAAATTTAAAGGCGATCAGGGTCGTAAAAGAGTGCGAACATGAGAAATTTTTAAGCAAATTTGACTGGCTTTACTCAAGTAGCGCAAACAAAAATGGCATGAAATTTGACGAAGTTTGGGCTAGAAGCGTGGCTGATGAAGTTGTTGATGAACGATTTTTTGAAGATACGCCATCAAAAATTTATAAAATTTCAAAGTCAAAACTAAAAAAGATCCGTTAGTTAAATTTGCTCCCTGCACTTTTTAAATTTAGGTAGTTTTTGTTGTTGTTTGAGGTGATAAATTTGCTAAATTTCACAGCCTGCAAGAGCAGTTTTAAAAGCTAGTTTTTTAGACAAGGTCTAAATTTAATCTACTAATTAGATAAATTTACAAATGTCCAAACTAAATTTAGCCCTTCACTTGCTATGAACCTCGCTCCAGACTATATTTTTTGAAATTTAAAGCCTGCCAGATGCTTTAGCCAAGCACTGGCTGATATAAATTTTCGCCAATATCTAAAGTTGCCAACTAAGACCAAATTTAAGTCATTCAGGCTCCGCCAACTCGCATAAATTGACAAATTTAGAGCAAGAAAGGACTAAATTTCATTAAATTTAGCTCATTTGTGCGGATAAAGTAGCCATTCGACGCAATACCACTACAACCACGCAAGCAAATTTAGTCAAGCCACAAATTTAAAATTTTAGCCACTATCAAAATTTGGATGCAGAGATAGTCAAATAAGTAAATTCATCAGCTCTCAAAACCTAAATTTAGCCATTTTGCAAATTTAAATAAGCAAATTCACTAACCACAGCTAGTTACTTTTTCACGGGCAAAATAGTCTTTGTAAAACGCAAACTACTCTATAAATTTCTCGTGACGGCATCAGATCAGACAAATTTACTTATCAAGCATAAATTTACAAATTTGAAGCGCCAGAACCCAAAAAACCAAAAATATTCTTTATAAATTTATGGCAGTCAAAACCAAAATTTGACTAAATTTAGCCAGCACCATTTGGCACAAACAGATAAATTTACAAACTAGATTATTAAATTTGGTTTTTGGATTAAATTTCACTTGCTAGCCCTTTGGCTGGCACCAAAGGGATTTTGCTAGCAAATTTGGATTATAGTTTTGCTTTTCTTTTGCGCTCTGTTGGGTCTAAATAGCGCTTGCGAACGCGGATATTTATAGGTGTAACCTCAACTAGCTCGTCATCTTCTATCCACTCTAGCGCGCGCTCAAGGCTTAGCTTTCTAGGTGGCACAAGCTTGATCGCATCGTCGCTACCGCTTGCACGCACATTTGTTAGGTTTTTGCCTTTGATAGGATTTACGTCAAGGTCGTTTGGACGGCTGTGCTCGCCGATGATCATGCCCACATAGACTTTTGCTTGCGGATCAAGGAATAGCACGCCACGATCTTGCAAGTTAAATAACGAATAAGCAAGCGTTACGCCGTTTTCCATAGAAACTAGTGCGCCGTTTGTTCTGTGCTCGACGGTGCCGCTAAGCGGTCTAAACTCCAAAAAGCTGTGGTTCATAACGCCCTCGCCTTTTGTATCAGTCAAAAACTGGCTTCTAAAGCCTATAAGGCCGCGCGCTGGGATCTCAAATTCTATCCTTGTTTGTCCGTCGCCTGTTGGGTTCATAGAGACCATTTCAGCCTTTCTTTTGCCAAGTTTTTCGATGACTGTGCCTGTCGTATCATCAGGCGCGTCGATAACCAAAAGCTCGTATGGCTCGCATTTTACGCCATTTATCTCTTTTACGATGACCTCAGGTCTGCCAAGTAAAAACTCATAGCCCTCACGGCGCATATTTTCAGCCAAGATGGTGATCTGAAGCTCGCCACGGCCGCTTACTTTAAATTTGCCCTCGCCGATGTTTTCATACTTCATTGCGATATTTGTCTTCATCTCGTTTGCAAGGCGCTCATCGATCTTATTTGATGTGACGTGTTTGCCCTCAGTGCCTGCTAGTGGGCCGTCATTTACAGAAAATACAACGCTAAGTGTTGGCTCTTCGATATGGAGCGGATCAAGCGGATGAGGGTTGTTTGGATCAACGACGCTATCGCCAACGTCAAGCGCGTCAAAGCCAGCGATCGCTACGATGTCGCCAGTGCCAGCCTCGTTTATATCGATCCTATCAAGTCCCATAAAGCCGATGAGTTTTGAAATTCTACCAGTTGTCTTCGTGCCATCAGCTTTTGCAAGCATGACGTTTTGGTTTTTAGCTATCTTGCCGTTAAAAATCCTCGCGATACCGATCTTGCCGACGTAGTTGTCATAATCAAGCGTGAAAACTTGAAGCTGAAGTGGGTTCTCGTCGCTACCGCTTGGAGCTGGTACGTGAGCTAGGATAGTCTCAAAAAGTGGCTGCATATCTTTGTTTTCATCGCTTAGTTTTAGCTTTGCATAGCCATTTTTAGCAGCTGCGTAAACTACTGGAAATTCTAGCTGCTCGTCATTTGCGTCAAGTGCGACAAAAAGGTCAAAAATTTCATTTATAACGCGGTCTGGATCGCCTGCAGGCTTATCTATCTTATTTACGACGACGATTGGGCGAAGTCCAAGTGAGAGCGCCTTTTTGACGACAAATTTAGTTTGTGGCATAACGCCTTCTTGCGCATCGACAAGTAGTAAAACGCCATCAACCATCTTAAGAACACGCTCTACCTCGCCACCAAAGTCGGCGTGGCCTGGGGTGTCGATGATATTGATCTTTGTATCTTTGTAGCGAATGGCGGTATTTTTAGAAAGGATCGTGATGCCACGCTCTCTTTCGATATCGTTGCTATCCATTACACGCTCGCCAAGGTTTTGATGCTCGTTAAATGTTCCTGACTGCTTCAAAAGCTCATCAACCATTGTTGTCTTACCGTGGTCGACGTGCGCGATAACGGCTATATTTCGTATCTTTTCCAAATGTTTTCCTTGAATTTATTTAAAGGTATGGATTATAATTAAAAAGAGTTTATTGTTTTATAAAAGAAAAATTTTACATTTACTATAACTATACCCTAATCTTCTAGAAGCAATTTTTCATTGTTTTTAAAGGTTTTCATGAGTTCCTCAAGATATTTTTTGCTATTTACGCTAATAATATCCTTAAAAGCAAACTCTACAATTTTATAGTTATTTGATTTTTTCAATAACTCTACCTGTTTCTCTCTAGGCAAAATACTCTTTTGTTCCAAATCCCTTACATAATATCGTTGCGTTGTTTGCTTAGATACACCATTTTCATCTATAAAAATTCCACTAAAATCTTTAAAGTACCTATAACTTACTTGCGCTTTTTCTTCAACATAATGAGCGAACGTATACCAAAGTTTTCCGGATCCAAATGAAATAATCTTGCCATTATTACGTACCAATACATCATATACACAATTCTCACCAAAACAACTAGTAGTATTTTTTGCATACTCGCTTGTTTTATCCCCATGTATAGCAAATGAGAATATAGGATCATTAGTTCTGATTACGCCCTGCATGTGCCTAAAATACTCCGTAAGCGCACCCATTTTACTTATAGAATTGCGCTTATCATAACATTCACCATTACAAAAGCTATAAGTAAAAGTCGGCATTATTAGCACCCCATTTTCACCTATAACCTCCAGAAAAGACTGCAATATGACACTTAAAAATTCCTCTTTAGCTAGAAGTGGTTTCCCAAGTGGAAAAATCTCAGAATGTACACAAATATGATCACTCTTGTCTATGCCAAGTTTTTTTAAAGCTTCAACTAACTCGTGTGTATTAAATTTTTTATTATTAACTTCTAAAAAATTCATTGTTGTCTTACTTTTTCAATTAAATTTGCAATACTCTCAAAACTTTCAAAGCTCTCAGCATCAACAAAATCAGCGTTCACCGGTTTTTTGCAAAGACTTTCTATTGCAGAAACTAAAGCCATGACATCCATACTATCAATCCTACCAGAGCTTAAAAGATTTTTTTCATCCCCTTTAATATCATCTCTTCCTATTTGATTAAACAACTCTTTAATTTCACACATCTTTACTCCTTTTAAAATCTAATTTTATTTTTAAATCACCATCTAGCTGTAATACCAAATAGTTTTCATGTATTTCGTAATATTTCACTTCTCTAAAGCTATCAAAAACTTTTATTATCGGCTTTTTTACATTAGACAAAAACCCACAATCCATCGCTCTTAAAAATCTAAAAATCTTTTCTTTTGACTCTGAGATATCCAATATACCATTATTTGGCAACTCTTCTCTTTTTCTTGTTATGCCATAATTTTTATCAAAAGAAACAAACTTGCTTTGGTCAAAATTAGCTTCACATAAAATGCTTAAGCATTCGCTAAAACTTTCTATGGCGAGTTTATTTTGTGCTATTAATAAAGATAATGCGGTTGTATAACTATCAATAGTAATTTCCTTTTGCAAAATAACCGCACCTGTATCTATATTATTATCTACAAAGTGCCATGTTATTCCGCTTTTTTTATCATTTTCATAAATAGACCAAATATTTGGATTTGATCCTTTATGACTTGGCAAAATAGAATTGTGATAATTAATAATTATATTATTTAAAATATGTTGCTGCTTAAAAATATAAAAGTTATTGGCACTAACTATAAAGCTATCCTTTTTATTTTTCAAAAATTCATCGAGCCCTGTTTTATTACAACCTGGTTTAAATTCATAAAAAGTAACATCTTGTTTAAAAAAATCTTTTAATTTTCTAATACATTCAGTCGCAACCCTTGAAAAACCAACAACAATAATTTGTTCAAATTTTTTCATAGAGTGCCTTCCTATCAATTTTACCGTTTTGGTTTAATGAAAATTTTTCAACCTCAATAATTTTTTTTGGCATCATGTAATGTGGCAATCTACTTTTTAGAAATTCAACTATATTCTGCTCCGCTTTGCCTTCATAGAACAAAGATATTATCTCATTTTTAAATAGACAAATAGCATTTTTTACTCCGTTAATAGAATTTGTCAAACTCTCTATTTCTCCTAGCTCTACACGATGCCCTGCTATCTTTATTTGACTATCAATTCTACCATAACAAAGAAGCTCCATATTTTCATTATAAGCAACAATATCACCTGTTTTATAAATAAATTCACGATAATTATTTTGAAGAGGATTTTGTATAAAAGCTTCATTTGTCTTTTCTAAATTTGCATAATATCCTACACTTAAACCAGTACCACGTACATAAAGCTCGCCTTTTACAAAAGGATCAGTAACTAGTTTTAAGTTTTCATCAAAAACTAGAAGTTCAGTATTTTTACACGCTTGTCCTATTGGCAGGATTTCTTCATCTTTAAAATCTCTGTTACAAATATAATAACTACAAACATCTGTTATTTCTGTGGGACCGTAAAGGTTTGCAAATAGAGTATCAGGTAGAGCTTTACGCCAAAAATTTAGTTGTTTATTAGGCATAATTTCACCACAAAATAATACTTTTTTTAAATTTGGCAAATCTAGCTTTACTCTTAAATTTGCAAAATAAACTAACACAGATGGCACCCAAAAAATCATAGAAATTTGGTGCTTTTGCAAATACGCTAAAACTCTATTTGCAAAAATAAATTCAGTATTTTTAATAATATGAAGTTCTGCTCCAGCCATAATAGATGCGTAAATATCAAGAACAGAATTATCAAAATAAAATGGTGCCTGATTTACTAATTTCTCATCAGATGTTACATTAAAAGTTTCACAAACCCAACTAACATAGTCAATAACACTTTTATGCATTATTGATACACCTTTTGGAACTCCTGTAGAACCAGATGTGAAAAGAGTATAACAAAGATCGGTATCTATTTGAGTTTTTTTGGCTTGCTCTATCAATATTTTATCCAATAAATAGCTATCAAAGCACTCAGTCGATAAAAGGTTTATTTCAAAGTCATCTAATTTTCTATTACTAATAATAAGCCCTGGTTTTAAAATACTACAAATACTTTTAAGTCTCTCTTCAGGCGTATTTTCATCTACTATGGAATAAAAATTTCCGCTTATCGCCACCCCAAAAAAAGCACATATTGCATCAACACCTTTTGGTAAAACTATCAAAACAGGTTTCTTTTTAAGATTAAGCCTTAAAATTTCACTTGCAATTTTTAAAGAGGTATTATATAGATCAGAATAAGTAATGCTTGTGTCGCAATCAACTACTGCTATTTTTTTTGAAAACTTAATTGCTGAGTTTTCTAGAAGGTCACTAACATTTTTAATCATTTAACTTCCTCAATAAGATTAAATTTAATCAACTGATCAATTATTTCTTTTAACTTTCTTACTTCAATTCCTAAAATATCAGCTATTTCTAAAGCATCAGTTTCTCCATCACAATATGCTAAAAAATGTCTTATATTAAGCATCTGTTTTGGATATGCGCCTTTATTTATTGTTGATATTAAGCCTCTTGAGCCTAAATTTGGCTCACAAACTGTATTTAGCTTAAATTTTGCATTTGTTTCAAGGTTTAAAACAATGTTTTTCGCATATTTTAACCCGCCAGTTAATCCCTTTTGTGTAACAAAATTTAAATCATCAAGACTATTGTGATACTCTTTAAATTCTCCAAATTTTGAACGACATATCGCAACCGCACCAAGGTTTAAAGATGGGGTATTAAATTGCCTTTCATCACTTCCTCTATGTAAAAAACTATAAATTTTAGGATTTTTTGTAAGGTGTTTTATAGTATGAAGTGCTATTTTGTCACTTAAACTATTCTCTTTTTGGCTTAAAACAACGCTATATGCCTTTTCATCCCCTAGACAAGACATAACAAAAGCGGCTTTGACATTTTGTTTAAGCTCATTAAAATGCCTACTTATATAAGTTATTGAACCTATTGTTTCTGGAATAATTAAAAACCTATAGTTGTAGCGCCTATCTTGTAGTGATTTTACAAACTCTATAAGTTTTGTCATAACAACAGGACCGCTTAATTCATTATTTGCCATTTGTGGATGACAAAGATATGTTGAAAATAATACTTCATCTTTTGTTTGCGTAGTAGCAGGTATAAATAATTCACCATAATAAAGCGATCCATCATCTTTAAAATCAGTATCTATAAAAACCTCATAAACTCCGTCTTTTAAACTATCTAACTCTTTCTTGCTAATACAAAAGCCCCAACGTCTTTCATAATAACTAGTAACATAAGGAATAGCATTTGGTAAATGAGGTAAAGAATAAAGATGAGGTAAAAGCTCTTTTAGATGCATTTTTTTATGAATTTTTTCAGAGTAATTAACTAAATTAAGTGTATTTTTACTAAATTCGCAGATCTTTTTGCCATCAGGTGTGATTATATAAGCATCTCTCACAACCCACTCGGGAGGTATGGTCCAGTCAAAACACTTGGTGCCACTTTTGACAGAAGTTATATTTAGCTTAAAATTATCCCCATCTTTTTCAACTTCATCTTTTATGAATTGCAAACTTTTTAAAAATCCTTCTCCAGTGATAGAACGAGGAATTGTAAAAAGCTTTGTAGCCATGTCATGCATTTTCATTTAAACTCCTTTTTTAAAATGAAATATTACCATTTTTTTTAATCTTTTATAAATTTTAAGCTGATATCAAGAAATTAATTTTTGGAATAGATTTTGCATGTAAGCGTTAAGTTTTTAAATTTAAAGGGATTAAATGCAAGCTTACACAGCGAAAAACAACGTAGATTTGCTAGCTCCTGCGGCTACTAAAAAGCCTGCAGCTGCGAAGAAGTCTCAAAACAACGGCGAGTTTTTGTCGATGGTTTTAGACGCAGCTGCGAGCAAGGCAAATAGCGGTCAAAAGATCACCGAAAAGGATGTCAAAGAGATAGTAAAAACTGTTGATATCCAAAAAGAGACGATAGAAAAGGCGCAAAACGAAAGCGTGGCAAAAATTTCAGCCGCACTTGAAGAAAATTTGGACGAAGATACAAAAAATGAGCTCTATGAAAATGCAAATTTCATGCAGCTTTTGCAAGTTTTAGAGATCCTAAATGGCAATGAAAAAGTAAGTAAATTTCCAAATTTCAGCGACAAAATAGCAAATTTCTTAAGTGTGCCCCAAAACGTTGAAGAGCTTAGCAACGTTAAAAGCGTTAGCGATCTTATCGACCTTGCTAAGAAATTTGACCTTGGCCTTGAAAATATAGAAATTTCAAACGAAGATGTGCCAAAACTAAACGAGATGTTTAAAAATTTGGGCAAGCAGGAATTTTTCACGCCGATAAAGACTGAGGACAAGCCTTTTTACCTAAAAGAGCTAAAAAATGAGGTCGAGCAAACTATCATCAAAAACGAGCCAAAAGAGGTCGTAAAGCTTGATACTTTGCTAAAAGAGGTGGTGGCAAATCCAGTCAGCGAAGTTAAAAATTTAGTCAAAGAAGAGCCTAAAAAGCTAGATGATAGTGAAGTAAAGCTTGATGATGAGATAGTGGATATTGAGCCAGATGAGCAGCCAAAAGAGCCAAAAGCAAAGATAAATTTACACGAGCAAAAGGCGCAAAAAGCCCCAACTCTTGAGTCGCTACTCTTTCCAGAAAGAGAGCAGATGAGCGAGGCTGAGCTAAGCGAGGAGACCTTTAGTAGCGATAACAAATCAGAGCTAAATCAAATGGTAAAAGATATCGCAAATAGCGCTAAACACCAGCTTCAAACAAAGGCAGAGATAAAAGAGACGCTTAGCAACTTCTCTTCTACGCTAAAAGAGCAGGTGCAAAACTACAAAGCGCCGATCACTCGCTTTAACATCACGCTCAATCCGCTAAATTTAGGCGAGGTCGAGATCACGATGGTTAATCGTGGCAATAATTTGCATGTAAATTTTAGCTCTACCACAGCTACAATGAACCTCTTTTTACAAAACCAAGCTGAGTTTAAAAACAGCCTTGTAAATATGGGTTTTACCGAGCTTGAGATGAATTTCTCAGACCAAAACCAAAGACAAGAAAAAAGAGAACAAGCAAAAAACAAATATAGCTCAAATCAAAGCGACGAGAGCGAAAACGCCCAAGCGGAACAAAGCTTGCTTGAGCTAGTAATACCAAGATATATTTAGGAGAGATTATGGCTTCAGTTTCAGATATAACTACACAAACAACGCAGCAAAAAAATGCCGAGAAAAAGGCAAAAGCAAGACAAGACGCTGCAGCTAGCACAGGAACTAATCCAAATGGACAGCTTGACAAAGATGCATTTATGAAGCTACTTTTAACCGAGCTTCAGCACCAAGACCCAACAAGCCCTATGGATACTGAAAAGATGCTAACGCAAACTAGCCAACTAGCATCAGTCGAGATGCAAGAAAACACAAACAAAGCGATGAAAGAGCTAGTAAGTCAGCTAAAGTCAAACGCAAATGCCTACGCTATCTCAGCCCTTGGCAAGATGGTCTCAACTGGCTCAAATGCAGTCACACTAACAGATGAGAAAAAAGATGCAAATTTTGCGCTTTACTTTAAGACAGATCTTGCAAATGGCAAAATCGAGGTCAAAAACGCAAATGGTCAAGTCGTAAGAACAACTGATCTAAATGAGACAAATGCAGGCGTTCATAACCTAGCTTGGGACGGCAAAGACGCGTCTGGCAATCAAGTGCCAAACGGCTCATACACCATTTCAGCGACTTACACTGGCAAAGATGGCAAAGAGTATAAAACACAAGTAGGCAACTACCCAGTCGAGGCGGTGAAATTTGTAGATGGCAAGGCTATGATGAAGGTAGCTGGCGAATACGTTTCAATGGATAAAGTATCTGAATATTACGAGGGCTAAAAGCCATGATGAGAGGTTTTTACAACGGGGTTAGCGGCATCAAGACGCAAAGCTTTGGCATGGATGTTTGGTCAAACAACATCTCAAATATAAACAATGTCGGTTTCAAAGCTTCAATCCCTGAGTTTAAAAATTTAATAAACCAAAACCTAGTCTCAGCAGGAAGTGGCCCAACTAGCGATCAAGTGGGACTTGGAGCTACCAAGCAAACGACTGCACTTGATATGTCAAATGGTAGCTTTCAAAGCACTGATAACAACTTTGACCTTGCCATAGGCGGAGATGGCTTCTTTGGCGTTGTCGATAAAACAGGCAAAAACTACTACACAAGAACAGGCACTTTTGACATAGATGCGGCTGGAAATTTAGTAGATACTAGGGGAAATTTACTCCTTGGCACGCTTGCAAATTTCACTCCAACCACGCCAAGTGCGAGCGCTCTTAAAAAATATGGTCAAACCTCAAGCGCCCCACAAGCTTACACGGTCTCGCAAGAGGAGCTAAGTCTTGGCGATCCTGGCTCGCAAAAGGGCATAACACTGCCTCATTTTTTATTTATGCCAGCTGAGGCTACTACAAACATCAGCCTAAAAGGCAACCTAAACTCAAGCCGCATAACAGATAAAAAAACGACAGCCATTGATGCTAGCGAATACGCCTACACGCTTGATAATACAAACAAGACGATCTCGCTAAACGGACAGATCCCGCTAAGCACCACATCTCTTGGCGCAAAGGCTGGCGATAGCGTGGTCGTAAAGGTAAAAGACGGCGATGGTAAATTTAGCGAGTTTTCTACCACTCTCGAGGGTGACGGCACTTGGCAGATAAACGACAAGAGCCTTAAATTTATGGATTTTGCAAATTTAGAGGTAAATGCTGAAGTCACCTCGCTCGTTGAAGTGCCAAACAAAGAGAAACTAACCTCTGATATCTACAACGCAGACGGCACAAAGAGCTTGGTCACTATAAATTTAACCAAGCAGATCCCACAAGCTGGCGACCAAACTATCTGGGACGCGGTGGCAACGATAACTGATGCTAGCGGAGCCGTGCAAAACACAGCGATGGGCTCACTTACATTTAATGGCAGTGGTAGGCTTGTCGCAAATACACTAACAAGCGTTGGCGGCGTAAATTTAAACTTTGAAGGCGACGGCGATGCGGACGTTTATAACGGCATGACAAGCTCAGCAAACGCTAGAAAAGATTTCAACATAAAAAGAGATGGCTACGCTGAGGGGCTTTTATCAAAATATAGCGTCGATGACCGCGGCAACATCATGGCAAATTTCGACAACACTCGAGCATTCCCCGTGGCAAAAGTGGCGCTTTATCACTTTATAAACGACCAAGGCGTGGCAAAGGTTGGTGACAATCTTTATGAAGCCACAGCCAACTCTGGCGAGCCATTTTTTTACAAAAATAAAGCTGGCGAGACAGTTTATGGGGCGCAAATTTTAGCAAACAAGCTTGAGATGAGTAACGTCGATCTTGGTCAAGCACTAAGCGAGGTGATCGTCACGCAAAAGGCCTACGAAGCGAGCGCAAAAAGCATCACGACAAGTGATGAGATGATACAAACTGCTATCCAGATGAAGAAATAATCCTTAAAGTAAATTTGGGCGAGCAATCGCCCTATTTTTATAACTTTAAATTTACTTTATCCCTTTCAAATCCCCTAAAATACTTACTTTTCTCTAAATATAGCAATATAATTTTAAGCGTGCTGGTTATAAAATTCATTTAATTTCTTTTTTTAAGGATTGTCAAATGAAAATGCTATTTTTAGCCCCAGTGCTAGCATGTAGTCTTGCCTTTGGTGCTGATGTCATCGCAAAAGACGCAAATATTACGCTTGATGGCAAGATGATCGGTAAGATCGAGGTTTTAACGCCAGTTGAAGTCGTCGAAAAAGGCGATAAAACGAGCAAGATCAAGGTTAGTGGCGTCGTGTCGGCAAACTACTTGGCTCAGCTTCAAAGAAGCGTAGAAGATCCTGAAGTTTTTGTAGCTTTTGATGACGAGAGCGAGACAAATTTCAAAAAAGTAAAAGATCTTGAAGATGACTACGGCGAGGTTTGGTATCAAGCTGATGGCGTTTATGAAGTGCCAAATGACGCACTTGGTGGCAACCAAAAAGAGCTTTACGCAAAGGCAAAGAAAATTTACGAAGAGACCTGCTCAGCATGTCACAGGCTGCACGAACCAAATAGCTTCACAGCTGCTCAGTGGCCAGCAAATTTATCTGGCATGGTCGATGCGAAATTTGTCGCACTTGATGAAACTGATCTAAATTTAGTGCTTAAATACCTACAACACAATGCCAAAAAAGTAAAATAAATTTTCATAAGGGAGAAAATATGAAAAGACGAGATTTTATAAAATTTTCTGCACTTGCTGCCACAGCAGCGCAGGCAAACAAGATAGAGGGCGTGACAAAGACCATTTTTGACCAAAACAAGACCTTTGGCGCAAATAGATTTGGGCTATTTTGGGCAAATACCAACTCAAACCAAATCGTCTCTGTTGATCCATTTGAGGGCGATAAATTTCCAAATACCATGAACAACAGCTTGCCAGACCTCATCCAAAACGAAAGCCGCGTGCTATATCCATACGTAAGAAAGAGCTACCTAAAGGCAAAAGGCGCAGCAAAGAGCGAACTTCGCGGCAAAGAGGAATTTGTGCGTGTTAGCTGGGAGACAGCCCTTGATCTAGCAGCAAAAGCCTTAAAAGAAAATTTCGACAAATATGGCCCTGAGAGCATCTACGGCGAGTGCTACTGGTGGGGTGGCAGCGGTAAGATCAGCTGGGGCAGGACTGTTGGTCACAGGATGCTAAAAGTGCTTGGCGGATACGTCGAAGAGAGTGGCGATTATTCAACTGGAGCTGGCCTTGTCATCATGCCTCACGTTTTAGGCAACAGCGCCGTTTATGACGCTCCGACAAAGTGGGAGGCCATCGCTAAAAACGCTAAAAACGTTGTATTTTGGGGTACTGACCCGCTTGTAACTGGTCAAATTTCATGGCAACCACCAACACATGATGGCTATCTTGGCATCAAAAAGATAAAAGAGGCAGGCATAAAAACTTATAGCGTTTGCGTCTTTAAAAACGACACCACAAGATATCTTGGCTCTGAAGCTATCATAGTTCGTCCAAATACCGACGTAGCAATGATGCTTGGCATGTGCCACTATCTATATGAAAACAAGCTTTATGACGAGGAATTTATCAAAAAATACACAGTTGGCTTTAATAAATTTAAAGACTACCTACTTGGCACAACTGACAAAGTGGTAAAAGATATCAACTGGGCGAGCAAAATTTGTGGCGTAAAAGCTGAAGATATCGCTAAATTTGCAACAGCACTTGCAAAAGAGCCAAGCGTCATCATCGCAGGTAGATCACTTCAAAGACAAGATCACGGCGAGATGGGCTTTTGGGGCATCGTAACACTTAGTGCGATGCTAGGTCAGATAGGCAAAGAGGGGCTTGGATTTGAGTTTAGCCTAGGATACGACTCTGCGGGCGCTACGGATAAGATCGCTCCGGTGCTAAAAGGCATCAGCACTAGCATCAGCGAAAAATACGACAACGTAGATGGCGCTCCTTGGAAGAAATTTAAAAACGTCACCATCCCATCTTCAAGATCGATCGAGGCTTTGCAAAACCCCGGCAAAGAGATAGACTATGATGGCTCAAAGATCAAGCTACCACACATGAGAGTGGCTTACATGGCGTCTGGATCGATGTTTACAAGGCATCAGGATGTAAATAACGCCGTAAAAGCGTGGCGTAAATTTGACACCGTAATAACCGCTGAGCCATTTTGGACAAGCACAGCAAAACTAAGCGACATCGTCTTACCAGTAGCCCTTGAAGTCGAGAGAAATGACATCAACCAAAGCGTGCCTACAAACGAGTACATCGTAGCTTACAAGCCTGTCGTAGAGCCTATGGGCGAGAGCAGGAGCGATTATTGGATCTGCTCACAAATCTGCAAACGCTGGGGTAGAGAAGAGGTCTTTACAGAGGGCAAAGATGAGCTTGGCTGGGCGAAAGAATTTTACGCAGACGCAGCCGAGCAAGCTAAGGGCATAAATGTCAAGATGCCAAGCTTTGATGAGTTTTGGAAAGAGGGATATGTTAGATTTGAGCAAGATGACGAAGCGAGCAGATACTACACAAGGCTTAGCGCTTTTAGAGAAAATCCTCACAAAAACCGCCTAGGCACGCCATCTGGCAAGATAGAGCTCTACTCTCCAACTATCGCTAAATTTGGCTACAAAGACTTTGCGCCGCACGTTGCTTGGATAGAGCCGTTTGAGTGGCTTGGCAGCGAAAAAGCCAAAAAGTATCCATTTAGCGTCACAACCCCGCACTCAAGATACCGCCTCCACTCACAGCTAAACAACTCAATAATCAGAAACTACGCTGAAGTATGCGCAAGAGAGCCAATGCTAATAAACGTAAATGACGCCAAGGCAAAAGGCATCGCAACTGGCGACGTGGTGAGAGTATTTAACGATAGGGGCGAAATTTTAGTTGGTGCGCTAGTCACTGACATCATCCCAGAGCATGTCATCGCCATCTGCGAGGGCGCATGGTACGATCCTGAAGTGCTAGGCGAAAAGAGCCTTTGCAAGCACGGCTGCGTCAATGTCCTAACTCGCGACAAAGGCACATCTAGCATAGCTCAAAGCAACTGCGGACACACGATCCTTGCAAATTTAGAAAAATATAAAGGCGAGATCAAACCGATCACTGCGTTTTCTAAACCAAAAATTTTGCAATCTTTGTAGAATTTATAAATTTAGCCCTCGCTTGGGGGCTAAATTTGATCATTTGCTGTTTTAATCAAAATCATCTTGCGGCTTAAATTTATAATCAACCTGCTCTAAGGCGCTAAATATCACTTATTGAAAACAACTGGTGCTAGAATTTATCTATAGAACCAAAATGATCGCTACTAAATTTATTTTTGCAAATTTAGGCACGCTTTATCGCCTAAACAAAAGCTACAAAGCAAACAAATTTCTATACCTTTAAAAAGACAAACTGCTACCCTGAAGTGCTTTTAGATCAAGATGATTGCAGAGCAAATTTCGCAGTCAGTGTAAATTTGGCTAAAAATTTGCTAGTAAAATTTTAGATTTAAGTCCGAAACGATTAAATTTCGTCGTAAATTTTCATGCTACTAAGTTTTTCTCGTTAAATTTAATGAGAGCAGAGCAATCATAACTAACTGCATTGTCGCTAGTTCTCAAAACACTGCCACCAACACAAGGCAAGCTTTTTTAATAGCCCAAATTCACAATCCACCTTGTTTTTACTCTTTAAATTTAGCTCAAGATATAAATTTACGAGTAGAATTTGGCTCCAGAGATGGTTAAATTTGGTCGTAAATTTTATGTTATTAAAAATTTTGATGAGAATACATCAACTATAACCAACTGCGTTATCGATAGCCACAAGCAATGCCCCCGCGCATAATATCAGCATTTTCTAGTAGTTCAAATTTATTACTTCTTTTTGTAAATTTACCCTGTTGTATCTTTTTAAATTTAGCTCCAGAAATGTTTAAATTTAGGCGTAAATTTCTATTTATAGTCAAATTACTAAGCGCGTATCAAACGTAACTATCCACCATTATCACGAGCCATTAGGACATCACAGAAATAAACCATAAAAAAGTATCTTTTTCTGGTAGCTCAAATTTAGCGCTTTCGTTGTAAATTTGGTCTCTTTTTTAAGTATCGTAGCTTCAAAAATTTAAGCCATAGCAAACAAATTTAGCAATAAATTTCTATCTCATTTGGTTTTGTAGTTAAATTTAGTGGGCATATCAACCACAATCAACTTTACGCTACATTGATAAACCTTGCCTTCATACAACCTACAAAAGCCGTCTTTACTCGATAAATTTACAAATTTGGCTTATTTTATTATTTGAAATCGCAGCGTCCAAATTTTTAAATTTAAACCCAAAAAACTAGATTTAGCCCTAAAATTTTATGTTTTTAGACTTTACGACTAATTGCCACAAACCGCACAAGATTATGCTTATCTAATAGTTCAAATTGACTGCCTATATTGTTTTTAAGCATCACAGCCTTAACGTTTTTAAATTTACGCCCAAAAAGACTAAATTTAACTCCATAGATTTTTAAAATTTGCACTCAAATTTAGCAGTAGAGCTTCGTCTTCAACCAACCGATTTTTCTATCCCGCACTGAACGATATTGTTTAAGCCCAAAGTATGCTATCAAATTCGTCAAAAATGGCTCAAAATGCTCATCAAACCCAATCAACACGCGTCTTTAAGCATTGCTAAAAACGGCAACCTCTACACTACCGCACTTGCTCTAGGTTTTTATTATCTCTTTGTTTCTAATAGCATAAAAATTTGATCTATAAATTTTATAAATTTAATGCAGATCGTTTAATAAGTGAAAATTTCTACTAAATTTTAAATAAGCAAATTTGATAAATTTAAATGAAAATCGAGTTTTTGAAGTTTTAAAATGGAGTTTAAAAAAAATGGTGCGGATGAGAGGACTTGAACCTCCACGCCGTGGGGCACCAGATCCTAAGTCTGGCGTGTCTGCCAATTTCACCACATCCGCACAACAATAATAAGTGGTACGCCCATCAGGATTCGAACCTGAGGCCTACGGCTTAGAAGGCCGTTGCTCTATCCAGCTGAGCTATGAGCGCATAAAGTCTTTCAAGTGGCGCGCCCGATAGGAGTCGAACCCATAACCTACAGATCCGAAGTCTGTCGCTCTATCCAATTGAGCTACGAGCGCCCAAAATGGGGTGAGTGATGGGAATCGAACCCACGACCCTCAGGACCACAATCTGATGCTCTAACCGACTGAGCTACACTCACCATTTAACATGGTCGGGGTGAAAGGATTCGAACCTTCGGCCCTCTGGTCCCAAACCAGATGCGCTAACCAGACTGCGCTACACCCCGCCTGAGTCGTGTTTGTAAGTTTATGCCACTACCTCATTAAAAAGTCGCATTGTATCTAAAAATGTTATTGTTGTCAAGAAAAAATTAGTTTTGGACTTTGTTTTTATAAAATTTCAAGAATTAAGTGTAAATTTCAGACTTTAAAGCTTTTGATAAAAAATCTAGCTAAAAAACGACGCGAGCAGCGCTAAAGCTGATATGAGCTGGCAATGCTCCTTGTGCTGGCTTTATCATGGTCTGGCTAAAACGCTTAAATTCTGGAGCTTCCCAAAGCTTTTTACATAAGCCTTGCTCGCTGATATCTACTCCCAAGCAGCTTTGATCTGCGGCAAAGAATTTTAATGAAATGCACCTTTCATTTTTAGCAAAAAAGCCAAGATCGCCAGAACTATCCACAACCCCAGCATTTGTCATCTCTTTAAATTTTACTTTATTGTTTGTAGTATCAAGAGCTAGTTTGCCTTGTGATATATAGTAGGCATTTATCTCTTCGATAGCGGTTCTAATCTCCGCCATAGTCTTTACCAAGACCGCATCATCTCTTGTAGCACTGATCCTTGGGATAGCAATAGCTGCTAATACGCCAATAACAACTATTACAAAGATGAGCTCTATCATAGTAAAAGCTTTTTTCATCACTTCATCCTTGAAATTTGAAGTTGGGAGATTATAGCTAGAATTTTTATAAATGAAAAATAAATTTTTAAGGGAAATTTAAAGAGAAATGGCAAGGAATTTCCTTGCCAAAAAGCTAGTGAGCTTAAATTATTCGTATTTTACGCCTATACCGCCAAATTTTAAATACTTTTTACCGTTATCATCAGTCAGAGCATCTTTAACACTTTTTAAGCCAGGTAAGCCCCATATATCATTACATAGACCTGCTGTTCCAACCACTACCTCTAAAGCACCACTTGTTGTAGTTGAAGGGCCTTTGACTTCTAAACAGTTATCTGCTTTTGCCTTAACAGGATTTGCAACGTTTGTCATCGCAGCTATATCAATATCACTACTAGTAGTGCCGCCACTACTTGTAGTTTTTGTAGCAAATTTACCTTGTGAGGTGTAATATGCACCTAAATCAGAAATAATAGTCTGTATGTTTGTGGCAACTTTAGCTTTCTCTGCATCATCCCTTGTTGCAGCTAGTCTTGGTATAGCAACCGCAGCTAATATGCCTAAAATCACGATCACGAAGATCAACTCGATCATTGTAAAACCTTTTTTCATGGTTTCCTCCTTGAAATTAAAAATTTGGCGGATTATACAACATTTTTTTCAAAATGCAAATAAAAACTAAATTTTTTACAATTTAGCCGATTTGGTAGTTATGAAAAATAATTCCGCTATAATGACGCTCAAGAATATGGAGATTTTATGAAAAAAGTTTTATTTTGGATGGTAGTATCTTTTTGCATTTTGAGCGCAAATTCATCATTTGAGCCAGTGCTTTCATCAAAATATAACGAAAAACAAGCCTACATCGGTAAGAAGCTCTTTTTTGACAAAAGGCTAAGCACCACTGAAAACTACTCATGCGAAACTTGCCACAACTTATACTGGAATTTAAGTGGCACAAACTCATCTTACACCAGCCAAAAGGGCGTTATAAACCCACCTAGCGTGCTAAATTCGGCTTTAAATTTTCTATTTTTTACTGATGGCAGGGTAAGAAGCTTAAAAGATCAGGTAAAAGAGTCGATAAATTCTAGAAATGAGCTAAATTCAAACAAAGATGAGATAGTAAAAAAGGTAAAAAGCATAGGCGAGTATGGGATTTTGTTTAATGATGCATATAGTGATGGCATAAACTACGAGAATATAGTAGATGCTTTGGTGGAATTTGAAAAGGCTATTTTAAGCATAGATTCGCCATTTGATGAGTATCTAGCTGGCAATGATGACTCCATAAATGCTGAGGCAAAAAAGGGCTTTGAGCTCTTTAATAAAATAGGCTGTGTGGCATGCCACAATGGTAGAAATTTAGGCGGAAATTTGATGCAAAACGTGGGCTTAAAAGATGCAGGTGAGAGCAGACGCCTCATGCGCGTGCCTTCGCTTAGAAATGTAGCAAGAACGGCTCCATATCTAAGCAGTGGCGAAATGAGCGATCTAAAAGAGGTCATAGGCTTTGTGAGCTATCATCAGCTGATCCACACACTAAGTAGCGAAGAGCTGGAGCAAATTTATAAATTTTTGCAAACACTAAATGGACGCAGACCTAGGATACTAAATGAATAAAAGACAAGCAAATATCATCTTAATCGTCCTAGCAATTATCTTTTGCTTTAGCTCAACCTACATCTACATGGCAAATAGAGCAGTTACTGCTGTTAGTAAATTTAATGATACGATCTTAAGTCTTATCTTACTAGATAACGAGCTAAGCTTTAGTTTAGAAAATAACGTACTTCGCCTAAACTACGACGATGTAAATAAAAATTTAAAAAGTTTTGATCAAAATTTAACCAGACTTGATGAGCTAAACGAAATCATACATGTCTTTTACCAAGAGAAAAATGCCAAAACTTTAAAGGTCATAAACGACGACTTTTTAAAAAAACAAAGGCTTGTAGATAGGTCAAACTACGCTAGCTCGTCAATGGCTGCTTATATCTTATCAGGTGAATTTGAAATAGCATCAGAGAAGAAGCTAGATGCACTTAATGTGATATTTCACGCGATAAAAAGCTCAGCCATAATCAGCCCTGAAACGCTAAATCAAACAAAAGAGCAGATACAAAAGTATAAAGATACCTACAAAAACGACGCAAAAGCGATCTTGGTGCTAAATAAGGCAACTTACGCGCTTGAATTTGCAAAAAACCTAAGCGCCATAGCTAAAGACTCTGTTGATCTAAAGCTTGGGCATGAGTTAAGAAAATTTAGAGATGATACCCTAGCCTCTTACAGCATAATGATACGAAATATAGTGATAATGCAAGTGCTTTGTCTTATCAGCTTCGTGCTATTTTGCGCACTGGCCTTTTACCAAGCAAGAGTGCTAACTAAACAGCTAAAGCAGATAAAACTACTAAAAACGACAGTGGATGCAGGACACAGCTCGATAGTCTTTTGCGACAATGACAATAAAATTTTATATGTAAATAAAACCTTTGAGTCAAAAACTGGCTATAAACTAAAAGATGTTGTCGGCAAAAGTCCTAAAATTTTAAAATCAAATATGCACCCAGAGAGCTTTTACGCTGAGATAAGAAATGCTATAAATAAGCACATCTCATGGGAGAGCGACGAGCTAATAAGCAGGACAAAAAGCGGCAAACTGCTCTATGAGAAGGTGCGTTTTGCGCCATTTTTCTTTGAGGGCAAGCTAGAAGGCTACATGGCTATAAAGCTTGATAGGACAAAAGAGCTTAGCATGCTTAAAGAGCTAACTCAAAAAAATGAGCAGATAAAAATACAATCCTCAATCGACAAGCTAACTGGCTTTGGCAACTACTTCGCTTTGACTGAGATGATAGAGGCGAAAAAAGATGGAATTTTGATCAGTATAAGCATCAAAAACTACAAGATGCTGCGATTTTTCTACCAAAACAAGGTCATCGAAGCCATGCTAAAAGCGGTGGCAAATACGCTAAAACTCTGCGTTGATACCTACTCTATAAATGCTGAGCTATTTAGGTTTCAAGATGATGCGTTTTACATCTGGTATCAAGGCGATGATATCGTTAGAGATATCGGCTTTATAAAAGAGTATTTTAACTTTAGTAGGATGAATATCGAGATAGACGGTAAATTTGAAAACCTACCTGGCATCAAGATAACTCTTGGCGTCTCTTTGTCAAATGACACACCGCAAACAAACCGCCTAATGCAGTCGATCCTAGCTAATCAACAAGCAAGCGATAGCGGCAACGAGATCTACTACTACCTAGAAAACGATGCGATCGAGATGAGATACTATAAAAACCAACTCATAACCGAACTCATCGAGTATGCCCTAGAAAACGACAAGGTGATAGTCGAGTGTCAGGGAATTTTTAACGTGCATGAAAATGAGACGGAGGCAAAATACTACGAAGTTTTGGTGCGCATAGTCGATCAAAACGGCAAGATCCGCTACCCAGGCGAGTTTTTAGAGATCGCAATGAAGACGCAACTTTACCTTCAGATAACAAAAAAAGTGATCGCTCTAGCCTTTGATCTAGTTAAAAAATATCCAGACTATACATTTTCTATCAACCTCTCAAGCTCGGATCTAACCGATCCTGGTGTTAGAGAAATTTTAGATGAAAAGCTAGAGAGCTGCCCAGATCCTAGCAGAGTTTGCTTTGAGATGCTAGAGAGCGAAGAGCTTAGCGACTACGGCATGGCAAATGAATTTATAAAAAGAGCTAAAAAATATGGATGTAAAATCTCGATCGACGACTTTGGCTCTGGCTACTCTAACTACTACCGAATTTTAGAGCTTGATATAGATAACATCAAGATAGATGGCTCGATCATCAAAAAGCTACCAACCGATGAAAACGCAAGGGTTTTGGTTGAGACTATCGTGAGCTTTGCTAGAAGACAAGGCTATAAGATAGTGGCTGAGTTTGTGAGCAACGAAGAAATTTTAGAATATATAAAGAAATTTGGAATTTCATACGCGCAGGGATTTTTACTAGGCAAGCCACATCAGATGTAAATTTTGCAGTTAATTTAGAGCCTATAAAAAACTAAATTTAACTGCTTTTTGCTTTTATACTCGTGCGAAACCTCTTTTTTAAATTTTGCTAGACGTGAAATTTGATCTCTTTTTACAAAACGAAAATTTAGGAATTTGTTTTTAGAAATCTTGAAATTTGGATTAACTAGATTTTAAAGCTTATGTGGATAAGATTTTGTCTTTTAGAAGTGGTGACCCATACGAGACTCGAACTCGTGTTACCGCCGTGAAAGGGCGATGTCCTAACCGCTAGACGAATGGGCCACGGTCGGTTATGAAGTTGGGATTATATTACTTTTTAACTTAAATTTACATAAAAGGACAAATCGTTGAAGAAATTTTCACTTGTTTTATTATCTGCTCTCATTTTTTCAGGCTGTGTTGCGACTAAAACACCGCAAAGCTCACAAGCTTTTCAGGTCACTTTATTTTCTCCGATGATAAAGATAAATGATGTTGGATTTTTTCACACTTATAAAAATGATCTAAATTTACAAATTTATAGCTCTGGCGTAAATACCGCAAATATCAATATAAAGGACAAAATTTGCGTAAATAGCGCTTGTTTTAAAAAGACAGAATTTAACGAGAAATTTTTTCTAGCGCCGCATTATGAGAGCCTTTTTGAAGAGATTTTGCAAAGGCAAAAAATTTATGACGGCAAAGGTCTAAGCACCACAGAGTGCGGCTTTAGACAAGATCTAAGTTCTTATTTTATAAAATACGAAGTTTGCGATAACTACGTCAAATTTATCGACAGCAAAAATAAAATAAAAGTGATAATAAAAGAGTTAAAATGAGATACATAGGGGCTCACGTAAGTGCGGCTGGAGGCGTCTTTAACGCACCGATAAACGCTGCAAAAATAGGAGCAAATGCCTTTGCGCTTTTTACAAAAAACCAGCGTCAATGGAGCGCAAAAGAGCTAAGCGAGGGCGAAATAGAGCAGTTTAAAGCAAATTTAAAAGCCTCTGGCATAAGCGCCGATCACGTCTTGCCACACGCAAGCTACCTCATAAATTTAGGCCATCCAGAAAAAGAGGCAAGAGCTAAGTCCCTTGAAGCCTTTATCGACGAGATAGAGCGAGCTAGCAAGCTTGGATTAAAACTTTTAAATTTCCACCCTGGCTCACACCTAAAGCAAATAAGCCAAAACGAGTGCCTAGATAACATCGCAAGATGCATAAACGAAGCGCTAAAACGAACAAGTGGCGTAAAACTAGTCATCGAAAACACAGCCGCACAAGGCTCAAATTTGGGCTTTGATTTTGCGCAGCTGGCGTATCTGATCGAGCGTGTGGATGATGAGAGCAGAGTTGGCGTTTGCATCGACACTTGCCACGCATTTGCCGCTGGGTACGATCTAAGAAGCAAAGAGGCTTACGCTAAGACGATGGGCGAATTTGACGCGATCATCGGCTATAAATTTCTATCTGGCATGCACCTAAATGACGCTAAATTTGGGCTTGGCTCAAAAAAAGATAGGCATGAGAGCCTTGGTAAGGGTGAGCTTGGGCTTGGCGCTTTTGAAAATATAATAAATGATGATAAAATAGGCGAAATTCCCTTGATTTTAGAGACGATTGACGAGAGTATTTGGGAAGATGAGATCAAAATTTTAAGAAACCTAGAAAAGGAAAAGCTATGAAAAGAGTGCTTTTAAGCATTGTTGCGACGTGTTCTTTATTAAATGCTGGGGGTTATAAGGTCCCTGAGCAAAGTGCTGACTCTTTAGGGCTTGCTGCTAGTAACGTAGCCTTTAGTTTTGGGGCTGATGCGGCTTATTTTAACCCTGCAAATATGATGTTTTTAGACGGGCTTCACCATTTTGAAAGCACGCTTGGTTGGTTTCATATAAATTCCATCGACTTTAAAAGCGATGATGGCAAAAGCTACAGCTCAAAGAAATTTGACTCGCTAGCTGGCACATTTAGCTTTGTAACGCCAGAAATTTATGAAAACTGGAGATTTGGACTAGCCCTTGCCGTGCCTGCTGCCGTTGGCATCTCGTGGGAGGATCCAGCTACTGCTTTTACTGGCAAGAGATTTAAACTGCAAGTTGTCGAGCTAAATCCAACCGTGGCTTACCGCATAAATGATAAGCTTGCCGTTGCTCTGGGCGCTAGAGGCGTTTATAGCAAGGGTAAGATAGCAAGCGACTTTGGAGGTTTTGGCTACAGAGAGATACAAGGCGATGGGATAAACTACGGTTACAACGTCGCTCTTACATATAGACCAATTGAAGACCTTAGCCTAGCTGTAACATATCGCTCAAAGGTTGATATGGAGCTAAAAGGTAGCACCGACGCTGACTTTAACGGACAGCTTGCACCTATAAGCTATCACGGCAAAACTAGCGTCAAGATCCCTTTACCTGCTCAGCTAGTGCTTGCAGCTGGATATAAATTTAGCGATTTTACACTTTTGCTAGCATTTGAGAGGACTTACTGGTCTAAATTTAAAGATTATGACTTTGAATTTGGCGATAAGACAGCAGCTCACACGAGTTCTCCGCTTAGCGGATACTTTAAGTCATTTATGGACGATCCAGTCGTTAAAAACGCAAAGGATACAAACACATATAGGATAGGTCTTGCCTACGATGTCAATGAAAAACTTAGGCTAATGGCTGGCTTTTCATATGATGAAGATATAACTAGCAGCGAGCATACTGGCTTGGAGCTTCCAAACACCACTTCTCAAGCTTACACGGCTGGAGTGAATTATAAATTTACACCAAATTTAGAGGTAGGGCTTGGCTATGTATATCAGCACCGTGATAAAAAGCGTGCAACAGATATAAAAAATGGCACTCGCAATGGCATGGGCTCAATGTCAGGAGAATTTGAAACTGGCAAGATACAGATAGTTGCAACAACATTTAAATACTCTTTCTAGGGCTAAAAATGCAATACTCTTATAATAATTTTTATGAAATTTTGACCAAAGTAGCAAAAGAAAGTCCAAACCAGATAGCGATCTTTGACGAAAAAGAGAAGCTAAAATACCATGAAATAAAGCAAAACGTCGATAAAGTGGCGGCTTACTTGCAGCTTTGTGGGGTAAATTTTGGCGACAAAGTGGCTATGGCGGTGGCAAATTCGAAAGAATTTATCATCTCATACCTTGCCATCACGGCTATCGGCGCGGTCGCAGTGCCGATGAATACCTTTTTAAAGACAAATGAGTTTGAGTATATCTTAAACGACTGCGGCGCAAGGGTGCTCTTTGCCTCCAGCTCGCTTGCAAAGGAGCTAATCGCACTTAGTGAGCTTGAAATTTTAAGAAAAATAATCTGGATCGGTCAAACGCCAAAAAAACTTCAAAGTGCCTCAAAAGACGACTATGTAAGCATTGATGAGGAGTATGGCGAAAGCGCCTATCTCTCTTCAACTCCACAAATTTCAAAAGAGGATATGAGCAAGGGCTATGAAAATAACGGCGTTGTAAAAAATGTAAATTTCAGCGAAGCGCTAAATCATAAATACACCCTAAGCATCACAAAATACCCTAAAATAGACGATCTCATGCACATCATCTACACCTCAGGCACCACAGGCAAGCCAAAGGGTGCGATGATATGTTACAAAAATATCCTATCAAATTTAGTCGGCGCTCATGAGCGTTTTAAGGTTAAAAAAAGCGATAGATTTATCGTGTTTTTACCGATGTTTCATAGCTTCACGCTCACAGCGATGGTGCTTTTACCGATATATGCAGGCGCTTCGATGGTGCTTGTAAGATCGGTCTTTCCATTTTCAAACGTGCTAAAGCAGACGCTACTTAAAAGGGTCACTGTATTTTTGGGTATCCCAGCCATCTATACAGCTATCGGCAAGGCAAAAATCCCTTGGTATTTTAGATGGTTTAACCGCATAAGGCTATTTGTAAGTGGCGCTGCTCCGCTTGCTAAGCAAACGATTGATGATTTTAGAGTGAAATTCCCACGTGCAACGCTCGTTGAAGGATACGGCCTTAGCGAATGCTCGCCAGTCGTAGCGGCAAATTTATTTGACAAGCAAAAGCTTCTAAGCGTAGGTCCTGCACTAAATGGCTATGCTGTAAAGATCGTAAATGACGAGATGATGGAGCTACCAGTCGGCCAGATCGGCGAGATCATCGTAAAAGGCGACTGCGTCATGCAAGGCTACTACGGCATGCCAGGTGTGACTGATGAGACCATTATAAATGGCTGGCTAAAGACAGGGGACCTTGGCAAGATCGATGAAGAGGGCTTTATCTACATCGTTGATCGCAAAAAAGACCTCATCATATCAAAGGGCATAAACATCTATCCACGCGAGATCGAAGAGGTCATCTATAAGCTTGAAGCAGTCGAAGCTGCAGCAGTCATCGGTGTAAAGGACGTGCATGCAGACGAAGAGGTCGTCGCCTTCATACAGGTAAAAGATGGCATGGATCTTGATGAAAAGACGGTTAGAGAGCATCTAAAGAAAAATTTAGCAAATTTCAAAATTCCAAAAAGCATTTATTTTGCCGAGGAGCTGCCTAGAAACGCGACTGGCAAGGTGCTAAAACGCGTGCTAAAAGAGCAGATAAAGGATAAAATTTAGTGAAGTATTTGCTTGATTTTCTAAACCAAGACCTCAAAAAAAGCAAAATTTACGAGCTTATAAAGTGCGGCGATGAAGAGGGAGAAATTTTAAAATACCTAAGCAAAGCCTACGTGCAAGGCACAGCTAGCATGAGCGTTTTTGAGCTACTTGGAGCTGTCTTTGGCACGCAAAATGACAAGCAGCTTTTATACCTTAAATTTATAAAAAATTTGCTGGGTAGCGGCTGGATAGTGCAAAACTACAGCCTCTTTAAAATGCCAGAAAACTCGCAAAAAAGCTCTAACCAAGGGCTACTCTCGCTACTTCACTCTGAAATTTCACTCTCAAGCACATTTTTAAAGATACTTGAATATGGCAACGCTGATATAAATTTACCAGAGCTTGCGCCGTATGAAGATCATTTGGAGTATTTAAAAGATCAGTTTTTAAAGATAGAGCTTTACTCTAAGGCTGCGATATTTGAAGGTGGCTCAAATGACGCTAAAAAGCGCATAAACGAGCAAATTTCTGAGCTTACAAAACGCATAAACGAGCGCGTAAAACTAAGCAAGATCAGCCTAAAAATAGAGCAAATTTTTAAAGAAAATTCGCTTGATGAAAAAGAACAGATTATATTTTTAGCCCTTTTAAAAGAGGAGTACGCGGGCGACTTTGAAAACGGCCGCGACCTAAACACGCTAGTTGGGCTAATAAGCAAAGATGAGCTTGAACGCATCAAAAATCGCACACTTTTAGAGGACGGCTCAAGGCTCATCGAGGGCGCACTAATCGACTACGACGAGGTTTTAAACGCTTATGGCAACGTAAGCAAGAGCTTTTTTATAAACGAAGAAATTTTGCAAAGCATAATGCACCCAAAAAATGACAAAAACAGCAAAAAAATCAAGATCGAAAGCCTAGTAAAAGAGCAAGAAATTTTTGAGCTCATTGAGCCAGTAACAAGCCTAGAAGACGTCGTGCTAAACGAAAAGACAAAGCAGCTTTTAAGCACGATACTAAAGCAAGTCGATAAAAAAGTGCTCGCTAGACTTAGCAGCTGGGGCATAAAAACTAGGAAAAATATAGACGCCAAGATCATCTTTTACGGCGAGCCTGGTACTGGTAAGACGATGAGTGCCGTTGGGCTTGCAAAGAGCCTAAAGAAGCAAATTCTAAGCTTTGACTGCTCAAAAATTTTAAGCAAATATGTCGGCGAGAGCGAGCAAAATGTAAGGAAAATTTTTGATACTTACAAAGAAATTTGCAAAAAAAGTGGCAGTGAGCCAGTGCTCTTGTTAAACGAGGCTGATCAGTTTTTAAGCACGAGGGTGGAGAGCTCGAGCGGGGCTGAGAAGATGCATAATCAAATGCAAAATATCTTTTTAGAGCAGATCGAGCGCTTTGAGGGCGTGCTGATCGCCACGACAAATTTCTTGCAAAGCCTTGATGTGGCATTTTCTAGGAGGTTTGACTACAAGATCGAGTTTAAAAAGCCTGATTATAACGGTAGACTTGCCATTTGGCGTAAAATTTTGCCTGAAAATGCGAGCTTTGAAGATGGCTTTAGCGTAGAAAGGCTGGCTGAGTTTAACCTAAGTGGCGCGCAGATCGTCCTTGCACTAAAAAACACCGCTTTAAAAGTGGCGATAAAAGATGATGGGATTTTTACCTTTGAGGACTTCAAAACCACGATAGAGCGCGAGCTAAACTCAAGCTTTGGCGAGGATAAAAAGATGGGATTTGGCTATTAAGCCTTATCTTATTTTATAAATTTGACTTTGCGCTACACAAAACCGCTGGTTTGATAAGAAATTTGCTTTACTCAATAAAATTTAGAAGAGTTTTGCCACTAAAATCACAGAAAATACGAGATAAATTTAGGCTTTGGCGATAAAAAATGCAGATGATTGCCAAGAGTGTGAAATTTTGTTTTTATACGGAGTATGCCCCTAAAAGCGATAGGGAAAGTGAGCTAAATTTGAGCTTTGATGAGAATAAAAAGGTAAATTTTGCTCTTAGATTTTTCTAAAGTATGTTGCAGGCTTTACACTACCACAAAGACCAAAGCGCAGATATCAAATTTGCTTTTATCTATTAAATTTAAAAGAAGCCTGCCACTAAAGTTATAGAAAACATGAAGCAAAATCTATCTTTGAAAAAGTTTTTCTCTTACGCTTTTTTAAATATACGCTTTGCGTCACAAAGCAAAGTCTAAAATATCGGTGCTTGTCAAAACTAAACGTGGAATTTTTTACAATTAAATTTTGGCAAAAACTACAATAGGATAGACGCCTACCCATAGGCTTTTTGCATAAATTTAACTCGCTCGCTTGCCATAAATTTACTACTGCAACCTTTACAAACAAACATTTTTTATTAAAAAGCCAAAAATTTTAAATTTTATCTGCCGTGTGGAGTGTGGGCGTGAGTGCTTTTTTATAACGTTTTATCATTTTTCCTAATACAAAAGTCGCCCACTTCACGAAATTTAACCCCAAAAAACCCAGTAAATTTCAAACACGCTTCCGCGACTTTTATAGCAACACTTTTCGCACCAAAAAAACAAATTTACCGATCTTTTTAATAATAAATTTAAAAGACTATGAAATTTTAGTAGTCAAATTTATAGAGAAATTTTACTGATTGATCTTATCAAGCAGCTCTTCGACCTCTTCAAGTGCAAAGGCCTCTTCTGAGCTTTGTTTTAAGAAGCTCTCCATAAATTCTTTTTTCGAGATCGCAAGGTCAAGCTCCTTGTCGCTGCCCTTTTGATATGCGCCGATGCGAAGTAGGACCTCATTTTCTTTTAAAAGCGAGTAAAGGCGCTTAAATTTCATCGCATTTAGCTTGTGTTCTTTGCCGATCACGTCGCCCATGACACGCGAGGCCGAGTTTTGGATATTGATAGGTGGGTATATGCCAAAGTCTGTTAGCTCGCGGCTTAGCACGATGTGGCCGTCTAGGATAGAGCGGCTTTGGTCAGCTATCGGGTCGCTCATATCATCGCCCTCGACTAGCACGGTAAAAAACGCCGTGATACTGCCCTTGCCCTCCTCTTTGCCCGCGCGCTCCATTAGCTGTGGCAAGAGTGTGAGCGAGCTTGGCGGATAGCCCTTTGAGGTCGGTGGCTCGCCAAGTGCAAGGCCGATCTCACGCTGCGCCATCGCAAAACGTGTGACGCTATCCATAATAAAAAGCACGTCGTTGCCCTGCTGTTTGAAGTATTCAGCTACGCTCATCGCGCAAAAAGCGCCGTACTTTCGCATGAGCGAGCTATCATCGCTGGTTGCTACGATGATGACCGTGCCCTCTAGGTCGCCGCCTAGGTTTTTTTCGATAAATTCAGGCACCTCACGGCCACGCTCGCCTATTAGCGCGACTACTTTTATGGGAGCTAGCGTATTTTTTACGATCATACCCATGAGGGTTGATTTGCCCACGCCTGAACCTGCGAAAATTCCCAGCTTTTGCCCTTTGCCGCAGGTAAGCAGCCCATCTATAGTCTTTATGCCAACACTAAAAGGCTCGTTTATAAGCCCCCTTTTCATCGCATCTATCGGCGCTCTCATGATCGGCATATATTCAGTCGTGTCAATCGCCCCTTTGCCGTCAATGGGCTTCATAAATGGATCGACCACGCGACCAAGTAAATTTGGCCCCACTGGTATGCTCATACCCTGATCGCTCTCATAGACAAAGTCGCCTATCCTAAAGCCCTCGACAAAGCCAAATGGGCTGATGTAAGCGCCATCTGTCTTTATCTGCGTGACCATGCCAAGACCGTTTTTGCTCTTGTCTTTTGCTACTATGCGCACGATGTCACCGATACTTGGGCGAAGTCCGGTGATCTCTATCGTAGTAGCCGTGATCTTTGTGATGACACCAAAAGTATTTGAGAGCTTAACGCCCTCTTTAAGCCTTGAATTTATGCGCTCTAAGCTCAAAAATGCGTTTCCCTAGGCGAATTTATAAGCGAGAAAAACTCCCGCCTTGTGTCTGCGTTTTTGATAAAGCAGCCCCTAAGCGCAGAGGTCGTGGTAGTCGAGTTTATCTTCTCCACTCCCCTCATCTCAACGCACATATGCCTTGCCTCGACGACTACTCCAACGCCTTTTGGAGCGATAACGTCCTCAAGCGCCTTTGCGATCTGCTCGGTCATCTGCTCTTGAATTTGTAGGCGTCTGGCGTAGATATTTACCATGCGTGGAATTTTACTAAGGCCAACGACCTTGCCATTTGGGATGTATGCCACATGCACGCGGCCGATAATAGGCAGCAAATGGTGCTCACAAAGGCTGTAAAACTCGATGTTTCGCATTAAAACCATTTCGTTGTTTGAGCTGGTAAATAGCGCGTCACCAAGGACTTCTTTTGGGTCTTGATCGTATCCGCTAGTTAGAAATTTAAAAGCTTTATAAACGCGCTCAGGAGTTTTAATAAGCCCCTCTCTGTTTGGATCTTCACCGATGATAGTTAGCATATTTTTAACTGAATTTTCAAAACTCTCTTGCATAAATTTTCTCCATAATTTTATCGCCAAATTCTACGTTAAAACGCCTTTTATATCTATAAAAATTTACAAATTTACAATGAAATAAGGAAAATTCTGCTATATTTTGGGCTAAAAATTTGTATTCATAAAGGAATTCGATGGAAATCAAAATCAAAGCTCTAGATAGCGTAAATACCCTAGCAAGCACGACTATAAGTGCAGATGCTATAAAGTCTAGCGTAGAAAAACTAGCAAAAAAAGCAGCAAAAACTATGAAAGTAGATGGCTTTAGACAAGGCCATGTACCAGTCGCTGTCGTGCTAAAACGCTACGAGAAAGAGCTAACAAATGACGCTGAGCAAGATGTCTTAAGAGATGTAGTCGAAGAGACTATCAAACAAGCAGGCAAGAAAAATGACGACCTTATCGGCGAGCCTATCGTTTCAAAATTTGATAGAAAAGATGACAAGATCGACGTTGAGCTAACAGTTTCATTTAAGCCAAGTGTCGATGTGAGCGGCTATGAGAGCTTGTTACCTGAGTTTTCAAACCCACGCGTTTTGAAAAAAGATATCGACGAGAAGAAAACTGAGCTTTTAAAAATGATAGCTCCACTTGAAAAAGTAGAGAGCAAAAGAGGCCTAAAAGTTGGCGATTTTGCTAAATTTGACTTTGAGGGCTTTGTTGATGGCGTTGCATTTGAAGGTGGCAAGGCTGAAAACTACGTGCTTGAGATCGGCTCAAATCAATTCATCCCAGGCTTTGAAGATGGCATGGTAGGCATAAAAGCTGGCGGCGAAAAAGATATCGAGGTTAAATTCCCAGAAAACTACGGCGCTGCACATTTAGCTGGCAAAGATGCCGTTTTTAAAGTCAAACTTCATGAAATTCAAGAGAGAAAGATCCCTGAAAAACTAGACGAAGAGATGCTAAAAACTATCCTTCCAAACGAAGAAAAACCAACTGAAGAGCTACTTGAAGAGCGCATAAAAGAGCAAATTCGCCAAGAGAAAATTTATAAACTTATAAACGAAGAGCTAAAACCAAAATTTGCTGAAGCTGCGGTTGAGAAATTTAAATTTGACGTGCCAAAAAATATCGTCGAGCAAGAGATCGATATGCAGTTTAGAAACGCATGGAGCTCATTTACTCCAGACGATATGAAGAAATTTAGAGAAGACAAAGATGCTCTAGCTAAAAAACGTGACGAGTACAGAAAAGACGCTGAAAATAGCGTTCGCCTAACTTTCATCATCGATGAGCTAGCTCGCGTAAGAGGCGTGAAAGTGAGCGATCAAGAGGTCGTTCAAGCGATCTATTTTGAGGCATATAGAAGCGGTCAAGATCCAAAAGCACACCTTGAGATGTACCGCAACCAAGGCATGCTTCCAGCTATAAAGATGTCGATGATCGAAGAGAAGCTATTTAGCGAGCTTTTCAATAAAGAAAAAGACGAGAAAAAAGCAAGCAAAAAAGAGAAGGCTGAGTAATGAGCTATTACGTTCCTGTCGTAGTTGAAAGAACTAGCAGAGGTGAGCGAAGCTATGATATATACTCCCGTCTTTTAAAAGACAGGATCGTTATGCTAAGTGGCGAGATAGAGGACGGCATGGCTGCTTCTATCGTCGCTCAGCTGCTATTTTTAGAGGCTGAAGATCCAGATAAAGATATCTACCTTTACATAAACTCACCAGGCGGCGTGATAACAAGTGGCTTTAGCATCTATGACACGATGAACTACATAAAGCCAGATGTTTGCACGATCTGCATCGGTCAGGCCGCTAGTATGGGTGCATTTTTACTAAGCTGTGGCGCACCTGGCAAAAGATATGCACTGCCAAATTCTCGTATCATGATACACCAACCACTCGGCGGTGCTAGAGGACAAGCGACTGATATCGAGATACAAGCTCGCGAAATTTTACGTTTGAAAGAAATTTTAAATGGAATTTTGGCAAAAAATACAGGCCAAAAACTAAGCAAGATTGTAAAAGATACTGAGCGTGACTTCTTTATGAGTTCAGCTGAAGCTAAAGAGTACGGACTTGTCGATAAAATTTTGGAGAAAAGTTTTAAATAAGGCCCAAAGTGATAAAGATAGATAACGCACCAGATCCAAAGAAAAAAGCAGCTGAAGCAAAACCAGCTGTCAAAAAAGAAAAGGTAAATATCTATAAATTTTCAGAGGACGTTTTGCACGAACTAAGCGACGACAACGTCCCATCTACGCCGACAAACTACTCTATCTACTTTGAAAAGATGCTTGATGGGCAGTCAGATGAGTTTAGAAAAGAGATCGGCGATATCATCGTGGCAAATTCTGAAAGCTCAGTGCCGACAAATGGCAACATCTCTATCGAAAAAGAGGTAAAACAAGGCTTTATCCAGATAAAGAGCATGCTTCAAGCAGTCGTGCTCATCTATAAAAATTTAGGCGTTATGAGAAGCCTAGTGCAAAAGCGTATGGATGGGCTTAAAAACAACACAAATGTCCTTGCGCTGCAAAATGTCTTAAGCGCCTTTAACCAAGACCTCATCAAGCTAAACGACCTCATGGATAAGCACCTTGACGTCATCAAGATGAGCTACGAAGAGGTCGGCAAGATGTTTAAGGCGATCGAAGAGCAGTCGATCTACGATACGACCTACGAGGTCTATAACAAGAAATTTCTAGTAGCGACCATAAGCAGCGAGATCGAGTCTGTTAGGCGCTACGGCTATAATGCCTCATTTTTGCTAGTTAAGATAAAAGATAAATTTGCAAACCGCGTTAAAAATTTAAAAGAGCGAAACAATATGTTTAAAAGCATGTCGCAGCTTCTTTTAAGAACTTCACGTAGAAGCGATATAGTCGCACACTACGGCGATGGCTGCTTTGCTATGGTGATGAAATACACCGACGAAAACGGCACAAAACAAGCGTGCGCGAGAATTTTAAACATGCTCTCATCTATGCCTTGGAAGATCGACAATGAAGAGTGCAAACTAGACGTGCAGATCGTCTCAAGCATGATCTCAAAGATGAAAAGCACCGAAGAGTTGCTCTCTCACGCACTTGACAAGCTAGAGACCAACCAAGACCTAAATGAGCCACTATTTTTAGACGAGAAAGCAGAGAATTAGTTTGATCCTAGAAGTTTTATCCTATCCAAATAAAAAACTTTATGAAATTTCAAAAGAGGTTGAAGTTTTCGATGAGAAGCTTCATAAGCTTCTTGATGATATGTATGAGACGATGATCGCAAAAGAAGGCATCGGTCTTGCGGCCATACAAATAGGCGTTGCAAAGAGAATTTTTATCATAAATTTAGCCAACGAAGAGGGCGTGCAAGATAGAGAAAATTTAATCGAGATCATAAACCCAAAATTTGAGCTACGTGAGGGCGAGTGCGTCTATCAAGAGGGCTGCCTTAGCGTGCCTGGCTACTACGAGGACGTTAAGCGAAGTGAGGTCGTTAGCATCAAATTTCAAGACCGCTTTGGCAAAGAGCAGACCTTAAAAACTGACGGGCTACTAGCGATCGCTATCCAGCATGAAAATGACCATTTAGACGGACATCTTTTTATAGAAAAAATAGGCTTTAACAAACGCAAAAAATTCGACAAGGAATACAAAAAGCAGAAAAAAGAAAAGACATCATGAAGTCCCTAAAATGTGCTACTTACGGCGACGGACTAAAGATCATTGATGTTGAGTCTATCTTTTCGCGTGGGCTTCCTGGCTTTAGTATCGTGGGCCTTGCAAGCACCAGCATCAAAGAGAGCACAGAGCGCGTAAAGGCGGCCCTTTTAGCGCTTGACTTTGCCTTTCCCGCTCAAAAAATAACCATAAATTTATCCCCCTCAGACCTGCCAAAAAGTGGCTCACATTTTGATCTAAGTATCGCACTTCTCATCGCTCTTCAAAAGGCAAAAAGCTTGGAGAAAATTTTTGTTTTTGGAGAGCTTGGGCTTGATGGCAGTGTAAAAAGCACGGCAAATTTGTTCTCTATCCTACTTTTTTTAAGCACGCAGGTGCAAAAGGCAAAAATTTTAGTGCCAAAAGAGATAGCGCCCAAAGCCTCGATGATCCCAAATTTAGAAATTTACGGCGTTGGCACACTAGAAGAGGCGATCAAGTTTTTTAGCGACGCAGAATTTGCAAAAAGCATGCATTTTAGCGCCACGCACGAGCTATTTTCAAATGTGATAGAAGTTGGCGGCAAAAGATATGTTCCAAATTTAAACTTCGAGCTTGATTTTAAGGACGTTTTAGGCCAAGAAAGAGCCAAAAGAGCCTGCGTTATCGCAGCCGTTGGCATGCACAATATCTTATTTGAAGGCAGCCCGGGCAGCGGTAAGAGCATGTGCGCAAAACGCCTAGTTTATATCATGGCGCCACAAAGCCTAGAAGAGGTGCTAAAGTCCGCCGCCTACCGATCGCTAAACCTGCAAGATAGCGAATTTACAAGCACTAGAGCCTTTCGCTCACCACACCACACCTCGACAAAAAGCTCGATCTTTGGCGGTGGCTCAAACGTCGCAAAGATCGGCGAGATCGCACTTGCAAATGGCGGAGTGCTATTTTTTGATGAGTTCCCACACTTTGCTAAACAGGTGATAGAAAGCCTCAGAGAGCCGCTTGAAGACAACCAAATCCACATCGCAAGGGTAAATTCAAAAGTGACTTATGAGACTAAATTTATCTTCGTAGCTGCGCAAAATCCATGCCCTTGTGGAAATTTATTCTCACGCAACCTAAACTGCAAATGCAGTGAAAATGAGATAAAAAACTACAAAGCCAAAATTTCTGCCCCAGTGCTTGACCGCATAGACTTAAAGGTCGCGATGGATGAGAGCTCGCCAGATGACAAGGCTAGTTTGAGCTCACAGCAGATGAGCGAGATGGTTTTAAAAGCCTTTATATTTCAAAAAAAGCGTGATCAAACGGAGCTAAATGGCAAGCTAAATGACGCGCAGGTGGCTAAATTTTGCACGTTAAACGCCGAGGCAAGTGAGATTTTGCAAAAGGCTGCCACAAAGTACAACCTCTCTCAAAGGGGCATAAAAAGGACGCTTAGAGTGGCTAGAAGTATCGCCGATCTTGACGAGAGCGAGCAAATTTTAAAGCCCCACATCTTAGAGGCGCTTAGTTTTAGGGCATAGAATGAAAAATTTATATTTAGACACGAGAGTTTTGGACGAGCGAGCAAGCGAGAAATTTGGACTTAGCGAAGAGCTTTTAATGGAAAATGCAGCCGCAGCCATAGCAAATTTCATCCGTAAGAAATTTAAAAAAGGCGTGAGAGTGCTTGGCGTTTGTGGCGCAGGAAACAACGGCGCTGACGTGCTTTGCGCTTTAAGAATGCTAGAGGGCGAGTATGAGTGCGAATTTATCCTAGCTAGTCAAAATTTAAAGCCACTTGCCACCAAACAGCTCGAGCGAGCTAAAATTGCTGGCGTGCGAGAGAGCAAAGAGATAGAAAATAGCTTAAATAGCGCAAAATGCCTCATAGACGGGCTTTTTGGCTCAGGGCTAAATAGAGCTTTGGATCAAAATTTAACTAATCTCATCTCAAAAATAAACGCCAGCCCCGCTTATATCATCGCTTGCGACGTGCCAAGCGGACTAAGTAGCGAGGGCAAAGTGCTTGGCGCTTGCGTAAAAGCAGACGCCACCATCACGATGGGAGCTAGAAAGCTAGGGCTTTATAGTGACGTGGCAAAGGACTACGTGGGCAAGATAAAGATCGCTACTCTTGGTATAAGCGCGCAAAACTACGAGTGCGAGAGCGACTATCATCTGCTTGAAAAATGCGACCTCATGCTTCCAAATAGAAAAAATCAGTGCGTAAATAAGGGCGACTTTGGCCACGCATTTATCATATCTGGCGAGCACATAGGGGCTAGCAAGCTTTGCGCAAAGGCGGCATTTGCCTTTGGGGCTGGGCTAGTTAGCGTGATAGGCGAGCAGAGTTTAAATTTACCAACACACATCATGCAAGCTAGCAAGATAAGTGAAAAAATGAACGCTGGAGCCCTTGGCATGGGGCTTGGCAAAAAAGGCGTAGAAGAGCTTGACGTAGAAATTTTAAAGGGCAAAAAGCTCGTTCTTGACGCTGATATCTTTTACAGCCCAAAAGTGCTTGAGCTGCTAAGCGAAAACTGCGTCTTGACACCTCATCCAAAGGAGTTTTGCTCTCTTTTAAAAATTTGCAAAATAGCCGATATAGATGTGCAAACCTTGCAAGAAAACAGATACGCTTATGCGAGGGCTTGGAGCGAGAAATTTAAGGCTGTGCTTGTGCTAAAAGGGGCAAACACCATAATCGCCAAAGATGGGCAAATTTACGTCATGCCTTATGGTAAAAGCGCGCTTGCAAAAGGCGGCAGCGGCGACGTGCTAAGCGGTCTTGTACTAGCACTTTTGGCTCAAGGCTATGAACCGCTAGATGCTGCCATCTCAGCCACTTTAGCTCATGCGCTTAGTCTTAGAAATTTTGACAAAAACAGCTATGCGCTGGAGCCAACAGACATCATCAAAGGAGTAAAATGCTTACGAAAAAGATAGCCGTGCTTTTTAGCGGCAGTGGCTCAAATTTAGAAGCGATACTTAAAAAAGTTCATAATCAAATTTTTAACGGCGTAAAGATAGAAGTTTGTCTTTGTATCTGTAATAAACCTGGTGCATTTGGCATAGAGCGTGCTAAGAAATTTGGGCTTGAAACGCTCGTCATAGAGAGTGCTAAATTTAAAAATCGTGAGGAATTTGACGCTGTTTTGGTGGAGCAAATTTTAAAAAGTGGGGCAGATCTTACGGTACTTGCAGGCTTTATGAGGATACTAACACCAGTTTTTACGGCGCAGATAAAAGCCATAAACCTTCACCCATCTATCCTGCCGCTTTTTAAGGGCGCGCATGCGATAAAGGAGAGCTTTGAGAGCGACATGATGATAGGCGGCGTGAGCGTGCATTACGTGAGTGAGGAGCTTGATGGGGGCAAACTGATCGCGCAAAGGGCGTTTGAGCGAGAGGACGGCATGAGTTTAGATGAGTGGGAGGCTAAAATTCACGCCATAGAGCATGAAATTTTGCCTGAGAGCATAATAAAAATTTTAACAAAGGAAGTAAATGTTTGAATGGTTGAGTTCGCCAGAGGCGTGGATATCGCTACTTACGCTAACTGGCTTGGAGATAGTTTTAGGCATAGATAACATCATATTTATCGCTATTTTAGTAGGCAAACTGCCGCCAGAGCAAAGGGGCAAAGGCCGCATTTTAGGGCTTGGCTTTGCGATGATCACTAGGATCATCCTGCTACTTTCGCTATTTTGGATCATGAAGCTTACAAAGCCGCTCTTTAGTATAGGCGAGCTTAGCATCACTGGACGCGATCTAGTGCTTATAATAGGCGGTCTATTTTTGATAGTAAAATCATCAATGGAGATCCACGCAAACGTCACTGGCAAGCACGAAGAGGCTCACGAGAGCAAGTCTCATCCAGGATTTTTTGCGACTATCCTTGAGATAGGCATTTTAGACATAGTCTTTTCGCTTGATAGCGTTATCACCGCAGTTGGCATGGCTCAGCACATCGATATCATGATACTTGCCGTCATCATCGCAGTTGGCGTGATGATGTTTGCCTCAAAGGCGATCTCAGAATTTGTCGATAACAACCCAACCATAAAAATGCTCGCGCTAGCATTTTTAGTGCTAGTTGGCTTTGCGCTCATACTTGATGGCTTTGGCGTGCATGTGCCAAAAGGCTACATCTACTTTGCGATGGGCTTCTCGCTAGCGGTTGAGTGCCTAAATATCTACGCTAGAAAAAGGGCTTCAAGAGATCAAAAGTAAAAATGTGAGCTAAAATGCAGATAAAAAATTTAGATCACATCGTGATAGTCGTAAGCGACGTTAAAGAGGCGCTTAAATTTTACTGCGACATTTTAGGCATGCGACCAGCTCAGAAAGACGGTCACATTAGCCTAAAATTTGGCTCACAAAAGATAAATTTACATAGGTTTGAGGGCGAGTTTTTACCTGCAGCAAAGCATCCAACAAAGGGTAGCGCTGATATATGCTTTTAGCTAAAAATGACATAGAAGATGTGCGCTTGGAGCTACTTTCAAAAAGCATAAAGCCCGAGCTTGGCGTCGCTAGGCGAAACGGAGCACTTAAAGCAATGAAAATTTATATATTTATGGCAGAAATTTGATAGAGCTTAGTCCAGATAAAATTTAACAAGAATACAGCTTGGACCTACTAAAAGACCCGCTAAATAAACTAATCATCTCGCTCTCGCTGCCAGCTGGCGTGGGTATGATGTTTAACACGCTTTACAACGTCACTGGCACATTTTTCGCCGCTAAAATTTCTACCCTTGCAGTTGCTGGCATGGCGATGAGCTTTTTGCTCTATCTAAGTGTCGTTGGCATCGGTCTTGGCTTTGGCTCGGCACTCACCGCGCTAATAGGCAACAGCCTAGGCGCAAACAAACCAAAAATGGCTAAACTTTATGCGGCAAATGGCATCATCTTTGTGCTTCTTTTTGCCCTATTTATGGGACTTTGTGGCTACTTGCTAGCGCCAAATCTGCTAGTGCTTTTAGGCGCTGATCATCACTACATCAATGAAGCACTTGACTACGCTGGTGTCATCTTTCTTGCAGCTCCATTTTTCTTGCTTATAAAATCGCTTAACGGCGTTCTAGTCGCACTTGGCGATACTAAAAGCTACCGCAACTGGCTATTTTGCGGCCTTTTTATCAACGCATTTTTTTGCTATCTTTTTGCTTTTGGCTTTGCTCTTGGTGTAAAAGGCCTTGCTCTAGCAACGGCTAGCGTGCAGTTTTTAGGCATGATCTATCTCTTTTTTAAAGTTAGAAAAAGCAAGATGATAGAGCCTAGAAATTTAGGCTACTTCGTGCCAAATTTAGCCGTCTGGGCAAAGATACTAAAGCAAGCCTTGCCAGCTTGTCTAAACTACCTCTCAATGTCGCTTGGCTCGCTCGTGCTTTTAAAATTTGTGAGCTTTTACGGCGTCAATGCAGTGGCAGGTTATGGCATAGCTTTAAGGATCGAGCAAATTTTAGTGCTTCCAACCATCGGCATGGCAGCAGGAGTGCTTAGCATCATCTCAAGAAACTACGGCGCTAAGAGCTTTCAAAGAACGATGCAGTGCTACAAACTATCGCTTCTTTTTTTGCTCATCTACTGCGCCTTTGCCTACATCTTTATCAGGCTTTTTGGCGAGAGCGCGATCAAGCTCTTTGACAGCACGCCAGCCGTGCTAGAAGTGGCAAAGCTCTACCTTAGCATCAACTCACTTGCCTACATGGCTTACGGCACGATAAACATCTCAGGCAGCACGCTACAGGCCATAAAACGCCCAGTGGCGATCTTTTTGCTAAATGGCTTTAGACAGCTCGTGCTTCAATGCTCGCTCTTTTACGTGGTGGTCTTTTGGCTAGGACTTGAGATTAAATTTATGTGGCTAGCGCTCTTTTTTAGCGTCTATTTTACGGCAGTTTGCTTTTTGGCTTGGACGCTTTTTAGGTTAAAAAGAGCTAATAAATTTTAGCCACAAACATCTATGATATAATCTCGCAAAATATAAATTTTAAGGAGCTAAAGTGACTAACACAGTAATGCTTCAAGGGCAAAATGGCTTTATAATCACAAGCGAAATCATCAGCGCCATGAAACAGCTTTTTGGCGAAAAGATCAAAGTAGTAGAGATAGATGATGAGTTGATCGATAATGTTTTGGATATAAAAGATGCAAAAGAGGCTGAGGAAATTTATGCTAGATTTGTAGCAAGTAACAGCAAAGGCACGACGCTTGATGAACTCAAAAAAGAAAACTGCTTATGAAAGTTATCATTACCGATGAAGCAAAGGTAAATTTTAACAAACTTGATGGCTCTGTTAAAAAGCAAATCATCAAGGCTCTCGAAAAACTAGAAACCCTAAAAGACCCGCGTGATAGTGGAAAGGCTCTAGTAGCAAATTTAAACGGACTTTGGCGTTATAGAGTTGGTGATTATCGCTTGATTTGCTTGCTAAAAGACGACGAACTAATAATCCTGCTTTTAAATATCGTAAAAAGAGATGAAGCTTACTTAGACAAAAACGTAAAACTACTTTTAAAGCTAAAAGAAAAAGCAGAAAAATCTTCTTAAGAGCTAAATTTAACTCCTCAAGCTTTTAAATTTAAAGCTAAACGCAAAAAAGCAAAGCGAGGCGACTAAGATGATGCTGGCTCCACCTGTGAGGTTAAAGTAAAAGCTAATCACAAGCCCGCTGAAGCAAAAAATGATAGAAAAAATGGTTGAGATTAGCATCATGAGCCCCAGCCTTTTGGCAAAAATTTGAGCAATATATGGCGGTATGGTAAGTAGCGCGATGACAAGTATTAGCCCCACGACACGGATCGTAGCCACCACGCAAAGCGCCATCATACAAACTAGCAGATAGTGAAAAAATGTCGTATTTACCCCGCGAAGTTTTGCAAACTCCGCATCAAAGCTGATCGCCACAAACTGGCGGTAAAAAAGTGCGATGAGAGCCAAAAACAAGAGGTCTAAAACGCTCATAAAGATAATATCTGTGCCGCTAACTGCAAGGATCGAGCCAAAAAGATAGCTCATAAGATCGGCGTTATAGCCAGGCGTTAGATCGATGAAAATGATGCCAATCGCCATGCCAATCGCCCAAATAGCGCCTATTACGGAGTCAATGTTTGTCTTATCTTTTAGCGTGATCGTGGCGATAATGAGCGCTAAAAATAGCGAAAATATGCTCGCTCCAAAAAGCGGCTCGAGCGAGAAGAAAAATGCAAGCCCTATGCCGCCATATGCGCCGTGTGCGATGCCTCCAGCGATAAAAGTCATCTTGTTTATCACCACAAGCGAGCCTATCATGCCGCATATTATGCTTACTAAAATGCTCGCAATAAAGGCATTTTGCATAAAATTTAACTCTAAAATTTCACTCATTTTCTCTCTTTAAAATTTAAAAACATTGCTCTTTGTTTTTTCACAACCACACTCGCCAAGTGCGATCTCGACATCACAAAAATGGCTATGTGTTCTAGCTAGATGCTCGATAAATTCCCTCTTTGCAAGGTTTTCATGCGTTTTATGAATGTGTAAATTTTTACTCACGTAAGCGATCTTTGTAGCGTAATTTAGCACGATATTCAGGTCGTGACTTACCAAAACCACACCCACGCCATTTGCGTTTATACCCTTTAAAATTTCATAAATTTCAGCCTGCCCTTTTGTGTCGATGCTTGCCGTTGGCTCATCTAAGATGAGCACTTTTGCGTTTGCACAAAGCGCTCTAGCGATATAGACGCGCTGCCTTTGACCGCCACTTAGCTCGCCGATCCTTGCATCTGCAAACTCCCTCATACAGACTTTTTCAAGGGCACTTAGCGCTAGGGCTTTTTCATCTTTTGAGTAAAAACCAAAGATTTTTTTATCGATTAGCCCCATTAAAACGACTTCTAAAACCATCATCGGAAAGCTTTGATTTGATAGGAAATTTTGTGGCACGTAGCCTATAAATTTACTTACCTCGCTTGGCTCTTTACCAAAGAGCTTGATCTCGCCGCTTTGAGGCTTAAGCAGACCCAAAATGAGCTTTAAAAGCGTGCTTTTGCCCCCGCCATTTGGACCAATTATCGCTAAAAACTCGTCGCTACTATAGTCTAAATTTATATCCTCTAAAACGACTTGTTTATCGTAGCTAAAGTTTAAATTTCTAATTTTTATAATATCTTTCAAAACAGGCTCTTTTGCGTAAATGTCGTGATAAAAATGAAAAGTCCAAGCCAAAGCATGATGCCAAGGGCTGCAAATTCTGCGTAGATTTTAAACTTTTTTAGCTTAATGTTCGTGCTGATCTTTGAGCCAAAAACTGCCGCTACAAATATCACCACGCTCATGCCAAGTGCCATAAACAGGCCACTTATCACGCCTGCAAAGTAGCTACCTATCTCATTTGCCAGCACAAAGACTAGTATCGTGCCAGGACAGGGCACAAGAGCCGCAGCAGCCGCTACTAGCCACTCCTCTTTGCTCTTTGGCTTTTTAGTGGAGCAAATTTGACAGCCACAATCACTTGTAAATTTTGTATTTTTACTCAAATTTTGACTTAGATTTGAGCTAAAAATATAAAATTTAGTCTCATTTTTGTTTGATAGATAAAATTTGATCTTTTTAACGAGCATAAAAATCGCCACAAAAAAGATCACAACTCCAGAAAACGCGGTCGTTATGCTAGCTGTGTCCTTTGTAAGGTCGTTACTCACCTCTCGTAGCAACAAAAAGCTAGCAAAGACAAAGACAAATGCGCCCACAACATGCAAAAAGCCGATTTTTAACGCAAATAAAAACGCCCTTTTGTAGCTGCCACCAGTTGCGGCAAAATATGAGCTTGTTAGCACCTTGCCATGACCTGCGCCAGCAGCGTGCAAGAAGCCATAGCCAAATGAGATAAACGCTAAAAATAGCAGCGCAAGCGGACTTTTGTAATCCACGCTTCTTAAAATTTGCTTTAGCCTATCAAGCAAGCTTAGGCTAGTTTTTGAAACGATGTCAAATTTAGCCTCATCAATCTTATCTATCTGGCTTAAATTCTCATCGCTCACGCTGGCTACTGGCTCTTTTAGCAGCTCTTTAAGCGCTGGCTTTTCGTTGTGAGCTTTGGCTGCTTCTTTGCTTGAAAATGTAAAAAATATCAAATTTGAGTTTGAATTTGGTATCGCCCAGAAGCTTTCACCCACCAAAAATGCGTTATTTTGCGTGAATTTAAAGTTAAAATAGCCCTCTTTGTCCTCCATATCAACCGACACGACAAGTCCGTCAGCGATCACTAAATTTGTCTTAAAACTAACATCAAATTTAAGCCTGCCCTCGTCAAAGTAGAGCTTGTAATTATTTAAATTTGGCTCTATTATAGTGGCGTTTTCGTCTTTGTAATAGTACTCAATGTCCGTTAGATAGTGCCTTGGCACGAGGTAGTCTAGTAAATTTAAGCGGATCTTTCTAAGCTCTTTATCATCTATCTTTTCATCTTGATTGAGGTCAAAATTTTGCTTCATCAGATCTGAGAAATTTTGCGAAAAAGTCCAAGTAAAGGCTATTTGCGTGATATTATTTTCGTTAGCTACAAATTTCGCGCTAACGTGAGCTGTTGGGCTATAAAGCGAGCATAGAGCACACCCGAAGGCATTTATGGCTAGTATGCAAATGACGATCAGGCGTGCTAACATTTTTATAGACTTTTAGCGAAAATTTCAGCCGTTTTTTTCATCTCGGCTAGCCAGTTTTCAGGCAACTGATCTATCATGACGACCTTTGAGCCAGTCTCTTTTGCGATCAAATTTGCAGCCTTTGTTGGGAATTGTGGAGCTACGAAAATGACCTTTACACCGTGCTCTTTAGCCTCTTCTATAAGCTCTTTTAGCTCAGCTGGCTTTGGCTCTTTGCCCTCTACCTCGATAGCGATCTGCTCTAGGTCATAGCGCTTTGCAAAGTAGCCCCAAGATGGGTGATATACGATAAATTCACGAGTTTTGACATCTTTTAGAGCGTTTTTGATAAAGCCATCAAGCTCGTCAAGGCTAGCTTTAAATTTAGCCAAATTCTCCTCATAAAGCTTTGCATTTTGCGGGAATTTTTCTATTAGCGCCTTAGCGATATTATCAGCTTGAGTTTTTACCAAGATAGGGTCAAGCCAGATGTGCGGGTCAAGACCGTCATGGTGATGATGGTGATCATGATGGTCATGAGCGCCATGGTCGTGGTGCTCGTGTTTATGTTCGCCCTCGTGCTTATGCTCGTGGTGCTCTTCATGCTCATGCTCCTCGCTCATAGCGATCTTTTCGATGCCCTCTTGCGTCTTTACGATACGTAAATTTTTAAACGTCTTTGAGAAGCGATCAAGCCACGCGTCCTCAAACTCGATGCCGATAGCAAAGTAAAGCTCGCTCTTTTCAAGCTCCTTCATCTGCTTTGGTTTTGGCTCATAGGTGTGTGGGTCAGCCCCTTTGCCAACCATCGCATTTACATCTAGCGTATCTCCTGCGATCTGCTCGACAAAAAATTTCGTTGGCAGTATGCTAGTAGTCACAACCGGCTTTGCAAAAAGAGACAAAGCACAAACAGCTAAAAAAACGATAATTTTTCTCATTATCTCTCCTTTAAAAAATAATTGCGAAGTTTAGCAAAATGCAACTTGGTTGCAACTTAAAAAGCAAAAGCCTAAATTTAGCCTTTTCTTTTAAATATAGTTTAAATCTTTTAGCGTTAATATACGAAAAATCAAAAGGGTAAAGATGAACGCGAGAAATTTCTTAGAAGAGCACAACATCAAGGCTACGACGCTTCGCATAAAGCTTGTTGAAATTTTGCAAAACGCCAAGGCGCCGCTAAGCTACGATGAAATTTTAGAGAGCCTTGACGCAAACAAGACGACCTTTTATAGAAGTATGGAAATTTTCGAAAAAGAAAATCTCGTGATAAAAACCGAAAACAACCACAAGAGCTACTACGAGCTGGCAAATGAGGCCAAAGCCTACTTCATCTGCGACGTCTGCCACAAGGTGACAAACATCGACATGCCCCACCTAAGCGTCGCTAAAAATATAAAAAGCGCCGTGATAAAGGGCGTTTGCAACGAGTGCGGTCACGAGTAAAGCGCGATGATCTCAGCCGGGATAGCTTTTGGGCGGTTTGTCTTTAGATCGATATAGACAAACTCTGTCTTGCCAGTTGCTATTAGCTCGCCATCTTTTTTAAACTCAAAATATCTGCAAGATGTCGCCTTACCCTCAGTCTGCGTGTAGGTGTGAATTTCTATCTTATCCATCAGCTTTGCGCTTTTTATATATTTTGCTTCATTTTTTCTAATGAGCCAAATTTCACCCCTTTTATACTGTGCCTCGACCGTGTCGCCAACAGCAGCAGAGTGGGCAAATGCGGCCTCTTGCATAAGCGTGAAATAATAGACATTATTCATGTGTCCGTGCATGTCGATAGCTTGTGGCGGGATGGTGACGCGATATATAAAATCTCTCATTTTTGACCTTTTTTGCTAAAATTATAACCAAAAAAGAGGAGCTAAAATGCAAAATTTATGGGATAAAAAGGCGTCAAACTACCAAAGATTTGACGGCAAGATCAGCGCTATCCAGCAGCAAATTTATGGTAAAGCCTTGGCTTGGGGGATAGACTTTAACGGCAAAGAAATTTTAGATATCGGCTGTGGCACAGGCGTTTGGAGCATATTTTTATCAAAAACGGCTAAGCATATAACTGGCATCGATAGCTCAGAAAAGATGATAGAAATTTTAAACGAGGACGCAAAGAGATTTGGCGTGACAAATTTAACCAGCGAGGTTTGCTCGTGGAGAGAATTTAAGCCAGCAAGGCTCTTTGATATCGCTATTTGCACGATGAGCCCAGCCATTGCAAGCGACGAAGACTTTGCGAAATTTCAAAACTGTGCCAAGCAAAAGCTCTATCTTGGCTGGGACAAGCCTAGAAGCTCTGATCTGCTTGAGCCATTTTTTGAAAAATTTGGTCGCGTGCTCTCTCAAAAAAATGTCGTAGATAGGCTCGAAGCGTGGCTAAATGAGCAAGGCATCGCTTTTAAGAGTCAAATTTTAAACGAAACTAGGATCGCTAGACGAAGCGTGCAAGAAGCAGCTGAAAATATCTGCTGGCACCTTGAGATAAACGGAGCTAAAAACTACGATGAAAAGATGGTTTTAGCAATGTTAAAAGAGAGATTTGAGGGCGAGTTTATAGATGAAAAAATAGACTCGCAAATGAAGCTTTTTGTCTTTTAAGGCTTAAATTTAGAGCAAATTTGCTTGCCAAATTCGCTAAAAATGACGCCAAAGATGATTAGCATGGCTCCAAAAATTTGCCAGATGCTAAGTAGCTCGCCAGCAAAAAAGTAGCCTATTAGCCCAGCAGAGACTGGCTCTAGACAGAAAAACAAGGCTGCCTTGCTAGCGGTCGTGTATCTTTGAGCGATCGTTTGCACAAAGTAGCAAAATATGGTGCCAATCACCGTCGTGATAAATATCGCTATGAAAAATTCCCTATCAAATTTTGGCACGATACTGCCCTGAAAAAGCGCAAAAACAAGCGAAAGCATGGCATTTGTGAGAAAGACCACAAAGACAAGCAGATAAAGCTCGCTCTTTCTTACAAAGTGGCCATTTAGCGTAGTATAAAGCGCATAAAATATCGCGCAAACAAGCGCTAGTGCCTCTCCGCTCCCAAGTGCGAGCGTGGCGCCACTTAAGAGCCAAAGCCCAAAAATAGCGATCATAGCGCCCAAAATGGCAAAAATACTTATCTTATTTTTAAAAATAAAAGCCGCCATAAAAGGGACTATCGCGCACTCAAGTCCCGTGATAAAGGCGACGCTCGAGCTAAAAGTGAGCTTTAGGGCGTAAGTTTGCGTGGCAAATGATAAAAAGAGCACCGCGCCAAGGATAATGCCGTAGATGACGCTCTTTTTGTCAAATTTCTTAGTAAATTTAAGCGCGACAAAGCCCATAAAGATAGCCGAGAGAAAAAACCGGCAAAAGAGCATGACAAAGACGCCATTTGTCTTTAGCGCGTTTGCCATGGGTAAAAACGTAGCGCCCCAAACGACGGCAACTACGATAAGAGCGATGTCGGCTTTGTTTTGAGCGCTTAAATTTCTCATTTAAAGATCGAGTCAAGCACCTTTTTGCCGCTATCTAGGCTAAAGCCGCTTCTTAGCCCCTTTTCCTTCTCGCTCATCACGTTAAATAGCCCATCTAGCGTCTTTCTCGTGATATAGGCGTTTAGATCTTCGCCTTCATCTGGCACATATTCGCTTGCGCCTAAATTTTTAGCTAGGCTCTTCACTGATTTTATCGTTTCGTTATTTTTTGCTGAGCCACCGATGAAAGAATTTAGCCCATTATAGGCAGTAGCAAAGCTATTATCACTCATCATTTTCTCGATTATCGGCGTAAATGCCGCCTTTAGCTTTTGGCTGGAGCTTTGCTGCAAATACTTCGTAACGCTATCGCTGCCGCCATTAAAGAGCTTTTTGACATCAGCTTCGCTCATATTTTTTATGCTATCACTAAAAATTTCAGCAGCCTTTGGCACGGCCGTGGTTGCGGCGTTGTTTATCGACTTGCTAAGGTCTTGCGCCCACTTCTCGCCGCCCACTTTTTTGGCTAAATTTGACGCCATTTCAAGGCTTTTTGGAAGCGGGATTTTAGCTGTGGCGTTGTTTATAAAGCCCTCTTTTGAAAGCTCGCTCACAGCGGCATTTAGCGCCTCGCCAACTAAGCTTTTATAGTCGCCGCTTGATGCATGAGTGGCGATTTTGACACCTTTATTTATCATATCATCCATGCTTGCGGCTTGCAAATTTAAAGCAAGCGCGCCACAAAGCATAACAAGAGTTCTTTTCATCTTCTCTCCTTTTTTAAATTTAAAGCAAAATCATACAAAAAATATCTAAACGCTTAAAATAAATTTAATATTTTTGCACTAGAATTCACCCTTTTTTGAGGGGAATTTATGCAGCTTTTACTTCTTAGCTTCGCTCTTAGCATGGATAGTGCGGCACTAAATATGGCAAACGGCGCAAGGTATAAAAGCCTTGGCTTTGGCAAAATTTTATTTATAGCTTTTATGCTTGGCTTTTTTCAGTTTCTCATGCCGCTTCTTGGCTATTTTCTAGGCATTAGCTTTGCTAAATTTATAAGCTCCATTGATCACTTCATCGCATTTTTTATACTTTGTTTTCTTGGCTTTAAAATGCTAAAAGAGGCCTGTAGCAGTGAGGCTGGCGAGTCATTAAGTATGGATACTAAGACCATTTTTATAGGTGCATTTGCCACGAGCATCGACGCGCTTGCCATCGGTGTCACGCTTAGCTTTGAAGCGGTTAATGTATTTGAGAGTGCGCTCATCATCGGCGTAGTCTGCTTTGTGCTAAGCCTAGCCGCCTTTTACATCGGTAAATTTATGGGTGAAATTTTAGAGAAAAAGGCGCTTTTTTTAGGTGGCGCGATACTTATATTTCTAGGCTGTAAAATCCTAATCACCCACCTGCTAGAAGAGGGCGTGCTCTAAATTTCTATCTCTATGCCAACTGGACAGTGGTCGCTGCCGGTGATCTCTGGCAGGATAAAGGCGTCTTTTAGCCTATCTTTTAGCCCCTGCGAGATGAAGAAATAATCAATCCTCCAACCTACGTTTTTTGCCCTTGCATTAAAGCGGTAGCTCCACCACGAGTAGGCGTCCGTAACGTCGCCATTTACGGCTCTAAAGGTATCTATAAAGCCACTTTTTAAAACCTCATCTATCCACGCTCGCTCGATAGGCAAAAAGCCAGAAGTCTTGGCGTTTGCCTTTGGATTTTTCAGGTCGATCTCGCGGTGAGCGGTATTTACATCGCCACAAAATATCACCTCTTTGCCGCTTTTTACAAGCTCTTTGCAGTAAGCTAGAAATTTCTCGTAAAAGTCCATCTTGTAAGCTAGCCTCTCGTCGTCCTTTTGACCGTTTGGAAAGTAGATGTTAAAAAGCACGATATCATCAAATCTATGCTCCAAAACTCGCCCCTCCGTGTCGTCAAAAAAGGCCGCTTTTTGCGTTTGCACGTCAAATTTAGCAAGGCTCATCACCCCAGAGTAACCAGCCCTTGCGCCTGAATTTACACTGATATCTTTAAAGCCAAGGTTGTAAATTTCTTTTGGCACGTCATCTTCTTTGACCTTGATCTCTTGCAGCCCCAAAAAATCAGGCTTAACCTCATCAAGCCAGCCAAAGCCATCTTTTGCCACGACTGCGCGCAGCCCATTTACGTTCCAGCTAATAAGTTTCAAATTTCATCCTTTTTTTAATTATAATTATGCCAAAAATCACAAAAAGGAAAGTTATGAGAAACCAGCCAACGTATAAATTTTTTAAAAATTTTGGCTACGCAAGAGAGGGTTTGGCTGAAATTTTTAAAAACGAAAAGAGCTTTCGGATAGAAATTTGCATATTTTTGGTAGCTAGCATTTCGCTATTTTTTTGGAAATTTGACCTTATTTTTAACCTATTTTTGATCTTTAGCATGGCATTTGTGCTAGTTTGCGAGTGCCTAAACTCGAGCCTAGAGCGAGTGACTGATCTTGCAAGCCCAGACTATCATGCCCTAGCAAAGGCAGCGAAGGACGCTGGAAGTGCTGCCGTGATGATCGCAAATTTCTTATGTGGCGCGCTTTGGTGCGTGGCTATATATTATAAATTTTGAGATTAGCGTGAAAGAGCAAATTTACAAGGTGCTGCTTGGCGAGAAAAAGGTAGAGATCATAAATTTACTTTGCGAGCTAAGCGATGAAAATGGCTTTATAATGCTTAAAATTTCAGAAATTTGCGAGAAGCTAAATGTGAGCAAACCAACCGTGATAAGCACGTTTAAGCTGCTTGAAGAGAAGAAAATTTTTGAGCGAGTAAAAAACGGGGTTTATAGATTTAAAAATTTATAGTGGCAAGCAAATGCCTGCCACTAGTAGTTTTAGCCTATGGTCTCAGCAGCGATCATACCAAATGTCAAGCAATCAGTTATCGCAACTGATCCTAGACGGCTGGCTCCGTGAACGCCACCTGTGATCTCGCCAGCTGCATATAAATTTGGTATAGGCATAGCTGTTTGAGAGTTCATGACTTGGGCTTTTGTGTTGATATTTAGGCCACCCATTGTGTGGTGCACTTTTGGCGTGCCACGCTCTGCGTAAAACGGCGGAACTGAGATATCAATGCCCTTTGTCGTAGTCGCAACAACTGGCTTGCCAAAATCCTCATCAACGCCTTTTTTAACAAATTCGTTGTATCTTGCGACTGTTTTTTTGAGCTCATCAACTGGGATCTTATACTCAGCTGCCAAAGCATCAAGTGTGTCAAATTTCTTGCAAATTCCAGCTGCGATAGCCTTTTCATAGTGGGCTGGGAGCATGTGAGGAAGGGCTCTTGAGTCGCAGAAGTTGATAGGGAAGTTTTTATCGTCTTCGCCTTTTTCATGGATGACTTTAAACATCGCTTCAGTTCTTGTCCTGCGGTCAGCTAGCTCGTTCATATAGCGTTTGCCAGTTCTTGGATCGACTGAAATTCCAAATGGAAAAGCGCCATTTACGTTAAACATCGATCCCACGCCAAAGCCTGTCTCATCGGCACATCCCCATGGGCCGTACTGGATCCAGCTTGGCTGAACTGGATAAGCACCCGCTCTAAATGCCGCTAAAAGCGCGCCTGCTGTTGAGCCTGGTTGGTTAGTTGAGTCTGTCTCAGGTGTGATCCTCGGATCTTGAAGACGCCTAAAAATTTTATCTCTACAAAAGCCGCCAGCTGCTAGCACAACGCCCTTTTTGGCTTTTATATATTTTGTATCGCCGCCTTTGTTTTCGACGTCGTCACTCATCAAATTGCCATCAAATTTGTAGTTTTCTCTGACGATGACGCCTACAACTGCGCCCTTGTCGTCAAAGACAAAATCATCAAATTTTGTCCTTTTTTTGATCGACGCGCCCTCTAATTTTTCAAATGTCGCAGTCATAGGAAGCACGATGCCAGCGCCACTGCCGACCTCTGTTTGAAGGCTTCTTGGCACTGAGTGACCACCTGCGTGAGTGATCTGATCGATATATTTTGCACCACAATCAAGTGTGAGCTTGTAGGCATCTTGCGCTCTCTCGCCGATCTTTGCCAAAAGATCAACGTGGTTGATGCCTCGACCTGCTTTCAAGCAGTCTTTGATAAATAGCTCTGTGCTATCTTTGATGCCAGCTTTCTTTTGCATGTCGCTATTTGGAACGGCAAAAATTCCGCCGTTGATGACAGAGTTGCCACCTGTGCGGCCCATCTTTTCGATCAAAACGACTTTGTTGCCTTTTTTGGCTGATGTCACACCAGCTGCAAGAGCTGCAAAGCCTGAGCCGATGATGACTACGTCATACTCCTCGTCCCATTTGACATCTTTTTCGTTCATCGCACTAGCCATTAAATTTGTAGCGCCCATGCCAAGTGCCGTGGCTCCGATAGCGCTAAATTTCACAAAATCTCTTCTAGATAAACCTGAATTTTTCATGCTCTCTCCTTTGAAGTAAGATAATTGCTTATTAGATTATACGACTTTTTTATTTAAATTTGCTAATTAATTTTTTAAATTAAATTTTATTAAAGCTAGGTGCGAGTTAGGCGGACTTTGGTAATATTTATTGACACTATTTT
>NZ_JAAKZB010000007.1:0-80343 GCF_015229965.1 Campylobacter concisus
CATCCACGCTTGATTTAGTATCGCTTGTATTTATAACAAGTGCTATATCGCCATTTTTAAGTCTATCTTCGACGTTTGGTCTGCCCTCGCTTATCTTATAGACAAACTCAGCCTCCACGCCAGCTTCACTTAAAATTTTATGCGTACCGCCAGTTGCGACGATGCTAAAACCAAGCGCTATTAGCTCTTTTGCAAGATCAGGCGCGTAAGATTTATCAGCGTCAGCTAGCGTTAAAAATACCCTGCCCTTGCTTGGCAAAGTGTTGCTAGCAGCGATCTGGCTCTTTGCAAATGAGCTTGCAAAGTCGTGGCTGATGCCCATGACCTCGCCCGTGCTCTTCATCTCAGGACCAAGGATGAGATCAGCGCCACTTAGCTTGTTAAACGGCAGCACGCACTCTTTTACGCAAACATGCGAACTTACGCGAGGTTTTAAGATGTCACCATCTTCATAAACGACCTTGTAATCATCATAAAATTTAAGCGCTTCACGTAAATTTCCCTGCCACATAACTCTTGTAGCCACCTTTGCCATAGGCACGCCAGTAGCCTTACTCACAAACGGCACGGTTCTGCTCGCGCGAGGATTTACCTCGATCATATAAAGCTCATTTTCATAGATAGCAAACTGGATATTCATAAGACCAACAACGCCTAAATTTAGTGCGATATCTCTAGTTTGCTTCTCCACTTTTTTTATCATCTCATCGCTTAAACTCATCGGTGGCAATATGCAAGCTGAGTCGCCAGAGTGAATTCCGGCCTCCTCGATGTGCTCCATTATCGCACCTATATAGACCTCTTTGCCGTCACATATCGCATCCACGTCGAGCTCTTTTGCGTCTTGTAAAAATTTATCAAGTAGCACTGGCGAGTGGTTGCTAACCTTTACCGCCTCGCTCATATACTCTTTTAGCTCGCTCTCGTTATGCACCCTTCTCATCGCCCTGCCGCCAAGGACGTAGCTTGGACGAACAAGCACTGGATAGCCGATAGTTGCGGCCTTTTGCAAGGCTTCTTCTAAGCTAGTGGCAGTGTCGTTTTTAGGCTGAAGGACGCCTATTTTATTTATAAATTCGCTAAATTTCTTTCTATCTTCGGCCACGTCGATCACTCTTGCGGTTGTGCCGATGATCTTAGCACCGATCACGCTTAGGCGTTTTGCAAATTTAAGCGGAGTTTGACCGCCAAAATGCACGATCACGCCGTCTGGCTTTTCACGCTCGATGACTGATCTAACGTGCTCAAAATCGATCGGCTCAAAATACAAAATATCGCTCGTGTCGTAGTCGGTTGAGACGGTTTCTGGGTTGCAGTTATACATTATCGTTTTTATGCCAAGGTCTCTTAGGGCGTAGCTTGCATGCACGCAGCAGTAGTCAAACTCTATGCCCTGGCCGATCCTGTTTGGACCGCCGCCTATTATCATCACCTTTTTAGCGTCTTTCACAGGCTCTTTTTTAGGAAATTTAGTGATATTTGTGGTTGAGTAAAGATACGGCGTTAGCGCCTTAAATTCGCCCGCGCAAGTATCGACCTCGTTGTATTCAAGCTCGATGCCAAGTTTTTGCCTAGCAAAATAGATATCATTTTGGCTAAGCTCAAGATCGTCTTTTTCATTTATAAGCACAGCTATCATCTTATCTGAAAAGCCCATACTTTTGGCCTCTCGCAGTAGCTCTTCGTTGTTTAAGATATCCATGTCGATCTTATCTTCAAATTTGACTATCTCATAAATTTGCTCCAAAAACCAAGGATCGATCTTGCTAAACTCATGCACCTCAGCCACGCTAAAGCCATCTCTAAAGGCTTGTGCTAGATATAAAATTCTTCTCTCATTTGCATTTCTGATGCCATAAATCAAAGCGTTTTTCTCTAGGCTAAGGCTGTTAAATCCGCAAAGATCACGCTCTAGGCTACAAAGCGCCTTTTGGATACTCTCTTTAAATGTCCTACCTATCGCCATGACCTCACCAACTGACTTCATCGCAGTGCCTAGATATGGGTTTGATCCTGGGAATTTCTCAAATGTAAAACGCGGAATCTTTGTCACGATGTAATCAATCACCGGCTCAAAGCTAGCAGGCGTGCCTGTGATGTCGTTTTTGATCTCATCTAGGCTAAAACCAACTGCAAGCAGTGTCGCTACCTTTGCGATCGGGTAGCCAGTAGCCTTACTGGCAAGTGCTGAGCTTCGGCTAACGCGTGGGTTCATCTCGATAACGATCATGCGGCCAGTTTTTGGATCTATGGCAAACTGCACATTGCTACCGCCAGTATCAACGCCTATCTCGCGAAGTATGGCAAAGCTAGCGTCACGCATCGCTTGATACTCCTTATCTGTGAGCGTGAGTGCTGGCGCAACCGTGATGCTATCGCCTGTATGCACGCCCATTGGGTCGAAATTTTCGATCGAGCAGACGATGATGCAGTTGTCATTTCTATCTCTAATGACCTCCATCTCATACTCTTTCCAGCCAAGCAAGCTCTCTTCTATCAAAATTTCATGTATCGGGCTTGCGTCAAGGCCGGTGTTGGCTAGCTCTTTAAATTCGTCCATATTATAAGCCACGCCACTTCCTGCGCCACCAAGCGTGTAGCTAGCTCTTATGATAAGTGGAAAGCCTATCTCGTTTGCCGCATTTAGCGCGTCGTCCATGTTATAAGCATATCTACTCTCAGGCAGGTCCATGCCGATCTTTTGCATGGTCGCTTTAAAAATTTGTCTATCTTCGCCCTTTTTTATCGCTTCTGGGTTTGCACCAAGAAATTTGACATCCTTTAAAAGTCCGCTCTCAAAGACCTCCATAGCGGCATTTAGCGCCACTTGACCGCCCATCGTTGGCAAGATGGCGTCAATATTTTCTTTTTCGATGATCTTTAAAATGCTCTCTTTTGTGATCGGCTCAATATACGTTGCATCGGCAAAATTTGGGTCAGTCATGATGGTAGCTGGGTTTGAGTTTATAAGCACTACGCGGTATCCAAGCTCTTTTAGCGTCTTGGCTGCTTGCGTGCCTGAGTAGTCAAATTCGCAGGCTTGACCGATGACGATAGGGCCTGAGCCGATTAGCAAAATGGTATTTATATCTGTTCTTTTTGGCATCATTTTTCCTTTGTTACAACGTATAGGTAGTTTGGTATGTTTAGCTTTGCATAGGGCTCAACTATCACGCTTTGATAGGAGCTCTCTTTTAAAATTTTACTCACGCGCCCTACTGGCACCCCACTAAAAAATATCCCATCAAGCCCGCTCGTAAAGACCTCATCGCCCTCTTTTGGGCTGAGCCATTGTGGGATAAATTTCACCATTATTTGGCCTTGATTTCCATGCGCGACGCCTGGAATTTTGTCGTTTCCTATATAGACTGCAAATATACTTTTTGGGTCATTTTGCAAGTAAGCTAGTGGCTTGCCATCTTTTGCGATGACGATGCCAGCACTATTTCCTTGATAGATGAGCCCATAAATTTTATTTGGGTCGTATCCTTCAAACTCGCTTATCCAAATTTTATTATAATCCCCGATATGCACGTAGCTAAGCCCTTTTACTAGCTTTACGGCTGGGGCGTAGGCAGTTGAGTTTTTATCTTTTAAAATTTGATTTAGCTCGTTTGCAAAAGTAGATAAAAGCGTAGCTGAGCGCTCTAGTTCTTTGTTTTGCGCTCTTAGTTTTTCTATCTCGCTAGCCTGCCTAAAATATTCGTTTATATAATCTTTCACGCTTTTGGCAAAATTGTCGTATGAATTTATAGCGTAGTTGCTAAATTTAATAGATATGTTGCTTAAAATTTCGCCCTTAAACATCGAGGCGCCAGCAAGCAACGCTATAAAAACAAAAAGAACAATCTTACTCTTCATTTGTTAGCTGTTGTAAAAGTCCGATCTCTTGAAGTGCCTTGCCTGTGCCTCTAGCAACAGCAAGAAGCGGCTCATCAGCTACAAATACTGGAAGCTTAACGATATCAGACAAGAACTTATCAAGCCCTCTAATAAGCGCTCCACCGCCAGTTAGCACGATACCAGTCTCGACGATATCGCCAGCAAGATCAGGCGGCATCATCTCAAGCACAGTTTTTAGCGCATCTGCGATCTCTTTTAGCGGCTCTCTCATCGCCTCTCTCACATCCTCGCTCGTTAGCTCAACCCTGCTTAAAAGCCCACTCACTTGGTCGCGTCCTTTTACCACTACGCTTAGCTCTTTTTCTAGCTGCACAGCAGAGCCCACAGCGATCTTTATCTCCTCACCTGTTCTCTCGCCTATTAGTAAGTTGTATTTTTCTTTTATGTAATTAACTATGCTGCTATCTATCTTATCACCAGCTGTTCGGATAGATTTTGATATTACCAGACCGCCAAGTGAGACGACACCGATCTCAGTCGTACCACCGCCGATATCAACTACAAGGTTGCCTTGTGGCTCTCTAACTGGTAAATTTGCTCCGATAGCTGCTGCCATAGGCTCTTCTATCAAAAATACCTCTCTTGCACCAGCACTTAGTGCGCTCTCTCTAACAGCCTTTCTCTCAACCTGAGTAAGTCCGTAAGGAACTGATATGATGATCCTTGGGCGTAAGAAATTTTTCCTTCTATGAGTCTTTTCTATAAAGTAGCGTATCATCCTCTCTGTCATGTCAAAATCCGCGATAACACCATCTCTCATCGGTCTTATCGCCTCGATGTCGCCAGGAGTTTTTCCCACCATCTCTTTTGCAGCGTGGCCGACTGCTAGAATTTTTTGTTTTCCATATTTTTCACGTCTTACCGCAACAACTGATGGTTCGTTTATGATTATTCCCTTATCTTTTACCAAAACCAAAGTATTTGCCGTACCTAAATCTATACCCATATCACTTGAGAAAAAACCTATAACCTGATCTAAAAACATCTATTTCCTTTACGCTGTTAATTTATTGTGCTTTACCAAAATCGGCTTTGCCTTATCTTTTACCGTCTCTTTTGAGATCACGATATCGTAGTCTTTTAGCTCTGGCAGATCATACATTATATCTGTCATGAGCTCTTCCATTATGCTTCTAAGCCCTCTTGCTCCAGTCTTTCGCTCGATAGCAAGGCTCGCTATCTCTTCAAGTGCCTCATCATCAAATTTAAGCGTAGCGCCGTCGATCGCACAAAGCTTTTGATATTGTTTTAATATCGCATTTTTTGGCTCGGTCAAAATTTTAACCATATCCTCTTTTGTTATCTCATTTAATGTAGCCACCACATGAAGTCTGCCGATGAGCTCTGGGATGAGGCCGTACTTTACAAGATCGTCTGGCTCAAGCAGACTTAGTAAATTTTCTTTTTCATTTTTGCCACGTTTTTCTTGGTTAAAGCCAAGTACATTTTTGCCAACTCTGCGCTCGATGATATCAAGAAGTCCGTCAAATGCACCGCCGCAAACAAATAAAATATTTGTCGTATCTATCTGGATGAAGTCTTGATTTGGATGCTTTCTGCCGCCTTTTGGTGGGATATTTACTACGCTACCTTCGATGATCTTTAAAAGCGCTTGCTGCACGCCCTCGCCTGAAACGTCTCTTGTGATGCTTCTGTTTTCGCTCATTCTAGCGATCTTATCGATCTCATCGACAAAGACTATACCCTGCTCCGCCTTTTTCACGTCGCCATTTGCAGCTTGCAAGAGCCTTGTGAGGATATTTTCAACGTCCTCGCCGACATATCCAGCCTCAGTTAGGCTTGTTGCATCGCAAATCGCGATAGGCACGTCAAGAAATCTCGCCAAAGTCTGAGCCATCAGCGTCTTTCCGCTACCAGTTGGGCCAACAAGCAAGATGTTTGACTTTGAAATTTCGGTGTCGTCTTTGATGTCGCTTTGTTTAAAAATTCTCTTATAGTGGTTATATACGCCGACGCTAAAGACCTTTTTAGCCCTATCTTGACCGATCACGTAGTTATCAAGTACTGCTTTTAGCTCCTTTGGTGTGAGCTTTTGATACTCTATCGCCTCTTCACTTTTACTCTCTTCTACACTCGTATCACCATGTATCATATCGTATGCTGCTGCTATACAGTACTCGCATATATAGGCGTTTCCTTCGATGTCTGCTAATAATCTTCTCTCAGCAGACTCAGCCTCGCCACAAAAATTACACTTTCTAGCCATTAATCTCTTCCTTTTGCAAGCGGAATTCCTCTTGTCGTTTCTAATATAAATTTACACATTTTCTTTACGTTTTCGTCGCTGGTTTTTACGATCAGCTCGTTTGCTTGATCTTTTAGGCTGATGCCTTGATTAAACAAAAATTTATAAGCGCGAACAAGCTCTTCAACCTGCTCTTTGTCAAATCTACGCCTAATGCCAACTAAATTTAAGCTTCTTATATAGGCTCTGTTGCCCTCAGCTAGGCAAAATGGCACTACATCTTGGCTTAGCGCACTAGCCCCTGCGACCATGCAGCTCTCACCCACTCTAACAAACTGGTGAATAGGCGTAAGACCGCCCACAACAGCGTAGTCGCCAAGCTCGACGTGGCCAGCTAGTGTTGCATTATTTGCCAAAATGACGTTACTGCCTATTATACAGTCGTGTGCGATGTGGGAGTATGCCATGATAAAGGCGTTATCGCCGATCCTTGTTATACCATCGCCCTTGTGCGTGCCTGAGTTTATCGTGCAAAACTCACGTATAGTTGCGTGCTCGCCGATGATGACGCCAGTATCGACCTCGTCTTTATAACTGATATCTTGCGGGATGTCGCCCACGATCGCGTAGCTAAATACACGAGAGTTATCGCCGATCTTCGTCTTGCCAAGCACCCTTGCACCTTGTTTTATCGTGACGTTGTTGCCAAGGACTGCATCTTTGCTCACAAAGGCGTAAGCCTCGATATTTGCGTCATCTCCTATTATCGCTCCATCTTCTATAACAGCTGTTTGGTGGATATTTTTCATTGTCTCTCTTTTTTAAGCAAAAGCCTATTTATCGACTATCATCGCTTTTAGTTCAGCCTCGGCGCATAGCACATCATCGACGTATGCTTTGCCCTCGAGCACCCAGATATTGCCTTTGTGTTTTAATACATTTAATCTATACTCTAGTCTATCTCCAGGGCGGACTGGATGGCGAAATTTCGCTCCGTCTATGCTCATAAAATAGACCACTTTGTTCTCGATGCCAGCTTGATGCTCATCGCTCATACTCTTAAACGCTAGCACGCCGCCAGCTTGCGCCATACCCTCAATGATCATCACGCCAGGATAGATCGGGTGGCCTGGGAAGTGCCCCTGAAATATCGGCTCGCCAATGGTTACATTTTTATAAGCGACGATGTTTTTTGCAGGCTCTAGCTCGACAACTCTATCGATAAGCAAAAAAGGAAATCTATGTGGGAGAATTTTTTGAATTTCTACGACGTCTATCACGTTTTAGCCTTAGTAATGTAAATTTTCGCAGATTGTAACAAATTTATACTAAGAAAAAAATTATTAGCCTCTTTTAAAATCTCTGAAATTTAGCCTTAGTAGGTCTAAATTTAGCTCTCTAAAACCAAAATTTCTTCGCTGTCGTTGTAAAAAACAGCCTTTGCGTAAATTTCGTAGCTGCCCTTTTTGACCTCGTCTAAGATGATGATAGGATTTTGCGAAAACTCCCCGCATATCTGCCTACGAAATTTCATCTCAGCGTCAAGCTCAAGCGGCTTTTTACAAAGCTCATCAACGCTTTTAAATTTGCTATTTGTAAATTTATTAAAGCGCTCTATGCTCATAAATATCGCGCCCTCTTTTAGCTCATCGTCCATTTCGCAGTCGCGCTCTACATTAAGCTTTAAATTCTCTCTTTTAAAGCCAGAGTAGAGCACAAAGTAGCTTGGCACCACAACTCCATCAAATTTAACACTAGCGCGCAAAAGCCTGTAGTTTAAAAATCGCCTTCTAAAAAGGTGAAATTTCTCACCTCTCGCCTCGCAAAGGCGCACCTTTTTGTAAAGCTCAAGCCTAGCCTCAATGCTTCCATAAAGTGCCCTTGCGTGCAGCTCGCTCATTAGCTCACTTTGGGGCAAATTTTGCGAGTCGCGCTGTTTTTTTAGCGCAAAGACACAGCCGCAGTAGTTTTGATGATAGAGTTTGTCCTTTTTAGCGAGGATAAACTGCTCGCTTGTGCCGCCATTTTTTCTATAATCAACCGCAATCGCTTCTAAATTTAAGCCAGCCACCGCCTCATCAAGCGCCTTTTTAAGCTGAGAAAAGTCCTTTTTTGGGCTCATCAAAAGTGTTGTCGTGATCTTATTTAGACCAAGCTCTATCGCCTTTTTAGCTGAGTCTTTCATACGAAAATCAAAGCAGTATTCGCACCTTTTGCCCTTTTCTGGCTCATCTTCAAGCCCTTTTGTGCCGCCAAGCCACGCTTCGTAGTCGTATTCGCCACATATTAGCTCGATGCCAAGCTTCTCGCAGCTTCGCTTCACGTCCTCAAAACGCAGTAAAAATTCGCTATACGGATGTATGTTTGGATCGTAAAAATAGCCTACTATTCGCTCATTTGGATGATCTTTTCGTAGGCGCTGTAAAAAGTAGTGGCTATCGACCGAGCAGCAGATATGAACTAGCAAATTTGACCTTTTTTGCTTGCATTATATCAAAGTTTGGAGTCATAAAATCTAGCTGCGTCAAGGTATTTTTTAAGGACATTTTGGCTTGCAAGATCTTCAAATTTACCAAAAGCCACTTGCTTGCCAGCCTCTATTATTAGCACCTTTTGCGCTATCTTCATCGCACTTAAAATATCGTGCGTGATAAAAATAATGCTGATCTTTTCATCCAAGCTTAAAAGCAAATTTATGATCTTTTGCTTTGTCTCGTTGTCAAGTCCGCTTGTTATCTCGTCGCAGATTAGGATTTTTGGTTTTGAAAGAAGCGCTAGCAGTATCCCGACCCTTGTCGCCTCGCCGCCACTTAGCTGTGATGGATATTTCTCTAAAATTTCATCTTTTAAATTTAAATTTGCCAGAAGCTCTTTGAGCTCATTTTCGCTAAAGCTAAGCTTAAGATATGATCTCACATGAGCGATGGCGGTTTTTACTTTTAGCGCTGGATTTAGGGCTTGTTTTTGATTTTGCAAGATATATCTGATATCTTTTTTTAGCTCATTTTTGTCCGTGATCTCTTCACTGTTTATATAAATTTTGCCCCCACTTTTTGGCTCGCTAAATGATATGAGCTTTGCAAGCGTGCTTTTGCCACTGCCACTTTGACCCAAAATGGCTAAATTTTCGCCATCACCAAGCTCGTAATTTATCCCCTCTAAAAGGTACAGCACTTCAGCCCTAGCGTTAAAATGCTCCTTAAAGCTTAAACTTTTTGAGACGTTTTCAAGCCTGATTTTCACGCATTTTCCTTTAAATTTAGCCGCCCATCCCTCATCTGCCAAATTTCATCACTAAGATAGTTTGTTAGCGCCTCATCGTGCGAGATAAAAATGACGCTCATCTTGCCCTTTAAGCTTTCTAAGATGCCCGCCACGTGGCTACCGCTAATGCTATCAAGCCCGCTTGTTATCTCGTCGCAGATTAAAATTTTTGGCTTCAGGCAAAGAGCCAGAGCGATCTGCACACGGCTCGCCTCGCCACCACTTAGTTCGTATGAGTATTTGTGCCAGATGAGATTTGCATTACCCAGCCCAAACTCCCTAAAATAATCAAATGCAAGCTCTTTATTTGATTTATTATCACCGCCAAGATAGGCGTTAAAGTGATCGCCCACGTTTAAGAGCGGATGAAGGCTTGCAACGGAGTTTTGAAAGATGAGCGCGGCGACCTTTTTTCGGTGCTCTTTTAGCTCATTTTGGCTAAGTTTTAAGATATCTTTTTTATAAATGCTAAATTTATCCGCTCTCACTCTAAAATCATCATCAAAAAGCCTTATTAGGCTCTTTGCAAAGAGCGATTTGCCACTGCCACTTGCACCCGTGATACCTATAAATTTACCCTCACTCATGCCAAAATCAAGCTCTCGCAAAAGCTTCTTATCCTTATAAAAAACGTTTAAATTTTTAATCTCTATCATATTTTTATATTGCCATTTTTTGAATTTGACGTAATGATCGAGGTTGCAAGGATGAGCAAAAAGAGCGTCACGCCAGGGAAAAGCACCATCCACCAAGAGCCCAGAAAAAGCGCCTCTTTACTCTCATTTAGCATGATGCCAAGGCTTATTTTATTTGCGTCACTACCCACACCAAAAAAGCCAAGCGTGGCCTCCATGACAACCGCGTTTATCGCGTTTATGCCAAAGATACTAATTATTAAATGCTTTAAATTTGGCAAAATTTCAAAGCAGATAAGGCTAAATTTACCAGCCCCATTTATCACAGCCTGCTCGGCGTAGTCGCACTTTTTACTAAGCCTTAAATTTTGCATAAAAACTTTTGCGCCCTGCATAAAGGAGCAAATGGCGATGATAAAAGAGGTAATCAAAAGATCGCCACTACTAAATGAGCTAAAAAGCATGATAAAAACGATGTTTGGGATACTTAAAAAAGCATCAAGCCCCTTATCAAAAAGGCTCTCGCAAACTCTGCTCTTGCTCGTACCAAAATATGCGTAGATGAGCGAGAAAAGCGTCGTTAAAAAGCCAGCTAAAAGTAAGATAAGAAGCGAGTTTTTAAGCGCATAGGCCACTCTTATGAGATTGTCTCTACCAAGGATGTCAGTGCCAAAGATATGCTCGCTACTTGGGGCTAAATTTACCGCCATAAAATCAGTGAAATTTGGCTCAAATTTAGAGAAAAATGGCGTCAAAAAGGCAAATGTGACAAGCGACAAAAAGACAAAACAGGCTAGGAAAAATATGACTTTTCTCATAAATTTCTCTTATCTGCTAATATGGCAAAAATTTTAGCCAGTAAATTTGCAAAAACGACAAAAACAGCCGTTAGCAAAATGGTCGCAAGTGCGACTGGATAGTCTTTGGCGATGACTGCATCAAGGCTAAGCTTGCCTATGCCTGGAAATGAAAAAATGCTCTCAATGACGTATGAGCCAGCAAAAACGCCAGCCACAAGGGTTGCGAAATAATAGACTATATCAGTGCTTGCGTGCTTTATGGCAAAGAGATAAATTTTGCCGCGCCCCAAACCTCTAGCGTGAGCCGTCTGAATAAAGTCAGCGTTTAGGCTTTGATTTAGCCTGTCTCTTACAAATTTCACGTTTGCGCCAAGGTGTGGCAAGATGATGGCAAGCGTTGGCAAGATGATAAATTTAGCCCCAACGCCGCTAGAGCCTAGCTCGTTCGCGCCTGAACTTGGCAGCAAATTTAGATAGACGCTAAAGATCGCTATTAGCACGAGTGCGATGTAAAAATGTGGTAGTGATGCCAGCAAAAACGAGCTAAAGTTTATAAAGATATCGGCAAATTTATTTTTATAAATGGCACTTAAAAACCCTAAAAAAAATGATAAAAAAACTATCAGAAAAAACGAAGCAAAAAACAAAATAAGAGAGTTTAAAAGTCTCTCTTTAATGAGTAAAAAAACGCTTGCCCCACTTACAAAACTAGTGCCAAAATCCCCCGTGACAAAGTGAGCCAGCCATCTAAAATACTGCACAAAAAAGCCATCTTTTAGCCCCAAATTTTCTAAAATTTGCTCTTTTATAGCCACGCTCACCGCCTCACTTCGCAAAAACATCGCATCAGTGACGTTTCCTGGCAAAAAATATATGAGCAAAAATAGAAAAAATGAGATAAAAAACAGCAACCCAAGGCTTGAGATCGCTGTTTTTAAAATGGCTCTAAACAAATTTTTTATCCACTATTTTACTTGCCACTCTCTTATGTTCCATAAAAATCCAGCCCCATGGTGACCTAAAATTTGCGTCTTTATGCCTGAAATTTTGTTGTTAAAAACGAGCGGATAGTCAAGATAGGCTATAAAAATGTAAGGTGGATTTTCAAAAAGCGCTTTTAGAAATTCTTTGTAGTATTTTTTCCTAAGCTCCATGTCCTTTGTATATCTCGCGTTTTTTAAAGCAAGATCAGCGTTTGCGTCCTTGTAGTGACTAAAGTTCCAGCCATTTTCATTGACATCGATGTCGGCAAATCCGCCAAAAATTCTATATGTGTGAAAGTCTGGATCAAATGGGCTGCCCCAGCCGATCACAAAGCTATCAACCTTGCTTATACTAAAGGCTGTTTTTGGCTTTGCATAGGCTTTGGCTCTTACGCCAAATTTCTCAAACTCGCTGCTTAAAATTTTAGCTAGATTGACCCTTAAGATATCGTTATTAAAGGCGTATATGTCAAAGCCAAGCTCTTTGCCGTCCTTTTCAAAAAAACCAGCCTTGTTTTTCTTAAAGCCGCTTTTTTCAAGTAGCTCCCTAGCCTTTTGCGGATCGTAGCTAAATTTAAACTCGCTGTCATTTGCAAAGCTTTTTTCTATCGGGTTGTTCGCTACGCTTGCATATCCGTGAAATAGTTTTTTAACTATCTCGTCTTTATTGACCGCGTAGTTTAGAGCTATCCTTACATTTTTATCTTGAAAAAGAGGATCATTAAAGTTAAACATCAAAGCTCTATAGTCCGCACTTTTAAACTTAAGCAAGCTTAATTTTTTATCATTTTTTATGAAATTTACACCAGTTGGAGAGATGAGCGCAACGTCGATCTCACCGCTTTTAAGCCCAACGAGCCTTAAATTTTCATCGCCAACGATCTTTAAAAATAGCCTTTTTATCTTTGGCTCGCCTTTATAGAATTTATCATTTGCCACAAACTCCAAACTCTCATCTTTTTTCCATTTTACAAGCTTGTATGCGCCAGTGCCAATAGGAGCGTCGTTAAATTTATCAGTTGCGATATCTTTGCCCTTTAAAATGTGCTCAGGCAAAACGCCAAAGCTAAGCGCGTCAAGAAACGGCGGAAAAGGCTCACTAAGCGTGATCTTAACTTTATAATCGCCTAAAATTTCAACGCTTTTTACCACCTCGTAGTTTGAGATAGCAGGCGCGTTTAGCTTCTTATCTTGAGCCGCTTCGATGGTAAATTTAACGTCCTTTGCGCTAAATTTCACCCCGTCATGCCAAAAAGCATCATCTCTTAGCTCAAAAACATACTCCAACCCATCATCGCTCACCTGCCAAGACTTGGCAAGCTCAGGCACGACATGGCTATTTTCATCGTGGCTAGTAAGTCCAGAAAAAACCAGCGAAAGCGTAGGATCGTGGTCCTCGTCGTAGAGTGGATTTATACGAGGTGTTTGCTCCTCGATAGCGACCACAACGGCATTTTCATTTGCATAAGCAAAGGCAGAAAACAACAAAAACAATAAAGCCAAAAATCTCTTCATCACTCGCTCCTTTGTTTAAAAAATATTTGATGAATAGTAATACGAAATGCATAAAAGTATTATTAAGATAAGTGTAAATTTAATGTATAGAAAATTTGAAATTTCTAACTAACTTTTAACCTTTTTTAAAGTAAAATCAAGGCTCATTTTAGCTAACAAAAAGGTAAATTTCACAATGGATAAAAAGAAAAAAATAGCCCTAATCACCGGCATCTGCGTAGTCTCACTTTTGCTTATTTACACGCTTCTTGGCTTTTTTGGTCTGCCTTATGCTATCAAAAATATCGCGCCAAAGTACCTAAAAGACTACAACGCAACGCTTTTTGTAAGTGATGCTAAATTTAACCCATTTACCTTCGAGCTAAACGCTACAAATGCCGAGCTAAACACTACTTCGCCGCTTTTTAGCACGAAGCAGATCGACCTTAAGCTAAAGCCATTTTCTATCTTTAAAAAGCTAGTTGAGATAGACATTTTTAGGCTAGATGAGCCAAAAGTAAAGATCGCAAGAGATAAAAAAGCAAATTTTAACTTTAGCAATTTTATAAGCGACGATAACGCAACTAGCGAAGATAACAGCACTAGTTCGATAAATTTCGCGCTAAATAACGCAAAAATCATCAAAGGCTCATTTTCATATAGCGATCAAAATTTAACAAAGCCATTTAACGTAAGCTTTGATGATATAAACTACGAGCTAAGCTCGCTAAATACGAAGAAAAATAGCGCTGGTAGTCACATCTTTGACTCAAACTCAAGCCTCGCTCATAAGATCGATCTAAAAGGCGACATCAAGCTAAATCCACTAAAAATAGAGGGCAACGTCAGCATAAAAGACTTTAGCATAAAGCCAGTTGCGATAAGTTTTATCGACAATGACACGTTAAATCTAAAAAATGCCATTATAAACTTAAAGATAAACTACGCTTTAAAAGCCGATGAGAACGCAACTAGGATAAATTTAAAAGATGGCTTTTTAAATATAAAAGGACTAAGCCTTGATGAAGGCACAAATGAGCTTAGCCTTGGTGAGCTTGAGCTTCCAAAATTTGATCTTGTTAGTAAGATAGCTGACAAAACGGAGGCTGCGCTAAATTTAAGTGCCATAAATTTAAATGATATCTCTTTAAAAAATGCTATTGCTGCGAGCGTAAAATCACTAAATTTAAGTGATATCTCGCTTCTTGCAAATTTAAATGAAAAAAGCGAACTAAATGCCACAGCCAAGTTAAAAAGCGTAGGCGCAAACGCTCTAAAAGTAGATGAAGCAGATAGAAATTTAGCAAATTTAAAAGATATAAATGCTTCAAATTTAAATATAAATTTAGCAAACAACAAAACCGCTCTAACGCTTGAAAAAATAGCACTTAATGGCATCAATGCGCCACTTAGCAAAAGCGCAAGTGCAAATGTAGCAAGTGCTGGCGTGACAAATACAAGCTTTACAATGGATGGCAACAAAAGCCTTGCGAGCCTTGATGAGCTAAATGTAAAAAACATAGAGCTTAAAGCAAAAAATAAAGATATAGCAAGCGTCGCTGACGTGGCGATAAAGAGCATAAGCTTTGATATTTTAAAAATGGCTCTAAATATCGCTAGTGTCGATGTTAATAAGCCTAAATTTACTTCAGAACTAAGTGGCAATGGTCTAAGCGCCGTAAATGAGCTAGGATTTGGCGAGCAGAGCGCAAAACCTGCAAAGACGGCAAAGCATACTAAAAAAGTAGAGAAAAAAGCTGAAAATAAAAGTGCTTCAAAAAGCAAAGAAAATGAGTTTAAATTTGATATAAAAAATATAAGTGTAAATAACGCAGATATCGCTTTGACGCATCTTTTTGAAGGCGAGAAGATCGCTCATAAATTTGATAATCTTTTTGTAAAAGTAGCAAATTTAAGTAGCGATTTTAGCAAGCCATTTGACGCAAAAGTGGCGATGAAGAGCTCGCAAAAGCTAAATTTGGATGTTGAGTCCAAGATAAAGATCGAGCCACTTGATGTGAGCGCTAAAATAAAGCTAAATGATACAAATTTACCAAAGTATTTTGCCTATGCAAAGCCCTTTTTAGAGGCCGATCTAGCTAGCGGACAGCTCGAAAGTAGCGCTGAGATAAGCTACGCAAAAGATATCAAAGCAGACGCAAAAGTTAGCATAAAAGATATAAGACTAAATGGCAAAAAAGCTGAAAAACTGGTCGCCTTTAAAAGCCTTGATCTTGAAAAAATTTCATTTGCCAAAAATGACCTTGCCATAAGCGGAGTGAGCTTAAATTCGCCATTTATCAAGGCTCATCTAAGCAAAGAGCGTAAATTTAACCTATCTCAGATCGTAAAAGAGGATAAAAATAAAGCTAAAACTGAGGCAAAACCTGAGAGCAAAAAAGTAGTTAGCAAAAAAGATGATGAGCTAAAATTTAGCGTGAAAAACTTCTCTTTAAAAAATGGCGAGGTTGATTTCTCGGACGCATCGCTATTTATGCCATTTGCCACAACGATCTCAAAGCTAAATGGCAAGCTCACCGACATCGATAAAAAGCGTCCAAGCTCAGGCGAGTTTCAAGGTGTGGTTGGCAAAAATGGCTTTGCACAGATCACTGCAAAACTCTTTCCGTTTGAGCTAAAGCAAAATACTGATATAAAGCTTGACTTTAAAGATATCGATCTAGTTAACGTGACACCTTATAGCGGGCAGTTTGTGGGCTATAAGATCAAAAAAGGCAAGCTAAATTTAAACCTAAACTATAACGTCATCGACTCAAAACTAAATGGCTCAAATTTTATAAATTTTGACTCTCTTATACTTGGAGAGAAGGTTGAGTCAAAAGATGCTGTAAATTTACCACTTTCACTTGCCATCTCGATACTTAGCGATCAAAATAATCAAATAAACATCGATCTGCCAGTCGAGGGAAATTTAGACGATCCTGACTTTAAATATGGCGGCGTCATCTGGGCTGCAGTGAAAAAGCTCTTTGCCGACATCACGCTAGCTCCATTTAGATTTTTAGGCAACGCCCTAGGACTTGGCAACAAAGATCTTAGCTCTATTGATTTTCTTGCAGGAAGTAGCGAGCTTATAAGCTCAGAAGCGCCTAAGATAGCTGATTTCATAAAGCTAACTGGCTCAAAACCTAAGATGAAACTTAGCATAACGCCAACATACTCAAAACTCGATGAGAGCTTTTATAAAAACAAAAAACTAGATCAAAAAATCAATCAAATCATCGCTTCAAGCGGCAAAGACTACATCGCGGTTTTAAATGAGCTTGTGCCAAATTTAAAAGATAGAAGCGAAAAAGCCTTAAGAGAAGAGGCGCTAAAGGGCATCGAAGTCGATAAAGCAAAGCTAGTAGAGCTTGCAAATGAGCGTGCAAATGCGGTAAAAGAGGCACTTATAAAAGCTGGGCTTGAGGCTGGCCGCATAAATATGAACGATGCAACAAGCTCAGAGCCTAAGCAAAACACCTACACAAGCGTGCTAATGGGAGTGGCGAACTAAATTTCATTTATTTCGTTGCTTCTTGCATTATAGACAAACCAGCTAAGAAGCATAAGCATCATAAATGCCCCAAAAACGAGGCTTGCGTAAAAATATAAGTTAAAATCAGCTCCGAGCAAATTTGCGTTGTGAAGGGCGATCATGACGCCAGCTAAAGCGATTAAGTAGCCAATTAGCTTGATGATGAAAATTTTTGGATTTACAATGATCAGCAAAAGGCCACAAAGTATGATGCCAAGGGCTATTTGCAAATTTGAAACGTCAGCTTGAGCATTTGAGCTAAGTGTTAAAAAGCCAGCCAAAAGCGCCATTAGTATCATCAAAACTGCATAAACCGCCCTGCTTCGTCCAAAGCCATACATAAAGCAAACAAAGCCCTTATTTTGCCTGTTATAATCCATTTTTCGCTCCTTTTGGAAGTTTGCTTATTTTAATGCCAAATTCTTAAATAACGGCTTTAATCTGAAATTTCACTCATTTTGGCTAATATTTTGCATCTTAAAAAAGGAGCAAAAATGCCTTATGTAAATATAAAAATAGCAGGCCCAGAGCCTACAAAAGAGCAGAAAGATCAAGTTTTTAAAGAAGTAACCGAAACGCTTGTGAGGGTGCTTGGCAAGAAAAAAGAGGCGGTTATGATATTTATAGAAACTCACGATGCTGGCAATATCGGCGTAGGCGGCGAGAGCGTAGAAGATAAGAGAAAGGGGATAAAATGAGCGAATTTAGCAAAGCAGACATGGAAAGAAAGATAACACTTGAGGTTGGCGACAAGGCGCCAGAGTTTGAAGCGCTAAATCAAGATGGCGTAAAGGTCGCGCTAAAGGACTTTATAGGCAAAAACGTGGTGCTTTACTTCTACCCAAAGGATAACACTCCTGGCTGCACGACTGAGGCTTGCGAATTTAGCGCAAACTACGATCAGTTTATCAAAAATGATACCGTCATCATCGGCGTTAGCCCAGATAGCGTGAAGTCGCATGTGGGCTTTATCGCAAAGCAAAATTTAAAGCACATCCTCTTAAGCGATGAGGATAAAGAAATTTCAAAGCTTTATGGCGTTTGGCAGGTCAAGAAAAACTACGGCAAAGAGTATCTTGGCATCGTTAGAAGCACCTTTGTGATCGGCAAAGACGGCAAGATAGTTAAAATTTACAAAAGCGTAAAAGCCAAAGACCACGCCGCAAAAGTGCTAGCTGATCTAGTAAAATAAGGAGCAAAGATGAAGCTTATAAAAATGCTAATTTTAAGTGCGTTTTTTGCGCTAAATTTATCAGCACTGACTGAAGGTGTGGAGTATCAAACTCTAGCAAAACCGCTTAACGTGCCTAAAAACTCAGTCGTCAAGGTCTTTAGCTACGACTGCCCTCACTGCTATAAATTTGACCGAACGATCACAAGAAAGCTGATGTCAAAGCTTGACGGGGTTAAATTTATCCCATATCACCTAAGCACCAAAGGCAAGCTTGGCGAGACAACAAGTAAAATTTTCGCCGCTCTTATATCGATAGATGAGGCAAATGGGACTGATCTGCTAAGCGATGAGTCTAAATTTAAGCAAGCTAAATTTGCGATATATAAAGCAAGACACGATGAAAAAGATGACTTTAATGATGGCAAAGACAAGCAAAGATTTATAGATCTAGCGCTAAATGCGGCTCACGTGAGCAAAGACGAATACGAAAAAGCGCTAAGCTCAGATCGTGCAAAAGAGCTTTTAAACGAGTGGTTTGCCTCTTATGATGTAGCAAGTATCAGCGGTGTGCCAGCCTTTGTGGTAAGTGGCAAGTATCTGATAAATTTAAGCGCAGCTTCGTCGATCGATGAGATGGCAAAGACGATAAAAGAGCTTTTAGATAAGTAACTTTAGCCTAAAATTTACGGACATTTTGGGCTTAGAAATGTAAATTTAAAGCAATTTTAGATAAACTCGGGTCAAATTTCTAAAAAAGAAAGGTTTAATTATGAACGCTTCAGAATTCATCTGGATGGATGGAAAACTAGTAAAATGGGACGATGCGAAAGTACATGTTCTAACTCACTCTTTGCACTACGCTAACGCTGTATTTGAGGGCACAAGAGCTTATAAAACAAAAAAAGGTCTAGCTATTTTTAGACTAAAAGACCACACAAAAAGACTTTTAAGATCAGCAAAAATGACCGTTTTAAATGTGCCTTACACTGAAGAAGAGCTTGAAAAAGCGCAGATCGAGCTACTTCGCGCAAATAAATATAACAGCAACGTCTATATCCGCCCACTTATCTTTTTAGGATACGGCGTAATGGGCGTAGCACACACAAAAGCACCAGTGCAAACTGCTATCGCTTCATGGGAGTGGGGTGCATATCTTGGCGATGAAGGCCTAGAAAAAGGCATCAGAGTTAAAATTTCAAGCTTTGCTAAACTTGCTCCTGCTGCTCAAATGAACAGAGCAAAGGCTAGCTCAAACTACCTAAGCTCACAAATGGCAAACTACGAAGCAAAAGAGGCTGGATACGACGAGGCGCTACTTCTTGATAGCGAGGGCTTTGTGGCTGAGGGTCCAGGCGAGTGCTTCTTCATCGTTGAAAATGGTGCATTGATCACTCCACCAAACGACAACAGCCTACTTAGCATCACTCAAGATACAGTCATAAGACTAGCTCACGATCTTGACATCGAAGTAAGAAGAGAGCGCATCACAAGAGATCAAGCATACACAGCTGACGAGGCATTTTTCACAGGTACTGCAGCTGAAGTAACGCCGATAAACAGCATAGATAACCGCATCATCGGCAACGGTGCTAGAGGCGAAGTGACAAAGAGACTACAAAAAGCTTACTTTGACGTAGTTTATGGTCTAAACAAAAAATACGAATCATTTTTAACATATATTTAAGATTTAAAGGAACGAAATGCCCGCTGATTTAAATGATTATTTCAACAAAAAAAAGCCAGGTAATGACAACAGGGGCTCAGGTCAAAATAACGACAAAGAGCCACCTTTTAAAAAGGATTTTAAAATGCCAAATATACCAAGCGGCTTTGGCAAATTTGGTGCGCTAGCCTACATCATAATCGCCATTATCGCGATCCTTGCTATCACTCAGCCATTTAAAGTGATACACTCAGGCGAGGTCGGTATTAAAGCCACAGCGGGTAAATATGAGCCAAATCCTTTGCAACCAGGATTTCACTTCTTTTTGCCATTTATCCAAGACATCATCATCGTGGATACCAGAGTTAGGATCATAAACTACACTTCTGGTGAGGATATGGGCGAATCAATGCAAAAATCATATCAAGGCGTCGGTGCTGGAATTTTACGCAAGAACTCTATCTCGGTTTTGGACGCTAGAAATTTACCAGTTAGCATCGATATCACCGTGCAATACCGCCTAAATCCAGAAAATGCACCACAAACTATCGCATCTTGGGGTCTTAGCTGGGAAAGTAAGATCGTCGATCCTGTCGTTCGTGACGTGGTTCGCAGTATCGCTGGTAAATACACAGCCGAAGAGCTACCGACTAAAAGAAACGACCTAGCAAGGCAGATTGATGAGGGCATAAGAAAAGACATCGACTCTCAGCCAAACAAGCCAGTCGAACTGCTAACCGTGCAGCTTCGTGAGATCATCTTACCTTCAAAGGTAAAAGAGCAAATCGAGCGCGTTCAGATCGCTAAACAAGAGGCCGAGAGGACAAAATATGAGGTCGAGCGTGCAAATCAAGAGGCTCTAAAACAAGCTGCTCTTGCAGAAGGTAGTGCAAAAGCTGCGATCATCGAGGCAAAAGGTAAGGCTGATGCCATAAAGATCGAGGCTGACGCGACTGCTTATGCAAACAAAGAGATCGCAAAAAGTGTCGATCAGAATTTATTAAATTTAAAACAGATCGAGACACAAAATAGATTTAACGATGCTCTTAAAGAGAACAAAGATGCTAAAATTTTCTTAACACCTGGCGGAGCTGTGCCAAATATCTGGCTAGATGCAAAAGATAGGGCAAAAGCTAGCTCAGTTAGCGAAAGGTAAAAATGAATAGCGTAGCAAAAAGTATAGACTGGCAAAAGGTTGGTGGATTGCTCCCAGTGGTGGTTTGCGATCACGCTACAAACGAGGTTTTAATGCTTGCTTATATGAATGAAGAAGCACTAAGCTTAAGTCTATCTAGCCGCTACGCTCACTACTTTTCACGCACTAAAAATAGAATTTGGAAAAAAGGCGAAGAAAGTGGCAACACACAAGAGATCAAGGCTGCATTTTTAGACTGCGACAACGACACCTTGCTTTTAAAAGTCGTTCAAAACGGAGGCGTCGCTTGTCACACTGGGGCAAAATCGTGCTTTTTTAACGAGATAAATTTAGAAAATTTAGAAATTTCAGATGAAAAAAGCGAGGTTAAAAAGCCAAGATATGGCGTCATTGACGAGCTTTATCACGTTATAGAGGATAGAAAGCTAAATGCTGATCCGCAAACTTCATACGTGGCAAGCCTTTTTAAAAAGGGTGAAAATCAAATTCTAAAAAAAGTTGGCGAAGAGGCTACAGAGCTTGTCATGGCGGCAAAAGAGCTTAGTTTTGCCAAGCAGATAAAACAAGATGAGCAAAAAGCAAAAAACGACCTCATCTATGAAGCAGCTGATCTTTGCTTTCACGCACTTGTGGCGCTTTCAGCCCACAACATACATCCAGATGCCGTCAAAAACGAGCTTGCAAGGCGTTTTGGCATGAGTGGCATCGAAGAAAAAAGATCGCGAGATGTTAAATAGCATCAAGCATAATATACTTTTCATACTTCAAAATGCCAAACTTATCGACTTTCTAGCCTATGGTTGGGTCTTTTTAGCCTTTATATTTATCGTGCTTTTAGGAATTTTTGTCGCGATAAAATCATGGTGGCAGATAGGATTTTTATTTATCCTAGCTGGTTTTTTGGGACTTTTCGCAGGTAACTACTACGCAAACAAATATATAAATGAAAATCTAAGACCAGTTAGCATAAGCAAAATAAACACAAAACAGCTTCAATATGTAGATGCGTTGATGGTTGATTTTAACATCACAAATAATTCAAACTACACATTAAACATTTGCAAAATCGAGCTTGGCTTCTACCTTGGCTCAAAACAAAGCACGAGAAATTTTCTAAATTCACTAAACCCTTTTGCTAAAAAAAGGATCGTTTTAAATGAAGTGCTTTTGCCAAAGCAGAGCAAGCAGATAAGAGAATTTGTCAACGACTTTGCCTTCATTGACTACAATATCACCAAAAAAGCGGAGTGTTTTTGATGAGTTCAAACTACTTTACCATCGTTCATATCATCGTGCTTTTTGCGATCACACTACTTTCTATTTTATTTCTTGTGCTCTCGCTTAGAGCCGAGCGAAAACTATTTTTATCGCTACTTTTTACAAACATTTTGGTCTCAACCACGCTTGCCATTTTTTTGATGCTAGTTCTTGATAAATACACCAAAAAAGGCATAGTCGAAGGCGTAAAAAGCGAGCGAGTGTTAAGAAATGAAAGCATCGTATTTCGTGGTCAAGTAAGAAATGTCGGTAAATTTACCATTAGCAAATGCACTCTTACAATTAAGCTCATAAATCAACCGCTAAACAAAAACGATCTTGGTGGCGAGGCGCTATTTAAACCAAGCGGGATCTCATTTTTCTCATGGGTTTTTGGAGGCGATGAGGACGAGAGACCAAACACTGTGGCATATAAATTTGACGTAGCTCAAAATTTACCAAAGCAAAAAGCGGTGCCATTTACAGTGACTATGCCCTATCCGCCATATTTTAAAAATGGTATGAATATCACAAAACTTAGTTGCTACTAATAAATTTAGATAAATTTTTAGTCTTTATTACGTTTTGTGGTTACAATCTGGCTAAATTTCTCTTAAATTTAAAATAGCTCAACTCATAAAAATTTGGCTTATATAAAATAAAATTAAATATGAAATTTTAAACCAAAGCCAAAAGGCAATGGTTTAAAATTTAGTTTTAATGTCTTGAAAGATAGTTTGTATCGTAGTTGTTGCTTAAAAAGTCTTTGTTTTCCATCATGGCGATGTGAAAGTCTTTTGTTGTTTTGATGCCACTTATTATGAGCTGATCAAGAGCTACTTTCATCTTGTGGATCGCTCTGTTTCTATCAGTGTCCCAAACAACAAGCTTTCCGATCATACTGTCGTAATACGGCGGTATAGAGTAGTCTTGGTAGATGTGGCTATCCATTCTCACGTTGCGGCCGCCTGGGCAGACATATTTTGTGATCTTGCCAGGGCATGGAGTGAAGGTGTTTGGATCCTCAGCTGTGATCCTGCACTCGATCGCATGGCCTTTTAGCTCGATGCTCTTTTGTGACGGTAGCTTTTCGCCCTCGGCCACTTTTATCATAAGCTCGATGATATCAAGTCCGCTTACCATTTCGCTTACTGTGTGCTCGACTTGAAGCCTTGTGTTCATCTCGATGAAGTAAAAGTCTAAATTTTTATCAACCAAAAACTCAAACGTACCTGCTCCCTCGTAGCCGATCGCTTTTGCCGCTTTTATGGCAGTTTCATGTAGCCTCTCTCTTGTTTTTTCATCAAGTAAGATAGCTGGGCTCTCTTCGATCAGCTTTTGGTGACGGCGCTGCATAGAGCAGTCGCGCTCACCTATGTGAAGCACGTTGCCGTGGCTATCGCCGATGATTTGAACCTCGATGTGGCGTGGATTTAGGATGTATTTTTCCATATACATTGTGCCATCGCCAAATGCACTCATCGCCTCGCTCTCAGCCGACCAAAACGCCTTTTCTAAATCAGCCTCTTTTTCAACCACGCGCATACCGCGTCCGCCACCACCTGCCGCAGCTTTTAGTATGACAGGATAGCCGATCTTTTTGGCTAGCTCTTTTGCAGCTTTTGTATCAGCCACAGCGCCGTCTGAGCCAGGGATGACTGGCACGCCAGCTCTTTGCATGACCTGTTTTGCCTTGCTCTTATCGCTCATCAAAGCCATCGCAGCAACGCTTGGTCCAATAAATTTTATCTTGTGGTGTGAGCAAATTTCAACAAAATTTTGATTTTCACTTAAAAAGCCATAACCTGGGAAGATAGCGTCTGCTTCGCTGATCTCAGCTGCGCTTATGATAGCTGGGATATTTAGGTAGCTGTCACTTGAGCGCTCTTTACCGATGCAAATGGCCACGTCGGCGTATTTTACGTAAAGCGCGTCTTTGTCAGCGGTTGAATAAACTACAACGGCTTCTTTACCCATCTCCTTTATCGTTCGCAAAGCACGAAGAGCGATCTCGCCGCGGTTTGCGATTAAAATTCTTTTTAATTCCATTAATTTTTCTCCACGCCAAATAACGGCAATCCAAACTCAACTGGCTGTCCGTCAGAGACTAGCATCTCAGTGATCTGGCAGTCAAACTCAGCCTCGATCTCGTTCATGATCTTCATAGCTTCGATAATGCCCACTACATCGCCCTTTCTCACTCTTTGGCCTGCTTTTACAAATGGTGCAGCGCCTGGGCTTGGAGCAGCGTAGAAAGTACCTACCATAGGAGATTTTATGCTATCTTTTGGCGAATTTGCAGCTGGTTTTACCTCTGAGCTAACGACAACATTTACAGGTGTTGGCGCTGGAGCTGCTGCTTGTGCCGCTGGCTTTGCAGGCGCGCAATAATCAGCAAATTTCTCTACCTCGACCTCAAAATCACCACTTTTTATCTTGATATGATTCATCTCCATACCATTAAAAAATTCGATAAGCTCTTTTATATCTTCTTTTTTCATAGAAAATTCTCCTAAATTTTTATATAAGCCCCTAATTGTAGCGAAATTTAAATAAATTTAATTTTTAGCTGGCATAAAATTTGTGCTAAATCCTACTTTTATCTAGCAAATTTATAATAAAAAATAAGATAAAACTAAGCACAACTAAAACAAGGCTTAAAGCGAGTGCCTGATCGCTTCTGCCGTCATAGACTGCGTTGTAGATAGCAAGTGAGATGGTATCTGTTTTGCCTATGATATTGCCACCTAAAATGAGCGTTATGCCAACCTCGCCAAGCCCTCGCGAGAGCGCTAGGATAAAGGCTGCTGCCACGCTTTTTGCGATGCTTGGGAAAAGCACTAAAATAGCTGTTTGAAATTTATTTTTACCAAGGCTGTATGCCGCCTCGCTAAGGCTTTTTAAAAGTGAGCCTAGCGCTGAGGCTACGGGCTTTACAAAAAGTGGCAGCGAAGCTATAAAAGCAGCTATAACAAGGGCTTTAAAGCTAAAGACGATCTCTAAATTTAAGGCCTTGCCGATGATGCCATTTTTGCCAAGTAGATAAAGCAGTAAAAATCCTGTCGCAATGGGCGGAAATATGAGAGGAAAGGTGACTATCATCTCGGCAACTGCTTTAAATTTAGACCTGCTAAAAGCTAGAAAATAAGCTAGAGCTAGCCCAAAAATAGCAAGCAAAAGCCCCTGGCACAAAACGACCTTTATGCTTAAAAATAGCGGATCAAAAAGCCAAGCGAGCTCTTGCAAATTTCGCCCTATCTTATGCCAAATTTAGCGTAAATCTCTTTTGATCTCTCGCTTTTTAGCTCGTCTATAAATTTCTCGCAATCAGCCTTTTTCTCGCATCCTTCAAGCTTTGCAGCCACGATGTTTGCAGGGGCATAAAGCGCCTTATCTATCAAGATAAAACTACCAAATTCATCCTTGTGCGCGTTTAGCTCAGTTTGGTTGATAAAGCCAGCATCAACTTCGCCGTTTAATATATAGGTAACGACCTGTGGCACGCCTGCAACTGCTAAAATTTTATCCTTTAGCTCGCCCTCTAAATTTGCTTTTTGCATAAACTCACTAGCTCTTTTGCCATAAACCGTCTTTGCCGCGTCTGGCATAGCGATTTTAGAAAGCGTTTTTAGCTCATCAACTTTTTCTATTTTTACGCCCTTTTTAGTAGCTAGCACCAAGGCGCCAGAACCTAAATTTACATATTCAGTGATCTTTAGATCAGACTTCTTTAAAAAGTCCTCATCGCCCACTATCACGTCAGTTTTGCCCTCTTTTGCCTGCGCCATGATCGCTTTGATGTTTGCAAAAGAGGTATCGATATTTACGCCGTCTTTTTTGAGATTTTGCGCGACTGCTTCGACTATCTTTTTATATCCACCGCCTGCACTTACTAGCAAATTTTCATTGCCAAATGCAAAAACTGCTGCCATTAAAAGTAAAAATTTTTTCATATTTTTTCCTTTAAAAATAAAATTTCACGATTTTATAAAATATACTCTTATATATTCTTAAAATATATTTTTACAATTTTACTCTTTTTCTAAAATGGTATAATCTCGCAAAAACAAAAGGACAGACATGAACGAACTTGAACTAAAGATGCAAGGCAAGATAGATAGGCTAACAGATAAGACTTTTAGGCTAGATCCAAGGATCGGCGTGGGCTACTTTACGGCGAAATATTTTCTAAAAGTAAATGAGATAATTAAGCAAAACCTGCCCGATCAGCACGTGACGATGCAGTTTTTCCAAAGGCGCGATGATATCGTGTTTTGCGGTATCGACGAGGTTTTAGCTATCATCAATAAATTTGCTAAAAACCCAAGCGAGCTTGAAATTTACGCACTTGATGATGGCGATATCATAAATGCAAACGAGCCAGTTTTAAAGATAAGCGGCAAGTATGAAAATTTCGGCTTTTTAGAAAACGTCATCGACGCGACGCTCACTAGAAGAAGCTGCGTGGCGACAAACTCCAGAGACGTGATAAAAGCGGCAAATGGCAAGGACGTCTTTAGCATGGCAGACAGACAAGATGACATCTGCACGCAGCCAGGCGACGGCTATGCCTCGTTTATCGGCGGTATAAAAAAGGTCGCCACAGACGCTCAGGGCGAGCTTACAGGGCTAAAAGGTGGTGGCACCATGCCTCACGCGCTCATTCAAATGTGTGGCGGAGACGTGGTAAAGGCTTGCCAAATTTATGCTAAAACCTTTGAAAACGAGCAGATCACAGCCTTAGTGGATTACAACAACGACGTGATAACAGACGCTTTAAAGGCTGCAAATGCCCTAAAAGAGAGGCTTGGCGCGGTTAGAGTGGATACTAGTAAAAATTTGATAGATAGATATTTTGAAGGCAAAGATACGAGTAAATTTGACCCCCATGGCGTTTGCAAGGAGCTTATATTTGCCCTAAGAGAGGCACTTGATGAAGCTGGCTTCAAGCACGTTAAAATAGTCGTTAGCTCAGGTTTTAATCCGCAAAAAATGAGCGAATTTGAGAAATTTAAAACCCCAGTTGATATTTATGGCGTGGGAAGCTATCTTGTTAAAAATGACATTTGTGGCTTTACAGGCGATCTAGTCGAGTTAAATGGCAAAAGTGAAGCTAAATTTGGCAGAAAAAATTTCGCTTCAGATAGGCTAAAGAGAGTGAAATTTTAAGAGAAAAGATGAAATTTATAAAAATTTTAACGATTCTAGCGCTTTTACTGACTGCTTGCACCGCTGCAAACTACGCTAACGCCTTTGAAAAAGTTGGCATCCTTGAGGACGGAGTTTATCGCTTTAGTCAAAATGGCATTGGAGTCAAAAAAGACCTGCTTGTAAAGGTGATCTCCGTGCAAAACGCGGACAACTCGCGCAAAAAGATCATCTCCATGCTAAATATCCCTAAAAAGTCTAAAATCACGGACTTTAAAACAAGCGACGCAGGCGTGATAGTCTGGCCATTTTATGAGTTTGAGGATAAATTTATAACAACGATCATCGTTGAGCGCGTAAAAAAAGAGCTTGATGATCAAAAGCTAATTAAAATGCTTGACCTTAAACACCCTTACTACTCGACCTTTTCTTCGCGCAACAAGGGCAAAAATGACGCCATAGACGTGAAATACGTGCTAAATTTCAAAGAGGCAAAGCTGGTAAAATCGTTTCAAAACCGCCCTTAAAACTTTATTTTAAATAAATTTCATTAAAATGGCGTAATCAAAAAAAGGATCATCTTTGCATAATCTAAAAACCATAAACGTCGCTCACTCGCCGGACGCTGACGATATTTTCATGTATGCCGCAGTCAAATTTGGCTGGGTTAGCAGTAAAAATTTAGCCTTTACATCAAAGGCGCTTGATATAGAAACGCTAAACGAAGAGGCGCTAAAAGGCACTTATGAAGCAACGGCGATCAGCTTTGCACTCTATCCAAAAATTTGCGATGAATTTGCACTTTTGCGCTGCGCGGTGAGCTTTGGCAATGGATATGGCCCAAAGCTTATCAAGCTAAAAGATAAGCAGTTAAAGCGAAATTTCAAGGTTGCTCTCTCTGGCAAAAACACGACAAACGCCCTACTCTTTCGCATAGCCTACCCAGAGGCAAGGATCGTTTATAAAAATTTCTTAGAGATCGAAAATGCCGTGCTTAGCGGAGAAGTCGATGCTGGCGTGCTCATACATGAAAGTATCTTAAATTTCTCAGACCAGCTCTGCGTAGAGCGTGAAATTTGGGACATCTGGAGCGAGCTAAACGGCGAAAATTTACCGCTTCCACTTGGTGGCATGGCGCTTAGACGAAGCCTACCGATAACCGACGCGATCGAGTGCGAGAGAGTGCTTAGCGAGGCCGTTAGGATCGCCACTTCGCACAAGCCATTTTTATCTCACATGCTAATGGAGCGAAATTTAATAAGAGTTGGCAAAGATGAACTAAAAGCTTATCTAAATTTATACGCAAATGACGAGTCAATAAGCATGAACGAAACGCAGCTAAAAGCGCTAAATAAGCTCTATCAAATAGGCTATGAAAAAGGCTTTTTTGAAAAGCCGATCGACGTAAATGACTACCTAATCCCAACTGAATACAACGAAGTAAGGTTTAGCTGATGCAAAGCACGCTTGTCTCACTTGGAGTTGAAACCTTTAAGATCGCCCTTTATATCAGCCTCCCGATGCTACTAAGCGGACTAATAGCAGGTCTTATCATCTCCATTTTTCAAGCGACCACGCAGATAAACGAAACCACGCTGAGCTTCGTGCCAAAAATTTTACTAGTCGTCGTTGTCATCATATTTTTGATGCCTTGGATGATCTCGATGATGGTTGAATTTACCACCCGTATGCTTGATTTTATACCGGAATTTATCCAGTGACGAGGCTTGTTGATTTTTCTAAATTTACCTCGGTTAGGATAGGCGGCGTGCATGAAATTTTCGAGGTTGATAGCCTTGAAGATCTAAACTCGCCTCACTTTTTAGGCGCTGTGATGATAGGCGGGGGCAACAACCTTCTTATCTCGCCAAATCCCCCAAAAATGGCGATGCTTGGCAAGAGCTTTGACTATATAAATTTAGAAATTTGTGATGAAAAAATTTACCTTGAGATAGGCGCTGCGACAAAGTCAGCTAAAATTTACAACTTCTGCAAACAAAACAATATAGCCAACCTTGAGTTTTTAAAAAATATCCCTGGCACGCTTGGCGGACTTATTAAGATGAACGCTGGACTGCTTAAATTTAGCATAAGCGACAACCTCACGCATGTGCGTCTGGCTCGTGGCTGGGTAAGCAAAGAGGAGATAAGCTTTAGCTACCGCCACAGCGGCATAGATGAGGCCATTTTGGGAGCTAAATTTAAGCTTCGTAGTGGCTTTGACGCGAGCATTTCTGATGCTATAAGCGCAAAAAGGGCAAATCAACCAAAAGGCGCTAGCTTTGGCAGTTGCTTTGTAAATCCCGAGGGGCAATTTGCAGGGGCACTGCTGGAGGCTGTTGGACTAAAGGGATACGCTATCGGCGGAGCGAAATTTAGCGAAGAGCACGCAAATTTTTTGATAAATTTTAACCACGCAAGCTTTGAGGACGCCACTAGCCTTATAAATTTGGCTAGAGCTAGAGTTTTAGAGAAATTTGGCGTAGAGCTTAAGACTGAAGTTTGCATTTTATAAGGATGATGATGAGTGAGTTTTTGAGCGAAGTTTTTACCCTTTCACTTTTGTTTATAGCTATCGGTCTTTATGCCATTTATAGGGCTAAAAAGGCGCAAAGCGAGCATGAGAAAAATGTGGCTAGTTATGATAAAAACTTGCTAAATTTTGCCAAAATTTTAGGCGTAAAAGATCATATCGATCTAGTTAAATTTGATGAAATTTTAGCTCAGGCCTTAAAAGAAAAACTAATTTTTAAATTTAATAAATCTACCTCACAAGAGGAATTTCTCTCTTTTATAAAAGATGAAAATTTCAAAACCAAACCCCAAATTTCGCAAAACAGTATCGATGAAGCTTTTTTAAACCTTTGCGCAAGCTCGCTTGTAAAGCCACTAAAGCTAGCGATACTAAAAAACGAAGATCAAATTTATGGATTTTTGTTTGAAAAAGATCGGCTTTTTGCTCTTATTGATAGCGCTGCGCTGCTTGGCGAAAATATTATAATTTGCGAGTAAATCAAGTAAAATTCATCTCTTTTTAGATAAAATCAAGCCAAATTTCAACTATAAGGTAAAAAATGGCAAAAGAAAAAGATAGTGACAAAAAGATAGCTATCCCAGAGAGCGAAGCGGACAAGAAAAAGGCGCTTGAGCTTGCGCTAAAGCAGATCGATAAAGCTTTTGGCAAAGGCACGCTTTTAAGACTTGGCGACAAAGAGGTTGAGGCGATCGAGTCGATACCGACTGGCTCGCTAGGGCTTGATCTGGCTCTTGGCATAGGCGGCGTCCCAAAAGGCAGGATCATCGAGATCTACGGACCAGAGAGCTCTGGTAAGACCACACTCACACTTCACATCATCGCTGAAGCGCAAAAAGCTGGCGGAATTTGTGCGTTTGTCGATGCAGAGCACGCACTAGACGTAAAATACGCTTCAAATTTAGGCGTAAATACCGACAACCTTTACGTCTCTCAGCCTGACTTTGGCGAGCAGGCACTTGAGATCGTTGAGACACTTGCAAGAAGCGGTGCGATCGATCTTATCGTAGTTGATAGTGTGGCTGCTCTTACTCCAAAGAGCGAGATAGACGGCGATATGGGCGATCAGCACGTTGGCCTGCAAGCAAGACTAATGAGCCAGGCGCTTAGAAAGCTAACTGGAATTTTAAGCAAGATGAAGACGACTGTTATCTTCATCAACCAAATTCGTATGAAGATCGGTATGATGGGATATGGCACGCCAGAGACCACAACTGGCGGTAATGCACTTAAATTTTACTCATCTGTAAGAATCGATGTCAGAAAGATAGCCACACTTAAACAAAATGACGAGCCTATCGGCAACCGCACAAAGGCAAAAGTCGTTAAAAACAAGGTCGCGCCTCCATTTAAAGTGGCTGAATTTGACATCATGTTTGGCGAGGGTGTGAGCAAAGAGGGCGAGATCATCGACTATGGCGTAAAGCTCGACATCATCGACAAATCAGGCGCGTGGTTTAGCTACAAGGCTGAAAAACTAGGTCAAGGCAGAGAAAACGCCAAAGCCTACCTAAAAGAGCACCCAGAAATTTCTGACGAGATAGTAGCGGCGATCAAAGGCTCAATGGGTATAGATCACCTAATAAGCAGCGGCGCAAAAGACGAAGACGACGACACAAACGAAGCAGGAGATGAATAATGGTATTTATTGAAGATGTAGAAGCTCACGAGGTTTTAGACAGCAGAGGCAACCCAACAGTTCGTGCGACAGTTAGACTAAGCGACGGCACCGAGGCAAGCGCGATCGTACCAAGTGGCGCAAGCACTGGTAAGCGCGAGGCGCTAGAGCTTCGTGACAAAGACGAGAGATATGCTGGCAAAGGCGTTTTAAAGGCTGTTTCAAACGTAAATGAAAAGATCGCAGAAGCAGTGATAGGACTTGATGCCTACAACCAAAAAGCAGTCGATGTGGAGATGCTTGAGCTTGATGGCACGCACAACTACTCAAATTTAGGCGCAAACGCAGTCCTTGGCGTATCTATGGCGGTAGCTCGCGCAGCTGCAAAGAGCCTAAATATCCCGCTATACCGCTACCTTGGCGGTGCAAACGCTAGCATCTTGCCAGTGCCGATGTTTAACATCATAAATGGCGGCGCACACGCAAATAACAGCGTTGATTTTCAAGAATTTATGATCATGCCATTTGGTTTTAGCACATTTAGCGAGGCACTAAGAGCTGCAACTGAAATTTACCACAAGCTAAAATCTATCCTAAACGCAGCTGGTCACAGCACTGCTGTCGGTGACGAGGGCGGTTTTGCTCCAAATTTAAAAGACAATGAAGAGCCACTAAAGCTGATCTCACAAGCTGTAAAAGAGGCTGGATATGAGCTAGGTAGCCAGATAAAGCTAGCCCTTGACGTCGCTTCAAGCGAGCTTTACAAAGACGGCAAATACGAGCTTGAAGGCAAGAAATTTAGCAGCGATGAGCTCATTAGCTACTATGAAAAACTTTGCGAAAAATATCCGATATTCTCTATCGAAGATGGCCTTAGCGAGGATGACTGGAGCGGCTGGGCTGAGCTTACAAAAAGGCTTGGCAGCAAGGTGCAGCTAGTTGGCGACGATCTATTTGTTACAAATGAGAAAATTTTACGCGAGGGCATCGAGAAAAACATCGCAAATGCGATCCTTATCAAGCCAAATCAAATAGGCTCAGTCACGCAAACTATGCAAACTGTCCGCCTTGCTCAAAGAAACGGCTACCGCTGCATAATGAGCCACAGAAGCGGCGAGAGCGAAGATGCGTTTATCGCTGACTTTGCGGTCGCACTAAACACTGGCGAGATAAAAACAGGTGCTACCTCAAGAAGCGAGCGCAACGCGAAATACAACCGCTTGCTCGAGATCGAGCTTGAGGCGGGTGAGTTTTTAGGGGATAATATTTGAGCGAAATTTTAGATGAATATGGCAAAGAAGATGGTATATTTCATAAAATAATAAAATTTGTTCGGCCGACATTACGCTACGTCATAGCCACCATTTGTGTGGCTATGTTTGCCTTTTATGTGGGCAACATGATGTTTGGTAAACGCTCACTTGATGTGATGCTAAGCCTTCAGAGCAAAAAAGAGAGGCTTAGCGAAGACGTGGAAATTTTAAAAAAGATGAATGCACGTCTGCAAAAAGACTATTTTGAACTACAAGGCCTTGAGCCAGACTCTAATAAAAAGTAGGAACGATGAAGAAAATTTGGTTAGTTTTATCTATCTTGACTGCGAGCTTATGCGCCAGAGAAAACCCATTTATGCCTATTAGCGAGCTAAACACAAGCGTTATGACGACAAACGTCGTAGAAAAATATGACAGCTTCAACTCGCTCTCGTTTAAATTTCCAAGCGATGCGATGCTTTTGCTTGATGTCACCATAAGATATAGAGCAAATGACGGCAGCATAAAAGAAAAAAGACTAACTGACATAAACAAAACTATCGACTGGAACGATGAATTTGCACTTATGAAGATGAAGACTCCAGAGCCAGTCGCAGCTAAAAAACTAGACGTCTCAGTCACGATGGCCGATATGCCAGCTCAAAAGGTTAGCACGCCAGTGATAATAGAAAAAAAGGTGAGCACGCCAGTAACAATGGAAAAAAATGAGACGCAAATTTCAAATAAAGATAGAAATAAAACCTCAGATGTGCCAACTCCAAACGTCGTAGTGATCGACCTTGGCGCAAAAAAGATAAAAGAGCCTGCTAAGCCTGAGCAAAAAGTAGTCGAAGTTAAGATCGAGCCAGCCTCAAAGCCTGTCCAAGAGACAAAAAGCAGCGAAAAAGAGGTTAAATTCTTAGGATTTGTGAGCTTTTTAGCGCATGAAAAAGAGCTAAATATCATCACAAAAGCTAAAAATTTAAAACACTTTGCTTATGAGAAAAACAAGATCGTACTTGACTTTGCAAAACCTCCAAGAAGCTTTAAAACTAGAAATTTAAAGCTTGAAAACGAGACTTTTAAAAACGTCATAATCGGCTGGCATGATAAGTATTTCAGAGTGGTTTTAGAGCTTGACAAGATGCATAAATATAAGCTTGAAACCGCTGAAAATGGATATATGCTTAAGCTTTTATAGTTTTTATATTTAAATTTAAGCCTGCTATTTTAAATTTCTCTTGGTCGTAACCAAAAAACTGACACTAGTAAAATAAGCTTTTAGGCATGCTAGCCTAAATACCTAGCGATTTACACACACTTTGATAGTGACAAGCTAAAACTCGCTGCAAAAGTGGCTGAGGATCTGGCAAACTAGGGCACTCAAAGATAGAGCAAACTAGCAATACTATTTAACCCATACAAATTTAAAAACGCTGTTTGAAATACCAGCTAGCACACTTCAGATGATATTAAATTTAAGCCATGCAAATTTAAAACATTAAATTTAACTATGAAACTCTCTATAAATATGTGAGAATTTTTAGCTTGCAAGCAGCCTAAAAGCTTGCCCTGCATATAAATACGCCACAAGAGCAAAACTGCATGAAAATGAAATTTGGCAAGCAAATTTCACTCTGCTCGCCAAATTTATATCAAACTAGCCTATCTTTCTTATCTTTGCAGGAAGTGCTTGTCTAGCGCAAGTACCAACCAACCAGTCATTTAGGCTAAATTCGCCATTTCTTTTTGGATCAAGAAGTCCGAGCTTGTTGTGATTGACCCCTTTTTCTAAATTTGCTATCCCAAAAGCTGGCTTTCCATCGACGATATGCGTTCTTATACCAAACTCGTCATGGCCAAATCCATGCTCTATGCTGATAACTCCGCTAGCAACGCCGTCAGTTACAAACGCCTCGCCAACTTGCGCGCCATAAGGCGTAGTCACTTTGACCTTATCGCCTGAGCGAATGCCCTGCTCGCTCGCCACATCTGGCGCCATCCTTATGAAGTTGCTAGGATGGACGGCTCTTAGTCTTGGGCTAACAAATGTGTAGAAGTGCTGGATATTTGACTTTCTTGAACTTACTGTGTATTTCCACTCAGAGCGTGGGAAAAATTTCTCAAGCGGCGTGCCGTCACTTGCTACTGGTAGCATCAGGCTTGGCACTCCTGGCATATATTCGCCTGTTACTGAGTGTCTGTGTCCGCCAAGTGGCTCATAGTAGATAGAAGCTGGCGTAGGCGCTGGCACTTTTACGGTTGCTTTATCGCCCTTGTACGCGCTCTCGTAGCTATCATATCTGCCGCCTTTTGCTAGCACGTGCGCTACTTTTGGCTTCTCTTCGTCTTTTAGATAAGGATCAAGCTTTGTCATCACTCTTGATATCTTACTAAGCTTTTTGTCCTCGTCGCTTATATCTTTCACCCCCTCGCCGTCAAAGGCTAAATTTGCTAGTGCAGCCGCATAGTACTGCTCTTTTACGTCAAGGTCCATGAAATTTCCATCTTTGTCTTTGAAGGCGTTTTTGCCAAAGCCTTTTAGTCCAAGCCTCTTTGCTACGGCTATATAAAACGCCTCAACGTCGATCACGCTGCCATTTTTATCCTTTGCCTGCTTTGAGCTGACGGCTGGATAGCGCACGACTGAAGTTTTAGCGATCGTTCCCCAAAGAGAGTTTGGAAGTGCCCAGTTTTCTAAATTTACCCCATCTGGCACGATGTAGTCAGCATAGGCGTTTGTCTCGTTCATAAAGGCGTCGATACCTACAAAAAGTGGTAAATTTTTACTATCTTTTAGTGCGTCTAAAACCGCTCTTTCAAGTCCTGCTTGGCCGTAAAGTACGTTTGTCATGTAGTTTATGAAAACTTTTACTTTGTATGGATAGCCAGCCTTGTGGCTTGTAAGCGTTTCATTTACAAGTGGCATAGAGATAGGATACCATGGCTGAGTTGATGGATAGCCGCTGCCGCCAGCTGCTACTTTGCGCTTATACTCAGAGCTTGTTTCGTAGTATTTGCCTGATCTTGATAAATTTAGACCATTTGGCTTATAAGCACCCTCAAAGCTCTCAAGGTCATATCTGCCCTTTAAAAACTCGTGTGTGCCGGCACTTGCATTGACGTTGCCGCCCTTAAAGCCGTAAGTGCCCATTAGAGTGTTTAGACAAAGTATCGCAAAAGTAGTCATACCAGCTTGCGTATGCATCATACCGCCATGCACGTTTGTGCTCACCTGTCTGCCGTTTTTGGTGAAATTTTCGCAAAGCCAGATGATATCCTCAACGCTTACGCCACAAATTTTTGAGTACTCCTCTAAGCTATGCTTATAGGCTGATTCTTTTAAAAGCTGCATTGAGCTTTTTACCTCGACTTTTTTGCCGTCTATTAAAATTTTACCTTTGTAGTAGAGCTTGGCTGGTTCATTTACCTTGTAGCTTTGTATCTTGCCATCTTGCGAGCAGACCTGCCACTCGTTATTGATAAGTGCAAATTTGCCGTAGTCTTTGTGACCTTTTTCGGTGATGACTAGATGCGTGGCGTTGCACCAGTGTATCTCGCCTGCTAGCTTTGCTTGGTCTAAATTTGGCTGGATAAGGTAGTTTGTAGCGTATTTTTCATTTTCTATGATCCAGCGTATCATAGCCATGGCTAGAGCTGAGTCGGTGCCTGGCTTTATCGCTATCCAGCGGCCTTTGTCTGAAGAGGCGTATTTTACAGCATTTGTAACGCTTGGGTCTACAACTGCATAGCTAAAGTCATCTCTAGTGCCTCTTGCGTAAGAGAGCATTTTTGCCTGTTTTTGAAAAGGGTTGCCACCATTTGACGGCGAAGTGCCCCAGTAGATAACAAATTTAGAGTTTTCATAGTCTGGTTTTGTGTGAGCAAAGCCCTTTGCATTGTGCGCGATCTTGCCGCCGACCCTAAAGCCGCCGCCGCAAATTCCGCCGTGTGAGTAGTGATTTATAGTGCCAAATGACTTTTTGACAAAGCGATCGACGATATCAGAGCGTCCGTCATATAGATAAAAGCTTAAAAATTGATTGCGCTTGGTGCCGTACTCTGGGTTTTCGCTGTCGATTAGCTCGTCGCTATATATCGCTCTTAGTCCGTCCACGTGCCCCTCACCAAAGAGATCTCCGCCCTCTACGACCTCTTCTACTAGCTGCTCAAAGCTTATGCTCTTCCACTTGCCCTCGCCTCTTTTGCCAACTCTTTTTAGTGGTGTTAGTATCCTTGCAGGTGAGTCTATCATCTCAGGTAATATCGCTCCTCTAGCGCAAACTGTGGCTCGCTTTTCATCTTCGCCGCTTAGTGTTGTGGCAAGCAAAGCGTCATTTATCGATGTGTCAAAATTTGCCCAGTGTACGTTTGAGAGTGGGTGGTATGGGTTTCCGCTACATCTTAAAACGCGGTCGTTTTTGTCATCTACGTGAAGTCTTATGCCACACTTCGTTGTACAGCCGTGGCACATAGAAAAGACTACGCTATGTCCGTCGTTAAGTGAAATTTTGCCGTCTTTTACGCTAAATTCAGGCTCTAGCGAGTTTGACTGCGGCTTGTAGTCGTCTTTTTCGCCATCTGCTAGCACAGCGCTCGCGGTTAGTGTTGAGAGTACAGCTGATCTTTTTAAAAATTCTCTTCTTTGCATTACTTATCTCCTTTTACTGTGCTATCTCTTCACTCCAGCTGATAACCTTTTTATATCCATTATCAAGCTCGAGTTTCTTATCGTTTTTAACCAAAATTTCGCTAACGCCATGATAGAACACCTGTGGATTTGTATTTTTAGGGCTATCTATGACCATAGTCTCGTGTGTGGCTAGAAATTTTCTGATATTTGAGTTAGGATCGTTAAGATCGCCTATTATACGGCTACCGCCCACACAGCTCTCTACACATGCTGGCTGAAGTCCCGCTCTTAGTCTGTGGTCGCAGAAGGTGCATTTATCGGCCTTGTAGGTATGCAAGCTAAGATATCTTGCGTGATATGGACAGGCCTCCACGCAAAGCGCACAGCCTATGCACTCTTTTGTGTCGATCTTTACGATGCCGTTGCTTCTTTGATAGCTTGCTCCTGTTGGACAAACGTCGATACAGGCTGGTTTGTTGCAGTGGTTGCAAAGTCTTGGAAGTGACGCAATGACCGCCATCTTACCGCTTTTATCTTTTGCCTCGTACTCAGAGACGATGGTCCTAAAAGCACCTGGCTGAACGTCGTTTTCCAACATACAGCTCATAGTACATGACTGACAGCCAACACATCTTGTTAGATCTATTGCCATGCCGTAGCGAACACCACTACCGCTAAAGTCCTTTGGTGTTGCCTTTAGCGCAGTCGTAGCGAAAAACAGTCCTGCAGCTGTGATGAAGCTGCGACGAGAGTTTAGGGTCTGTTGCATAAGAAATTCTCCTTTCTTTTTAGAAATTTTTCTTATTTTAACATAGTAAATTTTTTTATAAAGTTTATTTTATATTTTTGCAAAATGTATTAAATTTTGAGAATTTTTGTAGCACTTTGCGAGTAAAATTTGGAGTTAAATTTAGAGAGAAAAAGATAGAAATTTAGCTTCTATCTTTTTTAAATTTATGCTTTATGATTTAGCATATAAAGGCGTATGACTTGCTCGGCGGTCATCTTTAAATTTCTAATGGCATTATCTTTTCGCATAGCTTCTTCAAGGCTCATTGGCTCATTTAGTATGCAAAAATACGCATCTATGCCGTGTTTATGGCAGTCTTTGGCGCACCTTTGCACGCTTCCAGCAAGCGCGATGACTGGCTTATGATGCCTCTTAGCTAGCTTTGCCACGCCTGTTGGGGTCTTGCCCATAGTGCTTTGAAAGTCCATGCGGCCCTCGCCAGTGATTACTAGATCGGCCTTTTTTATCTCATCTTCAAGCGCTATTGTCTGCGTGATGATCTCGATACCAGGCCTAAGCTTTGCGCCCAAAAATGCTACAAAAGCAAAACCAAGTCCGCCAGCTGCTCCAGCGCCCTTTTGCGTGTGAAATTTAGTGCCATTTTTCTCTTTTACAAGCCCCGCAAAGTGCTTTAGTCCATCATCAAGCTGTTTTACCATACGACCATTTGCACCTTTTTGTGGAGCATAGACGTAGGCAGCACCCTTTTGACCGTAAAGTGGATTATCCACGTCACAGGCGATTAAAAATTCGCACTCTTTTAGCTCTTTTAGCGCCTCTTCATCTGAAAATTCATAAATTTGAGCTAGATCTTCGCCTTTACCCTCAAGCAAAGCGCCGTTTTTGTCATAAAATTTAAACCCAAGGGCGCTTAGCATACCTATGCCAGCATCATTTGTAGCACTTCCACCAATACCTATGATAAATTTCCTAGCACCCTTACTAATGGCATCTTTTATCATCTGGCCAAAGCCAAATGTGCTAGTTTTCATAGGATTTCTCTCATCAGGATTTATAAGAGTAAGACCAGAAGCACTAGACATCTCAAGTATAGCAAGATCATCTTTTAGAGCATATCTAGCTAAAATTTCAGTCCCAAGTGGATTTTTAACGATGGTGTCTATAAATTTAGCATCAAGTGCGTCAGCCATAGCCTCCACGCTGCCCTCACCGCCGTCAGCTACTGGCTTTACTACGACATCGCAAAAATCTTCAAGCGCCTCTTTTATAGCAAGGCCCGCTTCAAGCGAGCTTAGCGAGCCTTTTAATGAATCTATCGCAACCAAAATTCTCATAAAAGCACCAAAGATAGTATATAAACGCTGATCATACCAACAACGCCCATGATAAATGTCATCGCTGTTTGAGTGCGGTAGCCTTGATCTGCCGTCATCTTACTAAAGTTTGTAACGACCCAGAAATAGCTGTCGTTTGCGTGAGATACACACATCGCACCTGAAGCTATCGCCATGACACAAAGTGCGGCTGAAATTTCGCTCGTAAAGCCAAGCGTGTGCATGAGCGAGTTGTCAGCGCTAAATGCGCCCATGATAGAGGCTGTCGTGATGATAGCCACAGTCGAGCTTCCTTGAGCGGTTTTTAGCACGGCTGAGATGATGAATGGGAAGAAAATTCCTATCGCTTTTATAGTTGAGGCATTTTCTTTTATGAAATTTACAAATCCAGCCTCGGTGATGACGTTGCCCAAAACGCCGCCAGCTGCGGTGATAAAGAGTATAGGACCAGCGATCTTTAATGATTCGTTTGTTATATGGTCAAATTCTCTCATCTTTTTAGTTTCAGCTAGTAAAAATACGCAAAAGATCACGCCGATCGCAAGGGCGATGATAGGGTTACCTAAAAATAAAAATATCTTTGGCAAGAGCGCAGCTTTATCAAGCATGCCTTGTTTTGCCAAAACATCAACCACAGAGCCAACCGCCATGAAAATGATAGGCATGATGATAGGTGCGATGCTTAAAAATCCGCTAGGCAATTTGCCAAATTTATTTAAAAGCTCCTCGTAGCTCGCTGTTATCGTAGCGTCAGCCTCTTTATCGCTGATAGTTACGCTTTTAGCGATGCTTTTTGAAAAGAAATAAACAGCTATCAAAACAGGCACTGAAACTACTGTACCCATGATGATGACAAGAAGTAAATTTCCTCCAAGTCCAAGTGTGCCAGCAGCAGCTATCGGACCAGGAGTTGGTGGGATGAAGACGTGAGAAGCGTATAGACCGCCGCTAAGTGCTACTGACATAGCAACTGGGCTTGCTGAAATTTTCTTATAAAGTGCCTCGCGGATAGAGTTTAAGACGACAAAACCGCTATCGCAAAATACAGGAATGCCAACAACCCAGCCCATTATAAGCATGGCAAGCTCAGGGCGTCTTTGTCCGACTAGCTTTACAACCATGTCAGCTAGCTTTAGCGCAGCTCCTGTTTTTTCAAGCACTGTGCCGATGATCGTTCCAAAGATGATGACGATGCCGATGCTCTTAAATGTGCCACTAAAACCAACGCCTATCATCGCTGGGATCTTGGATAGATCGATACCTGCGACGATTGCTAGCACCAAAGATATACTCATAAGTGCCAAAAATGGATGCACCTTGAGCTTTGAGATCATAACGATCATAAGGATGATTGCTATAACAAAACAGACAATCAAAGCTATACCGCTCATGAAAACTCCTTTATTGTGAGATTTTGCTAGTGATTTTAGCAAAATTTGCTTATATTTTTTCTAATATTTTTAAGTTTTTCTATTAGTTAAATTTTTTCATTATTTATATAAATTTTAGATTATCTGCCCAAATTTAGCCACTTTATAAGATTAAATTTTTAAGGCTATTTTAAAATAACAAAGCCAAGACCAACCTTCTCTGTGTGCCTATCATAATCAATCAAGCTCTCGCCGTATCCTGTAAAATACTGCAAATAGCCATAAACGCCGCTTGAAAATATCGGAAACATATATGAAATTTCAGCTGCACCTTTATTTGTTTTATCAAAATGTAAGTTATTTCTTAGCATTAGGCTAAAGATGTGGTCGTTTAGGTTGTAGCTAAGCCTCACGTCGCCATGTCCGATGTACTTTAAAATGTCCTTATTATCGCCTTTGTCGCCAACGACTATCCAAGCTCTTGGTGAGACGCTAAAGTTGCCATAGACAAAGTCACTTTGCACGTAGGCTCTGTTCCAGCTTCTTGATTTGCTACCATCTCGTCCGTTTGACTCATGCAAAAGGCCAAATTTTAGATTTTGGATGCCGATTTTCTCTAGATATTTTGGTGAGGCGAAATTTAAGAAAATTTCTGGCTGATAGTTTGTCTCACGAAACGGAGCAGAGGTTTTTGTTATCTGCCACCAAGAGGTTTGCGTATATGCTGCCACAAGGCTCTCTCTAAGACCAAAAACATCGTAAAATAGCGGCTTTGCAAGGCTTATTTGAAACTTCGTCTCAACGCTCTTTCGCCCGTCATCTGGGACAGTTTTAGCGTAAGTTACTGGCAAAAGGTAGTTAAATTTATAAAGCTCGATGCCAAGTGCATTTTGTAAATTTTTATCGCTTTTATCTCTTAAAAGATCAGCCTGCTTTAGCTTCGCATCATTTGGTGCTGGCTCACTTGCTTGCGCGTTTTGCACCACTTCTTGCTCGCCCAAAGAGCTTTTGGCTAGCTCTTTATAAATTTGCATCGCACCCTTTATATCGCCACTTTGCTCAAGCTCCTGCGCCCTTTTAAAATCATCCGTCCTGCTTGCCATCAAAAATGTAAGGCTAAAGCTTAAAAGTAATGCAAATTTACTCATTTTTCATCTTTTCATTTGCTATTTTGTACTCTTCTGGGAAATTTACGTTAAAAAACTGCTCTTTGTCCTTAAAATTTACTATTTTGCACTTGCAGTTTTTTCGTAAAAGTCCGATTTTGTGCTCATTTTTTAGGTAAAGCTCGTGTGCAAGTGGGGCTAAGCTTGGGCTAAAAAAGCCACAAAGCGAGTGGATATGCTCATCATCGCCAGCTACGACCATGTCAAATTCATCTTTAAATTTAGCCAGCTCTTCTAAGCTTTTTAGATCAAAAAATGGCATATCAGCTGGGATGATAAAGACGCTATGATCAAAGCTTTTTAGCACGCAGTAGAGCGCTAACATCGGCGAATAATCCTCACTGCTCTCATCTTTTATGAGCTTTAGTGGTGGGTTAAATTTCTCAAATTTAGAGCTTACAAAAACCTCATCAAAGACTTTGCTAAATTTAGCAACCTGATAGTGCGTGAGCGTTTCAAATCCCCCAAATGGCAGCAAGGTCTTGTCCTGACCCATGCGCGAGCTCTTGCCACCTGCTAAAATGACGCAAGTTTGCATCTTTTATCCTTTTAAATTTCAAAAAATTACAAAAGTATAACCAAATTTTCTAACTCATCTTGTTTTAAATTTATTATCACTTGATAAAAGCTTTGCCCTTAAATTTGCAAAAATGAGCGCTTTTGCCAAAACAATGGGCTACTTTTTAGCAGATAAAATTAATTTTTTTACCACGCTAATCATAAAGCTAAGAATAATATAATGGCTTACTTTTAAAGGAGATCACATGAGTGAAAGAAATTTACAAATTTTAGGTTGGATAGGCACGTGCTTATCGGTTGTTATGTACTTTTCATACATCCCACAGATAATGGGCAACCTTGATGGCAACAAAACGCCTTATATACAGCCACTAGCGGCTGCGCTAAACTGCACGATCTGGACAAGTTACGGCCTACTAAAATCTAAAAGAGACTATCCGCTAGCAGCTGCAAACTTACCAGGCATAATCTTTGGACTTTTGGCAACTATAACAGCGTTTTAATGCACTAACTTCAAGCTTTTTATACTAAAAATAGCCGGTAAATTTGCAAATTTATCGGCTAACAAATCTAAATTTTACAAATAAACTAAAATATCAAATTTAAGACAGGTCTAAAAGTAAATTTCACAAGAAATTTCATCAAATTTTGTCAAAAATGTAAGGCAAAGTATCGTGAGATGGGTTTAAGGGCTTTGCTCCCCTTGCGGTAGCAACTGCAAGCAGAAGCAACGTAAAAATTTAGCAAAGATAAGACATTTAGTCTATCGAGCTAAATTTTTACTAGCTCCATTAAAAACGCTCGCGAGACGAGCCGTTAAATTCTAAAGATCACGCGGATCGGCGATTTTACCTGCTATCGCGCTCGCCGCCACAACCGCCGAGTTAGCTAGATAAATTTCACTCGTCCTATCCCCCATACGACCGACGAAATTTCTATTTGTAGTCGATATGCAGCGCTCGTTTGCGCCCAAAATGCCCATATATCCGCCAAGGCAAGCGCCACATGTTGGGTTGCTCACAACTGCGCCAGCTTCTATGAAAATGTCGATTAGCCCCTCTTTTTCAGCAGCTCTTGCGATCTTTTGCGTCGCTGGAGTGATGATGAGCCTTGTTTTGCGGGCTACTTTTTTACCTTTTAGGATTTGCGCTGCGATGCGAAGGTCGCTTAGACGGCCATTTGTGCATGAGCCGATAAATGCTTGATCGATAGCTAGATCGTCGCGAACCGCCTGTCTTACGCTCTTGCCGTTGCTTGGCAAAAATGGATATGCGATGACTGGATCAAGGTTTGTGACATCGATCTCTAAAATTTTGTCGTATTTTGCGCCCTCGTCTGAGTAGAAAAATTTTGGTTTATCGCGTAAATTTTTATCTTTTAAAAACTCTTTTGTGATCTCATCAACCGCGATGATGCCGCTCTTTGCGCCAGCTTCGATCGCCATGTTGCACATTGAAAATCTATCATCCATGCTAAGGCCATCTATCACCTCGCCGCTAAACTCAAGCGCCTTGTAAAGTGCGCCATCAACGCCTATTTGACGGATGATCTCAAGGATGAGGTCCTTGCCGTAGACGTGCTTATCAAGCTTACCTTTAAAGACGACTTTGATGCTCTCAGGCACTTTAAACCAGTTTTTGCCAGTGATCATCGCATAAGCTAGGTCGGTGCTACCCATGCCAGTGCTAAATGCCCCAAGAGCGCCGTGCGTACAGGTGTGGCTGTCTGCGCCGATGATGACGTCGCCTGGGATGACTAGCCCTTTTTCAGGCAAAATTGCGTGTTCGATGCCCATATCCTTTTCGTCAAAATAGTTTTTAAGGTCATGTTTGTAGGCAAATTCGCGTGAAATTTTGGCTTGATTTGCGCTTAGGATGTCCTTTGTCGGGATGTAGTGGTCCATCACGATGGCAAAGCCGTCTGGGTTAGCTAGCTTTGTCGCGCCACTTCGCTCAAACTGCTTGATCGAAATAGGCGTCGTGATGTCGTTGCCTATGATCATATCGATCTTGCTCTCGATAATCTCTCCTGCGCTTACTTCTTTGCCAACGTGATCTGAAAATATTTTCTCGGTGATAGTTTGTTTCATAAATTTCCTTTAAATTTTGAGGCGATTTTAACGAAATTTGTATAAAAAGATATTTAGCCAGCGCTTTAAATCACTATAAATTTGACAAAAAATTTATGCTAAAAATTTGGACAGATAAGATTTGCAAGATAGTATTTTCTTTTTTATATATTTTAAAATTATAATTTAAGCAATTAAAATAAATTAAACGTCAAATTTAGCCTTAAATTTCATTCTTAATCCCTAAAATACTCTGTTTATTACTTTGGATAATTAAATTAATAAAATTTAGCAAAATTTATCATAACAAGCGTTATTTAGCTACTTTTTGCCATTTTTTCTTAAAAATAAAAATTAAGAGATATTGTTTAACTTTTATTATAAAATACGCCGAAAATTTTAAAAGGATTTAAGATGAAAAGACTTTTTTCTAGCTTGTCTAACAAGATAGCCTTTTTGCTGACAGCTTGGATGCTAATAGGCATAGGCATATTTTTTAGCATAAACTACTCAAATTCCAAATCGGAAAAAATTCAGTCCTATAACAATGTGCGTAAAACTGGGCTTAAATCGACGATGTACTTTGTCGATGAGTTTTTAAAGTCAAGACTTCACATGGTGCAAACCTTCGCAAAAGAGCTAGAGGATAAAAAGACCTACGCCAGCAGGGACGATATAGCCGAGGCGCTAAAGGGTGCTTTTGTCATTTCGCCATTTGACGCGCTATTTGTGGGCTATGCGGATAACGGCAACGTCATAAAGACTGATCTTTTGAAAAACAACCAGCCATTTTTGATACCAAATTTTGACGGCCGCACGAGGGCTTGGTTTAAGGGTGCTAGTAGCAGCGGCAAGCCTGGATTTTCAGAGCCATACGTAGATGTCACGACAAAGAATTTAACCATCACAGCCTACGCTCCTATTTTTAATGACAAACACCAGCTAGTAGCGGTAATCGGCGCAAATATCTTCTTAAACGGCTTTAGCCAGGAGCTTTTAGAGATAAAAACGACCAAGACTTCAAGTATCATGATCGCCGATGACAACGGCAAAGTGATAGTTCATCCTGATGCAAATTTAATCACAAAAGAAGATGAAAACTACAAAAGCCTCATCAAAGAAAATATGAAAAACAGCATAGATGGCGACAAGGTCTCGCTATTTTTCTATAACGGCATGAGAAACGTCATCTACTGCCAAAAACAAAAGCTAACAGGCTGGAACGTCTGTATAGTGGCTGATGCTGATGAGTTTGTAGCTGAGATAAAAAGCGCTTCAAATAAGCAAATTTTGATGTTTAGCCTATTTTTGATCTCGGTCATCATCGCCATCATCGTGGTCGTTAGATACTTCTTAAGACCGGTTCTAACGATACAAAACGGGCTAATCGAGGTCTTTAAATTTATAAACAACAAAACTTCAAATGTCGAGCCTATCAAGCTAAAAAGCAGCGACGAGCTAGGCGTTATGGCTAGCATCATCAACGAAAACATCGAGAGCACAAAAGAGAATTTAAATAGCGAGCGCGAGTTTTTAGCTAAAACGCAAGAATTTGTAAGCAAGATAAAAGGTGGCGACTTTAGAGCGACGCTTGAAGCGACGACAAATAGCCAAGCTCTGCTAAAGCTAAAAGAGGCATTTGGCGATCTACGTGACTCGCTAAAGACAAATATCGCTTCAAACGAGCACGACATCTTAAAAGCGCTAGAAATTTACTTTAAAAACGACTTTACTGCTAGGATAAACGACGAGGGCGTCATCGCAAAAGGTATCGACGCACTTGGCGATAAGATCGCGCAGATGTTAAAAAACAACGAAGAGATCGCAAAACTGCTAGAAGACCGCGCAAAGGCGCTAAAAGGCTACATGCAAGAACTAACGACTAAAGCAAACAAGAGTGCGACTTCGCTCTCTGAGGGCGCTGCTGCGGTTGAGCAAATGAGCGCGTCTATGAGGCAGGTAAATGCAAGATCTGATGATGTCAAAAGGCAGTCTGAGGAGATAAAAAATATCATCACCATCATCCACGACATCGCCGATCAGACAAATTTACTAGCTCTTAACGCTGCCATTGAAGCAGCACGTGCGGGAGAGCATGGCAGAGGCTTTGCGGTTGTGGCTGATGAGGTTAGAAATTTAGCCGAGCGCACTCAAAAAAGCCTTGGCGAGATCGAAGCAAATGCAAATATCCTAACTCAAAACATCGATGATATGAGTGCGGCGATAAACGAGCAAACCATAGCGATCGCTCAGATAAACACGCTAGTTGCCGATATCGACAACCTAACAAAAGAAAATCTTGAAGTGGCAAACCAAACAAACAAAGCCACAAACGAGGTTGATGAGATAGCTGATCAAATCGTCAAAGAGGTCGCTAAAAACAAATTTTAACTTTTGTCCTAGCAAACCAGCTAGGACTCTTTGTTAAAACATTTTTGCAACATTTCTGATATAATCCCCGCATGAAGTACGCACATTTAGTTCAAATAGCAAATTATCTATCAAAATTTAAAAAGATAAGCCAGGCAAAGCGCGTAAGCGACATGGCTATACTTATCGAATTTAGCGGCGAAAAGATCATTTTTGATCTAAATAAGTCAAACTCTGCTATCTATAAAGATGATGAGCTAAAAGAGGCGAAAATTTATCAAGCACCCTTTGATAATGTCCTAAAAAAGCGCTTTAACGCCTCGCATATAAAAAGCGTCGAGTGCCTAAAAGACAATAGAATTTTAAAATTTACCTGCACGCAAAGTGGCTCATATAAAAGCGAAAATTTTATCCTTTATCTTGAATTTACTGGCCGCTTTACAAACGCCGTGATAACTGATGAAAATAGCGTGATCATCGAGGCGCTAAGACATATTGATAATAGCTACCGCAAGATAGAAACTGGCGAGGTTTTAAAAGAGCTGCCAGCCATCGCCATCAAAGAAAAGCCGTGCGAGCCGATAACTGACTTTGAGGTATTTTTTAAAAGTGAAGCAGCTAGGATAAACGAGGATAGGATAGCTAGCTTAAAAGAGGCAAAGCTTGCTAGCGTGCAAAAAAAGATAGATAGCATGAGTGAAATTTTAAACTCGCTTGAAGATAAAGATGAGCTTATGAAAAAGAGCGAGGAGTTTGCAAACTACGGCACACTTTTGCTTGCAAATTTGGCAAATTTTAAGGGCTATGAGAGAGAAATTTCTCTTAATGATTTTAACGGCAATGAGATAAAACTAACTCTTAACGATACGCCAAAAAATAGCGCAAATGAATTTTACTCAAGATCAAAAAAGCTACGTGCAAAAGCCCTTGGTGTGGAGATAGAAAAGAGAAATTTAAGCGAAAAGATCGAGTTTTTAGAAGGGCTAAAGTCGCTTTTAAAAGAGGCAAATAATGCTTACGAGCTTGAAATTTTAAGCCCAAAAAACAAGGCAAAACAAAGAGAGAGACAGATAAAAGATGTGAGCGAAAATGCTGAAATTTTCTATGTTAGAGAGTTTAAAATTTTAGTTGGCAGAAACGAAAAAGGTAATATAAATTTACTTGATCTTGCTAAAAAAGACGACATCTGGCTTCATCTAAAAGACGCCCCAAGCGCTCACGTCATCATAAAAACAAACAAGAGCAAAGTGCCAGAAGACGTGCTAGAAATGGCTGCTAAATTTTGCGTGGAATTTAGCGTAAAAGGAGCTGGCAGATACGAGGTGGATTACACTAAACGTGAAAATTTAAGGCGTGAAAATGGCGCAAACGTCACTTACACAAACTACAAAACGATCATCATAAATAAAGGCTAAAAATGGCGGTAACACCTTTAGGAAACAGCAACTTCATCAACCAAAACGCCCCAGTCGTCTCGCAGGTGCATGCAAATCAGCAAGCACGCTTTGACATGCAAGCGCTAATGGCATCTGAGCTAGCCACCCAGCAAAACGAAGAGATCAAAGAGGTGCGTCCGATGGAGGAGTCATATAAAATAGACCCTGAAAAAGAGCACGAGCGTCAAAAGAGTGAAGAAGAGGCAAGCGAGTTTGAGAACGAAGAGCAAAACGCAAAAGCCAAAGATGAAGAGGTCTTTGAAGACGAGCTTGATAGCGAAGAAGAGAGCGAAGAGCCACACATTTTGGATATAAAAATTTAAACTTTAAATTTAAAGACCATGGTTTAAATTTGCGACCATTATTTTTAAAATTTACTAGCTAACTGCGCCTAAAATCATAAAAACAGATAATTTAAAAAAGTAGAAATTTAAAAGAAGCAAAAGTGGCGAGAGGATGAGAGAATCGAACTCCCCACCAGACGGTCAACCGCCCAGTCATCGGGTTTGAAGCCCGTGAGCATCACCAGATTACTTTATCCTCCGTGAGCGTTATTTTAGCAGATTTAGATAAATTTTAGCCCATTTTCTATAAACTTTTTGAAATTACAAAAGGATTTATGATTTCTAAATTTAGCGTTTTTGCATTTTTGGTCTTATTTTTTTGCTCTTGCTCCTCAGTCCTCACCCCAGCAACAGCGCCACTAAATGTATATGACGCATACTCCATTTCTCGCGATAAACGCGGTATCTACTCGATCTCACGTGATAAATTTATCCAAAGCAAGCTACAAAGCAAAATTTTGTTTTCAAAAGGGCTCAGCAACATCGACATCGAGATAGAGGTCTTTTATGGCGATGCCTATCTCATAGGGCTTGTTGATAGCAAAGAGTTAGGAGATAAGCTAGTTGAGCTTGCCAAAAGCACGGACGGAGTGCGAAAAATTTACACCTATCTTAGGGTAAAAAAGAGCGAGTATCCGTGCGATAGCCTGAGCATACTTGCAAATTTAAAGCAAAATCTCTTTAAAGATAGCGTCGTTGAGGGCACAAATGTGCGTGTTAGCATCGTTGGCTGTGACGTTGTTTTTAGCGGTGTGGTAGATAGTATCGAGCAAGAAAAGCACGCCATTTGGTACGCTAAGCACATTGACGGCGTGGCTGATGTCTATTCGTTTATCAAAGTTATCAAATAAATTTATACCTCGCGCTTTTTCACAAAGCTTGCTATCAAACTTGGCAAGATGATGAGCGCACCAAGCAGCATAAATACCATAACAAGATCGGTTAGCAAGCCAAAATAAATTGTTGGTATAAAGTTGCTAGTTATCATCACGCTAAAGCCAAGAAAAATGGTAAATGAGGTGTAATACATCGCGTATCCTATGCTAGCGTGCGCAGCCTTAATGCTTTCAAAAACGTCCTTTGTAAGCAGCTCCTCTTTGAAGCGGTGGATGTAGTGGATGATATCATCAACGCCGATACCTATACTAATGGCAGCTATCGTAATGCTCATCACATCAAGCGGTATGCCAAAAAATCCCATCACGCCAAAGAGCGTGCAAAGCGGGATCAAATTTGAAACAATGGCGATGGTTGCTAGCTTGATACTTCTAAAAACAAAGCAAAATATAACAAAAAGTATCGCAACCGTTAGTCCAAATGTATCAACCTGCGAGCTAAGCAAATTTTGAAGCATATTGTTATAAAGCACCATCATACCGGCAACTTCTATGTTTACGTTATCATTTTTGGTAAGCTCTGCAAGCCCAGCCTTAAGCTCTTTTAAAAACTCATTTCGCCTAAGCTTTGGATCGCTATCAACGATCCTTAGGCTAAATCTAAGCTCGTCGTTTTCGACGCTTACATAAGGACTTAGCAAGATAGTTTTATACTCAAGTGGTAGCTTCTCATACATCGCAGCTAGCAAAAAATCATCACTAACGCCGTTATTTAGCTCTTTTATCGCCTTTATAAGCGTTGCAAGAGAGCTTACGTTGCCTACAAAATTTTGCTCTTTTAGATAGTCGTGAACTTTTTCTGCAACTCTTGTGTGGTAGCTGTTAAACCAGTATTTTGCGCTCTTTGCGTCGTTTTCAAACTCACTTTCAAAGTCATCTTTTTCTTCGCCACCCTCTTTCTTTGGCTCGCTCTCTTTAAATTTCACTATCACATCAACTGGGATCGTGCCACCAAGCTTTGTGTCGATAATCTGCATGCCTTGGCGGATCTGCGTACTCTCCTTAAAGTAGCCAATGAAGCTGTTTTCGACCTTTATCTTACTGATGCCATAAACGCCAAAGCAGACAACAAGTACGCAAACTGCGTAGATGATCTTTCTTGAATTTAGCGCCAAATTTGCGCAGTATTTTGTAAATTTAAAGCTGTTTTCAAATGTCCTAACAGGGGCAAGCTTCTTTAAATTTGCATTTACCGAGCCAAACAGCAAAAATGCAAGCACGAGTGAAACGCTAATGCCAGCACTCATCATAATGCCAAGCATGATAACTGGCTTTATATCGGCACTCATTAATGAGCTAAAGCCAATGACTGTCGTAAATATCGCCCAAAAAGATGGAGAAAATTTGTCACGAAGTGTCAGATAGATGAGCTGATTTTGGCTGTATTTTGGGTGTTTTGCATAAAATTCTCGGTAGCTTACGACTAGGTGAATGACAGTTGAGATGGTGATAATTAGCTGAAGTGCGATGTAGTTTGAGCTAATGACCGTCACTTCCCAGCCAAACATACCAAAAATTCCAGTCGTAAAAATGGCACTTACCGCGCAGATAAACATCGGTAAGACGATCCATCTAACCTGCCTAAAAAATAGCCACAAGCTAAAGCTAAGAAGCGCTAGAACGCTTAGCCCGTAAACCAAAAGATCGCTCTTTATAAAGCCTATCATATCATCAGCGATCATATTTGCGCCGCCCAAAAAGAGCTCGTCATTTGCGTTAAATTTAGCGATGGCTGCCTTTATGGCTTCAAGGTTTTTGTGATCGCTCTTTCTAAGCTCATCTCGGTAGGCTTTAAACTCCGCTAAAAGCGCTTTAAATTTCTCTTTTTCAGCCTGCGTGATAGTGCCGTTTGACTCTTTTTGGCTAAGTAAATTTCGCTCATTTAAAAGCTCGTTAAATTTCTCATCTTGCTTTAAATTTAGCGCGATCGCTGTGGTTTTTAGATCTTTGCTTATCAAATTTCCGCTATAAATAGGACTTTTTGCAAACTCAAGCTTTGCTTTTGAGATATTTATATCTCTATCACTTAGCGTTGGCGTATGCTCTAAGATGCCAGTCACGCCGCCTTTTACGCTATTTAGAAGCGGCACATTTAAGATAGAGATGACGCTGCTAACCATATCGTTTTTGGCTAGCTCGTCGCTTAAATTTTTAATAAGCTCTAAATTTTTAGGTGAAAAGAGATCATCTTTTGGGGTGAAAGCGACCACCAAAAGCCCTGGCGAGTCGTAGCGTTTTGCTATCTGTCTATAAGCTTTTAGATCAGGGTCATGTTCAAGTAGCAAGGTCTCAGCTGAAGCGTCAATGCTAAGCTTTGTGCTAAGGTAGCCAAAAACTACGCTTAGAACTAGCACAAGCGAGATAATAAGCTTGTTTTTAGCAATGATAAATTTAAAAATTTGTCGCATTAAGGATTAGTTTTATTTTGATCAGGCAAAACCGCTTCGTTTAGTTTTTGTAAAAGCGTATTAAAATCGCCATTGTTTAGCACGTCGCCAAACTGGCTTCTATAAGTTTGAATGATGCTCACACCAACGATATCAAGGTCGTAAATGAGCCAACCACGCTCTTTTGCATCGTAAAATTTATAGACAAATTCATAGTTTTTGCCGTCATTTAGAAGCTCAGATGTGAGCCAGTATCTATTTTTTTGAGGCTCACTCTCTCCAGTGATGTGGATCTGTTGGTCTTTGTAGCCTAAGAGTTTGTCGATATATGAGCTTTTTAGCTTTTGCTCAAATGCAGCGTCAAATTTAGCTTGCTCGTCAGCACTTAGGCTGTTGTAGCGCTTGCCAAGGCTGATCTTTGCCATTTGCTTGTAGTCAAATAGTGGATCAAGCAGAGCAAAAATCTCCTTTGTCTTTGCATTGTTGTCTAAATTTGTATTTTTTAAAATTTCAATCACCTTTGTTGTCTTTGCCTCTATCTCAGGCTTTATCTGCTCTTTTGAGAGGGCAAAAAGGCTAGTTGCTAAAAGTAAAATCGCCGCTATAATTTTAAAAATTTTCATACTTACTCCTTGATAAGTTTATCGCGTCTTTGCTCGTAAGCATCGCGTAAAAATGGATATAGATCGATCGCGTCTTTGCGTAGTTTTTCATATGCTGTTGGGTCTTGTGCAAAGCTGTTAAACGTCCTATAAGACTGGATGCCAGCTGACAAAAGCATAGGATCAACATAGCTAATAGGATCGGCAAAATAGTCTCCAACTAGGCCTCCAGTATCTCTTAAATTTGATGGTCCAAGCAAAGGCCAAACGATGTGAAAACCGCTTCCTAGCCCCCAGTAGCCAAGGGTTTGTCTAAAGTCCTCGTTGTGAGGCTTAAGATCATAGTATTTTGCCCCGTCTGTTAGCCCTCCAAAGCCAATTATCGTGTTTGCCAAAAAGCGCAAAGTCTCTTCGCCGGCGTTTTGAAATTTAAACTGAAGCAAGTTATTTACAAAACGCACTGGAAAAAGAAGGTTGTCAAAGAAATTTGCAACCATCGTTCTAGCCGTAGCTGGCACGACATAAGCGTAGCCTTTTGCCACTGGAGTTAGCATATTTATGTAGATAAAGTCATTTACATTTGTCATCACCCTGTTATAGCCACTAAGTGGGTCAAAAACGTCACTTCTTGCCTCAAATTCAACATCAAAGTCATCATTTTCATTGCCATTAGTCGCGTTTATATCGGCACTGGCACAGGCTAAAAGCAGGCTACAAAAGATAGCAAGCAAAAATTTCATCATAAAACCTTAAAATTTATTTATAAAATACGGCTTGATTTTATCCTCTTGAAACTTTACAAGAAATTAAAGAAAATTTGTAATTTTAAGCTTGTGAATTAATATAATTAGATATACTTTGCAAATTATTATTATATATTTAGAGGTTAAAAATTTGAAAGCAGATATAAATTTAGAGCTATTTCTGGGCGAAGATACGCAGGTTTTAGCAAAGCATATAGCGCTACTTAAGGCTATAAAAGAGACAAAAAGTATCACAAAAGCGGCTGAGGTTGTCGGCATATCATATAAAAACGCTTGGGACTGCTTAGATACGATAAATAACAAAAGCAGCAAGCCTCTCATCATAAGAGCTGATGGCAACAAGAAAAATAGCGGCTCAGAGCTTAGCCCATATGCCAAAAAACTGATAAAAATTTACGACGCTATCCTCGAGACACAAAAGGACTTTTTGCAAAAAATTTGTCAAAAGGTTGATTTTGAAGATGTTGATATCATAAACCTTCAAAGGATGAGCATGAATTTAAGCGCTAGAAACCAGCTCTCATGCGAGATCGTTAGTATAAATAGAGGCGCTGTAAATTCTGAGATTGTTGCAAAGCTAAGCAATGGCAACACGCTTGAAGCGACCATAACAGTTGAGAGCGAGAAAAATTTAGGTCTAAAAGTGGGTCAAAAGGTAGTTTTCATCTTTAAAGCACCAGCAGTCATTCTCGCAAAAGATCTTGATATAAAAATAAGCACTAAAAATCAGCTAAAAGGCGAGGTCATCGAGGCAAAGATAGGCGCTGTAAATGCCGAAGTCACGCTAAAACTAAGTGACGAGCAGACCTTAACTGCCATCATCACAAAAGATAGCGCGATGGATATGCAAATAGGCGTTGGCGACACGCTTTTAGCAATAGTAAAATCATCTCAAATCATAATAGGAGTATAAATGAAAAAGGTTTTTAAATTTCTATGTGTGGCGGCGTTGCTAGCTATAAACGCCTTTGGCGCAGAGGTAAATGTCTATGCCGCAGCAAACACGACCTATGCGTTTCCTGAGCTTATAAAAGAGTTTAACAAGCTTCATCCAAACGCTAAGATCAACCTAACTCTTGGCGCAAGCGGCGGCCTTGTCACGCAGATACAAAACTCAGCCCCAGCTGATATCTTCATGGCTGCTGATATGGGCTTTGCGCAAAAAGCCTACGACACAGGCTTTGCAGTGGCTGCTCCAAAAGTTTATGCTCAAGGAGCTTTGGCGATCTTTTCTATAAGAGATGTGGATTTTAAAAAGGGCATCGAAGTGGTTCGCGGCCTAAAAGCGATCTCGGTAGCAAACCCAGAAACCGCACCTTACGGCAAGGCTAGCATCGAGGCTCTTAAAAATGCAAAACTTTATGACGAAGTGGAGAAAAACATCGTCTATGCTCAAAAAATTTCTGAGACACTTTCTCAGGCACTAAGTGCTTCAGATGTTGGTTTTATCGCTGCTAGCGCGCTTTTTAGCGAGAAAATGGCAAAATACAAAGAGGGCACTAACTACATCTTCGTGCCTCAAGAGCTCTACACTCCGATCGATCAAGGCATCGTGCTCTTAAAACGCGCTGAAAATAACGCTGATGCGAAGGCATTTTATGAGTTTATCTTGGGCGAAAAGGCAAGAGAAATTTTCAAGAAATTTGGCTACAACGTCCCAGCTAAATGATAAAAGCAAAGATCGCTCAAATTTCTTCTAAAGATGGGGTCAGCTTTTTTGAGCTTGAGTGCCTAAATTTAGGGATAAATTTATATATGCTAGCCTTAAATGAGGCTAGCAAATTTGCTCTAAATGATGAGGTGAGCTTAAATTTCAAAAGCTCAGACGTCGTCCTATCAAGGCTTAGACTTGAGGCTAGTTCGCTTAAAAATGAGCTAAAATGCGAGGTCGCTGGCATAAATCACGGCGAAATTTTAAGCATAGTTAGCCTAAAGTGTGAGCAGCTTTGCTTTGAGGCTATCATCTCAGATCACGCTCTAAAAGGGCTAAATTTAGCGGTAGGCGAAGAGGTATTTGCCTACGTTAAATCAACAAGTATCCACATAAGCGCTTAAAAATGATAGAAATTTCATGCAAAAAAGAGCTAAATGGCGGCGACGGTAAATTTACGCTTGAGGCCGAGCTTACCTTTGAAAGTGGCGAGTTTGTCGCACTTTATGGAGCAAGTGGCGGAGGTAAGACTACGATTTTAAGGCTCATCGCTGGCTTTGAAACCCCACAAAGTGGCGTGATAAAGGTTGCAGATAAGATCTTTTTTGATGAAAAGACAAATTTAGCCCCGCAAAAGCGAAATATCGGCTTTTTGTTTCAAGACTACGCCCTTTTTGAAAATATGAACGTCTTTAAAAATTTGCTTTTTGCAAATAATGATGAAAATTTAGCAAACAAGCTACTTGAAATTTGCGAGCTAAAGAGCCTAAAAAACGCCAAGATAGGCGAACTTTCAGGTGGTCAAAAGCAGCGCGTGGCACTTGCTCGTGCGGTGATGAGAAAGCCAGAAATTTTACTGCTAGATGAGCCACTAAGTGCCCTAGATAACGCTATGCGCGAGAAGCTGCAAGACTATTTACTAGCGCTTAACGATGAGTTTAAGATGAGCGTTATCTTAGTAAGTCACGACATAGCTGAAATTTACAAGCTTTGCAGCAAGGTTTTTGTCCTTGAAAATGGCAAAATTTCGAGGTCTGGCAGTGCGAGTGAGATATTTTTAAAAAGTGCAGGATCGCAGAAATTTGCATTTAACGCTAAAATTTTAGAGATCAAAAAGCGTGACGCCATTTTTGTGGCAAGCGTGCTAATAAACCGCCAAATTTGCGAGGTCGTGCTAAGTAGCGCAGAGGCTAGTGGGCTAAGAGCTGGCGACACAGTCGTGGTTAGCACAAAAGCCTTTGGCGTAAATTTGGTAAAAGCATGATGAGCGAGCTAGCAAATATTGATTACGAGCCATTTTGGCTCTCGCTAAAGCTCTCTTTTATCACGACCTTTATACTATTTTTCTTCTGCGTAGCACTGGCATACTTTATGTCGCAAAAGAAATTCTTTGGTAAGGCATTTTTAGAGTCCATCATCTCGCTGCCTTTGGTACTACCGCCAAGCGTTCTTGGCTTTTATCTGCTCATTTTTCTCTCGCCCTACTCGGCCTTTGGCAAATTTATAGAAGAACTCTTTGGCGTGAGGCTAGTTTTTAACTTCACGGGCCTTGTTGTAGCAAGCTGCATCTACTCGCTGCCATTTATGTTTGGGCCCATTTACGCTGGGTTAAATAGCCTAAAAAAGAGCCTTTTTGAGGCGAGCTACAGCCTTGGTAAAAGTAGGCTTACGACCATTTTTAGGGTCATCTTGCCAAGTATCAGATCAAATTTACTAACCGCGATCGTCGTTAGTTTTGCTCATACGATGGGCGAGTTTGGCGTGGTTTTGATGATAGGTGGCAGCGTGGCTGGTGAGAGCAAGGTCGCTAGTATCGCGATATTTGAAGCGGTTGAGATGCTTGACTATACCAAAGCTCACATCTATGCACTTTTGATGCTCATAATTAGCTTTTTCGTTCTTTTTGTCGTCTATCTCTTAAATTCTAAAAAAGCTTAAAGATATATAATAGATAAAATTTTTAAAGGACGAAACATGATAAAAGTGCCTACAAGCATCTATCTAAGGACTTTAGACGGTAAAGAATTTGACTTTTCAGCCTTTGCAAGGATCCACAACTGCGTGGTTTTTATCTATCCAAAGATAGGTGAGGACTTCGAGCTTTTAAGCGAGCAGCTACAAAAAACTGCGGGCATGAAGGGTTGCACCAAGCAAGCGATAAACTACAAAAAACTTCTTAAAGAATTTAACGATCTTGGCTTTATGGTAGTAGCTATTGGCTCCCAAGATATCGCGGCTCAAAAGAAATTTGAAGAAGAGACCGCAACTGGCGTGATGTTTTTAAATGATAGCGAGTTTATGCTAGAGCGCGCGCTTGAACTACCTGTATTTGCAGCTTCAAATGGGCATAAATTTTACTTTCGTCAAACACTTATCATAAAAGGTGGCAATATAAGGCGCGCATATATCGTTGATGAACCCGAAAACGACGCTAAAAATATGCTGGAGAAGATAAAAAACGAAGACTACTAAGGATAGAAAATGGACAAAAATAGCAAGATCGAAAAGTCTTATGACGAACTAACATATAAATCAGCAGCATTTGCGCAGTCATCGCCCTATAAACTAGAGGCTTGCGCCACACTTCTTGGCATCAACCCGCAACCTTGCAAAAACGCAAAAGTTTTGGAGATAGGGTGCAGTTTTGGTGGAAATTTGATCCCATTTGCCGTAAATAATGAGAACGCAAGAGTAGTTGGCATCGATCTTAGCGGCGAGCAAATAAGGCGAGGAAAAGAGATCGTAAAAGAGATAGGACTAAGCAATTTAGAGCTAATCCACGGCGATATCTGCGAGTTTAAAAGTGATGAGAAATTTGACTACATCATCGCTCACGGCGTCTTTAGCTGGGTGCCTGACTTTGTGAAAGATGCTATTTTAAAGGTCGTAAGAGAAAATTTAAGTCAAAACGGCGTGGCGTTTATCTCTTATAACACATACCCAGGCTGGAAGATAAAAGATGTAGTGCGTGATCTTATGCTGCTTGCTGCAGAAAAAAAAGAAGGAATAAGAGATAAATTACAATCAGCAAAAGAAGCACTTTTGGTCTTTAAGAAGGTGCTATTAAATAGAGATAGTGAGGCATTTGAAAAAGCTATACCTGCAAAATCGCTTATATCTAAAATAGATAATATCCTTGAAAATAGTGATAATTATATAGCTCATGAATTTTTAGAAGAGATAAATGATCCATTTTACTTTAAAGATTTTTGTAACAAAATAGATAAATTTGATTTGGCTTATCTTTGCGAAAGTGATCTTAATGATATTTTTGCGCCAGATTTTGGAAATAATCTTGTTGATGATTTTAAGAAGAAGCATTTTGGTGATCGTATACAAAGTGAGCAATTTTTTGATACATTAAACATGAGGCCTTTTAGACAGAGCCTAATAGTACATAAGGAAGCTTACGAGCTTGTGAAAGAAAAACACATAGGGCCAAGCGACATAGCAAAGATAAATGTTGCTGTAAACTTTAAAAAAGTCGGTAATATGTGGGTTAGTGCAAACCAGGATAAGGCTATGCCACAAGATGTATCATGGCTTTGTGAAGTATTTCATAAGATGTACCCAGCAAGCATAAATCTTTCTCAGATTTTAGAAGTTTTACCAGAAGATAAGCTCAATGTCTATACTGCTTTTATAAGAGTGCTTTCAAGTGTTTTTGATGAGGCAATAGTTGGAACTAAAGAATTTCTAGATATCAAATATGAACCCGGAAAGACTAGATTAAAAAAAGCTCTTATACCTTACATGAGGTATTTTTCTAAAAATGGGGTCGAAAAAGATATTGTTTTTGCTAATGAGTTAAATTTTAGTGAATCAAACTTCTTGCAAGAAGACTTTGACATCATTCTTGAGTTTAATGGGAAAAATACGGAAGCTGATATAGTCAATAAGGTGATAAAAAAAATAAAAGCTGGCAAGTTAAATCTTGTAAATGAAAAAGATCAAAAATATCTTGCAGTACATGCAAAAGAGTATGTAAAAAAACTATCCATAATTCTAAGCATTGGTTTTGCATTTGAAGAGATAGAATAAAGATTTAAGCGATGAGAAAGTTTTTAGCTCTTATATTTTGTATATTTCTAGCAGGTTGTGCTAGCAAGCCAAGCGTGAAAAAACTAAATCTTAAAAGTAGCCTAAACTACGGCGGCGAAGAGCTTGCAAAGATACTTGAGCAAGATGATGCAGTGGCATTTAGCAGCAACTTGCGTGAGGGAGTTTTCATCTACATAAGTAACGCTAAAGTCGCAAACTATCTTGGCGCAGTAAGAGCCGAGAGACACGCTAAATTTAGCGTAAAAGATCTAGGCAAAAACGATCTTTTGATAAAAAGCGTAAATGATCTAACGCAAAGCTTTGATGCCAGTTTAGAGCGAGCTAGAGAGCTAAAATGTGGCACTTTAGTGATTAGGCTAAAAGATAAATTTCAAGATTTAGAAGCGGCAAATAAATTTTTAGAGCAAAACGAGAGCGCATTTTTAAAGATGAGTGGTGAGATAAGGTGCAAGTAGCCTTATCTGCCCTGCTCTATCAGCCTAAAAACTTCATCCTCTAAGCTCAAAGCATTTTTGCCAAAAGCTACGTAAAATGGGCTTTTTAGATCAGCTAGCTTGTAGCTTGGCTCGCATCTGTCGCTAGCGTTTAAGACCTTGCCACCGCTAAATTTCACTATCGCCTCGCCTGCAGCATTGTCCCAAAGATAGCTAGGGCTAAATCTCACATATATCCCGCCAAGCTCGGCTAAACGGCAAAATTTAATGGCAGATCCGATGCATTTTTGCTCTAAATTTAAGCTATCTCTTATAAGCGTAGCCCTCTTCGTCTCGCCTCTTCTGCTTGAAAAGATGAAGTTATTTAAGCTTTTAGCTTTTTCATTTAGATCTTGTTTTTCTACGACCTCATCATTTGCACCTAAAATTTCTTTAAAAGCGCCGTTTTCATCAGCGTAAAAAAGCTCTTTACTAACTGGGATAAAAATGACGCCAAGCACCGGCCTAGCCTCTTTTATAAGCGCTATACAAACGCAAAATTCGCCATTTCTAGCTAAAAATTCTTTCGTGCCATCAAGGGGATCTACTAGCCAAAACTCGTCTTTGTCGCTATCTTGCAAGATGCTCTCTTCAGAGCAAATTTTTATCCCGCTTTTGCTTAGCTCTTTTAGTATCACCTCATTTGCCGCTAGATCAGCGCTAGTTAGCGGCGAGCTGTCATCTTTTAGGCAGACTTTAAGCGCCTGGCTATTAGATGAGTAAAATTTCATTATCTCACCCCCAGCGCTGATGGCTGCCTTGATGGCTAAATTTAAAAGCTCGCTCATTTTGGTGTTCTGTTTGTCTCTCCAACGTAGAGCTGTCTTGGACGGACGATCTTTATAGTGTCTTGCTCTTTTAGCTCGATCCACTGGCTGATCCAGCCTGGCGTCCTGCCGATCACGAAAATGACGGCAAACATATTATTTGGTATGCCAAGCGCTTTTAGAATGAGTCCTGAGTGAAAATCGACGTTTGGATATAAATTTCTACTTACAAAGTAGTCATCATTTAGCGCGATCTCTTCGATGCGGTTGGCGATCTTTATGAGCTCTGAGCTAATGCCGATCTCATCCATCAGCTGATCTCTCATTTTTTTGAGCACTTTTGCGCGCGGGTCAAAGTTTTTATAGACCCTGTGACCAAAGCCCATTAGCCTAAATGGATCGTTCTTATCCTTTGCTCTAGCGATGTATTTATCGACGTTTGCGACCGAGCCGATCTCTTCAAGCTGGCGGATGACACCCTCGTTTGCTCCGCCATGAGCCCAGCCCCAAAGTGCGCCGATACCTGCACTTATACATGCGTATGGGTGCGCGTGCGTAGAGCCAACGGTTCTAACGGTTGTAGTTGAGGCATTTTGCTCGTGATCAGCGTGTAGCATAAAGACCGTATCAAGCGCCTTTATCTCAATAGGCTTAAGATCGACGTGCTCGTATGGATAGCCCCTCATCATGTAGAGAAAATTTTCAGTAAAGCCACGATCTAAATTTGGATAGATGATAGGAAGTCCGCGTGAGTAGCGGTAGCTAAAGGCCGCTATCGTTGGGATCTTGGCGATTATCCTCATAGCCATCTCGTGGTACTCTTCAGGTTTATCCATATTTAGGTGGTCTGAGTAAAAGGCACTTAGCGCTGAGACCGCTGCTTGCAAGATCGCCATAGGATGCGCCTTGTCTGGAAATGCGTCAAAGAGCTTCATCATGCCCTCGTGTATGAAGCTTCTTTTTTTGAGCTCATCTTTAAAGCTTGCGTATTGCTCGCTAGTTGGTAGCTCTTTGTTTAAAAGCAGGTAGGCAACGTCTAAAAATGTCTTATTTTCAGCCAAGTAGGCGATGTCGTAGCCTCTATACATGAGCTCGCCCTTTAGGCCATCGATGTAGGTTATGGCTGAGCGGCACATCGCAGTTGAGGTGTAGCCCCTGTCAAAGGTAAACATCCCAGTGTCGCTAAAGAAGGTCGATATATCGATGACGTCTGGCCCCATAGTGCCTTTTAGGATAGGAAATTCATAGCTTTTTCCAGTTCGGTTGTCGATTAGTGTGGCTGTATTTGATGACATTTTTACTCCTTGCTTTTTGATTGCATTAAAATTTTGATGATTATAGCTCCTATTATAGCTTGTGCGAGGCTTGCTAGGATGAAAGATGAGTAAGAATAGTCACTTATCTCGCCTGATTTGTGTGCGATAGTAGCAACTGCGATCAAAAGAGTGAGCGGCATAGACTGCGAAACTGAAAATAAAAATATCCCTCTAAAGCCAAGCTTGCCCAAAAAGAGCAAACTAGATACAACTCTGGTGCCAAGCATCGCTAAAAATATAAAAATAGCATCCTTTATCACTTCGCTAGATCCTAAGCTTGAAAGCTTGAAAGTAGAGCCTATGTGGATGAAAAATATCGGCACCAAAAAGCCAAATCCAAAGCTTGAAAGCTTGTGTGGCAAGTCCTTTTTGTGATCAAAAAATGTCGTGATAAACATACCTGCGATAAACGCACCAAAGGCGACCTCTAAATTTAGATATAGCATCAAAGCTATCATCGTGAAAAATACCGCGATGCAAAGTCTGATGTCCTTCTCGTCCTTGTCGTAGTGTGGCATGAGCACCACTTTAAGCCCCGGATACCACCAAAAAAGCACGTCCAAAATTTTAAAACTAAGCACGCTAATGGCCAAAAATAGGATCAAATAGCCAATCGTTAGCCATAAATTTATACTCGCTCCAAACTGCAAGTAAGCAGCGGTAAATGTTAGAAGCGTGATGCTTAAAAGCTCGCCGATAGTTGCTATTAGCATGCTTAAATTTAGCCACTCTTGCTGCTTGCCATACTCCTTAAATAGCGTAAATATCATGCCAACGGCCATTATAGGGATGATGATGATGTAAAGCAGACTAAGCTCAAGTCCTAGCGTCAAAGCTGTGGCTAGAGCGTAGATGAGCGCTAGATAGATGAGCCCAAGGCGCAAAATTTTACGGTCGATGTTTATTAGCATCCTAAGATCGATCTCCATGCCAGCTAGAAACATCAAAAAGAAAAAGCCAACTTCGCTGATGAGCTTAAACATCTCGTTTTCGCCGACAACTCCGATATAGCCAGCAACCGCTCCAAGTAGTATCTCAGCAGGTGCGACTGGTATGCGTAAAATTTTAGAAATATAAGGCGAGGCAAAGACGATAAATGCCAAAACGACAAGGATGCTAAGCTCGCTTGCTTGATGTAACTGCAAAAAAATCCTTAAAATAAAAATGCCTGATTGTATAAAAAGCTTTGTTATTTTTTGATTAAGCTAAGCGAAATTTAGGCAAAATGACGGCTATTTTAGAAATTTGGAGTGAAATTTTATGCGTAAATTTAGCCTTTTTGTTTTGCTGTTTTTTGGTCTCTTTTCTTTGGCAGGCGAGCTAAGCTTGGTTGAGAGTTTTAGGTTTGATGGGAGCACATTTTATAAAAAGCAAGTGGTTAAAAATGAGAGCTTTTACTTTTTAAAAAATGAAAATATGGACGAGCACTTTGCCTCGTTTAAGGTAAAGTTTGACAAAGATGTCAAGACAAAAAGCAAGTTAGAAGAGCTAAAAAAGGCTCTTAAGCAAGATAAAAACGTGCTTTTTAGCGAAGAAAATGATCAAATTTTAGCTCTCATAAAGGATGAGGTTAAGAGTAAAAATATAGAAATAATCCACTTTTTACTTAAAAAAGATGGAGTTATGATACTTTCGTATGAGAGAATTTACGATCCAAAAACCTTGACAGATGCGCTTAAGCCAGTGCTTTTAAGCGAAGCTAGAAATTTTATGCTGCAGATGCCAAAGATAGAGGCTAGGTAGAGAGGTGCATGTGACGACGCTTCGCACTGCATGCATTTTATTTTAGAAAATTCTGACAAATTTTAAAATTTCATGAACGAGTAATTTCGGCTCTGATTTTAGTGGCAAGCTTTGCGAGACCTAAAATCTGTAGTCAACTCTTGCGAGTGAATGGAATTTTAAAATTTGCGCGATAGTAAATTTCTATTTTTAAAAATACAGACTTTCTTTATTTTTAAGTTCTTTTATTCAAAAGGGAGACAAGGGGACTTGAATTACGGTCTGCTTGCAGTTGCGAGCTAGCGAAGCAAAGCCGTCCCCTTATCCCCCTTTTTAAATCCTCCAATCCCCTCGCACGTTCAAAGTGCATGCGATAGCACTATCGTGCCGCATGTGTTTTATGCCAAAGGAGTTTATAACAAATTTTAAAATTTATGAACGAGCATATCACGACTCTAAATTTAGTGCTAAACGAAGTGCAGCCTAAATTTAGTAGTCTGCTAAGGCGAGTGAGTAAAGTTTTAAAATTTGCAAAATGGCATAAATAAAGCTATTTTTATTACACACCTTAAAAACCTCATAAATTTTTACCAAGCAAAATGCCAAAATAGCTTGCGAGCAGGCAAAGGCTAAGGTTTAAAAATATATTTAAAAAGCCTTTTACGAGTTCGCCTTCTAGTAAAAATTTAACGCTATCAAGGCTAAAGCTTGAAAACGTGGTAAAGCCGCCAAGTATGCCAACGACTAAGAAAACTCTCACGCTTTGGCTTAAATTTAGGCAAAATAAAACGCCTATAATGAAGCTGCCAAGCACATTTACACCAAGTGTGGCTAGGGGAAAGTGGCTAAATTTTAGCAGCTCGCCAGCTAAAAACCTGCACCCAGCCCCGATAAAGCCTCCAAGCCCTGCAAAAAGTAAATTTACAAGCATTAGTGGCAGATGCTTGCAAAGCTAAAACCACGCTTTGTAAGCTCCTCGATGTCCTTGCTCGCCTTCTCGCCCTTTGCGGTGAGGTAGTCGCCTATCACGATCGCGTCTGCACCATTTTCGAAGATCTCGTACTGCCTCTCGCCCAATATCTTCTCCCTGCCGCCAGCTATCATGACCCTAGTTTCTGGTAGCGCGCTTTTGGTCTCACGCACGATTTTTAGGGCCTCATCCGCGCTAAGAGGTGGCTTATCAAGCCTTAGGGCGTCGCTTTTTATGAAAAAATTTATAGGCGATGAAAATGGCTCAAGCTCTTTTAGGCTAGCTCTAAAGCTCACCCTGTCGGCCTCGCTCTCGCCAACGCCGTAAATGCCGCCAGTGCAAAGCATGAGCCCAGCCCTTTTTGCGTCTAAATTTGTCTGATATCTCTCGTCCCAAGAGTGCGTTGTGCAGATTTTTGAGAAAAACTCACAGCTAGTTTCTAGGTTGTGATTGTAGCTAAAAACGCCAGCATTTTTGAGCTCACAAAGCTGCTCGTAAGTCGCCATGCCGTTACATGCGATGAGCATCAAATTTGGCACTTCTTTATGCACGGCTCTTGCCAAAGATGCGATATAGTCGGTCTTTTTATCATTTAGCCTAGCACCACTTGTGACTAAACAAAAGCCAAGAGCGTGGTTTTTATAAGCCATTTTGGCCTCATCCACCACCTGCTGCACGCTTTTTTCTTTAAATTTCGTGATATCAGCGCCAGCTTTGGCACTTTGCGTGCAATAAGCGCAGTCCTCAGCGCAGTTTCCCTGCGTGACAGAGCATATCGCACAAAGCATAATCGTTTTCATTTTTGATCCTTTTTTGGGGAGCATTATAGCTTTGGTAGGTTTAAAATTTAAGTAGAGTGGTTTGTATTTACGAAAAAGAGGAAAATTTTAAAAATTTATAAGCGAGCATATCACGCTTCCAAATTCAGTGGCAAGTGATAACGAGGCCTGAATTTGGTAAGTTGCTAAGGCGAGTGAGTAAAGTTTTAAAATTTGCAAAAAATATTTTTTTAGAAATTTAAAGTTTTATTTTTTCTTATAAATTTCCGCTCTCTCTTTTAAAAGCCCTGTTTTTAAATTTGGCAAAGCACTAAGCTCATCAAAAAGTCCAAAAAGTGCATGCTGTGGCGGCAAGCTAAGGTGAGTGAGGGATTTTAGAGATAAGATGGGTGAGTAGTCCTTGCTCTTTATCCTAGCCACCAAGATCATAAGGCTCGTAAGTCCTGGCATCTGGCGTAAGAACTCTAGGCTATCTATGTGGATAAATTTAGGCGAAAGTCCGTCTCCGCTGATCTCTAGGCTCTTTAAATTTTGCAAATTTGAAAGCGCAGAGTAGTCACTTATCTTTTGAAAATTCTCCACCGCAAGGCTTTCAAGTCCAGTAAGTTTAGCGATCGGTGCGATGCTTTTTACGCTGGCTCCAGAGCCTACAAAAAGGCTCTTTAGACTAGAAAGATTTGCCAGCGCGTCAAGGCTCTCATACGAGCCCCATTTGATGTGAAGGCTCTTTAAATTTCTTTGGCAACACGCTGCGTCAAAGAGCTCTTGAGGCATTTTGGTGCAAAAGTTAAGCTCGTCAAATGCCTCCTGCTCGCTTCTTAAAAAGTCGCACCACTCATCAAGCACTGCTCTTTTTTGCTTGGCGGTTTTATACTGCGGCGTGAAGCTGTCCCCTAGCTGCGTGCAGTTTATCACAAGGCTCTTTTGCCCTTTATACTGGCTAACTTCTACGATAGTTTCAGGCATTTAAAGTCCAAATTTATAAGCCAAATTTAGGCTCAAGGGCTAAAATTTGGCTAGAAATTTTAATTTTCAGAGATAAGTGTCTTTTTCTTACACTTTGTGCACTCTATAAAAGTGCCTTTTTTAAGCTCTTTTTTGATCATATCGCCGCCGCACTCGTCGCATTTTTGCGCGACTGGCTCGTAGTTTGAGATGAAGTCGCATTTTGGATAGTTGGCACATCCATAAAATTTACCGCGCCTGCTAAATCTCTCTACGATCTCGCCGCCACACTTTGGACATGGCACATCAAGCTTTTTAAGCTCACGTTTTGGCTTAGCAGCCGTTGCAGAGCCAGTTTTTGCACTCTTTTCATTATCTTTTGCGACGTTTCTTGAGTATTTGCATTTTGGGAAATTTGAGCAAGCGATAAACTCGCCATATCTGCCCTTTCTAAGCACTAGCTCGCTTCCGCACTCTGGGCACTTCTCGCCGATCGGAGTGGCTGTTTTTAGGCTTTTTATGCCAGTTTTGCCAGCGCTAATTTTTTCCATAAATGGATAGTAAAAGTCGCTTAGCACCTTTTGCCAGTCAGCCTTGTCAAGTGCGATCTCATCGAGCTTTTCTTCAAGATGTGAGGTAAATTCGCTATCGACGATGTTGCTAAAGTGCTCCTCCAAAACGCCTATCATGCTAAATGCGATCTCGTTTGGTATGAGCTGCTTTTTCTCGATCCTCACGTAGTCTCTTGATGTTAGTAGCGAGATGGTCGGTGCGTAGGTGCTTGGGCGGCCGATGCCTAGACTTTCTAGCTTTTTAACAAGGCCAGCTTCAGAGTACCTAGCTGGTGGCTCGGTGAAGTTTTGCGTGCTTTTTATGCTTTGCAAGCTCATCTCATCGCCTTTTTTTAAATTTGGTAAAATTTTATCCTTATCAAGCTCGCCATAAACCTTGTAAAAGCCGTCAAATAGCACCTTTCTGCCACTTATCTTAAACTCGCCTTTTTCGCTTGCGACATAGACATTTTGCGTTTGGCTCACACATGCGCTCATTTGACATGCTAAAAATCTATTGTAGATGAGTGTGTAGAGTTTTAGCGCATCTTTTTCTAAAAATTTAGCGGCAATTTGCGGTGTGAAGTTTAAATTTGTAGGGCGGATCGCCTCGTGGGCTTCCTGCGCGCCTTTTGAGCTTGTCGTGTAGCTTATCGCTTTGGCCGGCAGATACTCTTTGCCGTAGTTTTGCAGGATATGCTCTCTAGCGGCAGCGACGGCCTCTTTGGCTAAATTTAAGCTATCTGTTCTCATGTATGTGATCGCACCCATGAAGCCCTCGTTTGTTTGCACGCCCTCATAGAGGCTTTGCGCGATCATCATCGTCTTTTTAGGGCTAAAACCAAGACGGTTACTCGCACTTTGCTGAAGAGTTGAAGTCATAAATGGCGGGCTTGGCTGGATCTTTCTATCCTTGCTCTCGATCTCACGGACGCTAAATTTCTCATTTTGTAAATTTTCAATGATGTATTTTGCGCGGTCAGGATTTTGAATGGTTAGCTTTTCTATCTTTTGGTTTTCAAATTTAACTAGCTCGGCGTCTAGATCTTTTTTAAAAACGGTGTCAATGGTGTAGTATTCAACCGGCTTAAATGCCTGAATTTCACGCTCGCGGTCGACTATTATCTTTAGCGCCGCACTTTGCACACGGCCAGCGCTTAAGCCTTTTTGTATCTTTAAATTTAAAAGCGGGCTTAGCTTGTAGCCAACGATGCGGTCAAGTAAGCGCCTTGTTTGCTGGGCATTGACGCTGTTCATATCGACGTGTCTTGGGCTTTTTAGAGCGTTTTGTATGGCACTTTTGGTGATCTCGTGAAAGACGATGCGAGGCAGGCTTGTTGGCTCTTTGCCGATGGCGTTTGCGATGTGAAACGCGATCGCCTCACCCTCTCTATCCTCATCGGTCGCGAGGTAAATTTCATCTGCACCTTTAGCAAGCTCTTTTATCTCTTTTACGATGGCGGAGTGGTCGCTACTGATGCGATACTCTGGGGTAAATTTATCATCCTCTATCTTGATGCCAAAGCTCGTTTTTGGCAGGTCTCTAATGTGACCTTTTGAGGCGATGACGTTGTAGCTTTTGTCTAAGAAATTTTTGATAGTCTTTGCTTTTGCGGGAGACTCCACGATGATTAAGCTTTTCATTTATATATAGCCTTTGAATTTTTTGGCGTAATTGTAGCAGAAATAATTTTTTAGAGTGTAACATGTGAAAAATTTTTAGGAGGAGCGCGATTTTTGTTTTTTATAAAAAATTTTTATGCATAGCTCTAAACTTTTTTAAAAACCGATCGATATAGTTTTCGTGCGACATGAAGTCGTAACTTAAAACATAAAAGGATTTACAATGAGTTTTCGTATTAACACAAACGTAAACGCACTTAACACACACGCTAACGCAGTTAGCAACAACGTTGACCTATCTAAGTCACTAGGTAAACTTAGTTCTGGTCTTAGAATTCAAACAGCTGCAGATGACGCTTCAGGTCTATCTATCGCAGATAGCTTAAGAAGCCAAGCTTCAGCTCTAGGTCAAGCTATTGCAAATGGTAATGATGCTATTGGTATCATTCAAGTTGCCGACAAAGCTATGGACGAGCAGCTAAAAGTTCTTGACACTATCAAGACTAAAGCTACTCAATCAGCTCAAGACGGCCAAACAACTCAATCACGCCAAGCATTGCAAGCTGATATCGTTCGTCTAATGGAGGAGCTTGACAATATCGGTAACACTACTTCATTTAACGGTCAGCAACTACTAAACGGAACATTCTCTAATAAAGAGTTCCAAATAGGTGCTTATTCAAACCAAACTGTTAAAGCAAGTATTGGTGCGACTACATCTGACAAGATCGGTCTTACACGTTTTGAGAGTTCAAAACTACTTACTGCTATGGGTAAGATAGACCTTAAATTCTTAAAAGTTGACGGTGTCAATGATATTGGTGTTACATCTGCCGAGATTGGAACGGGTATTGGCAAAGGTCTTGGTGCACTAGCTGAAAATATCAACAAAGTTGCTGATAAAACTGGTGTAAGAGCTACAGCTGATGTTACTTGGAAGGCCGGTGGCGCCATTCAAGAAGCAGACATCAAAGATCTTACCATCAATGATGTTATAGTTGGAGACCTTAGTGTTAAAGCAAACGATAGCAATGGCGCTCTTGTAAATGCAATTAACTCTGTTAAAGATCAAACTGGTGTTGAAGCTTCAGTTGATGCAGAATCAGGAAAATTAGTATTAACAAGTCGTGATGGTCGTGCTATCCAAGTAAAAGGCGATAATATTTCAAAAGGTCTTGGTGGCAAAGGAAATAACATAACAGGTGGCTTTGTTGGAAGACTAAACCTTGTTCGCCTTGATGGCAGAGATATAAAACTAGAAGCAACAGCTGCATTTAATATGTCAGCAGCCTTCTCTACTGATGGCGGCGCTCAACAATCTGTTTCTCTTAGAGATGTAAGAGGCCAAATAGACGCTAAACTAGCAGATGCTATGGGCTTCCAAAGAATGAGTAAAGGCCTAGACAAAAATCAATCTGCAGGTGTTATGACACTTCGCGGTGCGATGGCTGTTATGAGTATCGCTGAGTCAGCTCAAAAAACACTTGATCAAGTTCGTTCAGACCTTGGTTCAGTTCAAAACCAACTTCAAGCTACAGTTAACAACATAACTGTAACTCAAGTTAACGTAAAATCAGCAGAATCACAAATCAGGGACGTAGATTTTGCTAGCGAGTCTGCTAACTTCTCAAAACATAACATCCTAGCTCAATCAGGTGCTTATGCTATGAGTCAAGCAAACAGCGTTCAACAAAACGTAATGAAACTTCTACAATAACGTAGCTAGTTAAATTAAGTTTTAAATAGGGCTTTGTTGCAGTAGCAAAGCCTTAAATGTGTTAATGCTTTTACAATACGCAAACCCCCAGCCCCAAAGCTAGTCTTTGGGGTTTTATATCTACCAAAAAACAAAATAATAATAGTTAATGTATAAGCTGCACCTTTTTTAGCTAGTATGGTTAAAGGGTTTGCATTTTTATTTAGATATCGTGAAATTTATAAAATTTAGTGAGCTAAACGAATAAAGATGCAAGTAGAAAATTCTACTTGCAAGCTAGTTTATATACTTAGTGTAAAATTCTCTTTTACACTTCCTATCTCATTTTTAGTTATTAGCTTTCTCTTTTTTAACTCAACAACAAGTGGCTTTGAAGCTTTTTTGGTTACTTCTATATCAGCATTTAGCCCGCCCGCTGCAGAGAACATCCAGTACTTGTGCATTTCAACCCACTCAAGTAGCTTATTTACTTTTTGAATAATTGTATCACTAGGAGCTACTGAAATCTTAGCGAGCTCAAGCTCTTGATGGTAGACTGAAATTTGTAAAATATTTTCTATATACTTTTGATAGCTTTTCTTTGTAGTCACATCTTTTAGCTTATCTATCTTTTTTGTTATTTTAAGAAGCTCATTATAGTGTTTACTTGTGATTTTGTGTTCTCTATTAAGTTCTAGTAGCTTATCTATACTAGGTACTAGTTCTAAAAATACTTTTTCTATCTGATGTTTTACTTCATTTTGGATCTTTATTTTTGTTCGTATTACTTCATAGGCTTTTAGTAAATTTTTATTTATAGTTGCTTCGCTATCTTTTTTGATAGAAGGAAGTTTTTTTACTTTTTTGTCTTTACAAAGCTCACTCATGGTATCCAAAAATGGCTTTTCTATAGTTCCTTCTATCCTAGCACCTCCCTCAGTGCAATTGTATGATTTAATGTCTTTGAGATTTGAATGAGTTATATCATTTTCGAACTGGTTTTTAAATATAGTCCAAACGTAGGTCGTTCTGACCTCTCCCTCTCCACCATAAGCTTTAACAAATAAATTTTCATCTGACTGCGCAAACGCATGACCCTTTGCATGACTTGATCCATCTTTACCAAAGGCTAGGTCTTGTCCTATAAAAACAATATTTTTATGACCCAAAACATAAGCTAACTGATAAGCCATATTTGCACAACTATGTCCAACACCTAGATAGCCATATCTTTTTAGTCCATACATAAGCTCCTCTTGTTGAGGTCTCATAGTTAGTACAAGTTTTCTTGGTAAGATATTTTTGATGGTTTGTTTATGTGTAACTGAGGCAACCATAAAGTATATGTCATCATCGATCTTTGGATATTTTTTCTCAAAAAAAGTCGAGGTCGGTATCATTCTCTCGATAGATACTACGTAGTCTGGCTTAATATCGTGCTTTGCAAGGATCGGATAAGAGGCATCAACGCTTATGATAGTAGCGTACGGGGCAAACTCTTTAAGCGTTTTAAGCTGTTTATCCAAGCTCGGACCAGTTGAAACGATAATAGCTGTATCCATCAAGCCATGTCTTTTTTTTATAAGACCCTTATAGCTATAATTTTTAATCATAGATGTTAAATTTTCACAGTTTTGCCTTGTTCCTATTAAAAGATCATCTATACTATTGCCGTGAGCAACAGCTATCTGAGAAAATGCTCTTGTGATCTCTTTATTTATCCTTATGTAGTCTTCTTCGAACTGATCATAAAAAGGAGTATGGACCATAAGGTTATAAGTTTTAACATATGAGTTTAGCTTAGCTTCTATCATTAGATAATAAAATTGTGTATAGGTTGCTAAATCAGAATAAAAAAGCACTATATGTCCACTTGCTAGATCGTTTGATAGGTCAATGACATTTAATACAAGATATATTATTTCGATCTCTGGCTCGATCACTACTATTTTTTGGTGAGTTTCATTTTTTGTCAATGCCTTATAAAGTACTCCATTGCCTAACCCATAAAAAAATAATATCGGATAACGCTTGTAGTCCTTTTCAATATCTTCAAGTAGCTTTAAAGTATCTGTAACCGGATTATCATATACATATCTAAAAGTGTGTTTGTTTATTAAATTTACATCAATAGGGTCTTTTCCTATAAAAATTTCATAATCTTTATTTGCTTCCATAGACCAAAGCCTAGCTGCTAGAATTTCATCTTGTTGAAAGAGGGCTTGAAGGTTTTTTTTGAAGATTGGGTTTTGAATAATTACCTGATTTTCTTCTAGTGGCATTGGTTTTTGGCTATCCACTTTGCTTTTTTTATCACTCATATCAAATCCTCCTTTGTTATTCTCTCACTAAATTTGATATCTCTTTTTGATGGTTTTCCGATCAGCTCTTTTAAAAATTTAGGGTGAAGGCCATGCCCTGGACGTACACTTCTTATATTTTGATCACTAAAAATTTCACCTTTTTTAATATCTGCACTTGCATAAAGCGAGCGTGAGAAAAAGCGATTAGTTAGTGCTTTTTCACCGACTTCATATGAAATTTCTCCTATAATCTCCTCGGCCTCTCTAACACACTTTGTCATAAGAGCAAATTCTCTCTCATCAAGGCTAAAAGCACTATCGACACTTTTTATGCTTTTATCAAGTATAAAGTGCTTTTCGATCATTCTAGCACCAAGGCTAACTGCTACAACTGGGGCTGTCACGCCTAAAGTGTGATCTGAAAAGCCCACTTCAATGCCAAATCTATTTTTCATATCCTTAATAGTTCGCAAATTCATGCCATTTAGTGGCGCTGGATAGCTTGATGTGCACTTTAAAAGGGCGATGTCGTTATTGCCTGCATTTTTGCAAATTTGCACCACGTCTTGTATCTCTTCTTCGTAGGCTATGCCAGTTGAGATGATGATGGGCCTACCTTTTTTGGCCACAAACTCTACAAAATCATAATCCGTCACTTCAAAACTTGCGATCTTATAAGCTGGCGGATTAAACTGCTCTAAAAAGTTGGCGTCGTCCTTGCAAAATGGACTTGAAAAGCAGGCAAGCCCCTCCTCTTTTGCCACTTTAAAAAGCTCCGCATGCCACTCTCTTGGCGTTAGCGCCTCTTGGTAAAGCTCGTATAAATTTCTCCCATCCCAAAGTCCGCCTTTTATGACAAAGTCGTCTAGGTGCGAATTTAGAGTCAAGCTATCAGGCGTATATGTCTGAAGCTTTATCGCATCAGCTCCAGCGCGTTTAGCTGCCTTTATCGTATCTACCGCCGTTTTTAGGCTACCGCTGTGATTAGCAGAGAGCTCTGCTATTATAAAGACCTTTTTGTCTGTATCAAAATTTCCTATTTTCATTTACTCCCTTTTTTTGCTGCTTAAGACAACTATCTTTGCATGTTATATAACCGAGCAAATTTCATCTCCCCAGTAAGCTTCATACCCATTTTCTTTGAGCCAAGCAAATATCTCTTTTTGATTATCCGCTACGCAAATGGCTTTAAATTTAGCTCCCAAAACATAAGCTTCGTTTACAAGCGAGCTTGCTGTTATGATGAGCATTTTGGCTTCGTTCATCAGCCTTGCTACGCTTTTACTATCTACAAAAAGGCTAAAATTTTCGTTTTTACTAGATATCTCTTTTAGGGCGCTTAAGTTTTTATTTCCACTTGTTGTTATGACAGCTGTTTTTAGCCCTTTTAAGAGTAACTTTTTTGAAATTTTAGCACTTAACCCAGAGATATCAGTGCCTCCAAGAATGATAGCGTAGTCGTAAATTTTCTCCCTTTTTACCTGCGCTTCTTCATAAAACTCATCTCTAACTAGCAAAAACTCACTCCCGCAAAATACCTCACAGCCTTTTTCTACCAGCCCCTCATATCTTGCCTTTTGCGCATATAAATTTACGTTTAATATGTAGTCTGCAAAATGTTTTTCGTAAGTGTCGTCAAATGATAAAATTTTAACGCCGGTTTTTTCTTTTATAGCTCTTTCGACTTCAAAGCTAAAGCCGTAGTGGTCGATGATGAGAAGTTCAAATTTATTATCTTTGATAAGCTCGCAAAGTTCATCTATCTCGCCACTTCTTAGGCTAAATTTAGGGTAGCTTATCTCATCAAAAATGTCACCTTCAAGCCTTAAAGATGCAAATGAGATGTTATTAAATTTTTTAGCAAGCAAAAGGTCTCTCCTGATGTGCCCATGCCCTATCTTGCTGCTACTATCAGCGCGCACGAGCGTTTTTAGCAGGGGGAGTCCTTTAAATTCTTTCAATCAGATCTTTCCATTATTTATCAAATAAAGCTTTTTAGCAAACTCAAAATCCTCTAGCGTATCGATGTCACAGACTAAATTTCTTGGCAGCAAATATACCTTTGAATGTGGCGCAAACAAAGCACTGCACTCTAGCCAAGCCTCTTTTTTGCCAAAATAAAATGCCCCAGCGTCATGAAATGCAGGCTCAAGATCTTGCGAGCGCGTCTTTTCAAACTGCGGATAAAACATACTAACCCTAGCGTTTTCATCAAGCTTTATCGCCCTTTGTATAGGAAAATCAAATGCAGTCGCTGAAAATAAAAATTTACACTCCTGCTTTTTAAACTCGCTTGCAGCCTCTTTTAAAATTTCAGCCGTTATCAGAGGCGCTGTGGCATAAAGGCAGCAGACGTCACTAAAGCTAGAATTTACACGCCTTATCGCATCTTTTATCACGTCGGTGCTTGTCGCGTAGTCGTCGCTTAGGCTCGCCTCTCTAAAAAATGGCACGCTAGCTCCAAATTCTCTAGCCACATTTGCGATCGCTTCGTCATCAGTGCTTACGATTACGTCGCTAAAAACTTTAGAATTTAGCGCAGATTCGATGCTATAAGCGATCAAAGGCTTGCCTAAAAAGTCTTTTATGTTTTTGCCAGGTATTCTCTTACTACCGCCTCTTGCTGGGATGATGCAGATCATTTTTGCTCGCTAAAGCTTTTTAGCACGTCAAAAAGCGTGCTCGCAACAAATTTAGCATCATCCACGCTCATTCCGTGATGGCACGGCAAGCTAAGCTCGGCGCTATAAAATTTCTCCGCATTTGGCAGTGAAATTTCGCCAAGAAGCGTTTTATAAAAGCTAAATTTATATGTTGGCTTATAATGCACCTGCACGCCAACGCCTTTTTGCAAGAGTGCTTCAAAAATTTGCTCTTTTTTATCCCAAAATCTCTCATCCAAAAGAACTGGATATAGGTGCCTTGAGCTAGTTGTATTTGCTGGGATATTTATAGTTTTAAAGTATTCACACCCGCTAAATTCCTCATCATAAAATTTAGCTATCTCGTTTCTTTTAGCGATAAAGCCGTCCAGTCTTTTTAGCTGGCTAAGCCCCAAAGCGCAGGCAACGTCCGTGATCCTGTAGTTGTAGCCTAGCAGGCTCATGTCGCTATCCCAAAGCTTTGTTTTAGCGATGCCGTGGCTTCTATAAAGTCTTGCGAGTCTTGCTAGCTCATCGTCGTTTGTAGCAAGCGCGCCGCCCTCAAGCGTGGTGATAGGCTTTACTGGGTGAAAGCTAAATATGCTAATATCAGCCTTAACGCCCACTTTGACGCCGTTTTGCACGCTACCAAGGGCGTGAGAGGCGTCGTCTATCACTTTTATACCGTGTTTTTTGGCTAAATTTATGATCTGATCTAGCTCCACAGGGTTGCCGCCGTAATCAACCGCAGTTATCACCTTTGTTTTTGGTGTGATCAAATTTGGGATTTTCTCTTCATTGATGTTGCCATTTGCTTTTACATCGCAAAATTTGACCTGCGCTCCTGCCATCAAAGCCGCATTTGCAGTGGCTGCAAAGGTGATAGGCGTCGTGATCACTTCATCGCCAGTCTTTACGCCCAGGCTAAGATATGCTACGTGCAGGGCTGAAGTGGCTGAGTTCATAGCGATCACGTGCTTTACACCAATATACTTTGCCAGCTCCTCTTCAAATTTACTGACCTTTTGGCCACCTGTTAAGATGTCGTCTCTTAGCGCATCTGCTACTACTTTGATATCTTCTTCTGTGATCTGCTGGCGGCTGTAAGGGATCATTTAGCATCTCCTATCATCTCAAGAAGGCCTGCTCTATCGAGCCAAATTTTATTTGTATTTGAGCTATATTCAAAGTCCTCACTAACTGGTTTGCCTTTTTGATGAAGAGCATTTGTCGAGAAGTCTTGTGCTGTTAAAAACTGGATAGATGGACTAATAACGTAGTAATCATCAAATTCGTATGTAAGATGCGCGTCGTCTCTTGAGATCATCATCTCATGCATCTTTTCGCCTGGGCGAATGCCTATGATCTTGACGCCAAGATCTGGTGCAAGGGCTTTTGCAAGATCGACCATCGTCATTGATGGGATCTTTGGTATGAAAATTTCGCCGCCTTTCATCCTCTCAAAGTTTTTAAGGACGAAATTTACACCTTGTTCAAGCGTGATCCAAAACCTAGTCATCTTCTCATGCGTGATAGGAAGATCTTTTTCTCCTTGTGCGATCAGCTTTTTAAAGAGTGGCACTACTGATCCACGAGAGCCAACAACGTTTCCATATCTTACGACGCTAAATCTTGTTTTTTTGTCTCCAACAATGTTATTTGCAGCAACAAAAAGCTTGTCACTAGCTAGCTTTGTAGCTCCATATAAATTTACAGGGTTGCATGCCTTGTCAGTTGAGAGTGCGATCACCTTGCTAACGCCACACTCCAAAGAGGCGTCGATGACATTTTGGGCGCCATCTATGTTTGTTTTGATGCACTCCATCGGGTTGTATTCTGCGATTGGCACGTGTTTCATCGCAGCTGCGTGGATGACATAGTCTATGCCGTTCATCGCAGTTCTTAAGCGCTTATAGTCCCTCACATCACCAATGAAAAAACGCATAGCCTTGTCTTTAAACATTTGGGCCATTTCGTATTGCTTTAGCTCGTCGCGTGAGTAGATAACTAGCCTTTTTGGCTTATATTTTTTTAACAAAATTTCGGTGTATTTTTTACCAAAACTTCCTGTTCCGCCGGTGATCAATATCGATTTGTTGTTAAACATTCCAGTACCTTTTTGATAGCAGTTTTTGATTTTTAATTAGATTATTTTAAAATATTCTCTATAAAAATTCAAGCACATACCATACCAAAGTTTAAAATTTTGTTTATCAAAACTTCGCTCTTTCTAGCTTCTATTTCGTCAAAATTTCGTTATTGTTTAGGGTTTATAAAAATTATTTTAAATTTGAATATTTTTTATTCTATTTAGAAAATATGCGATATTAGTATCCCAACCATCTTTCAAAAGATGCATATACTTCTCCTTATCCGCTGCCCTATGATAGGTACCCTTGTTAACAATGGTTTGACCGTTAGAGTTATTAGCTGATTCTGATGTCTTAATATCCTGCCAACACGACTTAAATAATTTCCGAATCTCTACTTGTAAAGTATTGTAACTGGTAGCAAAACTCTCCTTCGATGCATCAAAATTTATCTTTTTTTGAGTTATGACTTTTCCAGTATCTAGCCCTGTGTCCATATAATGGATGCTAACACCTTTTGGTGTGTTATCTACAAAAGACCAGAAATTAGGATCTGCTCCTCTATTGTATGGCAACAGCGAAATATGTAAATTAATTGCTCTTCCAGAAAAATGTCTTAATACCTCATAAGGCAAAATATACCTATAACCATAACTCACAATAAAATCTATCTTATTTTTTAATACAAATTCTTCGTCAATTTTTTCTATTGTTTTTACTAGTGTGTTTGAATCTTCTTCTAAAAATTTAGCCAGTTCTTTATCCTCGCTAAGAAACAAAATTTTCATTGTCTTTACTTCAAAATTCTAGGTAGTGTAATGCCTTCTTGGGCTTGGTATTTGCCGTTTTTATCAGCATAAGTCACCTCGCAAGGCTCGTCACCCTCGATAAATAGCACCTGCGCGATGCCCTCGTTTGCGTAGATTTTCGCAGGTAACGGCGTCGTGTTTGAGATCTCTATCGTGATATGCCCCTTAAATCCAGGCTCAAAAGGCGTGACATTTACGATGATACCGCACCTTGCGTATGTGCTCTTGCCAAGGCAGATCGCTAGCACGTTATCAGGCATGTTAAAGTACTCGATCGTGCGCGCTAAGGCAAAAGAATTTGGCGGCACTATGCAGACATCGCCCTTAAAATCGACCACATTTTTCTCATCAAAATTCTTTGGATCAACGACGGTTCCGCCGATGTTTGTGAAAATTTTAAACTCATCGCCCACGCGGATATCGTAGCCATAGCTAGAAACGCCGTAACTCACGACGCCGCGGCCCACTTGCTCCTCGGCAAATGGCACGATCATCTTCTTTTCAACCGACATTTTTCTTATCCAAGAGTCTGATTTTAAACCCATTTTTGCTCCTTTTTTGGGGCGATTATAACGCTTTGCGTCTTTAAAGTAAATTTAATGGCACTTTGCAATAAAATTTAAGAAAATCAGTATAATTTTGAGAGAAAATTTAATAAAGGACAAAAATGCAAGAGAGAACCGCAGAAATTTTCACAGGAGAACGTGCGATGTTTGGATCAAAGGGGCTAAATTTTACTAACTGCATCTTTGAAGATGGCGAGTCGCCGCTAAAGCACAGCTCAAATTTAAAGCTAAATGGGTGCGTTTTTGCCTACAAATATCCACTTTGGTACGCAAGCGATATCACACTAAATGGCGGATATTTGGAGCCTTTAGCAAGGGCTGGCATGTGGTACAGCACAAATTTAAGCTTCAAAGACGTGCTCATAAATGCGCCAAAAAGCTTTAGAAAAAGCTCGCAAATTTCACTTGAAAATGTAAATTTCTCAGACGCCGCCGAGACACTTTGGGGGTGCGCAGACGTGAAGATAAAAAACGTCTTTGCAAAAGGGGATTACTTCGGGGCAAATAGCGAAAATTTGGAGGTTGATGGGCTAAGCTTGGACGGCAACTACTGCTTTGATGGCTGCAAAAACCTTCGCGTCACAAACTCAAAACTCATCTCAAAAGATGCCTTTTGGAACTGCGAAAACGTGGTCGCGCAAAACTGCCTCATCTCAGGCGAATACCTAGCCTGGAACGCGAAAAATGTTACACTCATAAACTGCACGATAAAGAGCTTGCAAGCACTTTGCTACGTGGAAAATTTGGTCGTGAAAGATTGCACTTTTATGGATACAAGCCTTGCTTTTGAATATTCAAGCGTCGATGTGAGCACAAAAAGCTGCATAAAAAGCGTGAAAAATCCAAAAAGTGGCGTCATAAGAGCTGGCAAGATAGAGGAGATCATCTTAGATGGCAGCTTGGTTGATGTAAGCAAGATAGAGATCATCACGGATGAAATTTAGGCAAAATTTAAAGAAATAACATGCAAAATGAAAAATTTAGAGCGAAATTTAGTATAAAAAACGATGCTAAATTTAAAAAACTGCTACATAAGGTCTCAAGCACCGTCTACAAAAAGAATAAATTTGTGTTTTTGATGAGAGCGATCGAGCTGCCATTTGCTGCGCTATGCGCAGTAGCTTTGGTTGTTCTTTTTGACATTTTTGAGAATGATTTAGTAGTTTTTTCGGATATAAATGACGTCTCTTTTATGGCAAAAATTTAGCCATTGTTCTTTGTGTTGGCATAGTCTTGCTCTATATTTATGCGACCATAATTAAACCAGTTTTATTTACTAGAGCCATTTACTCAAAAATCGATGTTGAGCGCGAACAAGAGATCGTTATATACGATAATGAGGTCTTGTTCGCCACAGCAACGAGCACGGTTCATTTTTCATATGGTGCGTTTCTTGGCACTTGCGAAACGGATGATTTTGTAGCTTTGATCTTAAAAGAAGGCAGCTTCTTGCAGATCCCAAAAGAGTCGCTAAATAAAAAATCACAAGAAATTTTGGAATTTCTAGAAGAAAAGATAGGTCAAAATTAGTGAAATACTTTTGGATATTTTGAATTAAAAACCATACAAATTTGCCATGTCGGCAAATTTGTTGGCTGCATTCAAACAAAATTCTCTAAAAGTATAGATATTATTGCTTTAGTGATACCAAATATCAATCTTTCAGCGATAAATTTTAATATTAAAATAATTATTTGACTTCGAGAATGATACCTAAACACTATTTTATTTATAGCTAGTTTTAACTCAGCGCCAATAAACACATCTTTTGGAGTTGTGCCTGCATCCCAAATGTTTTGAAGTAGTTGTGATAACACAGTTTCAGTTAGTGCTGCTGGAGTGCCTTTCCAGTCGCCTGTGCTATCAAATGCTACAACGTTGCCACGCTTACCACTTGCAAATGCGGCTGAGTCTTTAGCCAAGAAGTAAAATAGGCCTGCCATTTCGCCAGTTCTAACAGTCGGTGCTTTAAAGACACTCTTTTTAACATCAGCATCACGTCCAAGACCAAAGATAGCATACTCCATATCTAGCTTATGCTCTTTTGCTCTTTTAGCTGTCTCGCGCTCTAGCTCTTTACCGCCGTAAGTAGCCACTGCTTGCATACTTCTTG
>NZ_JAAKZB010000008.1:0-78545 GCF_015229965.1 Campylobacter concisus
GAACTGTAACTGGGGTATGACCAGGAATTTCAACAATTACAGTGGTATTTGGATCTGGATTTGGAACCTTACCAGTTACTACTGTTGAAGTGTTGTTAATTGGATCTAGAGTTACTGTTGGGATAGTTACGTCTGATACTGGAGTAGTAACTGGTGTACCATTGCCTGCATCATCTTTTGGAGTAACTTTTACCTCAGTACCTGGTTTTAATGGTTCATTATTTGGTGTAGGAACAGAGAATGTACCATCAGGATTTACTGGAACTGTAACTGGGGTATGACCAGGAATTTCAACAATTACAGTGGTATTTGGATCTGGATTTGGAACCTTACCAGTTACTACTGTTGAAGTGTTGTTAATTGGATCTAGAGTTACTGTTGGGATAGTAGTATCTACAAAACCAGTGTCACCACCAGCATTATCAGCTGCGCCGCTTACGCCGCCTATCCTCTCAGCACCTCTTGCGCTATTTAGATCACCTATGGAGCGGAAATTTTCATTGATATTTGAGTAGTGACCGCCCTCATCAAACGACGCTGCACCAAGGCTAACGCCATCTCCGCCACCAGCTGCGGCTGCGTTACCACCAGCGGCAGTCTCCTCTAGTTTTGTTAGATCCTCGCCGTTTAACAACGATTTTTGCAAGTCGCTAACATCCGCTACAGTATTTGGTTTTTCTCCTGCGGCTACATTTTCGTCAAGCTTTAACGACTCATCACCCAAGATGGTGACATCTTTGCCATTGTCCATTGAAACTACGGCTTTAGAAGAAGCTGAAGAGGTCTTTACAACCTCCCCAAGATATAAAGCGTCGCCAACTTTTAAAACGCGGCTAACACCATTTTGATCTACAGCTACCACTAAGCCTGAGATTTGTTTGATTACTCCTACTTGAGTTTGCATGTCTATCCTTATCGTAAAATAAATTTTACGTAATTTTAAGACATTTTAATCCTCTTTGTATATTGTACTTGGGTACAGTTGTGACATTATTGTGCTGCGATAACTTCAATTTCTACAAGTGCATCTTTTGGCAAAGTCTTCACAGCCACCGTGCTTCTGGCTGGATATGGCTCTTTGAAAAATTTAGCGTATGTGACATTTACTTTAGCAAAATCTGCCATATCTGCTAAAAAGATCGTAGTCTTTACGACATTATCAAAACTAAGTCCAGCCTCAGCCAAAATGTTTTGTAAATTTGTAAGTGACTGCTCGGCTTGAGCCTCTACGCTACTGCCTGCAAACTCACCTGCTGGTGTGACGCCAAGCTGACCTGAGATAAATAAAAATCCATTCGCGCTAATCGCCTGAGAATATGGTCCGATCGCTTGTGGGGCGTTTTTTGTTGAAATTTGTTTTTTCATATCTTCTCCTTTTGAAATTTGGCAAAATCCTACTATAAATTTCTAAATTTTTAGGCACCAAAGGCTATAATGAGCAAAATTTCAAAAGGACAAAGATGCAAATAACCCTTGCACCAAACGAATTTTTAGATGACTACGTGCTTGGCGCTCAGCTTGCCAAAAACGCGGGCATCTCATCAAACGCTTACCTCTTTTGGAAAAATGCGATCAGTGCTAAATTTGAAAACTCACGCATCGTTTTTATTAGAAAAAAGAGCGTCCCAGAGAAATTTGCAGACGCTTTGCAAGCCTGCACGCAGCTAGATGGCCTCATCCCAACTGGCGTTTTTTGCTCATTTACCTCGCTTGCTCCCTCACACCTCGTGGCGAAAAATGGCTCGAAAATTTATGAACTTTTTGAATTTCATGAAATTTGCGGTATCAAATTTTTAAATTTAAAGAAATTTTATGATGATTTTAAGCTTAGCTACTCGTATAGAATTTATATAGAAAAGTGTAAATTTTTCTCGCCAGCGCCCTTTGAAAAGCGCATAAAACTGACTGAGACTATGTGTCTTGGCTACTACTAGCCACCTCGTAAACGATTAGCGCCTCAGTTTTATAGCCATCACACATATCTTTATATAGTAAAATTTCGTCGTTTTCTCTTTTGGCGTAAATTTTAATGTGAGCTGAGTTTGTGCTCTCATCGTAGTCTTCGTATATAAATTTAAACTCCTCGCTATCCAGTGTGACAAACTGCAGCGCCTGAAATGAAACAGCAAGCACTATCTCCTCGCTAATGCCACTTGTTCTAAATTTATCAGCCAGCTTCACTACAAACGACCCCACGTCGCTAAAATACTCCTCGCAGCTTTCATACTCGCTTTCAAAAACTACTATCTCATTTATCGACCACTCATTTTGCGTCTTGTTTTGCTCAAATTTCTGCCTTTTTCTTATGGCAGCTTTTAAAAATATCCCTTGCGGTTTTGAGATAAAGCCCTCGTTTAAAATTTGCTTTAGCTTTAAATTTACTAGCTCGCTTTTGGTGCTTGTAAAAAATTTAAGTAGTGGCTTTGCTTGATCGTTGTAAAAAGTTTTCATTTTAGAAGAAATTCCGCTAGCCCCAAAGCTAGCGGATCAAATTTAGATTTTTTTGTAAGGTGCTTGGCCGACTTCATAGAAGTTATTGCCCTCGCAGTCGATAGCGACTATCGCTGGGAAGTCCTCGACTGTGAGCCTTGCGACTGCCTCTGGTCCTAGCTCTGGATATGCCAAGACTTCGTATTTTTTGATACTTTGGCTAATGACCGCTCCGATACCGCCTATAGCGACCATATAAACACAGCATGATTTTTTCATCGCATCGACTACGGCGTCGTTTCGATATCCCTTGCCGATCATGCCATTTATGCCAACTTCGTTTATCATAGTTGGTGTGTATTTGTCCATTCTGCCGCTTGTTGTTGGACCTGCTGCACCGATAGCTTGGTTTGGTTTAGCTGGTGTTGGTCCGACGTAGTAGATAGTCTCGCCTTTTAGCTCAACTGGCAACTTCTCGCCACGTGCTAGAGCCTCTGTTAGTGCCTTGTGAGCGGCGTCACGAGCAGCGATGATAGTGCCTGAGATTAGGACATTGTCGCCTGCTTTTAGGCTCTTTACCACCTCTTTATCAAATGGTGCTGTTATTCTTTTTACTTCTGACATGTTATCTCCTTAAAGCTCGGCGTCTGCGTGGCGTGCAGCGTGGCAGTTGATATTTATGGCTACTGGTAGGCCTGCGATGTGAGTTGGATACCACTCGACATTTACTTTTATGGCAGTTGTATCGCCACCAAGCCCTTGAGGTCCGACGCCTGTTTTGCTAGCAAGCTCAAGAAGCTCATCTTCTAGTTTTGCATATCTTGCATCGGCATTTTTGCTATCTACTGGACGAACTGCGGCTTGCTTGGCTAGAAGTGCAGCTTTATCCATGGTGCCGCCTATGCCAACGCCTATTGTCATTGGAGGGCAAGCGTTTGGTCCAGCGTATTTTACAGCCTCTAAAAATACCTTTTTAACGCCCTCTATGCCATCAGCTGGCACAAGCATTTTTAGTATTGACTTGTTCTCACTACCAAAGCCCTTTGGAGCGACTTTTATCTTTAGCTTATCGCCTGGGACGATCCTAGTGTGGATGACTGCTGGAGTGTTATTTGTGGTGTTTTTTCTCTCAAAAAGTGGCTCAGCAACGACTGATTTTCTAAGATAGCCCTCAGTGTAGCCTTTTGCAACGCCCTCATTTATCGCATCTTCGATATATCCGCCTTCTATATGCACATCCTGACCGATCTCGACAAAGACAACCGTCATACCTGTATCTTGGCAAATAGGAGCAACGCCCTCTTCTGCTAGCTTGGCATTTTGCAAAATTTTGCCCAAGATATCCTTACCTAGAGATGAGCTCTCAGTGGTTTGTGCTTTTGTAAAAGCAGCCTTTAGATCTGGTGTAACGACGTAACAGGCTTGTTTGCAAAGCTTTGCAACAGTCTCTTTTATATCTTTTACGTTTACCGTTCTCATTTATCCTCCTCGTAAAAAACAATTTTTAATTATATAAATTATATGTAAAATTTAAGATTAAATTATAATATTAAATTTAATCGCCCAACCTCGGTGTTTAAATACTCTTAAGCAACTTTGGATAAACTACAACAAACTTAAATTTCAAAGGAAAAGTTATGAATTCGTTAGTCATCGCGATACTTGTTATCGCAGTCATTTTTGTCTTTTTCATCAGCCTTTACAACTCGCTTGTTGCAAAGCAAAACCAGGTAAAAAGCGTGGAGGCTGGCATCGACGCACAGCTAAAAAGAAGATATGACCTCATACCAAATTTAGTAGCTACTGCGAAAGAGTACATGGTGCATGAAAAGGGCCTACTAGAAAACATCACTGCCCTTAGAGAGAGTGCTAGAAGCGCCTCTACAAATGAGGAGAAATTTGAGCTAAATAACAAAATTTCAAGCTTGCTAAATGGTTTAAGAGTGAGCGTAGAAAACTACCCAGACCTAAAAGCAAATCAAAATTTACTTCACATCCAAAGCACACTAAACGAGGTCGAAGAGCAAATTTCAGCTGCCAGACGTGCTTACAACTCAGCCGTTGAAATTTACAACAACGCCATACAGATGTTTCCTTCAAACATCGTAGCTTCAATGTTTGGCTTTCACAAAGATGTATTTTTTGATATCCCTGAAAATGAAGCAGTTGCTCCAAACGTCGGTGATCTTTTTAAAAAATAAGGCATAAAAAATGCAAGCAGACGAACTAAAGGGCATCGATCTAAGCGACCTTGACGAGCTTGAAAAAGAGCGCCTTGCTATGGGGAAAAAAGCCTTTAAAATGATCGTTTATGGCTTCCTTGGCATCATAGTTGTAAGTGGTTTTTTGGCATCACTGCACCTTGGAAATTTATTTTTCTTTTTGCTAATCGGTGGAGTTTTTTATCTTGGCAAGACGATAAATGGGCTAAAAAACGAGCTTATAGCAAAATTTAAACAAAAAGTAGTTGGCGTCATCGTAAAAAACTATGGTCTAAATTTCAGCGCAAATGGCGGACTAAGTTTGAACGATTTTTTAAAAATTTATGACGCTGATGTAAATAGACACTACGCAGAAGATATGATCTACGGACAGATCGATAACACGCAGTTTAAGCTTTGCGATTTTTATGCGGCAAAAGAGGTAAAAGGTGAGAAACGCACCACAACAACGGTGAAATTTCAAGGCATTTTGCTAAAGGCTGAGTTTAAAAAAGAGCTAAGCGCCACGATCTACGTCTGCGATAAAAAGCGAACTTCTGATCTAAGAAGCGATGGCGAGCAAGCTGTGATGGATAATCCTAAATTTAATGAGCTTTTTAAGACCTACACGACCGATCAGATCGCTGCAAGATATGCTCTGACGCCAAAGCTGATGGAAAATTTAACCACTCTAAGAACTAAATTTAATGCCCCACTCTCGGCAGCGTTTTTAAAAAATGAAATTTTCATCGCGATCGATCTTAGAAAGGACAGCTTTGAGCCTGATCTTAAAAAGCCGATAAACAGCAACGAGAGCGTGCAAAACTACATCGCAGGAGTTAGCGACTTTGTAGAGATCGTGCGTGATCTGGAGCTAAATAAAAACATCTGGAAGAGCTAAATTTATAAAATGCCAGATAAGACAAAGCTCGAAGAAGGCGACATTTTTTACGTCTATAATGATTACTACAAGAGATATTTCTTTGGCAAGATCTTAGCTGATATCATGAACCGTTTTATAAAGCGAGCGAATGAGGGGCTTCTTTGGCCGCTTGATTTTTTTAGTGACTGCTACTTGGTTGCTGTTTATAAAGATATAGCAGATGCGCCGATGCTAAAAAGCCGTGAATTTATCATCCCAGGTAGCTTCATCTACAAAAGCAGTTTCAACCGCAAAAATAAAGACGGCATAAAGTGGGTCTATTATGATCACGAAGATATCAACTACAAAGAGCTAGAATTCCCAGAGTATATCGTAAGTAGCAATGATAAAATTTGCCTAGAGCGGGGAGAGCTTAGCATACCAACTGGCTTAACTCGCACGCAATATGAGAATGAATTTAACATTACTGGCAGCAAAACTGGTGGCATAAACTACTCAAATGCCCTGCTTTTACAAGGCTTGCCAGCGTATAAAAAGAATATAGACTATAGCGATCTTCGCCTTTTGCCAGAGCTTCGTAAAAAGATATATGAGATGATAGGAGAGGATCCAGACATGCCCTACTACGAGCTAGCATTAAAGCATGGCAAAGATCTGGCACGCTTTTATCAAGATAAATTTATACATAAAAATAAATAAGCAAATTTGGCTACAAAAGAGCTATTAAGAGGTGCTGCTAAAATTTAACAAAAGAAATTTGACTTTCTTGCTGCAGCCTAGATGAGCGTGATAGAGAAATTTATGACGAAATTTCGTGACATCATATCTCCCCGCCAAGGCTAATAAACTTTAGTAAATTTAAATATCACAAGCAATATTACTCGGCTACTTTTGCAAGCAGATAATAAATTTAAAACTAGCAAGCCATTTTAAAATTTATAACCAAATTTATAAAAAAGCGATGGTAACGTTTTAGAGAGCTATTTAAAAAGGTGACTTTAAATTTTGTGATTTTGTGAGGCTAAATTTAATGGCTTAGAGTTTTTAAAAAGTGCAATGCCACTTAAATTTGCCCTATTTTTTATTATGTGAGGTTAAATTTAATGGCTCAAAAAAGCCATTAAATTTATAAACTAAGCCTGAGCAGGCTCCTCTTCTTCTTTTATCTTTTTTCTAACTTTTACACGTGAGATGCTGGCTCCATCCATCTTTCTCACCTCGTAGTAGCAGTTTTCATCCTCGATCTTGTCCCCAACGACTGGCAAACGACCGATAAGGTTAAAGACATATCCGCCGATCGTGACTTGATCGGTCTCTTCATCAAAGCTTATGCCAAGAAGCTCCTCAACACTCTCTAGATCGTATCTGCCTTGGAATTCATAGATGTTTTCATTTATCTTTTTGTAGTGTTGATCGACCTCGTCGTGCTCGTCGTTAAAGTCGCCAAGCACCTCCTCCATGATATCCTCCATAGTAAGAAGTCCAGCCGTGCCGCCATACTCATCAACGACAAGTGCCGCTGAAATTTGCTCCTTGTTCATCATCACAAGTACCTTTGAGATAGAAAGGCTCTCAGGCACGATGACAAATTTACGCACGATCGCATCAAAGCTCTTCTCTTTATCCTCGCTAAAGTGTAGCTGCAAGATATCTCTAATGTGTATCATGCCCAAAATGATATCTTTTGAGCCGTCTATATAAGGATAGCGAGTATATTTTGACTCAAAAACGACTTGTAAATTTTCTTCAAAGCTCTTTTGTTTATTTATACAGATCATGTCGCGTCTTGGCGTCATAACCTCTTTTGCGACCGTGTCACTAAAATCAACTGCATTTTTGATAAGCTCAGTCTCAAAACTATCAAGCACGCCGCCCTTCAAGCTCTCGCCAACGATGATCTTGATCTCCTCTTCAGAGTGCGCTAGCTCATTCTCTTTTGCTGGCTGGATGCCTAAAATTTTAAGTCCAGATGTAGCTAGGATGTCAAAAAGCTTTATGATAGGCGAAAATAGTATCCAGAAAAAGTGAAGCGGACGAGCGATTTTAAGCACTGCTGATTCTGATTTGGCTATGGCGACTGACTTTGGCACAAGCTCACCCATAACGACGTGAAGTAGCGTGATAAGCGTAAATGCGATCGCAAAGCCGACTGTATGAACTAAGATATCGCTAAGGTTGAAAACATTTTTAAGTGGGGCTTCTATGAGCCTTGCGACTGCTGGCTCACCGATCCAACCAAGGGCGAGCGAGCTTAGCGTGATGCCAAGCTGAGTGGCACTAAGATAGGTATCAAGCTTGTTTGACATCTCAAAGGCAAGCTGGGCGTTTGGCTTTTTCTCTTTGATAAGCTCTTCAAGTCTAGACTTGCGAACCTTAACAAGGGAAAATTCCGACAAAACAAAAAATGCGTTTAGTAAAATGAATATAATGGCAAGTATTACCATTAAAAGCGAGTTATCGCTACTGGGGTACAATTATGATCCTTAAGAGTTAAAAATTTTGGCTGATTATAGCGAATTTATATTTAGCGGTCAAATTAGCCGCGCCCAAAAGTAACAACGTTTCTTAAATTTAAGATTTATAAAAAGTTCTTAAATCATATTTTGGTAACATTATTTTCATCACTAAATTTATGGATTTTACAATGAGCAAAAAGAATTTTTCATCACGCTGGGCTTTTATACTAGCCTCAGTTGGTTCAGCCGTTGGTATGGCAAATGTTTGGGGCTTTCCTTACAAGCTTGGCACAAATGGTGGTGGAGCATTTTTACTCATCTACATCTTTTTTGTGGCACTTTTTTCTTACGTTGGCTTAAGCGCTGAGTATGCGATCGGCAGACGCGCAAAGACTGGCACGCTAGGATCATATAAATTTGCTTGGCAAAGTAGAAATTTAGGCGTCATAGGCAGTATCATCGGCTGGCTTCCACTTGCTGGCTCGCTTTGCATAGCCATCGGCTACGCTGTCATCATCGCTTACGTGCTAAAAGCCCTTACACAGGCGCTTACTGGCTCGTTTATGAGCGTTGATACAAATGTCTGGTTTAACTCCTTTGCTCTTGCTGAGTACTCAGTCTTGCCCTATCACTTTATAGTGATCGTTGGCACGCTTCTTACGCTATTTTTTGGAGCAAAAAGCATAGAAAAGACTAATAAAATAATGATGCCGCTATTTTTCGTGCTATTTGCCATTTTGGCTATAAATGTCGCGATGCTTCCAAACGCATTTGAGGGGTATAAATTTCTATTTATCCCTGATTTTAGCAAGCTTGAAGATCCGATGGTGTGGGTCACAGCGATGGGTCAAGCCTTTTTTTCACTCTCTATCACGGGTTCTGGCATGATAGTTTATGGAGCGTATCTTTCAAAGGATGAAGACATCGTAGAAAGTGCTAAAACTACGGCATTTTTTGACACGCTTGCAGCCCTTGTAGCAGCACTTGTCATGATCCCAGCGGTCTTTGCCTACGCTATGGATCCAGCTGAGGGTCCAAAGCTACTTTTCGTAACGCTTCCTAAAATTTTACAAAATATGATCGGCGGTCAAATTTTTGCGATCATACTATTTACTGCAGTCATCTTTGGCGGTATCACATCGCTTCAAAATATGTTTGAGGTGGTCGCTGAGTCGCTCATGCATAAATTCCCGCGCCTTAGCAGGTTTTGGGTGCTTGCGCTACTTTGCGTGGTTTGCTTTGGCTTTGGAGCGTTTATGGAGCCTATTAGCAGTTGGGGACCTTGGATGGACTTTGTCTCTATCTACATCATCCCGATCGGCGCAGTCATCGGTGCAATATCTTGGTTTTGGATCATCAAAAAAGAAGAAATTTTAGACGAAGTAAATTCCGGAGCAAATAAAACTTACGGCTCATTTTGGTACTTTGTGGGTAAATTTATCTATGTGCCAATAGCCTTTTTGCTCTGCATCATCGCCATTAGCAAGGGAATTTCTTTTTAACTTAGCCCATCAAAAGACGAGCTAAGTCTAAATTTGAAGTTATTTTAGCTTTTTAGAGCCGATGTAAGTAGCAAAGACCTCTTGTGAGCCATCTTTTTTAAAGAGTATGACGTCGTATTGCTCGGCTTTGCCGCCTTGCTCCATGCCCTGACTCTCCATAGGCATGCCAGGCACTGCGATACCAACGGCATCTTTTGGTTTAAGCTCCAGCAGGCGTTTGACCTCATCTGCTGGCACGTGACCCTCGATGACGTAGCCATCAACGATAGCTGTGTGGCAGCTTGAAAGCTCTAGTGGCACATGAAATTCTTTTTTAACCTTGACCAAGTCATCTACTTTGATGGTCTCTTCGCTAAAGCCAGCCTTTTGCATAGCACTCGCCCAGTTGCCACAACAACCGCAAGTTGGGCTTTTATAGACCTTCATATCGGCCCCAAGCGCTAAGGACGCACAAAGGCTAAGAGCTAAAAATGCAAATTTCTTCATCATTTTCCTTTACGTTAAAATTTGCAAAATGATATAGTTTGGTTTTAAATTTTATATAAATGCTTAAACCTTGCCTGCTATAATTGCCAAAATTTACAAAAGGCACTTTATGTTTTCATCATTTTTCAAAGATAAAAAATGGGCACTTTGGGCTTACGGCGGAGCGATATTTATCATCTTGCTGCTTGTCTATCAAACGCATCTAAACGTCCGCATCAACGAGTGGTATAAAAATTTCTACGACATCATGCAAAACTCAAAAGATCACAATGTAGATGAGTTTTGGCAAGGGATATTAAATTTCTTAAAGATCGCCATGCCATACGTCGTGACCTACACGGTGATATCGTTCTTTGCGAGCCACTGGGTCTTTCGCTGGAGGGAGGCGATGACCTTTAAGTATCTCAAATTTTGGCGAAACTGCCAAAACGACATCGAGGGCAGCTCGCAGCGTATCCAAGAGGATGTTTATCGCTTTGCTAAGATCATGGAGAGCCTTGGCGTGCAGGTTTTAAAGGCGTTTATGACGCTCATCGCCTTTATACCAGTACTTTGGGAGCTAAGCAAGAGTGTGAGCCTGCCTTTCATCAAGGATATCGAGGGCTCGCTAGTTTATATCGCGCTACTAATTAGCGTCGGAGGCCTCATCGTATCGTGGTTTGTGGGTATAAAGCTGCCACACCTTGAGTATAACAACCAAAAAGCGGAGGCAGCCTTTAGAAAAGAGCTAGTTTATGGCGAGGATAATAAGCTCAAATTTTGCCAGCCAAACGTCATGCTAGAGCTTTTTACAGGGGTGAAGCTAAACTACTATAAGCTATTTTTGCACTACGGCTACTTTAATCTTTGGCTCATCTCATTTTCGCAAATTTTAGTCATCGTGCCTTACATCATCATGGGCAATGGCCTATTTAGCGGCGTCATCACGCTTGGAGTTTTGATCCAAGCTAGCAATGCCTTCTCGCAGGTCAGAGAGAGCTTTAGCGTCTTTATCGATAACTGGACAACGATAACTGAGCTAAGGTCGGTCAATAAACGTTTGAGAGAATTTGAGAGAAATATAGACTACAAGGCGTAGGGGTTAAATTTGGGATATAGTGTCTAAATTTTGAATTTATGCGGTCATAAATCAAGCAGCACACAATATGCGCTTTATTGTCAGGCAAATTTTAAAACTTATGAGCGAGCATATCACGCTTCTAAATTTAGTGGCGAATGGCTATGAGCCCTAAATTTAGTAAGTTGCTAAGGCGAGTGAGTAAGATTTTAAAATTTGCTTTGTAGTATAAATTTACCAAAAAGGGAGACAAGGGGACTCAAGTTACGAAGCCGTCCCCTTATCCCCCTTTTTAAATCCCCCAAACCCATCGCACGTTAGAGGTGCATGCCTTAGTGCTGGCGCACTGCATGCGGTTTGCTTCTAAGAAATTTCTAACAAATTTTAAAATTTCATGAACGAGTAATTTCGGCTCTAAAATTTGAGCTAAGCGATAAGCGAAGCCAAATTTTAGTAGTCAATTCTTGCGAGTGAGTGAAAGTTTTAAAATTTGCAAAAGTGGTAAATTTCTATTTTTGAAATCGCAAAATTTAAATTTCGCACTTCGTTTAACAATGCATATCCAACTCAGGCTATAATACGCCAAATTTTAATCCAAAAAGGATGAAAATGAAAAAAATTTTACTTACGTTATTAACAGCTAGCTTGCTTATCACAGGCTGCACGAGCGTCACAAAATCAGGCGCTGTCGGCATAGACCGAAAACAATTTATGCTAGTATCGGCTGAAGCGATGGAGCAAAGCTCGGCTCAAGCTTATGTCAAGACGCTCACAGCTGCTAGAAGCAAGGGCGAGCTAAATGTCGATCCGATCCTCACAAAAAGGGTTCAAGATATCGCAAAAAGGCTGATCGCGCAAACTGGCGTTTTTAGAGATGATGCCTTAAAATGGAAGTGGCAAGTAAATGTCATAAACGAAGATACGCTAAATGCTTGGTGCATGCCAGGCGGCAGGATCGTCGTTTATAGCGGTATTATTAAAAAGCTAAATTTGACAGATGCACAGCTAGCGGCGGTCATGGGTCACGAGATCGCCCACGCGCTTAGAGAGCACAGCAGGGAGCAAGCGAGCACCGACCAACTCAAAAACATCGGCATCTTCGCAGTCGCGACCGCCACAGGACTTGGCGATCTTGGCGCAAGCGCTCTAAACTTAGCCAGCCAATACACCATCTCACTGCCATTTTCTCGCTCACACGAAACCGAGGCCGATCACATCGGCACTGAGCTAATGGCAAGAGCTGGGTATGATCCAAAAGAGGCGGTCGAAGTTTGGGTTAAGATGAGCAAGATGAGCGGTGGCAAAATACCTGAAATTTTAAGCACTCACCCATCAAACGAGAGCAGGATCAAGGATCTAAAAGAGGTCGCAGCAAAGCTTGAGCCAGTATATCAAGCAACCAAAAAAGGTTAGGCTTGATCGAGCGAGCAAATTTAAGCGACCTTGAAGCGATCACGCAAATTTATAATGACTACATCTTAGAAAGAAGTGCGACTGCTGATATGCGGCCAGTTAGCACAAAGGAGCGAGAGCCTTGGTTTAACGCCCACGGCGGCTCGCGCCCTATCTTTATCTACAAAGAAAATGATGAAATTTTAGGCTACTGCTCGCTAAGTGACTTTAACCCCAAGATCGCTTACGATATAAGCGTAGAGATAAGCATCTATGTCGCTAAAAAAGCCCTTAAAAAGGGCATCGGCAAGCAGCTTTTAGCCCACAGCCTAAATGAAGCTAGAGGGCTAAATTTAAAAAACATCATCGCGCTAATCTTTAGCAAAAACGAAGCAAGCCTTGGGCTATTTTTGAAATTTGGCTTTGAAAAATGGGGCGAACTGCCTGGCGTTTGCCTGATGGATGGCGAATATAAAGATGTCGTTATCTTGGGGCTAAAGCTCTAAAAGCCAAGCATTAAGCAAATGAAGATATAATCACCTTCTTCTTGGGTAGATGTCCGAGCGGTTTAAGGAGCACGCCTGGAACGCGTGTGTGGGGCAACTCACCGAGAGTTCGAATCTCTCTCTACCCGCCATTTTAAGCTTATCTGCTAAATTTTACCTAGCAACATTAAGGATAGATATGAAAATTTTACTTTTAGGTGCCAGTGGGAGCCTTGGTAGCTACGTTATAGACGAGCTTTTAAGTGTTGAGGGTGTAAATTTACGCCTTTATGCTAGAGATATTAAAAACTAGAAAATTTTAGAAGCGACAAAACCACGCTAATGCAAGGCGATGTCCAAGATAAGACTAGGCTAAAAGAAGCTTTAAACGGCGTAGATAGCGTATATGCTGGGCTTGCTGGCTCGCTTGAGGCTATGGCTAGCTCACTAGTTAGCGCCATGAAAGAGACTGGAGTAAAGAGGCTAGTTTGGATAACATCTTATGGCATTTACGAGGGCGAAGTGCCTAGTGGCAGGCGCGCTCCAAGCTCTTACATAAACTCAGCCAAGATCATAGAAAACTCTGGTCTTTGCTACACGCTGATACGTCCGCAGTGGTTTAGTGATGCTAACGAGATAGACTATGAGGTCACGAGCTGAAGCAAAGGCGAGAAATTTAAAAATGAAAATGCTCAAATTTCAAGAAGATCTATCGCAAATTTAGTTAAAAGATGCCTGCTAGATGGCTTTGGCATAAAAGATAGTCTTGGCATCAATAAAAAAGAAATTTAAAGGATCAAAATGATCGAACATTTGCTACTGTTTTTTGCACTGCTAGCCATCATCATCGCTTTGGTGATGGTCTCAAACCACCTAAAAGTCGCCTATCCAGTGCTATTAGTCCTTGGCGGGCTGGCCATTAGCTTTGTGCCAAATTTACCCACCATCAGGATCGATCCAGAGCTTATTTTCATCATATTTTTACCGCCGCTTCTTTACGAGGCCGCATGGGCAAACTCACTAAAAGAGCTCTATAAATGGCGCCGAGTGATTGGCAGTTTCGCCTTTATCGTGGTTTTTATCAGCGCAGCAGCTATTGCCGTGATAGCAAATTTAGTGATCCCTGGCTTCTCGCTCGCCCTTGGCTTCATGCTTGGCGCCATCGTCTCACCACCAGATGCGGTGAGTACGGCTGCGATCTTTAAATTTGTCAAAGCACCGCGCAGGATCAGCGCTATTTTAGAAGGCGAGAGCCTTTTAAATGACGCATCATCGCTCATCATCTTTCGCTTTGCCGCAGTGGCAGTGACTACTGGGCAGTTTATCTGGTACAAGGCGGCTGCAAGCTTTGTCTGGATGGTGGCTGGCGGTGTTTTGGTCGGTCTTGTGGTGGCACTTGCGGCTTATTTTTTACATAAAATTTTGCCAACTGATGAAAACAGCGACACGATAATGACGATCACGACGCCTTATATCATGTATATCTTGGCTGAAGAGCTTGGTGCTAGCGGCGTTTTGGCGGTGGTTTGTGGCGGACTTTATCTCTCGACTAAGAAAAATGAAATTTTCACCGCTTCAACAAGGATCCACGCAGTGCCCGTTTGGAACAACTTTATATTTTTGCTAAACGGCCTTGCCTTTACCATGATCGGCCTTGATCTGCCTGAAATTTTATCAGGCCTCAAGCGTAGCGGCGTCTCGCTCTTTAAGGCGATCTCTTACGGCGTTTTGGTCACTGCCGTGCTCATCGTTATCCGCCTCATGGCATCTTATGGCGCCGTTTATATCACGATGTTTATGAAGCGCTATATCAGCGTGGCGGACGATCGTAACCCAGGCAAAGCCACACCTTTTATCGTCGGCTGGGCTGGCATGAGGGGCGTTGTCTCGCTGGCTGCGGCACTTTCTATCCCTGCCATGGCTGGGAGTGAGCCCTTTCCGCACAGAGACCTCATCTTGTTTATCACCTTTGTCGTGATCTTGCTAACGCTTGTGGTTCAGGGCTTAAGCTTGCCACTGCTCATTAAAAGCGTGAAATTTCCAGACTTTAACGACCACATGCCAAATGAGCTTGCAAGGATCAAGATCAAAAAGGCACTTGCGCAGGCTTCGCTTAAATTTAAAAAAGAGAAATTTGTGGGCGATGAGCATTTTTTATTTCAAAAGCTTGAAGAGGTTTGGAATTTCGAGCTTGAGAGCGAAAATTTTGAGATCAGCGACGAGGCTAGACAGAGGTATTTTGAAATTTTAGAGGAGCAAAGAAAGGCGCTTTGCGAGCTAAACAAAGACCCAAAGATCGATGAAGAGGTCATTAGGACGTTTTATATCACATCGACCTTGAAGAGCAGAGGTGGCGTGCGCATAGCGAGCACTAAAATTTTCTCCCGACGCTGCAGCTTACCGCACCGCAAAATCTCTTACCAAATTTGGCCTCGACGATGAGCACAAGCACGAAAAATATCTTCTCATCGTTTAGCCGTGCGATCTGGCGCAGGGTCTGGCTGGCGTTATTAAATTTAACATCATTTTCGCGCAAACTCTTGCAAAACTCAGTCTCGTCAAAGCCAAGCATGCGTGAAATTTCACTGATCGTGTAAGGCTCAAGCGAAGCGATGATGCGGTCCATGTTACATATAGTTGGATTTTTGCGGTGTGTGGTGACATCGATTATCTCATTTACGAGCTTTACTAGCTTTCTTCTGCGGTTAAAAAGGTGCAAGATCACGGCACAAACGATCAAAGCTCCTGCAAATTTGTGCGCGCTCATCATCCACTCACTATAATCACCCATGGCGAAATTTAGCCCAGTAAATGCAAGCAGGCAGATCCCACAAGCAAGAGCGCAAACAAGACAAAATTTATATATCACTTCTACTTTAAGCAATGCAAATTCCTTAGTTTTCTTGAAATTATACACCTACTATGCAAAAAATGAAGAGCGCCAACTAAAAATTTAGCTGGCGCATTAGAGTAAATTTAGCTAAAACTTGTAGTTAAAGCTGAGATTAAAGGTGCGTGGATCGCCATAAACCATCATGTTTTTGCCAATGCCCTCGTAGTATTTTTTATTAAAGAGATTGTCGATATTTAGCTGCACGTCAAAGTTTTTAGCAAATTTATATCCAAACATCAAATTTGCCAAGGTGTAGCCCTTTTGTGTGATCTCACCTGCGCCTTTGCCAGTGTAAATTTTGCTCTTATACATAGCCCCAGCTCCTACTCTAAAGTCCCTAAATTCATACTTTGCAAATAAATTTGCTGTGCTTCTTGATGAGTCGGTGGCGTATTTCTCGCCATTAGCATCTTTTGCGTTAAAGTGCGTTGCACCAAAGCTTAGGCTTAAGTTTTTAGTGATCTCGCCGTTTAGATCTAGCTCGACGCCCCTACTTGTCACGCCTTTGCCAGATTCATATATTTTGGCATTTGTTGCTGGATTTATCTTGCCAGTATCTATGCCAAGCTTGTCTTGCACGATCTTAAAGACGCCAAGACTTGCTTGAAGTGCCCCGTCAAGATACTCGCCTTTGATGCCCACTTCATAGTCCTTGCCTTGGATCGGATCAAGATATTTGTCGTTTGCGTCCTTTAAGCTTTGGGGTTTAAATATGCTCGTGTAGCTAGCATATAGAGTGTGGTTTGCTCCGATGTCGTAAGTGATGCCAAGATATGGCGTGATCTCATTTGTGAAATTTCTATTGTCTTTGCCACCTTCGATCTCGTATTTGTAGTAGCTCACCCTAGCACCTAGCAAAAATTTAAGCTCATCGGTGATTGATAGTTTATTTGCCGCGTAAAATGCCTTTTGTATCGTTTTATCTTTATTGTTTTGATCTTCGTAAGGAAATTTTGGATCATCAAGGTGTAAGTTTTTAAAATCAATCCTGCTTCTTGCCGTATAAGCAAGCCCAGCTGGCGTAGTCCTTTGCAGCCAGTAGCTACTTACCTTATCGCTACTTTTTTTATAGTTGTTATACATAGCGCCAAAGACAAACTCATGAGATAAATTTGCTATCTCGTAAGGGATATTTGCGTATGCATCGACGTTGTGGATGTTCTCCTCTCTTTTGTTTGCATAAGCGCTAAGACCACCTATGTTGCCGGTGTTATCTAAATTTACTTCTCCTATGCTACCTTGTCCGCCGTAGTAGAGTAAATTCGAATCAGTATTTGCTCGTCTAAATGAGTAGCTTAAATTTAAGCTAGCTTCATTTTCAAAGTAGTGCTTAAAATCAGCGTAAAAATCAAGCGTCTTTATATCCCACCTAGTCCAAGGCTGAGAGAAAATTTCATTTTTACTAAAATTTGTCCTAGAGCCATCTGCGTAAAAAGCTGGCATACCTCCCCACCTAATGCCACGGCGTCTTAGCTCTTGGTAAAACGCACCAAGACTAAGCCATGAGCTATCCACCTATGTCACTATCAACTACGCCGTAAATCGCGCTATTTTTGCGGTTGTAATAATCCATATAAGAGTGCGACTTCTCATTCATAAAAGAAAGCCTCGCTCTGACGCTTCCGCTCTCATTTACGGGCGTTTGCACATCGCCATTTACGCCGTATCTATCGTATGAGCCAGCACTTACACCAAAATTTCCTTTTAGCTCCTTTGAGTCTGCCCTTTTTCTTATGAAATTTAAGCTTGCAGCTGGGTTGCCAGCGCCTGCAAGTAGGCCATTTGCCCCTTTTACCACCTCAACTCTTTCATAAGGCAGCAAGCTCATATCATTTGCACCAAGACTAAAGCCACCAAAGCTAGGCATCGAATCAAGCAAGTAATAATCTATCTTAAAGCCACGAGCTGTCGGATATACGCGCTCGTCCCATTTGTTTAGCGTGATGCCCGGGATATTTCTAAGAAGCACCTGATAGTCTTTGATGCCTTGATCTTTTAGCCTGGCCTCTGTTAGCACAGTTAGCGACTGGGGCGTTTGACGAGAGGTTAAATTTAGCCTAGTTGTGCTCTTTACAAGCTCTTTTGCAAAGTAGTTTGCGTCGTCTCTTCGCTCACTCTCCACGACATCGACCGCTTCCAAAACCTTGTCATTTTCACTAGCGTAAATTTGAGGCAATGTTAAATTTAAAGCAACTAAGCTAAGTAAAATTTTTTTTCATTTTTTCTCCTTTTAAAATTTCTTTTAATCCACAAATAAAGCCCTGAGATGCTCAAAACTAACGGCGAGATACCCACTATAAACCAGATAAATTTTGTAGTTTGGTTGTAGTTTCCAAAGTGCGATCTTCTAAAGGTCGAGAGGATTTTCTCACTTAAATTTGCATTTTTTATGTCTAGGACGCTAACTAGCTCCCCGCTATCTTTGTCATAAGTGATCACGCTTGAGTATTCGTTATGCACGAAACTTTGCCATATCACGTAGCCAAAGATGCGGATGTTTGCCCCTTGCATGAAAGGCAGCGAGATGAAGTGTGGTTCAAAGCCTTTTATGTCCTTTTTCGATCTAGTGACCAGCTCATCAAGGGATAAACTTTTGTTATAAATTTTTGCGTCTATTACGAAGTCATTTTTAAACTCTGGCATGCGTGCCATCCTAAATTCCCACCAAGCGCCGCTTATACAAATGAGCAGTAAAACTGGCGTGCAAAAAATTCCTATTATCTTGTGGATGTCATTCATAAAAACATTTAGCCCATTTACGCGCAATCTAAGCAGAGTTAGCCAAAATTTACGGTAGATCACAAAGCCGCTTATGCAGATAAAAAATGTAAAAATAGCTGTTAAAAAGAGGATGATATTGCCACTTTTTTCAAGCAAAAGCTCCTCATGGATATGCGCCAAAACCCCGAAAAATCCCTCATCATGCGCAAGTGGCTCACTCTTTATCTTGCCGCTAAAAGCATCAAAATAGATAAATTTCCACTCTTTTTTGCTGTCATTATGCTCGATTAGCCAAATTTTGTCACACTTTTTAGGGTTTGCATCGATGTTTATGCCAACCATCTCGTAGCCACTAAGCTCGCTTGCGACGATATCTCTTAGCTCATCAAAGCTGATCTTTTTGCTCGAATTTTCTTTGTTTAAATTTACATTTACGATATTTGGGTGAAAAAGGCTGTTTAGCTCGTCTTTATAAACTAGGATCGCGCCGCTAAAGCAAACTACAACAAGCGGGATAAAAAAGAGAAGCGACAAATATGCATGCACCTTGTAAAAAAGCTTTAAATTTAAAAATTTCACCCCTTTTGCCACCTTTTTAAAAATTAGTTTTGATAACAGCTCGCAATTTTATAAGATTTTTGCTTTTATAATTTTTAAAACCATTATCAAAATATAATTTTAAAAAGAAAGTGACGTTTGTGAAATTTGAGTTTAGAAAGGTAAAAATTTGATTTAAAAAAGAGAGATAACTCCTCTTTGTGTAAGCGGAAAAGCCAGAAAAGGGGGAAGCAAAGTCTTAACCGCTACAAAAAGGAGGGCCCGTTTAGGACGATGAAATGTTATTATTTAAATATAAATTTTAATGAAATTTTAGTTAATAAAAAAGAAATTCTGCGTAATACTAAAGTAAATCACGATATTTAGGCATTTTCTAAAGAAATTTCTCTTTTAAAATGGTAAAAATATATGCTTTGCGTGAAAGAAAAAATCACATTTGAAATTTCATTTTTATTACTGCTAAACGTGGTTTATTCAAAAGTTATTTTATTTTTTTTCAAAAGTTCTATCAAATTTTAAAATTTATGAGCGAGCATATCACGCTTCTAAATTTAGTGGCGAATAGTTATGAGCCCTAAATTTAGTAAGTTGCTAAGGCGAGTGAGTAAAGTTTTAAAATTTGCAAATTTGCTTCGTCAATTCATATAAGTGTCAAGTAAATTTTAAAATTGCATGAACGAGTAATTTCGGCTCTAAAATTTGAGCTAAGCTATAAGCGAAGCCAAATTTTAGTAGTCAATTCTTGCGAGTGAATGGAATTTTAAAATTTGTAAAATAGCAAATTTCTATTTTTGAAATCTCAACTTTAAATTTATAAACTCTTTTATCCAAAAGGGAGACAAGGGGACTTGAATTACGAAGTCGCTCCCTTCCCCCTTAACAATCCCCTAACCCCGACGACGTTAGAAGTGCATGCGATAGCACTGTCGTGCCGCATGAGTTTTATGTGAGAGAATTTATAGTAAATTTTAAAATTTCATGAACGAGTAATTTCGGCTCGACAATTTGAGCTTAGCTGCAAGCGAAGCCAAATTTTAGTAGTCAATTCTTGCGAGTGAATGAAAGTTTAAAATTTGCGAATTTACTTCGTCATAGATATAAATGTTAGATAAATTTCAATTCTTAGGCACAAGCTCTAGGACGTTGCAGGCTCGTTTGCTGCCCATCTTGCAAGCCTTATCAAGGGCATTTGCAGATAGATCAAAGCTCTGCTCTACGCCGTTTCCTTGTAGATATTTTGTAGCTAGCTCGTAGCAAGCTTCACTGCTACCATTTTCACAAAGCGACTTAAATATCTCATAAGATCTAACCATATCTTTTTCAACGCCAAGACCTCGCCCTAGCATATCAGCATATAAAAAGCAAGAAGTTTTGTCTTTGTTTTCGCACTCGCTTGAAAGCTTTTTAGTAAAGCTCTCGCAAGCTTTTGCGTCACTTTTGTTGATGCAGTTTTGCATATTTTCATCCCAGTTTGCGCTTAGAGATAAAACGGCAAAGGCTAAAAATAAAATAGATTTTTTCATAAATTTCCTTGAGAGAGATAAACCCCCTTTGGGGGAAAGGGGGTCATTACAAAAAGGAGGTTTCTTGTTGGACAAGTGGAATAATACAAGCCTCGTCTAAATTTAAAGCCAACTCTTATTTAACAAAAAACAATCAAACAAGATCTCTCTTGCTAAAGCCCAAATAGCCGCAAACTAGCAAAATCGCGCCAAGTACCAAAGGATAGATGATCGCATAAGCTACGAAGGTCGCTTTTGAAAATGTGCCTAAGATAAAGTAAGACGCAGTGCCGATGACTGCTAAATTTGGATCAAAAAGGCTAAGCGCTGCTATCCTAAAAAGCTCGATCGGATTTAACATCGCGATAGAGTAGATGACGTACTCATCGACTGAGCTTCGCATAAGTAGCCCAATGAGCGCTAGGTCGATAAAAGCTAGCATGATAAGCCAGAGCAAAAACGCCACGCCTTGGCCAGTTTCTTGGTTTTTAATAAGGCTTGAGATGAAAAAGCCAAGCGATAAAAAGACGATACTTAGGCTAAAAAGCAGGCCAAAGTAGAGCACCAGCACGCCCCAAGGTATCGACACGCCCTTTATAAAGCCAACCACCACGCAAAGCAAAAGCGAGAACAAAAGCGGCACAAAAACGACAAATGTCCGCCCAAGCGCCTTGCCAAAGTAGTACTCTTTAAGGCTTAGTGGAAAGCTTAGCACGTATTCAAGCAGGTTTGTATCTCTGTCTTGATTTATACTTCTAACGGTTGAAATTAGGATAAATATCGGCACGATGATGACGCAAATTTGTATAAACAAAAGTAGCGCCCTTGTTAGCCCAGAAAAGCCTAGCACGCGCGAGTCGGTCACTCCGCTAAATAAAAATCCTATCATCAAAGCAGAAAAAAGAAGCGCATAGATCGCAAACCACCTCGAGCGAAACGACTCTTTGACGTCTAGTTTTGCTATTAAAAAAAGGTTATTCACTCTTGCTCCTTAAATTTTCTTCTTTGATGATCTTGCCAAGGTCCATATAGACGCATCTATCAAGCAAATGAGCGATCTCATCTATGCGGTGCGAGATGAAAACTAGCGTCTTTTTTTGCGTGAAATTATCGAGCAAATTTTTAAAAGACTCCCTTGCTTTTACGTCTAAATTTGCCGTTGGCTCGTCAAACATCAAAATTTCACTATCTTTGGCAAATGCGATGGCTATTAACATCTTTTGCTTCATGCCGCCAGAGAGTTTGTAAAAGGACTTGTTTAAATTTGCATGCAGGTCAAGCTCTAAAAGCTTGCTAAATTTCTCAATATCTTCAAATTTGACATTTGAGCTTTTGCAGACAAACTCGCAAAGCTCACGCAGGCTAAATTTAAGTGGTGGCGGGGTTTGCGGCACAAATGAGATAAACTTTAGCGCCTCTTTTCTATCTTTTAGGGTATTTACGCCATTTATCGCGACACTTCCGCTATTTGGCACAAACTCGCCCAAGATGATACGCATGAGCGAGCTTTTGCCAGCTCCATTTTGCCCAAGTATCGCTATCTTTTCGCCAGCATTTACATTTAGACTGACGCTATCAAGTATCTTTTGTGAGCCAAAAATTTTCGTTACTTCTTTTATATCTATCAAAAAATTTCCTTATATGAGTTTCTTAAAGCCGTTGTCAAATTTAAGCGCATCCTGGTGGCAAACATCGATACACCTGCCACAAAGCGTGCAGTCAGCCCCTGCTATCCTAAAGAGCTTTTTACTATCATCAGTTTTTGCTCCCTTTTTTGTCATAAAAAGCACGTGTGGCACTAGGCAAACATCGGTGCAAACCAAGCAGTGATCGCACTTTTCTTTATCCCAGCTGACCTTTATCGCATTTGGCTTAGCTAGTAGCGAATATGTCGCTCCAATAGGGCAAACATATCTGCACCATGCCCTACGTGAGAAGAAAATCTCAACCACAAGCATAGCTACAACAAGCCAGATAGCGTGAAAGTAGCCATAGATGATAAATCTTGAAAATATCCCAACGACGTTAAAAATTTCAAAGACTAGGCTTGAGCTAGCAAAGCTAAGAGCCAAAAACAAAATGGTAAAAGCGTATCGCCACTTTGTGTCAAAAACTCGCGGCTTTACTATCTTTTTGGCGCGCAAATTTTCATGAATTTTCTCAGCTATCTCGCTTATAAGTGAGTACGGACAAACCCACGAGCAAAAGCCCCTGCCACCAAAAATGATGTAAAAGGCTAGGATGCTAAGCGAGCCGATTAGTAAATTTACATGAATTTCATGCGTTGCTAAAAAGACTTGCAAGCTCATAAATGCATCTGCTAGGTGAAAGCCAAGTATCCTTGAGGCGCTGATGTCGCCCTCTAAAATTTGCACATCGACCCTGTAAGAGAGCACAAATAAAAGATGAACCAGCACGATAGTAAAAATTCGCCAAAAACGTATGCTTGGGCGCTTTTTGCCATCTTTTGTGGTCGTTATTAGCGTGCTTAGAAAGCTTACATTTCTAACGGTCGCACGAACGTTATATTTATCCATTTTTACTTTTTAAATTTAGAAATTTCATCAGCAAGGCTGTTTAGATCGCTGTCGCTAACATTTGTCAGCAAGCCCTTCATAAGCGTGTTTTGCACCTTGCCAGCCTTATAATCAGCCAGTTTTTTTAGCAGGTCCTCTTTGCTTAGATGAGTGATGTCAGGCGCTACTATGCCTTTGCCATTTGCGCCGTGGCACGGAGCGCAAGAGGTAAGGTATTGCTTGCTAACGCCTTCATTTTGCGTCTTAGCCACGCTTAGGCTTAGCTCTTTTACCTTTTTTAGCTCATCTTCGCTGGCAAATTCCTCGCTAGACTTTGACTGCTCTTTTGAGATATTTTGCTCCACTTTTGGCTGAACGCTAGCTTCTGCTTTCTCCTTTTTAGGCGGAGTTTGACTTAGCATAAACACCATGATGCCGCATATCAGCACCGCTAAAATGATCGTTATGATTTTTCCGATTTTCATTGTTTGCTCCTAAACTGCGCATTAAAATCGCTTATCTCTTTGGCTAGTTTTCTAATCTCACTCTCATCCATCTTTTTAACAAGATCACGCATTAGCACATTTACCTTCTCTTTGTTTTTATAAGCGTTTATCATCTTGAAAATTTCATCCTCGCTCTTTGTTAGAAGAGATGGTCCGATGATGCCATTTGCGTAGTCGTCGTGGCAGGCTGAGCACTTAGTGATGAAGTCCTTGCTAAGTCTGCCCTTTATAAGCCTTAAATTTATAGTTTGAAGCGGGCTTTTTACCATGGCAAGCGCTCCGATCTGGCGGCTTACGTTGTTGTCTTCAAGACCAAATTTGACGCTTTTTTCGCCGTGCATGTCGTATTTTATAAATTCATTTTGCTTATTTGCGCTCTCGTTGTTTTCATTTTTTTCGACCTTTATGCTAGCACTTGTCGCTACCTTTGCGCCTTGCTCGTTAGCAGCCTCTTGCGCTTTGTCCTCGCTCTTTTCACAGCCGACAAATATCAACGCAGCAGCTATTAAAGGTATTATTACTCTCATTTTTTCTCCTTGTAAATTTCATCATAACTCATCTTTGGGGCGATATTTATGATCTTTGCTGGGCAGACCTCAGCACAAACACCACAACCAACACAGCCATTTTTTATAAGCGGCAAATTTGCCTCGCTCATTGCTATCGCGCTATCGCCAACTGGACAAAGCGTGACGCAAAGATCGCAAATTTGACCGATCTTGCCTTTTATCTTATCTTTTAGCGCCTCTTCTCTGTCGTTATAGGCTTTGCGATCAAGCAGATGTTTAACGCCGGCTTCGCTTAAATTTTCTCTTTTCACGCTCAAACAGGCCACCGTGTCACTTAAAACTGCAACGCCCATTTTGACATCGCCCACGACCTTTGTGGCGTGATCGAGCGCACCGCTAGGACAGGCTAGCACGCATGGGAAAAGGTCGCACAAGTAGCAGCCTCGCTCTTTGGCGTCGATGTGAGCTGATCCACTTGAGTAGCCATCTTCTATGTCAAGCAAATTTATGCTGTGATAAGGGCAGACTTGCACGCACTGACCGCATTTTACGCAAAGATCATCAAAGTCATCAACAGCACCTGGCGGTCTAAGATAGAGTTTGTCGCCACTACTTTTTGGCAAAAACTTACCTATGGCGTATCCAGCCACCGCTGCGGCTGAGCCTATTATCATAAAATTTCTTCTATCCACGTTTCGCCTTTAAAGCGTTGAAATTTGAAACATCAAGCGGTTTTATCCTTGGCGAACTATCTTCAAGTAGCTTTATCGGTTCAGAAAATGGAGCTAGTTTGGCTAAGAAATTTAAGACGCTAAAGACGCTTGAGCCATAGAAAAACTGCAAATTTGGATAGTATTGCCAAAGCTGATCGATGTATGAGAGGTGCAAAAATGGCGTGTCGCCGTAGCCATCTTTATCTCTATCAAAGCTCTCATACTCATCATAGTAGTTCTTGCTCCATCTATTTAGTAGCATCTTTTCGCCTGGGGTGTCGTTTACGACGATGTCCATGTTGCCGATGAAGTCGTTGTTTTCAAAGATACTTGTGCCTTGCGTGGCGTGAAAATAGACGCCAACTACGTTGTGTAAAATTTTATTGCCTATAAAATTTATAGTTGATCCCGGCTGAAACGGCGAGTTATCAAGCAAGATGCCACGCGCGTTATAGACAAGGGTGTTATTTTCTATCGTAAAGTCAGACACATCCTTTAGCCCGATGCCGATGCCAAAGGTGCCATCACTATCCATAACGAGGTTATTTTTTATACTTGAACTAGCTGAATACATAAAAAACATACCAACAGCGTTGCCGATAAATTCGTTATTTTCGACTAAATTTTGATTCGCATACATAAAATGCAGCGAATATCTGCTGCCAACTGCTTTGTTGCTTAGAAATTTATTGTGGCTTGCGTACCATGCGACCATGTCACGGCTGTCACGGATGTTGTTGTGCTCGATCAAATTTTCATGGCTATACCAAAGTCTCACCGCATCGCCTCTAAAGCCAAGGCTAGCGCCCTTTTTTGAGGTGATGTTGTTTTCAGTGATCTTTGAGCTACTGCACTCTTTAAAGTCAATCCCAAAAAGCACATCGCTTATGTCGTTTTTAGAAATTTCAACGTTATTTGCCTTGTCACAGCCTATGCCAGCGTCTAGCTCGCCAAGGTCGTTGCCACTGCCACTTATCTTTAAATTTTTAAGTGTCACGTTTGAAGCGATGATCTTTATAACGCTACCTTTACCACTCCCTTTTATATGGGCGTTTTTGCCCTCGCCAATAATCGTAAGAGGCTTATTTATCGTTATGCCACCTTCATAAACGGCATCCCCCAGCTTTATCACATCGCCAGGGCTAGCGTTATTTATCGCATCTTGAAGGACGTTTGCAAAGCCAAAAAGTGGTAAAAAAACAAGGGCAAATTTAGAAAATTTACGCATTTAGCTCTTTTTTCTTTGAAAATACCGCAAGTATGCAAAGCACGCTCATCACCATCATCACCCAAAAGCCAATAGTTGGGTATGAGTGCGTTGTAAAGTGCGCCACGCTACCATCGCCTAAGACCGTTGGCATAAATGGCTTGATCTTAAAGGCGCCCCACTCTTGCATGTTGTGTCCGTACCAGTATAGCCAGCCCACAAATGCGCTCATAAATAGCACCGGTGCGATGATGGTTGGCACCATTAAAAGTGAGTTAAATTTACCGTCATAGTATAAAAACGCAAGCATGCAAAGTGTGGCGATAAGTAGATAATAAGGTGCGATCGCTCGCTCTAAATTTCCGCCATGCTCCATAGGATACATGCCGATGTAGTGGTTTATCGTATTCATCTCGTGCACGTCGCCACTATATCCATCTACGTGAAAATATACTGGTATGCCATCTGGAAAGGCTGCCTTTGGATAGTTTGGCGCTTCAAGAGATACGTACCAGATAGGAAGAGATGGTGTGCCGATCTCTGCTTTTTGCTCGATCATCTTATGAAGATCGCTTGCTACCTCTTTTGGCAAAAGGTGGTTTTTATACTGAAATGAGCTATAAAGATCATAGATAGTGTAACTATAAGATGGTAGCTCGTCGCCATTAGCTATACGCTCTTTTGCTCCGTGCCAGCCAAGAACTGGCAGAGTAAAACAAACGCTCATGATGATAAGTGCAACAATGGTATAAATTTTATATTTACTCATAATCTCTCCTTTAAATTTTAAAATTTAGCCTAGCAAAAGTTAAATTTTAAAATTTAAAAGGGGCAAAATGCCCCTTAAAACTACATGCCTGCGTTTTCGTCTATCCATTTTAGATACTGGATGATATTTTTGATCTCTTCGTCGTTCATGTGCTGATTTGGCATTCTAAGTTTAAAGAAATCAATCATCGCTTTAACGTAGTCGTCGTTATAGAATTTAGCAGGATCTTTTATGAAGTCTGCTACCCATTTTTCGCCGTTTTCATGTCTTAGCAAGACGCCAGTTAGATCTGGACCTGAGCTTACTTGACCGATGACGTGGCAACCATTACATCCGCCTTTTAGATAAGCTTCTTCGCCTTTTGCAGCAGCTGGGCTCATCGGAGTTGCGATCTCTTTAGCTAGGTTGTTTTTAGCTCTTAGACCAACGTCGGCAGTTTTTACCATGTATTGCCATACTTGGTACTCCCAAAGGATAGCGCCATTTACGTCGCCTTTTTTGTAAGCTTCGTCAGCTTTAGCTTTTACCTCTTTGATGTGGCCGTATTGATCAAGTGCGTCATCAACCAAAGCTTTTACTTTTGGATATTTCTCATAATGTTTCTCTTTTAGGTATTTAACAACCTCTTGGATAACATCATCAGTAGCTTTGTTAGTTGCGATTACTTTGTCGTACTCAGCTTTTAAAGCCTCTGGACTTAGAGTTTTTAGCTTGCTATTTTTTGCAGATTCATATTTTTTATTTGGATCTTTAACAAGCAAATAACCCATCATCTCTAGGTGAAGTGCTGAACAAAACTCGGTGCAGTAGTATGGGAAGACGCCTTCCATATCAGCTACGAAATTTACTGAAGCAGTTTTGCCAGGCTCTAGTGAAGCGTGGATGTTGTAAAGGTCGATGCCAAAGCCGTGAGTCTCATCTTGAGCGCGCTCTAGGTTTGTTAGGTGAATTGTTACATTATCGCCTTTATTTACCTCGATGTGCTCTGGGTTGATGTGACTTCTGATCATTGTTGCATAGACAGTTACGTTTTTGCCGTTTCTCTCAACTCTTTCTTGACCAGCTAGAGTTACATATGGGCTAGCCTCACCTGTTCTTGAGTTTGTACCCATGTTGTAAGTAAGCGCTGGAGTTAGTTTGCTAGCAGCTATTGAAACAACGTCGTGTGGCTCACCAAGTGGGATAGGCATATCATAGATTAGCTCCATTTTTGGACCATTGATGTCTATTAACTGGTGGTTTTGTGGATGGAGTGGGCCAACTGGGTTGAAACGATCGATTGAAAGTTTATCAAGTGCGATTGCATATTTTCCAACTGGCTTTGCTGATTTGCCCTCCATTGTGTCAAGGTGACCGATGTTGTAATGAACATTTACTTTATCAAGCACTTTTAAATTTTTGTAGTCCCATTTTACGATTTGACTATCAACGTAAAGTGAAGTATAGACTACACCATCTTGTGAGTCAAATGATGTATGCAGTGGTCCAAGGCCAAGTTCGACTTGTCCGTGCATTGTCTTTTCTCTATCTAAGATAGGTATGCCGTACGGGTCAGTGCCAGCGTACTCTTTTTTGTCGATTAGCTCTTTGATCTTTTTAAAGTCATAAACTGATGCGTGAGTATCAAGCTTGCCGCCAACGATGATGTATCTGCCATCTGGAGTTACGTCACAACCGTGTGGGCTCTTTGACTCTGGGATCAAAAATAGTGCTCCAGCTTTTACAGCAGCCTCTATCGTGACCACTTTGTGACCATTTATAACTTTGTAGTTTTTCTTGTCTTGTGCAAGTTTTTCTAAAATTTGCCAGTTATAAACGTGTAAGAAGTCGGTGTCATTTCTACTTGCACCTGCCTCAAATGGAGGAAGGCCTTTTTCGATACCGCCTGTATACATCTCACTATTTATCGAGTTTGTAAAGCCCCAGCCGTAGCTCTCGCCTTTACCAGCGTCGCTTAGGTCTTGCCAGTATGGAGGAAGCTCAAGTGAGAAAGATGCTTTCTCGTCGATCTTGCCTTTTGGATAGTCAAATTTCCAAAATGTCACAGCGCCTCTATAAACGGCTTCGTAGTCGTCCATTGAGTGATAGTTATCATCAAGTGGAGCTGCGTACTGGCTAGCTTCGATGACATACTCGCTGTTTGGAGTGATGAAGCTACCGCCGTGCTCACTCTTCATGATAGGGTTTACGACCATTTGAGTTGTCTCAAAGTCTTTTAAATTTATAACAGCGATCCTTGGGTTTGCTTTGTCGTTGATAAATAGATAATCGCCAACATACTCACCATTTTTCTCAGTGAAATTTGGGTGGTGTGTATCGCCCCAAGTTATCTCTTTGCCCCTGATGTTGCCTTGTTTTAAAACAGCTTTTGACTCATCGTCATAGCCATATCCTTGCCAAGGCTCTGGGGTGAAAACGCCGATGTATTTGTAAATTCTCATCGACGGAACGCCATAAACTAGCACTTGACCACTCTGCCCGCCAGATGAAAAGACGATGAAATCATCTTTTTTACCGCTTGGCTGGTAAGTCTTAGCAGCTGCAAGGACATCTTTTTCGCTTAGCCCGCGCTCTTTCATGACTTTTTCAAGGTCACTACTAGCAGCACAAGCAGCGGTTAAAGATAGCCCAAGCAGTGCAGCACTTGCGACACAAAATAACTTTTGCATTTACTCTCCTTTTTAAAATGAATTTATCTCTAAACTCTTTGTCTTATTGCCTAGATCCACGCCAACAAGCACGTTTTTATCTATAAATATTTCTTTTATCTCGCCGCTAAAAAGCTCTTTTTTACCCTTTAGCTTGAAGCTTTTGTCAAATTTATAGATCACTCCATCCTCGCTAGCTACCAAAACCTCATCTCCCGCGCAAGCAAGAGCTGAAATTTTAGATCTTAAAACTTGCTTTTTAGCTCCACTTTTAAGATCTAAAATTTCTCCGTTTCTAAAGCCTATGAAAATTTCATCATCGCTAAATTTACAGGCACTTATCGGCGCAAAGCCAACACTTTTTTGCTCTTTTGCGTTAAGCTTGTTATCAAGCAAAAATGCCTTGCCATTAAAGCTTGTAAAAAACACTCCCTCACCAAGCGGTAAAAAGCTAGAAATTTTATAAACATTGTTAAAATTTTTTGATATCAATTTTTTAGAACTCTTGTCAAAAATGGCGATTGTTACGACATTTGCCATATCGCAAGCGACGTAAATTTTCTCTTTTTCTAGCAAGATATTTGAAACCTTACAGCCAACATTTGGCAGTGCAAAGAAAAATTCCTTCTCGCTAGCTACCTTTACGATCTGGTTGTTTAAATTTGCAACGTAAAAAGAGCTCTCATCAAAAGCGCATCTTTGATCTTTGTAAATTTTCTCCTTTAAGCCTAGGCTTTTTGTCTCGCCATCTTTTACAAAGATGATATTTTGACTATTTTCATCGACAAAACAGCCTTTATCCTCAGCAAAAAGCGCCATCAAAGATAAGCTAAGACATAGCAGAAATTTCATTATCTAGGTTGCTTTCATCGTAAATTTAAAATTAACAAAAATATACATATTCATATCTTAAAAGCAAATTAGAAGTTAATTTGCTTTCTTAAGCTTTTAAAGAAAAATATCAATAATTTTTTTTAAATTTTGCTATTTACAATAAATAGACTTTGGAATTTAATGGATAGAAATATACTTTTGATAAAATTTATTATCTATAAAAGTTCGTATTTTAGGTATCTTATGCATTAAAATTTAAATTATAAATATTTTTTTAAAAAAATTATTTAAATTAGATAATTATATTAAGAAATGAAAAAATCCTCTTGCGTTTTGAGCAAAGCTTAAATTTTAGATTTTTGATATTTTTTTGCTTAAATTTGCTGATAACTTAAATTTGCTTAAATAGGCTATAATCTGCCAAAAAAAGGAGAGATAATGCTAACACATTTAGATGAAAAAGACCGTCCAAAGATGGTCGATGTAAGCCCAAAAGATCCCACTAAAAGAGTAGCAACTGCTAGCGGGATCATCAAAATGAGCAAAGATGCTTTTAAGGCGATCAAAGAAAATACCGGCAAAAAAGGCCCAGTCATCCAAACAGCCGTTGTCGCTGCGATAATGGGCGCTAAAAAGACAAGCGAGCTAATACCTATGTGCCATCCACTGGCCATTTTGGGTGTGGATTGTGACATCGAGGAGCTGCCTGAGATTTGCGCTTTTAAGCTTTACGTGAGCGTAAAGATCGAGGGCAAAACAGGCGTTGAGATGGAGGCGCTAACAGGCGTGAGCGTGGGACTTTTAACCATTTACGACATGGTAAAAGCCATAGATAAAGGTATGGAGATCAGTAACATCGTGCTAGAGAGCAAAACAGGAGGCAAAAGTGGCGAATATATGCGATCTAAATAACAAAAAGGCAAAAATCGACTACCCAACACACTGGGAGTATAAGGCGATCTTTGACGCTGGCGTAAATGCCGAAGAGAAGGTAAAAGAGATAGTAAAAGATAGAGAATTTAAGCTAGTTTTTTCAAAATTTAGCAAGGATAAAAAATACGCTAGCTACGATCTAGCCGTGCTAGTTTTAAGCGAAGAAGAGAGGCTGGAGATATTTTCAGCGCTAAAACACGAAGCAAAATACGTTTTATAAGGCAAAAATATGGATAAACTTGAACAAAATTTACGTGATTATAAAGATAGCGAGGGGCTACTAACTAGCATAAAGGCTCTTTGCAACGACTTTTTTAGGGACGTCTCAGACAAAGACGAAAACACATTGCCTGATCTTTTGAAGCAAAAGATGAACGAGCTTTACGACAAGATGGATAAAGAGAGCCTCATAAATGCTAAAAACCTAAAAAGCGCTATGGAGGGGATAAATCAGGCCCTAGTTAGCGGCGAAGAGAAGGAGCTTTATGAGCTATTTGATAAAAGAGATGAGATAAATAGAACGATCGAGGCAAAGCGAGAAGAGATAAAAAATAGGCTAAAAATTTCATTTGAAGCGGCTGAAGAGGTCGTAAAAGATAGAAATTTTGGCGAAAAAGAGGAAATTTTAGAGCTTTTAAATAACGCCATTATCAGAGAAACAAGGATGCTTGGTATCTTAAAAGAGAGCGCTCAAATCGCCTTTTTAACGACACTTGAAGGCGCAAAGGACGTAGAAGAGACCGCTGGTGCAATAGCTAAAAATATGACCTACGCTGCGATAAGAGGCGGGGAGTTTAGCAAAGAGCGAATGTTTGAAATTTCAAAAAATATCATCAGTGCAGCGGGGAATTTAGCAAATGAGGGGCATATATTTGCAAAAGAGCTCATAAAAGGTGCGATAAATGGCACAAGAGATGGCATCTTAAGAGCTATTGAGAAGCTAAAAGATGAGGCGAAATTTGCTCCAGACGAGCTAAGGCTAAACTCACAGCTTTTAAATTTAAAAAACGTGGATGAAGAGTTTATAGCGCTTCTTAAAGAGCTTGAAAATGAATTTGACGGCGTGGCTAAAAGCGAGATCGAAAGCGTGATAAATAGCGAGCTTGACACAAATCTAGCAAAATTTAAACGCATAAGCGATCAAGCGATGGAGCAGATCAGCTCAAGGCTTGAAGAGCTAAAGTCAAACGGCGTTGCAAAGTTTGTGAGCGAGGCGAACAATAAATTTGAAGCCCTAAAGCAAGAGCTAAACGACAAGAGCAAAAAGCTAAAGCTAAATTTTGACGCAAACGATAAGCTTGAAGGCCTCAAGCAAGATATCGCAGAGTTTGAGAAAAAGGCGAACGACAAGCTTGAAGACATCAAACAAATGGATATAAAATCAGAAGCTAAGAAATTTGGCGACAGAGCATATCAAGCCGCAAAAGACTTCATAAACGTCATAAAAAAAGATAAAAAAGAGGAGTAAATTTGCCAAGCTTTTTGGCAAATTTATCATTTTGGCTAGGTCTTAGCCTAGCCCTCTTATAACTTAAATTTATAAAAATAGATAGAGTAAAAACGCACCCAAGATCAAGCGGTAGATGACAAAAGGTAGCATCCTGATCCTTGAGATGATCCCCATAAATAGCTTCACGCAGATATAAGCACTAACTGCACTTATGATGACGCCAAGGGCGATATCGCTCCATGGCAAGGCGTTTGGATCTTTTATAAGCTTGATGCTCTCAAGTCCGCCAGCTAGGATGATGACAGGTATCGAAAGTAAAAATGAGAAATTTGCACTGCCTTTGTGGCTAAATCCTAAAAAAAGTGCCGCTGTCATCGTTATGCCTGATCTTGAGACGCCAGGGATGAGCGCCACAGCCTGCGCTAAGCCTATGATGAGAGCAAATTTTATGGTCATTTCGTATTCGCTTTTGTTTGTTGAGCGAAGATCAGCAAAGTAAAGTGCGATGCCAAAGATGATCGTTGTAACTGCGATCACAACGCCGCTTCTTGCGTACTCTTCGATCACGTTGTTAAACAAAAGCCCAAAGATGCCAACTGGGATAGTGGCAAATCCCACGCACCAGACAAGCAAGCTATCACCCACCATCTTTCTTTGCGCGATCGAGGCAAAAAAGTCGTGAAGTAGCTTAAAAATCGTATCTTTAAAATAAAAAAGTATCGCGCTTAGCGTACCAACATGCACTGCCACGTCAAAAGCAAGCCCTTGATCTGGCCAGCCAAGTAGCTTTGGCACCAAGATGAGATGAGCCGAGCTTGATATCGGCAAAAACTCGCTTATGCCTTGCACCAAGGCCAAAACGATAACGTGAGAAATTTCCATAAAATGCCTTTTTGATTTTAGATTGTAGCTGGGGATTTTACTCCCCAAAGTTAAATTTTATATAAGTTCGCTAGCAAAATTTGCAAGCTTTTGCGGAGTAAATCCGAAGTGATCAAATAGCTCATTTGCCTTGCCGCTGGCGCCAAAGCTGTTCATGCCATAAACTGCGTCAGCAAATTTATACCACTCATAGCCAGTTGCTGCCTCAACTGCGATGATGGTTGTATTTTTATCTAAAATTCTAGCAACATACTCAGCTGGCTGCTCGCAAAGCAGATCAAAACAAGGCGCTGATACGATATTTGCACCGATGCCTTGCTCAGCTAAAAGTGCGGCTGCTTTTACGCAGAGTGAGACCTCGCTGCCGCTTGCTATAAATGTGATCTTTGCATCTTTTGCCGAGCTTAAAAGATATGCGCCGTTGCCAACCTCGCCAAATTCGCCTTTTGCAAGTGGGTCAAGCCCTTGGCGGCTAAGTACAAATGCACTTGGAGCGTTTAAATTTAGAGCCGCTTGCCAGCTAGCTGCGTTTTCGTTGCCATCAGCTGGGCGGAAAGTGTAGAAATTTGGCATCGCTCTAAATGTGCTAAGCTGCTCGATAGGCTGATGTGTCGGACCATCTTCGCCAACGCCGATGCTATCGTGTGTGAAGACGAAAAAGTGCTTGATGCCCATTAGCGCTGCTATCCTTGCACTTGGCTTTAGATAGTCGCTGAAAATGAAAAATGTCGCTGAAAATGGCAAGAAAAGACCGTATCTGGCGATGCCATTGTTGATAGCTGCCATGGCGTGTTCTCTGATGCCGTAGTGGATATTTTTGCCATTTGGGAAGTCGCCCATGCCCTTTAGCTCGGTCTTGTTTGAAGGAGCAAGATCAGCGCTACCGCCGATAAAGCCAGGGAGTTTTTTCGCTATCTCGTTTAAAATGACGTGGTTTGTATCTCTTGTGGCTAGCTTTTTGTCGCTAAAGTCTGGAAATTCGATCTTGCTAAAGTCTGGATTAAGAAGTGAGTTTAATAAATTTTTGCCTTCAATGCTTAACGCCTCAACCTTTTTGTTCCACATCGCCTCTTCAAGATCGCCCTTTTCAACTGCACCTCTAAATCTTAAAAGCACGTCCTCGTCGATAGCAAATTTCTTCTCAGGGTCAAAGCCAGCTGCGGCCTTTGCCTTTTTGATGATCTCTTCGCCAAGCGGTGCGCCGTGGCTGTGGTGGCTGCCCTCAAGCTCCATTGCGCCGCGTGCTATGTGCGTGTTTGCGATGATGAGATATGGCGACTCTTTCTCGTTTGCTTGCTCAAGAGCAAATTCGATCTGGTTGTAGTCGTGTCCGTCGATGCGTGCGACCTCCCAGCCCTGCGCCTCAAACCTTGCCTTGACGTCCTCGCTAAATGCGATCGCTGTGTCGCCCTCGATCGTGATGTTGTTTGAATCATAAATGAGAACAAGGTTGTCTAGTCTTAAATTTCCAGCGATTGAACATGCCTCGTAGCTTATGCCCTCTTCAAGATCGCCGTCGCCGCAAAGGCAATAAATTTTATGATCGATTATTTTATTATCTGGCTCATTTAGCACGTTTGCAGCGTATTTTTCTGCCATTGCTAGGCCAACTGCATTTGCTACGCCTTGACCAAGCGGGCCAGTAGCCATCTCAACGCCTGGAGTGTGAATTTCTGGGTGTCCTGGAGTGTTTGAGCCAAGTTGGCGGAAATTTTTGAGCTCATCTAGGCTTAGATCGTAGCCGCTTAGGTGCAAGAAGCTATAAACCAAGCTTGATGCGTGACCACCGCTAAAAACGAGCCTATCTCTGTTTAGCCATTTTGGATTTTTAGGGTTGTGTTTTAAAAAGTTGCTTAAAACCACCATGATATCGGCTAGGCCCATAGGAGCACCTGGGTGTCCGCTGTTAGCGTTTTGCACCATATCAGCGCACAAAAATCTTATAGTATCGGCTTGTTTTTTTAGCATATGATCTCCTTTTATTGCGTCAGATTATACAAAAAAGTGATTAAAACTTGCCTTGCATTTTTGCCCAAAATGTCTAAAAAGTGATATAAATTTACGAAATTTACGCACTTATCTTAGATGCTTGTCTGTAAGCTCTAAGATCATTTTTGCAATGTTTGCATCTATCTGTTTTAGTGCCTCTTCTATCTCGCAAATAAGCTCATCTTTTTTCTTTTTTGCACCAGATAGGCCAAGTAAATTTGTAAATGAGTTTTTAGCTAGATCGTTATGCACGGGCTTTCCAGCGGCCGCTTCGTCGCTTGTAAGATCGATGATATCATCTTGTATCTGAAAAGCAAGCCCAAGCTTTAGCCCGATATCATAAATTTTCTCGCACTCTGTTTCGTCTAAATTTACTATCATAGCGCCCATTTTTAGGCTAGCAGCGATGAGCTTTGCGGTCTTGTGGATATGCAAAAAGACTAGCTCATCAAGGCTTAGCATCTTGCCAGAGAGACCAAATTTAGCCTTTGCTCTTTTGATGTCCTCTTTGTTTGTATTTTCAAAAAAACAATCAAGTGCCTGCCCTAGCACCATGCCGCTAACGCCAGCATTTTGGCTTAAAATTTCAACGCACTTTATACGAGTGTCAGCTGGCAACTTGGCACGTGAAATTTCATAAAAAGCATGCGTATTTAGCGCATCTCCTGCAAGTATCGCAGTCGTCTCGTCGTATGTGACGTGAAGCGTTGGTGTGCCGCGCCTAAGGCTTGCGTTATCCATCGAAGGCAGATCATCGTGGATGAGCGAGTATGTGTGCATCATCTCAAGCCCCAAAGCCACTCTCATAGCCTTTTGCGTGAGGCTTTTATCGACATTTTCCACCACACCAAGAAGCAAAAGCGCCCTAAAGTGCTTGCCTCCAGCCTTTAGCATAACGCCAAGCGCCTCCTCATAGTAAGGGTGAAAGCTAGACGCCTTTGGCAAATTTGCATTTAGAAATTTTACGAAGTCCTCAAGCAGGCTCATTTTGGCACTCTTGCAAAGAACTGAAAGTCATTTCTAGTAAATAAAAGCACGAAATTTTGCAGATCGCTGATCTTTTCTAAAAGCTCCTCGCGGCTATTCACACTCTCTTTGTTGTAGCCTAAAATTTTATCGCCGATCTTGATGCCAAAGATGTCAGCATTTGACTTTGGCTCAACCTTAGTAACGACTAAATTTTTATCAACCGTGATACCATAATCCACCAAAACTTTATCATCTAGCAAGCTCTCAGGCGACTTTGGCATGACATTTAAATTTGGCAGATCAAGGCTCGAAGGAGCGTCTATATCAAGGCTTTGGTTAAATTTCACATCCCCGCTTACTGGCACTTGAAAGAGTAGCTCCTGCCTATCACGCTTCACGATGATGTCCAGTTTTGCGCCCTTTGGAGCAAAAAGCACCATCTCATTTAGCTCTCTTAGGCTCTTTGGCTTGATGCCATTTATCGTAACAAGCTCATCATCAACCATCATCATCTTGCCTCGGCCTAGTGGATCAACAAGACCCACAAAAAATTTATCATCTTTTTGTAAGAATTTCACGCCGATATCGCCGTAATATACGTCATCGTAAGATACAAAGTGCTTTAAATAGCGATTTGGTATAAATTTATCAGCTCCAACAGCTATGCCTATCATCTTACAACAAGGCGTGTTTATCTCGCCAGTTGCGTTATACTCGAAGCTTAGCGTGTCAAAGTCGCCTAAATTTTGCCCCAAAGACTTGATATGACCCATGACAGTGTTGTTTGCGTCATTTAAGATGCCAACCCAGGTGCTCTTTTTTATGCGCTCTTCATTAGTCTCATCAGCCATCACTACAGGGCTTAGCTCCTTGCTAGAGCGGACCAAAAAGAGCTGCAAATACGGGTCAAATTTGACATATTCACCAAGTGGCGCTCCCTCGCTTTTTGGCACTGCGATCAAATTTTTAGTGATAGCCACGCCAAAGTGTTTATTTACCGAGACGATTGAGTTTTTATTCTTTTCAAAGCAGGCGTTAAAATCCTCTTGCGTAGGCCTAGGATCGGCGTTTAGGCAAAGCGCTGATAGCAAAAAAGCAAGGGCAAATTTATAATTTAGTCTCATTTTATCCCCATCGAAGCAAGGCCGCCAAGCATCCTTGAAGCGGTGTTTTTCTTATCAGCCTCAACTGACTTTAGCACGTCATTTACGGCGCTTATTAGCAAAATTTGCATGCTCTCTTTATCTTCAAGCAAGCTATCATCTATGCTGATATCAAGTATCTCGCCGCTGCCGTTTGCTCTAACGCTTACCAGTCCGCCGCCGCTTTTTGCTCCAAATTCTTTATTTTTGCTCTCTTCTTCCATCTGCTTGGCTTGCTTTTGCACATCCTCAAGCATCTGCCCCATCTTTGAAAAGTCAAATCCCTCAAACATCGCCTACTCCTTTATGATCTCGTTTTTGTTATTTACATGCACGATGGTTGGCTTAAATTTCTTAGCCTTTTTAAATTTCATACTAGCATAAGCCACGATGATGACCACGTCGCCAACGCAGACCTTTCTAGCAGCTGCGCCGTTTAGGCAAATTTCGCCTTTTTTGCCCTTTATCACGTAGGTGGCAAATCTCTCGCCGTTATTTACGTCTAAAATTTCAACCTTTTGATTTTCTATCAAATTTGCAGCCTTTATAAGCTCCTCGCCGATGCTGATCGAGCCAACATAGTTTAAATTTGCGTCTGTTACGACAGCTCTGTGGATCTTGCTAGCTAAAATTTCTATATTCATTTTCTGCCTTGTTTAGTTTATTTGCACTCTATCACTGGTCTGTTTGCTAAAAATTTCTCGTTAAATTTCTCTGCCTTTAGCGTCTTTTCTAGCTCGTCAAGAGTTTTGAAATTTCTGGCAAAAGATACGCCGACTAGCCCACACTCACTCGTTTTTGTAACATCTAGTGTTATCTCGTAGCTGTTAAATTTTGGATTATTTGGCTCTGGATAGTAAATTTCCTCACGGTAAGAGCTGTCGCTACCTATCTTTTCTATCTTAAATTTGCCCTTTTTTGGATCTGTGGTTTTTTTTATCGCTGTTATAAAATCATCTATGTTTTTGATGCTTGGCGCATAGGTAACGCTGATTAGCTTACTCCATCCATAGCCGCCCTCATCTTCCAAATAATACTCCACCGTAAATTCATTTTGGTATTTTTGGTGATAAATTTGGCCGTCATACTCTATATTTTGAGGTAGGTTGCTCACCAGATAGCTCTTTTGGTTTGCGCTAGATTGTAGCTTTTGCGGCTCTTTTTGAGCAGTGGTACATCCTAGCAATAGTGCAACGCAAGTAGCCGTAAAGGCTAAATTTAAAATTTTCATCGTTTTTCCTTTCGTAAGTTATCTAGATAAAATTTCAAGCACCACTTCTTTGTCGCTAAATGGGTGCTTGACGCCTTTTATCTCTTGATATGGCTCGTCGCCTTTGCCGAGTATGACAAGCGCCCAGCCGGGCTCTAGCTTGCTAATGGCTAGAGCGATCGCCTCTTTGCGGTTGGCGTTTCGTATCAAATTTTCATTTTGGCTCATGCCAGCGCAAATTTCATCGATTATGCTCTCTGGCTCTTCGCTTCTTGGATTGTCGCTTGTGACGATGCAAATTCTTGCGTATTTTTGGGCTATCGCTCCCATTTTAGGGCGCTTTGTCCTATCTCTATCGCCGCCTGCGCCAAAGACTGCGATCAAATTTAGATGTCTAAGCGAGTTTAGCACCTTTTCGATGCCATCTGGCGTATGGGCAAAGTCCACGATGACTAGCGGATCACTGCTAACGACCTCCATCCTGCCGCTCACACCTTTAAATTTACTTATCGCCTTTGAAAGTGCGGCTGCGTCTGGGCGCTCTAGTAAGCAAACGGCACCAAGGGCTGCGATTAGGTTGTAAAGATTAAACTCGCCTTGAAGGCTTGAGTCTATCTCCACATCGCCATTTGGCGTCTTGATAACTGCGTCTATGCCGTCCTTTAGCCCATAAACTATCGGCGCAAAGCTGGCTGGCTTTTTGAGTGCGTATGTGTAAGCGTTTTTTGGGTTAAATTTAACGCCGCCATCGTCAATGTTTATGAGTTTTACGCTCTCATCGTCAAAAAAGCTTGATTTTACCCTAGCGTACTCCTCCATGCTCTTGTGGTAGTCGAGATGGTCTTGAGTTAAATTTGTAAAAATTTTAAGGGCAAATTTTAAGCTCTCTATGCGCTTTTGAGCGATCGCGTGCGAGCTAACCTCCATCACGAAGTACTCACAGCCCTGCTCGCTGGCTACTTTTAGGTATGAGAGCGTCTTTAAAATAGCACTTGTCGTAAGCGCCTTGTCGTCTATCTGCTCGCCCTCTATAAAAGCTCCTCTGGTGCCACTTAGACCGCATTTTTTGCCTAAATTTCGCAAAGTCTCGTAGATAGCCGCAGCCGTTGTGGTCTTGCCATTTGTCCCTGTGATGCCAACTATTTTTAAGCTTTCATCGATCTTTAAAAGCTTTTTGCACTCTTCAAGAGTGATTATCTTAGCGCCTTTTTTTGCCGCGTGTTCTACAAATTTCGCATTTGCAGTAGTTTGCACAAAGTATGCACCCTGCTCGCACTCGTTTGAGTCATCTGTTATGAAGCTATTTTCTACTGATATTTTCATCGTTTTGTCTTTTTTGTATCTCTTTAAAAAGCTGATCTATACGCTCGTCGCCGCCAAACATCACCGCCGCACTCTCAAGGTAGTTCATGCTCATATCGATGAAGTCATTTTTTATCAAATTTCCTAAAAATTCCAAAAAATCGTCTTTATTTGAGATCATCACCTTTGTTGAGAACATGATGTTTTCAAAGACCTTTTTAAAGCTGCCGTCCTTATAAACAGCCCTTTTAAAGTCCTCGTAGCTGATCGCGTCTTGCTCTTCAAAATACTCGCTCTCCTCATCTCTGGACTCTAAAATCTTTAAAATTTCCTCCACGCCCTCGTCGTCTTCGCCAGCTCTTACTTTCGCCATGTAGTAGTCAAACAAGAGCTTTGCCTCCTCGGCATTTTCCTCGCCAAGAGAGCAAATTTGTATCAAAAATAGTAAATTTTTCTCCTGCGTCTTTTCGTAGGCTAGTGAAAAGTAAAAGATCGCGTCTTTAAATTTAGAGCGTTTGAAATATTTTATGCCTATTTTTTTATAATCTATCAATGTCAAATTCCTCGCCGATCGGAACATTTATGACCTCAAGCTCTGGGTGAATATCTATGCGAAGCTGCCTTTCGATGCCGTATTTTAGCGTGGTTGTGCTAGCTGCGCATCCGTGACAATGTCCTGTGAGTCTTACGTAAATTTTGCCGTTTTTTATGCCAAGTAGCTCCATGCCGCCGCCGTCATTTTCAAGCATAGGCAGCACCTTTTGCAAACTCGCAGTCACTGGTTTTAAAAGCTCTTCATCACTAAATGGGATCATATTTTTTCCTTAAATTTTTTAGCTATTATAGCAGATAAAGTTCAAACAAACGTTTTCTAGGCTTTTGCTGGGGGGCGTTTTGGCTTTAAATTTTGGTGGTTTTTCGTGGAGAAAAAGGGCAAATTTGCCCTTTAAGTTTAGTTTAGTAGAAGTGATTTTATATCTATTTTATGCTCTATCATCTTACTTTCAAGCATAAATTCTTGCGTAGCTTCAAGAGCTTTTATATCATCAGCCGTGATCTTTGAGCTAAAGTCGTACTGAGGATACATGCTCTTTACCGCCTCTATGCTAAGCCCAGTCTCTTCGGCTGTAAATTTAAGCGCCTCATCCTCATTTGCCTTGATGTAGGCTAAAATTTCATCCTGAGCCTTTTTAAATTTCTCAACTACGTCTTTGTGCTTTTTATAAAACTCTCCGCTTGTTGCCGTGACGATAACTGGTGTGATGACTCCTTTGCCAGTTGTCACTACATTTAGGCCTGATTTTTGAGCGTTATAGGCTGCTGGTCCTGCAAGAAGCGCTGCATCGACGCTGCCATTTTCAACTGCGGCTTGCGCAGCTGGGATACCCATAGAGATGAACTCTACGTCGTTTATACTAAGCCCGCCAAGTGCTAGGTATCTCACCAAAAGCTCGTTTAGGATAGTGCCTTTTGGGCCTGCTACTTTTTTGCCTTTTAGATCTTTTGGCGACTTGATGTTTTGGTCCTTAGAAAATATGACAAAGGCCTCTGGTGCCCTTGAATAGGCGCTTATGATCTTTATGTCAGCCTTATTTGCAGCTGCAAGTATGACCGAAGTGCCGCCCACGCAGTTTAAAAACTGGAGCGAATTTGAAGCGAGCGCTTGCGTCTGCTTCGCACCCGAGGTGATCTCAGAGTACTCAACAGGCATGCCAAAAGACTTCGCGTAAAAGCCTTTAAATTTATCGACGATCGATGGGACGTTTAGCGGCGATTTGACGTAGGTCATGCCGATCTTATCTAGCCCTTCGCTTGCATTTGCGACTAGACAAAGCAAAGAGGCCGCACACAAAACCTTAAAAAACTTTCTCATACTTACTCCTTTTAAAATTTTCAAGATTATATAATTTTTTGCTTCATTTTGGTTTTAATTATCATTTTATTTGTCTAAATTTCACTCAAAATTTTGCGTTTTATCGCTATTAGCTCATCGCTTAGTAGATCTCTTGGCCTTGCTAAATTTGATAGCTCGTAGTTTGACTTTATCCCGCCCTTTTCAAGCAAGATGATCTCATCAGCCAAAAATAGCGCCTCATCGATGTTGTGAGTGACAAAAAGGATGGTTTTATCAGCTTGTATTTTTAGGATTTCTGCCTGCATGCTAGCTCTAGTAAATGCGTCAAGTGCGGCAAATGGCTCGTCCATGAGGATCAAATTTGCCTCGTACGCAAGCACTCTTGCAAGCGAAACGCGCGAGCTCATACCGCCAGAGAGCTGCGAAACTGCGGCAAATTTAAAGTCGCTAAGCCCTATCATAGATATCAAGCTACCTATCTTTTCAGCCTCGATATCCTGCTTTTTAAGCGCAAAAACGATGTTTTCATAGACGTTTAGAAATGGCATGAGACGGGGCTCTTGAAAGACAAAGCCGATCTTTGCTTGCTCTTTAAATTTTATCTCGCCCTGACTCACGCTCTCAAGGCCAGCGATAAGGCGTAAAAGCGTAGTTTTACCGCATCCGCTTCTGCCAAGTATGACGGTGATCTTATCTTTTTTTATGTTTAAGCTTAGCTCTCTTAAAACGTCGATCCGCTTTTCGCCTATAAAAAAATGCTTGGATAAATTTGAAATTTCTATCATTTCTCACCTCGCAAAAGGCTAAATTTCGCTATCAAAAGCAAAAAGAGCCTATCTATAAGCACGCCGCAAATGCCGATCGTAAAAATGCCCACAAATATCCTATCTGCGCGTGAGAGCTCCTCGGCGTCAAGGATTAGGTAGCCCAGCCCGCTTGAGGCCGCTATCATTTCAGCTCCGATGATCGCTCGCATGGCGTAGCCAAAGCCTATTCGCATGCCAACAAAGATATCTTTTAGGGCGCTTTTTAAGATGATCTTGTAAAAAATTTCAAATTTGTTAAAACCAAAAATTTTACCGACTTCGATGAGCTTCACGTCGCAGCTCGTTAGCCCCTTTTGGATACTTAAAAACATCGGGAAAAACGAAGCTAGGATGATAATGATAATTTTTGGCGTCTCGTTTATACCAAACCAAAGCACCAAAATGGCGATCAAACTAAGCGGCGGGATATTTCTAAAAAACTCCAGTATCCACTCGTAATAAACACTGATCTTTGGCAAAAGTGCCGCTATACCGCCAAGCACGAGCGCTAGGGCAAACGAGAGAGCATATCCTGTAAATATACGCTTAAAGCTGATAATGGTATGCGCAGCAAGCTCGCCACTTAGGCTCATGCCATACATCGTTTTTATCGTAGCTAGCGGACTTGGCAAGATATACGGTGTGAAAATTTCTAGCTCGCAAACGACCTGCCAGATGGCAAAGATTGCTAGGATCAAAACACTCTTTTTAAAAATCTCCCTCACAGCCCATCTCCGTTGTGACAGCCGTTTTCGCAGTATAAAAGCTCGATGATCTGGTAGTTTTTAAGCTCGCTAAATTTATATGAAAGGGCGTTTTCTATCTTCTCCTTACTACTAAGACTTAGTGTTTTTACGCCCAAATTTGCGAAAAACCCCGGTGGTACCGGACTTTGCTCGATGTTGCGCTTCTTTAAATTTATAGCGTTTTGCTCCCTAAAACTTCTCCACGTCAAAAATGTGGTTCGCTCCAAATTTAGCCCTCTACCAAGCTCTGCTAAGTCCTCACAAGGCGTCGTCACGTAAAGCCACTCGTCCTCTTTTAGCTTTGCGCTAAGCTCAAGCGCGCTTTCTATTAAAATGGGGTTTAAATTTGAGATGAATGCGGACTGCTCTTTGAAATTTGCCCTAATGAAATTTACAGCCCTCGGACAGCGGCTATCGTAAATAAGCTCCTTTTGCGCAAGAGCGTTTTTGTATGCGTTTTTTACGCTTTTAACGTGGTCTTTTTCGCACTCTACTACGCTAAAGCCTTTATCTTGCAAAATTTCTTTAAGTGCTGCAAAGTCGTAGATGTTTTTTACAACAGGATTTAACCAAACCACTTTTTTCATAAGAGCTCCCGTCAAATTTAAAGCAAAATGTAATAATTAAAATCAAAATTGTATCACTTGAAAGTAAAAAGATGGCTTTGGGAGTTAAATTTATAAAACAGCTAGACTTTTACGTCTAAATTTCGCTTTTTCTGGCTTTTCTCCATCAATTTTAGTATATCTATGCCGCTTTTTTTCAAGGCGCATCAGCTCTTTAAGGTAGGCAAATTTCTCATCTTTATCGATATCAAAGGTCGCTAGCTTCTCCGCTTCGGCCGATCACCTAGACATAGACTTTGTTGCCGTCAAGCTTATCGGTATTGTGCACATTGTAGTTTGAGTGTGATTAACTAACATTGTATTTTTATTGTAAATTTCGCACTAGGATTGAGCCACAAAATATCTAAAAGGATTTTATATGAATAAAAAAATTTTAATTCTAGCTTTGGCTTTATCTTTGTCAGCTTCACTTTTTGCAGGCGACAATGGCTCAAATATGTATAGTCGTAGCAGCTTTATAGAAAAAGAGAGACCAGCCTTAGACAAAGAGACTCAAGAGCTCATTAAGATATATAGAGAAACTCCATCAAAAGAGAATTATAATAGATTAAGAGCCAAGGTCGGGGCTAATTATGATGCGGTAATTGCTAAAAAGAGAGCAAAATTAGAAGAGCTAAAAGAGACAGCTAAAGACAAATCTTTGGTGAATGAGATGCAAAAAATAGTTGATGATATGCTTGCTGAAAGAGAGCATAGGATTGATACTACTATGGCTAGATTTGGTGATCCAAGATTGCTGCCAAATGCAAGAACACCTGTTAATGGATTTTTACCTATTATAGGTGCAAAAGAAAATCTTTATATCTCTTATGCTCCAGTTACCAACGAAGAATATAGTCTATTTTGTAGAGAAACAGATAGAAAATGTTTAAATAAAGGTGGCAGTGATACCCCAGCTAACAATATCAGTTACGATGATGCCATGGCTTATGCTAAATGGTTATCTAATAAAAAAAGGATAACTTTAAGATTGCCAACAGAGGAGGAGTGGGAGTTGGCGGCTGGTCACATGCCAAAAGATGCCCAGATGAATACAGCAAAACAATCAGACAAACCTCTATCTATTTACGCCAATAAAAAGACGTTGTCGGCTGTTGGAGCTATCGATATGTGGGGAAATGTTTGGGAGATGACTTCGACTTTTAAAGATGCAGATGACATTATCGTAAAGGGCGGCTCTTTTAAATCTGCAAAAACTGAGTGTAGAACAGAAAATAGAGACGAAATTAGAAACATTCATAAATCTTATGATGATTTAGGATTTCGTTTGGTATGGGAGAAGTAGGCATTTGCCTACTTTATTTTTGCCTCAGCGCATAGTCCAGCCACCTATCTTTAAATTCTTCTACACTCATGTCCTTATCAAGTATCTCGAAGCCCTCCACATGGCTCTTGTGTCCAAGTCCGAGCAAGGTGCCGCTATCATCTTTTGACGTGTACTCTTTCGCGAAGAGATCGACGTTTGTTGGATAGTATCTGATGATCGATTCGTAAAGTCTTCCAAAGCCAAGCGTCTCGGTCTGGCTAACAAAGCTTTTAAGCTTCATCTATCTCGTCTTGGCTCATTTGCTTGTCGTATCCCATGAGCTTGCCCCAGATGCTTATCTTGCCATTAGCAGCCATGCCTGTGAGCGAGTTGTCTTTAGCAAATTTTAGCGGCTCATCATCTTTGCTAAATTTACTCTCATTTATCTGGTTTAAATTTATCTGATCGCTGCTTTGGTTGGCGTTTTTGACTAAATTCTAAGATGAGAAATTTAAGGAATTTTCGTCTGCACTGGGCTTACTACAGCTAGCGCTTTGCTCCTTAATATTTTGAAAGCTGCTATATAAATTTATATTGCTCCGTTTACGTCACCTATCATCTCATATCCTTTGAGATAGTTAAAACCAAGATCGTCCCTTTTAGTGTAAAATTTAGAAATTTGTAGAGTTTGACTTGTAAATTTAGGTTAGCTTGGGTCTGGATAAATTTGGATAATTTAAAATTTGCTTTGTAAAAATTTGCGTCTATCGGTTTTTTATTATATCTGGTTCATATATTTTGGTTTGGTTTTATCATATACAACTCCGTATATTTGTCACATCATAGGCTATTTCGGATCAAATTTATGTCATCTTATCCGCCACCCTAGTTACATTGGCCAAGCCCTTTTTGTAGTCTATCAAAATTTAGAATTTTGAAACTTTTTGGAGCATAAATTTTAAATTTGTTTTTTGAATAAATTAAATTTGAGATAGTTTGCCTGGATGATTTGCTCTGCTTTTGCATCATAAATAAACTTCGCAAACTAGCTTTTAAATTTGACCCACAACCGCTCAAAATACAAATACTTTCTAAAGCAAATATCACGAAAAATCAACGAAGCAAAATTTAAAAACCAACTAGCTCTAAATTTAGAAATTTATGGTGTTAGCTTTGAAATTTAATAGATAAGTTGAGCTAGAAATTTAAAACCTCATTTTGGAAGTTTTTGGCATAAATTAAGAGTGTTTGCTTGCGTTTTTGTGCTTTAAAACCGCTATAAATTTACTTACATCAACTATTTTAACCTATCGCAGCAGCTCATCTAAAAGCCACGAAATAAAAATTTATAATGCTCCGACTTGTAAATTTGCCACAGTCCAAGATGGATAAATTTAAAACAAAATTTTTTTAAAAAAACGTAAAAAGATAATTTTAGAAATAAAAGAGAGCCAGATAGGCTCTCTGGGGATTATTCAGCTACTAGCTCTATATAAGCCATCTCAGCTGCGTCGCCCCTGCGAACGCGAGTTTTGATGATTCTTGTATAGCCACCGTTGCGCTCTTTAAATTTTGGAGCCACTTCAGTAACTAGCTTATTTGTAGTCTCTTTGTCTTGCAATGAAGCAAATACTGCTCTGTGAGCGTTAGAGTCGCCCTTTCTAGCTCTTGTGATAAGCTTTTCAACATAGCTTCTAAGCTCTTTTGCTTTTGGTAAAGTTGTCTCTATCTTTTCGCTTTTGATGATAGCTATCGCTAAATTCTTAAGCAATGCAGATCTATGAGATGACGTTCTACCAAGTTTGCGATATCCGTGTTTATGTCTCATCTATTGTCCTTTTATTCTTTTGCACTCATTTGTGATTTTAGCTCGGTTATTTTCTTTCTGAGTTGCTCTTTGCTATCTTTTAACACATCGACACCAACTGGATAGCCTATCTCTTCCATAACCGCTTTTATCTCTTCAAGAGATTTTTTACCTAAATTTTTAAGCTCTTTAAGCTCATTTTCGTCCATCAACGCAAGCTCACCGATAAATCTAATATCGGCTTTATCAAGGCAGTTAAAACTTCTAGCGCTTAAATTTAGATCTTCTACACTAGAAAGTAGCTTTGAGAACTCGCCGCTTGCACTTGAACTAGCAACTGGGGCGCTGACATCAATATCTAAAATTCCTTTAAATACTGACATTTGTTGATACATAGCTTCTAAACAATTTTTAAAAGCTTCTACTGGACCAACTTGACCATCTGTTGTTATCGTAAATACGATCTTCTCGTAGTCTGGGTCATCTTCAACCAAGACATTTTGTATCTCATAAACTGCTTTTTTAACAGGTGTAAAGAAAGCGTCTAGTGCGATATACTCGTCTTCGATCTCTTCTCTGATCTCTTCACTAGGAACATATCCGATACCTTTTTGGATGATAACTGAGAAATTTAACTCAGCATCTTCGTTGATGGTTGCAAGATATGCGTCTGGATTAACGATCTCAACTAGGTCGTTATTTAGGTCAGCTCCAGTTATCTCTTTTGGTCCTTTAAAGCTATACTCTATAACTTCACGTTCACTGCCGCTTTTTAATTTAAATCTGATCTTTTTCAAATTTATAATAAAAAATGCCACGTCTTCAAGCATGCCGCGCATACTATCAAATTCGTGACTAACGCCTTTTATCTTGACACCTATAGGAGCAAAGCCTACCGTACTTGTGTAAAGAAGACGGCGTAGTGGGTGAGCCAAAGTAACAGCATAACCTGCTTCAAAAGGATATGCTGTAATGTTAGCGACATTTTCGCTAACACTTTTAACTTCTATTTCAGTTGGCATATAAGCTGATGTAGTAATCTTTCTCATCTTTATACCCTCTATTATTTTGAGTAAAGCTCTACTATAAATCTTTCCTCAACAGGAATGATAACCTCTTCTCTTTCTGGATTTCTAGTGAAAATTCCAAATTTTTTCTCTTTTTCCACATCTACCCAAGCAACGATGCCAGTTTGAGCTGTAAGATCGATCGCGCGAACGATTTGTGGATTGTTTTTAGATTTCTCAGCAACTTCTACTTTAGAGCCTGGCTCTACTCTGTAAGATGGGATATCTACTCTCTTGCCATTTACTAAAATATGTCCGTGAGTTACAAGCTGGCGAGCAAAACGACGAGTCGTTGCAAAGCCCATTCTGTAAACAACATTGTCTAATCTCTGCTCTAGTAGTTGAACCAAAAGAGCACCAGTGTTGCCCTCGCGGCGTGCTGCTTCTTGGAACAATCTTCTAAATTGTTTCTCTGAAACACCATACATAAATTTAGCTTTTTGCTTCTCGCGAAGTTGTAAGCCATATTCACTTATTTTTGCTCTTCTTTGTCCGTGTTGTCCTGGTGCATAAGGTCTTTTTTCTAAAGCGCTTTTACCAGCAAGTCTTCTTTCGCCTTTTAACGCAAGAGACACACCAAGACGTCTTTCTAATTTTTCAACAGGTCCTGTATATCTAGCCATAATAATTTCTCCTAATTTTATCTAATTATACGCGGCGGCGTTTTGGCGGTCTGCAACCATTGTGTGGTAAAGGTGTGATGTCTTTGAAGAAAGTTACTTTTATGCCTTCAACACCACCTACACTCTTAACAGCCGTTTCACGTCCGCTACCTGGACCTTGAACCTTGATGCCAACTTCTTTAATGCCGTGTTCTTTTGCTTTATTTAAAGCATCTTCTACAGCTTGTTGAGCTGCATAAGGAGTTGATTTTTTACTACCCTTAAAGCCTAAGCCACCTGCACTACTCCATGCAATAGCATTTCCCATTTCATCAGTTACAGTTACCATAGTGTTGTTAAATGTTGCACTGATATAAACGATACCTTTGGCTATGCTTTTTCTAACTACTTTTTTCTTAACAATTTTTCTTTTCGCCATTTATTATCCTTTAACCCTTGCCTTACTTAGTAGCCGCACCGACAGTTTTACGTCTGCCTTTTCTGGTTCTAGCATTAGTTTTAGTCTTTTGACCACGAACAGGAAGACCCTTTCTATGGCGAAGACCTCTATAACTTCCAAGATCCATAAGAGCTTTGATATCCATAGCAACTTGTTTTCTTAAATCACCCTCAACGACGTGGTGCTCTTGAATTTCTTTACGGATAGCTGCCGCTTCGTCTTCGCTAAGCTCATAAACTCTCTTGTCGTAAGAAATTCCAGCTGCGTCAAGGATTTGACGAGATTTATAAAGACCTATACCATAGATATAAGTCAAACCATACTCGATTCTCTTTTTGTTTGGTAAATCTACACCTGCAATACGTGCCATGCCTTATCCTTGTCTTTGTTTATGTTTTGGATTTTCGCAGATAACACGAATTATGCCACTACGTTTGACAATTTTACATTTGTCACACATCTTCTTTACAGAAGGACGAACTTTCATTTTAGTCTCCTAAAAATTTATTCCACTTTTTTAGGGGCTGCATCAGGTCTAAAGAAATAATTTAAACCAACTATTTTCAAAATAAGTGGGGAACTTTGAAAATAATTCTTCATACAGCTTTTCGCAAAGCTTGGATTTTACCCAAAACCAGCTTTAAATTTACTTAGCATATTTGCCACAAAATCAAATTTACTTATATCTATAAGTGATCCTGCCCTTGTCTAGGCTATATGGCGTAAGTTCTACTTTTACGCGGTCGCCAGGCATTATCTTTATATAATGCATTCTCATCTTTCCGGCGATATGACATAAAATTATATGTTTGTTGTCAAGCTCAACTTTAAAAGTTGCATTTGGCAGTGCTTCAACAACATTTCCATCAATCTCAATGACATCGTCTTTTGCCACAAACTCTCCTTTCTTTAAATTTGCTATAAATTTTACGCTTGGCTTAAAATTTCGGCTTTGCCATTAACTATCGCCATGCAATGCTCATAATGGCTAGTTCTCAAACCATCTTTTGAGGTTACTTTCCAGTTATCGCTTCCTAAAACTGGCGTGCCATCTTTTTGGCAGATCATCGGCTCTATACAAAAAACCATTCCCTCTTTTATCTTTGGTCCAGCTTTTGGGTTGTTTCCTTCAAGATAGTTTGGAATTTCTGGCTCTTCATGTGGCCTTTTGCCTATGCCATGACCGCAATATCCGCGCAAAGGTACATATCCTCTACCAAGAATAAATTTCTCAAGCTCGTAGCTAATCTCTTTAAAATGCATACCAGCTCTTATAAAATCAATCGCAAAATAAAGCGCGTCTTTTGAGCAAGCGATCAAAGCTTCGTCTTCTTTTGAAATTTTACCAACTCCAAATGTCCTAGCCGAATCGCCAAAATAACCATCTAAATTTGAGCCAATATCAACACTAACGATATCGCCCTCTTTTAGTTTGTATTCGTTTGGAATTCCGTGTATTACCACTTCATTGACGCTTATGCAAGCTGCATTTGGAAAGCCATAAAGCCCTTTAAAGGCAGGTTTTGCTCCAGCGGCTCTTATCATATCTTCGCAAATTTTATCTATCTCAAGAAGGGAAATTCCAGGTTTTATGATCGTAGAAACATGATCAAGTGTTCGAGCGACGATCTTGTTCGCCGCTCTCATTTTCTCTATCTCAGCTGGTCTTTTTAGCGTGATAGACATTTTATAGACCTACTGCACTTAGAGTTTGGTATTTGTTTGTATAAGACTGAGCTTCTATACGTCTCATAGTATCAAGTGCTACTGAAACCACGATAAGAACTGATGTACCACCAAAATAAAATGGTACGCCCATAGTCTTTACAAGTACCCAAGGTAGTGTTGAAATGATACCCAAGTACAAAGCACCACCTAAAGTTAGCCTGCCAGCTACTTCATTTAGATAGCTAGCTGTACTCTCACCTGGTCTAACACCTGGGATAAATCCGCCTTGTTTTTTCAAATTTTCACTTATATCTTTTGTGTTAAACACGATAGATGCGTAGAAAAACGCAAAGAAGATGATAAATAAAAATGTCAAAACGTTAAACATATAGCCATTTGGACTTAAAAAGTCGTTGATAGCCTGAATTACTGGATTTGTACTAGCTTGTAAAATAGTACTTGGAAACATCAAAATCGCGCTAGCAAATATCGGTGGGATAACGCCACTTAAATTTACTTTGATCGGTATATAGTTCATTATACGCTTGTTTTGATTTTCCATTATCACTTTTCTTGAGTAAGAAATAGGGATACGTCTTTCGCCCATCTCGACAAAGATAATAGCACCAATGGTCGCTAAAATAATTACCAAAATAGCGATGACTGTTAGGAAATTCATCTCAGAAGTATTTACCAAATTTACAGTTCCGCCGATCGCACTAGGTATGCCAGAGACGATGCCCGCAAAGATGATAAGACTTATACCATTGCCTATACCGCGCTGCGTGATCTGCTCACCTATCCACATAAGTAGCATGGTGCCAGTTAGCATAGATACAGCAGAGATCGCAATAAATAAATTCATATCTATCATGATAGCTTGCTCGCCACCACGACCGCTTAAGCTTTGAAGTCCGATAGAGACGCCGATTGATTGTACAAGAGTGATAACGATAGTTGCATAACGTATGATTTGCATATATTTTTGCATACCGTCGCGCTCTTTTTTCATCTGACCTAACTTTGGAAATGTCGCTGCTAGAAGCTCCATGATGATCGAAGCTGTGATGTAAGGCATGATGCCTAGAGATATGATGCTTAAACGCTCAGCGGCTTTACCACTAAACATATTAAATAGACCCAAGGCGTTGCTATTGTTTGAATTAAAAAATTCTTTAATTACGTCGACATTAACACCAGGAACTGGCACATAAGCCAGTATCCTGTATGCGAACAAAAATGCCAACGTGATTAAAATCTTGTTGGTCAGTGTTTTATCCATTATTTTGTTCCGCTAACGCTAACGTTCTCGTCTTTGACCTTAGAAGCAAGAGCTTTTGCGCTTGCACCGATTAGTTTTATCTTAGTAACGCTCTTTGAAATTTTATGAACGCTAGCTATTGTTGCGATTGAAATTTCCGCAAGCTCTTTTATAGCTGCGATCTTTTCAACATTGATAACATAAGGTTTTTCAAATTTAGAAGCAAAGCCTACCTTTGGAAGACGTCTTTGAAGTGGTTGTTGTCCGCCCTCAAAACCTCTTTTTTCATTGTAGCCTTTTCTTGCTCTTTGACCTTTATTACCTTTGCCAGCAGTTTTGCCATTGCCACTGCCTTGACCACGACCTATTCTTTTAGTTGCATGAGTTGAACCTGCAGCAGGTGTTAATTTTTCTAATGCCATCTTAACTCCTTTCTCTTAGCTTTTTAGCAAACTAAGTGCTTTTATAGTAGCACGAACGACGTTTGCTGAGTTGTTTGAGCCAAGTGATTTAGTAAGGATATCCTTAATACCTGCAAGCTCGATAATAGGACGTGCACTACCACCAGCAATAACACCAGTACCTTCGCTAGCTGGGCGAAGTAGCATTCTACTTGCGTTGTATTTTACCTCTACATCGTGAGGGATAGTTGTGCCCTTGATCTTAACGTGGATAATATTTTTAAATGCGTCGTCAATCGCTTTTCTCATCGCATCTGGCACCTCTTTAGCTTTGCCATATCCAAAGCCAACTAGGCCATTTCTATTACCAACAACAACTAAAGCTGTAAATCTAAATCTACGACCACCTTTAACAACCTTTGTAACCCGACCGATATCGACGATTACTTCTTCAAATTCTTCTCTATTATATTTTTCCATCGATTTTCCTTTGGGTTATAGCTTGATGCCATTTTCTCTTAAAGCTTCAGCAAATGCTGCGATAACGCCATGATACAAATAACCATTTCTATCAAAAATTGCAACATCTATCTTCTTAGCTTTCAAAGCCTTAGCAAATTCTTTAGCTAAAGTGACCGCACCTTCTTTATTTGCTTTTATGCCTATTTTTCTACCATCAACTGCAGCTAGTGTAGTAGCTGTAACGTCATCAATCGCTTGAACATAAAGAGTTCTGTTTGATTTGAAAATAGAAACTCTTGGGCAAGTTGCAACACCAGAAATTTTACCTCTGATTCTTCTTTTTCTCTTAATTCTAAGAGCGATTTTTCTTTTTAGTACTTTTGCTGTCATTTACCGCTCCTTACTTCTTAGATGTCTTGCCCGCTTTGCGGATGATACGTTCTTCTAGATATTTAACGCCCTTGCCTTTATATGGCTCAGGTGGTCTAAATCCTCTAACTTGAGCAGCCACTTGACCTACTACTTGTTTGTCGTCACCTTTGATAGTAATAACGTTTTTATCAACGCTAGCTTCAACGCCTGCTGGTAGCTCATAGTTGATAAGGTGTGAAAAGCCAAGAGAAAGCTCTAAAATTTTACCTTTTGCAGCTGCTTTGTAACCAACGCCGTTGATCTCAAGCTGGCGAGTAAAGCCATGAGTGATACCAGTTACGATGTTGTTAGCAAGTGCTCTATATGTTCCCCAGTAAGCTCTGCTTTGGCGATCTTCGCCCTTTGGAGCAAAAACTATATGGCCATTTTCTATCTTGACATCAACGTGACCTTTTGTGTCAAGCTCTTTTAAGTGATTGCCCTTTTTAAATTTTAGGACATTATTTTCAACGCTAACGTCTACACCACTTGGGATAGCGATAGGCTGTTTTCCAATACGTGACATTTTTTTCCTTTACTTGTCTAGGGTGTTCCTACATTTACGAATAAACACCACAATGCCGTAAATTTGATCGTCAAATTTGACGAAACCTTCATTTGAATTTCTAAATTTAGCTTTGGCAAAATATAAAATTTCACCTAGCTAAAAAGAAATTTTAACCTTAAGCTATAAGGTCAAAATAGCGTTTTTAACGCAGTTTATTACCAAACTGTGCAAAGAACCTCGCCGCCAACGCCAGCTTTACTTGCTTCAATACCGCTCATAACGCCTTTACTTGTGCTAACGATAACTGTTCCGTAACCATTTTTAAAACGCTTAATGTCGTCTTTGCCTTGATAAACACGGCGACCAGGTTTTGAAACCCTTTTAAGCTCGTTTATAACGCTTCTGCCGTACTCATCATACTTTAAAACTACATTTATAAATTTCTTGTTACCTTCTTCGATAACGTTGTAGCTCTCTACATAGCCTTTTGCTGCAAGGATAGAAAGAGTAGCCTCAACAACCTTAGAATGAAGCAATTTCGCAGTCTCAAGTCTTCTCATACTTGCATTTCTAATGCGTGTTAATCCATCTGATATTAAATCGTTCAACATTTCTCTTCCTTACCAACTTGCTTTTTTAAGACCAGGTATTAGGCCTTCGTTAGCCATTTTTCTTAGGCAAACACGGCAAATTCCAAAATCTTTATAAACAGAGTGCGGACGACCGCAAATTTGGCATCTAGTATAGCCGCGAACCGCAAATTTTGGCTTGCGTGCAGCTTTTGCTATCATTGATTTCTTTGCCATTTTACTTTCCTTTTGCAAACGGCACACCAAATAGCTCTAGCAATTTGAATGCCTCTTTATCGTTTTTAGCCGTAGTAGCAATCGTAATATTCATACCATGAGTTCGTAAAATTTTATCATACTCAACCTCTGGAAACATTAGCTGCTCGCTAAGACCGAAGTTATAGTTTCCACGTCCGTCAAAGCCATTTTTTGGAAGACCACGGAAGTCTTTAACTCTTGGGAGAGCAACGCTGATTAGTTTATCTAAGAAAGCATACATTTGCTCTTTTCTCAAAGTTACTTTGATACCAACAGGGAAACCTTCGCGAACTTTAAAGCCAGCAACTGATTTTTTAGCATCAGTGATAACTGCTTTTTGTCCAGCGATAAGTGAAATGGTATCAGCCATATTTTGAAGCACTTTCTGATCTTTCGCAGAATCTCCAGCACCTACACTGATCACGATTTTCTCGAGCGCAGGGATAAGCATTGGATTTTTGATGTCAAATTCTTTTACGAGAGCTGGCTTGATAGTTTCGTTAAATTTATCTTTTAATCTACTCATATCTCTTATCCTTCAACTTTCGCGACGTTTGATATATCAATTGGCATCTCTTTATTTACGTGACCACCATTTGGAGTTTTTTCGCTTGGTTTGATAGCTTTTTTAGCTACTTTGCATCCCTCAACTATAACCTGACCTTTTTTTGCAAGAACTGCTAAAATTTTACCAGTTTTGCCTTTATCGTCACCAGCGATAATCTTTACAGTATCGCCTTTTTTGACTTTAAATTTTACATTAGCCATTATAAAACCTCCGGAGCTAGCGAAACAATCTTCATAAAGTTAGCATATCTAACTTCACGTCCAACTGGTCCAAAAATACGAGTGCCGACTGGCTCTTTTTTGCTATCAAGTATAACAGCTGCGTTCTCGTCGAAGCGAATTAGCGAACCATTATCTCTTTGAACCTCTCTTTTAGTTCTTACAACAACAGCTTTTACAACCTGTCCTTTTTTGATCTTACCATTTGGAAGAGCTTTTTTAACAGAGCAAACTATGATATCGCCAAGTGTAGCGTATCTTCTTTTGCTGCCGCCAAGAACTTTTATACACATTAACTCTTTTGCACCGCTGTTATCAGCAACTGCAAGTCTTGTAAAACTTTGAATCATTACTCAACTCCCTTTGCCAATACAGCTTTTAAGCGAAAATTCTTGCGAGCTGAAAGTGGTCTGCACTCAACTGCAACAACTGTATCGCCTGCTCTTGTCTCATTTTTCTCATCATGAACTAAATACTTCTTAAAACGTTTTACAAATTTATGGTATCTTGGGTGCATAACGCGTCTTTCTACCAAAATAGTAGCTGTTTTATCTCCAGCTTTTTGTAAAACAACACCTTGAATTTCTCTTTTTAATGCCATTTTACGCCCCTTGTCTTGTTGCACTAATTGCAGTGTTGATCTGAGCTATCTCTTTGCGAACAGCACTAATCTCATTAGGGTTGCTTAACTGCATAGTTTTTAGCTTTTGTCTTAAAGTAAATAAAAGCACCTTTTTCTCTTTTAGCAACGCGTTTAATTCTGCAACGCTCTTATCTTTTAACTCAGTATATTTCATTTTCACTCTCTCGCGTTACAAATTTTGATTTGAATGGAAGTTTGTGTAGAGCCAAAGTTAAAGCCTCACGAGCCAACTCTTCGTCAACACCAGCCATTTCAAATATTATACGACCAGGTTTAATGTTCATAACCCACTCTTCAACTCCTGCCTTACCTTTACCCATACGAGTTTGTAGAGGTTTTTTAGTAAGTGGCTTGTCAGGGAAAACCCTAATCCAAATTTTAGCCTGTCTCTTTACGTGACGAGTTAGAGCTTGACGAGCAGCTTCTATTTGGCGTGAATTTACTCTACCAGCCTCAACAGCTTTAAGTGCAAATTCGCCAGTTGCTAAAGATGCTCCGCGAGTCGCATAACCACGGTTGCGACCTTTCATTTGCTTACGAAATTTCGTTCTTTTAGGCATCAACATAATTATTTACCTCTTCTTGCTCTACGTGTTTTCTTAGGTGCCTCTTCTTCAGTTTTCTCAGGTTGAACACCTTTTTGAAGAACCTCACCTTTAAAAATCCATACTTTAATACCTATGTTTCCATAAGTTGTATGAGCCTCAGCTACACCGTAATCTATCTTTGCTCTAAGAGTATGAAGCGGAACGCGACCTTCTAGATACCACTCGGTTCTTGCCATCTCAGCGCCACCTAAACGACCAGCAACTGAAATTTTGATACCTTTAGCGCCTGATTTTTGAGCACCTTGGATAACTTTTTTCATAGCACGTCTAAAAGCGACACGCTTTTCAAGTTGCATAGCTACGTTTTCAGCAGCAAGTTGAGCTGAAGCTTGAGCTTTTCTTTCTTCTTTGATATTTACATTTACTTCTTTGCCGATAAGTTTGCTAACTTCGTTCTTTAGGTTTTCAACATCTTGGCCTTTTTTGCCGATGATGATACCAGGACGAGCTGCAACTACGGTTACACGAAGTTTTTTAGCCGTTCTTTCGATTAGAATTTGGCTAATTCCTGCATAGTAAAGTTTTTTCTTTAAAAACGCACGAATTTTGTAATCTTCACCGATATTTTCAGGAAGACTTTGTTTGGTTGGAAACCATCTAGATTCCCAGTTGCGGTTAATTCCTAGTCTAAGACCTATTGGATTTACTTTTTGTCCCATATTATGCTTCCTTCTTTTCAGGTTTAGATACTTCTACCATTACATGAGAAGTAGGTTTGCGAATTTTGCTCGCTGTTCCTCTTGCTCTTGGTCTAAATCTCTTTAATACAGGACCAGCATCAACGCGGCAACTAGTTACTACAACCTCTTCTGGCTCAAATCCGCCATTTGCTACTGCTGAGCTAATAGCGTTTGCTATAAATTTAGCACCACGGTTTGGCATAAATTGCAAGCTTGCAAGTGCTAGCTCGGCATTCATACCTTGAACTTCTCTTGCTATAAGTCTTGCTTTTGTAGGAGAAAGTCTTACGAATTTTATAATTGCTTTACTCATATTATCTCCCCTTACTTGCCGATTTTCTTTTGCACTGAGCCTTTGTGACCCTTAAATGTGCGTGTTGGAGCAAATTCGCCAAGTTTATAGCCTATATGATTTTCTGTAACATATACAGGAATAAAGCTCTTGCCATTATGAACGTTAAATGTTAGTCCAATCATTTCAGGTACAATCGTGCTACGTCTTGACCAAGTCTTGATTGGTTTGTTATCGTTTGCATTTTTTGCGGCAATAACTTTTTTCATTACATGATCATCTACGAAAGGACCTTTTTTGAGTGATCTTGCCATCTCTATTTTCCTTTCCTTCTTGAAATTATAAGCTTATCGCTAGCTTTTTTACGGCGAGTCTTAGCACCTTTAGTTGGTTTACCCCATGGAGTAACTGGGTGACGGCCTGAATTTTTCTTGCCTTCACCACCGCCGTGTGGGTGATCAACCGGGTTCATAGCAGAACCACGTGTTTGTGGGCGGATACCACGGTAGCGATTACGTCCAGCTTTACCTATAGTGATGTTAGCCCAGTCTTCGTTGCCAACTACACCGATACTTGCCATGCACTCAGCTAGCACTTGTCTCATCTCACCACTTGGCATTCTTAAGATAACGTACTTCTCTTCTTTACCCATTAGCTGAGCATAACCACCAGCTGAACGAGCTATCTGAGCGCCTTTGCCAGGTTTTAGCTCAACGTTATGAACGATAGTACCAACTGGGATAAATCTTAATTTCATAGCGTTGCCTGGTTTAATATCTAGTGAGCCCTCATCGATAGATGCGATAACGTCGCCAACATTTAGGCCGTTTGGTCTAATAATATAGCGTTTTTCGCCATCTTTGTAAGCTATAAGAGCGATACGGCAGTTTCTGTTTGGATCGTACTCGATCGCTTCAACTTTACCCTCTATACCAAATTTGCGACGTTTAAAGTCGATGATACGATAAAGTTTTTTTGCACCTGCTTCTTTGTGTCTTGAAGTTATACGACCATTGTTGTTTCTACCGCCAGTTGCAGGTAGTTTAACAAGCAAGCTTCTAACGCTTGGTTTAGCTGTTATATCTTCAGAGCTTAGTCCAGTCATATATCTACGACTAGGTGTATATGGTTTATATGATTTTATAGCCATCTTACGCCTCCGTATTTTCTAGGCTTACGCCTTCAGGTAACTTAACGTAGAATTTCTTTATCTCGTCACGTTGGCCTGCTCTTCCTCTAAAACGCTTAACCTTGCCGCTAATTCTAAGTGAATTTACGCGAACAGGCGTTACTCCAAAATACTCTTGTAAAACCGCTTTTAAGCTGTTTTTTGTAACTCTTGGTGAAGTTTGGATAACAACAACGCCTTGTTCTTGAAGGCCTAGAGTTTTTTCTGTATAAATAATTGTTTTGATATCAGTTATATCCGCCATTTTAGCCCTCTTTTGTTATAGTTTTTAGTGCAGCTTTTTCAATGATAACCGAACTAAATGTAGAGACAAGATAAGCATTTACCTCATTTGCATCTACTACATAGCAGTTTGCTAAATTTCTAAAAGCAAGTAGTGTTTTATCGTCTAGTAAATCTTTAACGATAAGCGCATCTTTTACTTTTAAATTTTTGATGATATTAGCTGCATCTTTTGTCTTTCCAGACTCGATTGAGATGCTATCTACTGCGAAAATTTTACCATCTTGTGCTTTTGCTGCCAAAGCGTACTCAAGAGCTAGTCTTTTTTGTTTTTTATTGACTTTTTGAAAATAGTTTTTCTCGTTTGTTGGACCAAATGCAACTGCACCGCCTACCCAAACGTTAGTTCTAGTCGAACCTGCTCTTGCACCACCACGTCCTTTTTGTCTCCATGGTTTTTTACCACCGCCGCTTACAAAAGCACGGCTTTTAGTATGAGCCGTATTTGCTCTTATACCAGCAAGGTAAGATTTTACATAAAGATATAGGTTGTGCGGATTTACTTCAGCGTAGCTTGCAGGAAGCTCTAACTCGCCTGAATTTTCAAATTTATCGTTTAATACGTGAATTTTACTCATTTTACAATCCTTATTTTACCCATTGCACCATTGTGACCAGGAACGCAACCTTTTACAACTACGATGCCATTTTGAGCGTCAAAGCTTATTAGCTCGTTTTTAACAGTAACTTTCTCATTGCCCATGTGTCCTGCCATTTTCATACCTGGTTGAACACGACCTGGCCATTCGCAGTTACCAATTGAACCGTGGCGTCTGTGGAAACGTGAGCCGTGGCTTTTTGGACCACCACCGAAACCATGTCTTTTTACCACACCTTGGTAGCCTCTACCTTTTGAGTTAAAGCTAACTTTTAAAATTTTAGCCTCATTTAATGGTGTAAAGTCTAGGTTTCCAACTTCGCTATTAGCTACTTCAAGCGTAGCAAATTTGTTAAATTCTGCTGTCAGATTGTATTTCTTTTGCTGACCAGCGATAGCTTTGTTGTTTGCTTTAGTGTGGGCATACGCTACGATAGCACGTTTGTTTTCGTCGATCTCACATACTTTAGCCTCAACTAGCTTAAGTAGTGTAACTGGCGTACTCTTCGTGGCAATCGTTCTACTCATGCCTATTTTTTCTACAATATATTCCATACTCTTATCCTTTTGTCCGCTTATTTCATCGCACGAACTTCGACATTAACTTCTGGAGCTAGGTCGAGTTTTGTTAGGCTATCTACAGTTTCTGGAGTAGCAGCTACGATGTCAAGCATACGAGCGTGTATTCTCATCTCAAACTGCTCACGTGAGTCTTTGTTGATGTGTGGAGATTTTAAGACTGTATAGCGTTTGATCTTTGTAGGCATTGGTACCGGGCCACGAACGTCGGCACCTGTTCGTTTGACAGCTTCTACGATTGCTGCAACAGTGCGGTCTAGAACTCTATGGTCGTAAGCTTTTAGCTTTAACCTGATTCTTTCCATGTGTTTTCCTTTAAAAAGAACTTGTCGCAAACTCGCGACCTCTTTACATCAAAATAACTCGCATAGGATCAAGCGATCGTACGAGCAAGACATAGGTCTTTCGTAAAGAGATAGGGATTTTACAAAAAAGCTATTATAGTTGTCAAGAAAAACGCTATTTTTTGTTGAATTTTGATTAATTATTTCCTTTTGATAAGGAAGGTATCTTGCAAATGGAGAATTTATTTTTCAAAAATTTTATAAATTTCTAGTCTAAATTTTTATTTTTTATTTCTAAATTTTGTTTATTTTTAAAATTTAAAGCAATATTTTCCTTTTTAAAAGGAAGTGGCTATAATTTCAAAAAGAAAAAAGGTCAAATTTGAAAAGTTTAGAAACGCTCTATCAAGCACCCATTAAAAATACAAAATTTATCCCTAGAAAACATGAGATCATCTCACCAAAGACGCTTATCATTGGCGCTATATCAAGTGGCAAAACAGCCCTTGTTTATGAGTTTTTGAGCCATTATAAAAGTGAGGAGAGGCTTTATATAAATTTAGACGATATAAGGATAGATAGAGTCTCGCTTTTAGCAAATTTAAAAGAGTTTTTAGAAAAAAATGCCCAGATAAAGGTGCTCGCAGTTGAAAATTTACAAGCTGCCGATCTTATAAATTTAGACTTTTTAAATGAGCTCACACTTGAAAACATAATCCTTACAAGCAAGGAATTTTCACTCTCGCTTGAGGGCTTTGCACGCATAAATTTAAACTACCTCGACTACGAGGAATTTATACTATTTTTTAAGAAAAATTTGGATCAAGACCTGCTTTTTAGCTACTTTTTGGCCCATGGCAACGAGATAGCAAGCGCTTTTTTGGACTCCAGCGAGGTCACAGCCCACTTGCAGCAGCTCTTAAGAGCAAATTTAAACGAGCAAGGCATCGCTATCTTAAAAGAGTGCGCAACAAAGTGCCACGACACGATAAGCGCCTTTGGGATTTATAAAAATCTAAAAGAGCAGATGAAAATTTCAAAAGATAGCGTTTATAGCGCGATAAATTTACTAAACGAGAGCGGATACGTGGAGTTTGTGCCAAATTTAGACGAGAGTAGCACGAGCAAGAAAATTTACTTTACAAATTTCGCACTTCGTAATGCTTTGTGCCTAAAAAAGGACTTTTTGGCTGTCTTTGCAAATGTCGTTTTTTGCGAACTGCTTAAATTTAAAGATGAAATTTACTACACAAAAGAGATCGATTTTTTCCTTAGTAAAAAGAAGCTCGCGATCATCTGCGTGCCATTTTCTGCGCCTGAGATCGTCTTTTTGAAATTTAAAAAACTCCACGCGAGCTTAAAAGAGTTAGGCGTTAGCAAACTTCAAATCATCAGCGTCGCAAACCAAGCCGAGCAAAGCATCGAGGGGATAAAGTGCGAGATCTTGCCATTTTCTAGGTGGAGCCTAGGTTTATAAATTTAAACTCTTTGTTTGATTATCATTTTAAAAGTCTAGAGATAAAATAGTTATAATCAAAAAAACTATAAAGGACGGACATGAGAGCATTTTTTGGGATCTTATTCATCGCTGCAAGCCTTTTTGGCTATGAGATAAACCACGAAAACTGGGCGAAATTTTATAAATTTAGTGGCGATGCAAATGGTGTGAAATTTGAAGTTTATATGAACTATTTTAAAGATGAATTTGAAAATTTCAAACAAAGTAAGAGCTTTAAGGTCCCACCTAAGATAAGCGGTCACATCTTTTTTGACGGCGCAAAATACGACTATGAAAAGGGCTCTTTTGAGCAAAATGGCAGTGAAATTTCATCATTAAATGCAGTCTCTGATAAGATAAATTTAGACGTTAAAAACGAAAACGGCGAGCTAAAAGGCAAGATAATCGTCAAAAACAAAGCCTACAACGCCACCGTAAAAGAAGAAAAAGAGTATGAGATCCTAAATATCGGCATCCAAATGACCGAGTCAAACGGCACAAGATATGAGGCGATCACTAACGACATCTTCGCTAAAGACTCAGCTAAAAAATACAAAAACAAGCTTCTTGCAGAGTTTTACGACCTAAAAAGCGAGCGCAAAAAATGGCCAAATAGTCAGTATGAGAGCCTAAAAGATATCTACTACATCAACGACAAGATAAAGAGCGTTTGCACCTATAAAAATGAAAAAACAAACTGCGAGGTGATCTCGCTTGCGACAAACAAAAAGCTAAAGCTAAAGCAAATTTTTAAAGACATAAACGACAGCCACCTAAAAGCGATCCTTGCAAACGCTGGCGTAAGCGACAACTTCGTGCTTTCGCCGCTTGGACTTACATTTTTAAACGAGGAGCAAATCAGCGTGCCACTTGAGGAGCTAAGACCTTACTTTAGCGATGAAGTCGGGCTGTAATGGCTAAAATTTGTGGTATCGACGAGGCTGGACGTGGGGCGTTAGCTGGACCACTAAGCGTGGCTGCTTGCGTACTAAATAGTGAAATTTCTGGCCTAAACGACTCCAAAAAATTAACCGTAAAAAGGCGCGAGGAGCTATTTTGCAAGATCACAAAAAGCTCAAATTTCCTCATCGCCTACTTCTCAAACGCCCAGATAGACGAGCTTGGGCTAAGCGAGTGCCTAAGGCGAGCGCTCAAGCTTTTCAAGGCTCATTTTGAGGGCTTTGAGATCATTTACGATGGAAATTTAGACTACGGCGTTGGCATCACCACGATGATAAAGGCCGACGGCAAGGTCGCTGGGGTAAGTGCAGCCAGCATCCTAGCAAAAGTAAGCCGTGACCGCTTGATGAGTGGCTGGGATAAATTTTATCCCACATACGGCTTTGCAGGGCACAAAGGATATGGCACGAAGTCGCACCTAGACGCCATATCTAAATTTGGCTACTCAGACTTTCATAGAAAAAGCTTTGTCATAAAGCCAAAACTCACGCAAGGCTCGCTATTTTAGCTGCATATTTCATTATCTTTGCTTGCAAGAGTCTTTTAACTCTTGCAAGTTTTTTTCAAGGCAAGTTTAGATTATTTTTTAGATGCAGGACCATCTTTGGCAAAAGCTTGCAAGTATCTAAGAATTCTTGCTTTTTCCTCATCGTTTATTTTTGCAAAAGATTGCATAGCCGAAAGATATGCTTCCCACTCGTGCATTGAGTGTTCTTTTGGTTTATGCGCAGCATGGCATGAACTACATGTATCATAGTAAAAAAGGTCTACTTCATCCCACGCTTCGGCTTTATTATCACTAAGCTCACTAGTTTTTACCCAAAATTTCATCTTAGGCTTTGCTGTATCATCTTTTAAACTAAGTAATGTCAAAAGCGGCTCTTTTTTATAAGCTAGAACCTTAGGGTTATTTGCAGCAACTTCTCCACTAACCTCGACAAGGCTTAAATCGCCTTTCTTCTCCAAAACTTTAACTTTCGAACCTTCATAAATTTCACCAACTACCTGATTGTTTGTTGTATCAAAAAGATCAGTTTTTATATCAGATACGAAAGCATCTTTTGCGAATATAAAATTCGCCAAAATTGCCATAATTATAACTATTCGCATATTTTAAGCCTCAATAATTTTAGGTGGTTTTATGCCTTTGTACTCTCCGGCATCACTTTTTCTAATACCTACCAAGCATGTATCTACACTAGTAGCTTGTGCCATACTAGATGTTGGAATGCTACTTGTTAATATATTTGCATTACCAGCTTGGCAAACTCCATTCTCATCAAGATCTACCCAGGCACCTTCTTGTAAAGCAACTACTCCACGCATTATATTTTTAGTTACAACAGCTCCTGCTAGGATTTTACCCCTTGAGTTAAAGACTTCGACTGTATCGCCATCTTTTATACCAAGAATTGCTGCATCTTCATCATTTATAGTTATAGGTTCACGATTACCAACTTTATAAATCTTGCGGATAAAATTACTATTGTCTGCTTGCGAGTGGATCCTATAAAGTGGGTGTGGACTTAAAAAGTGGAATGGAAATTTAGCAGTTAATTTTTCGTTACCTAACCATTCTGCTGGCTCAATCCATACTGGGTGACCTTTAAAATCATCAAGTTTATAATCAGCAAATTTTTGGCAGAAAATTTGGATCTTTCCACTTTTTGTAGCTAATCTATTCTTAACTGGATCTGCTCTAAAATCAGCATGACGAGTAAAATTCTTCGCCTCTTCACTAGGCTCAAACTTCATAAATCCTTTCTCCCAGAATTCGTCAAAACTCATATGATCCGGGCAATCACTTCTTTCATAAAGTTTTTTAATATGCTCAAATTTATCCTTACCACTGCTAAATTTCCTAAATGCCTTATCTGAAACCATTTTAGCCATATCCGCAAAGATATCATAGTCACATTTTGACTCATAAAGTGGTTCTATAACCTTCTTCATCGCATACAGATAATCTTGCGAAAATGATCCTCCATAAGTGATGTCATCACGCTCTAGCTGGGTTGCAGCAGGTAGTACAATGTCAGCATATTTTGATGTAGGAGTCCACCAAGGATCTTGTGATATAACAGTATCAAGAGTCCTTAAAGCTTTAATCATCTCATTTGCATTAGGATGATGCCCTAATACATTTGCACCAGTTGCATAAAGAACCTTTATTTTAGGGTATTTAATCTTTTCGCCTTTAAATTTAATCTCTTTACCTGAATTTAGAATTGCTTCACTTATTCTTGAGGCAGGGATCACTTCTTCAACCTCATTTTTACCTTGAGGTAAGCCGGCAGGAAGCTTAACGTCGCAAGCGGCTTGACCATTACCAGAATAGTGCATAGAAAGACCAAGACCACCGCCTACAAGACCAATTTGTCCGATCATAGAAGCAAGCACAATAAGTGCCCATTGAGCTTGTTCTCCATGGTGAGCGCGCTGAATAGACCAACTGCCAGCGATGAAACTACGATTAGATACAAGCGTATCAGCAAGAGATTTTATAGCCTCCTCATCAACGCCAGTTATTTTAGAAGCCCAGTTTGGAGTTTTTTCTATCTTGTCCATAGTTTTGCCTAGCAAATAAGGAACAAATTTGTCAAAGCCATCTGTATATTTTGCAATAAATTCTTTATCGTATTTCTTTGATGTGTATAGATAATGCATCATACCAAGCATCAATGCAACATCAGTATTTGGGCGAATTTTTATCCATTGTGCATTAAATTTTTTAGCAATAGGGGTGTATTGTGGTTCGATAGTTATAAATTTAATACCAGCCTTTACGTACTCATCATAAATTTCATTGTTTGCACGGTTTGCAACTTTATAATCTACTTGATTGCATTTAAAAATATCTGCACCCCAGAGTACATAAACTTTTGTATTTTCCAAAATAGTCTTATGTGAACTTTGAAGTGAATAAACTTCTAAATCACCTATAATATCGCCATTTACACGACTTGCTGCACCAGTAGAATAATCACCATCAGTGATAACAGATCCGCCAAAAACTGTATTAAAAAATCTACCTGGCAATGAAACGCAGTTATGAAGTAGTCCTGGGTGGCTCCAACCATCATAAGCGGCGTTAAAAATTTCATTAGACTTTACACTTTTTAGTTTATTGACTATCAGTTCATATGCCTTGTCCCAACTCACGCGAACAAATTCTTCTTTACCGCGAAGCTCTCTTTTGTCTTTACCTTCCAAATAGCTCTTTCTAACACAAGGAAATTTTACGCGAGTATCACTATAAACACGCTCTATCCAAGCATCATTTAGTGGGTATTTTGGATCTTTATCAGACTCTTGTGGGCGAATTTTGATGATCTTGCCAGACTCATCTAAATCTGCATAAAACGCACCAAATCCGCTTGCATTTGGAACGCTTTTAGCTACTTTTTCTTCTGCAAATACTGGAGTTGAGCCAAGGGCTGCAGCAGCTATTGCACTTGATTTTAAAAAATCTCGTCTTGAAATTTTCAATTTTACTCCCTTTCAAAAAAATTTACTGTAATTTTACATTGCAATTTCATAAAAAGATCATTATTAATATTATATTTTACTTAAACTATATAAAATCAGATCATGAGAAATATATTAGAAAAACTAAATATAGCTGTGATATTAAAAGATAAAAAAACTGAAAAATTAGTTATTGATAAACGCAAGTATTTTAACAACGTATATATTTGGAATACAGAAAATTTCGTAAGCTCATTTTGTAATTGCTGTATGAGAATAGATGCAATAATACTTGATTTAGATACATTTTATGAAAGTAGTGAGCTTATAGAGTTTGAAAAAATACTCGCACTATCAGAGCACCAGCATTTTATTTTTTTAGCCAAAAATCGTAGAATTTATTTAAAAATGCTCTCAAATTTTAATGGCGGGGATTCGATTATTTTATTTAAACCCATAAAACTTGCTGCCATCTTAGACAACTTAAAAATATTAGTCCCTATGCCTGAAATAAATTTAGTAAAAATTACTAAATCATTAAGTGTAGATATACAAAATGAGACAATCTATTTAAATAATGAAGCCATTTTTTTACCAAAAAAATTACATAAGTTGGCTTTGCTTCTTAGCTCTAATTTAGAACAATTAATACCTTTTGAGGAGATTGACGACATTGTCTTTGACGGGGGAGCGGAATCAAATGCTGTAATATCAAATCTAGTAGGTACTCTAAAAAATAGATTAACACTAAACATCAAAAATATTCGTTCACGTGGATATGTCTTGTATAAAGATACTTAAAAACTATGACTAAATTCAAATTGTTTTAAAACATAATTTTAGCCACATTACATGGCTAAAAAGTGGAGGTTTAGAAATTTGCAAGGGGCGCAAATTTCTAAGTAAATTTAGATTTTTAAAAGCTCGGCTTCTTTCTCTTTTACGAGAGTGTCGATCTTTGCGGTGTAGTTGTCAGTTATCTTTTGAACCTCATCTTGACCCTTTTTGCTCTCGTCTTCAGTTATAGCTTTGTCTTTTTCAAGCTTTTTGACCTCGTCGTTTGCGTCTTTTCTTACGTTTCTGATGCTAACTTTTGCCTTTTCGCCCATAGCTTTTGCGTGTTTTGCATTTTCTTGGCGTTGCTCGACGGTCATCGGTGGGAAAAATAGCTTAACGCTCTCGCCATCGCTGTTTGGATTGACGCCGATGTTTGCAGCTTGGATGGCTGATGAGATCGCTTTTATCATGCTCTTTTCCCAAGGTGTGATAGCGATAGTAGAAGCGTCGCTTGTAAGCACGGTGGCTACTTGATTAAGCGGAGTTGGCGAGCCATAATAATCAACCATAACGTTATCTAGGATGTTGATATTTACTTTGCCAGTTCTTAGCGTTGTAAAATCGCGTTTTAAAGAAGCGATCGCCTTTTCGCAACCCTCTTTTTGGGTATCGTAAATTTTATTTAGCATTGGTGTCCTTTATTAGAAGTTTTGTGCTTCTGTGATGATCTACTTTTAGCGACATTAACACTTTGCGTTTATCAAGTGGTGGGTTAAATTTACACTCAAAAACGCCATTTGTCATAGGTACTTTTCTAAAGCCGTCAAAGCCAGTCATGAAAAAACTGCCCTCACTTGCGTTTGTGTCGGTCTTGATGATGAGCTTGTCGATCGCATTGTTTTGCGGATAGCCCTCTGGAAATATCCACTGAGCATTTAAAAATTTGCTATTAAAAGTTAGTGCTATCTTTGTGCCATTCATCACTGGCGTTCTGTAAAGATCATAAACATCGCTTTTATCTGAAACTGCGCCTGAGTTTTGATTTAAAAGTGCCAAAAAGCCAAATTCTTTTGCCAAAGAGACGACTCTACTATCGATCTCACCGTAAGGGACTGCAAAGTATTTTGGTTTATAACCCATGTGTTTTTCAAAGGTCTCAACGCCCTTTTGAAAGTCCTCTCTTAAGGCCTCATCGCTAAGTTTAGTCATCCTTGGATGAGCGTATGAGTGGTAGCCGATCTCTCCGTAAGCTTCTAGCTCTTTGATCTGATCAAAGTCTAAATAATCACCATATTTGTTCGCGCTTGCCTCTACATAGACCATCAAAGCAAATGGGTAGTTATACTCTTTAAAAAGCTCAAGAGCGTTATTGTAAAAGCTTTTGTATCCATCATCAACGGTGATAACGATCCAGTTATCAGGGATCGGCTCGCCAGCATTTACCGCATCGACAAGCCTTGATAGTTTGACAACTTCGTAGCCGTTATTTTTGAAGTATTCAAACTGAGCTCTTAAATTTTGAATAGAAATATCTGTGCTAACGTGCCTTGGATCGTCAAAGCGATGATAAACTAGGATGTGAGCGTCTGCCAAAGCAAACGTTAGCGTCAAAAGTGACGCTAAAAACGTTTTTATCATTGTTATTTTGCTGGATTTTGTGGTGCGCTAGGAGCTGCTGGCACGTCGTTTGATTTTGGTATGACTAGAGATTTGCTATCGACACTATCAACGATAGAGCGTTTTAGATCTTTGTTGTAAAAATACCCAAGCGCAAGTGTGTTTAGGATAAACAAAACGCCTACCACAAAGGTAAATTTAGCTAAAAATCCAGCTGGTCCTTTTGCTCCAAAAAGGCTCTCGTTGCTTCCACTGTATGCTCCAAGACCGATAGATGAGCTCTTTTGGAGTAAAACTGCGATCGTGATAACGACAGCTAGAACAAATTGTAAGATTAAAAATATTAAACTCACGAAATTTCCTTTAAATTTTTTAAATAGTTTGCGATTATACAAGAAAAGATTTAAATTTTTAGTTAAAGTTCTTTTTCAAGCTCATAAAGCTCGTATCTTATGCTTTTAAAAAGCTCAGCTTGCTCTAAACTTATAAGCTTAAAGCACTCTTCAAGCACGCGGGCGCTCTCTTGGGCACGCTTGAAATTTGCAGTGATGATCTCATCTAAATTTGATCTTTCTTGCTCGCTTTTTGTGCTGGTTTTTAAAACGTCGTTTTGTGAATTTCTAAATTTTAAAAATTCTTTTTGTGGGATCTTTGCCTTGTGGCGGAGGGACTTTATCTTATAGGCGAGCTTAGCGTCATCAAAAACATATCTTTTTATATCTTCAACGACGCGAAGCCCTTCTTTTAGCCTATTTAGATTCGCATCTATCACTCGGTAGATGCGCTCGTCATTAGTCATTTCTATTAAAAATGCCTAAAATTTGTAGTAATGATGTAAATAAATTTACAAAATCAAGATACAAAGCAACTGCACCCTCAACTGGTGTCTCGTAGTTGCCACGGATGATATTTTGTGTATCAAAAAGTATGTAAGCACTAAATAGGATCGATGAAATACTTGCGATTACAAGTTGAAACATCGTGCTTTTAACGAAAATGTTGATGATCGCTGCTACAACGATAACTATCAAAGTTATAAAAAGCATCTTGCCCATAGTCGTAAAGTCGCGTTTTGTATTCATCGCAAAGACGCTTAATGCACCAAATGCAACTGTTGTCAAACCAAATGCTTGAGCTACGATACTAGCGCCACTTGGCATAGCAAGGATCGCTGAAAGTAGCGGAGTTAGCGTAAGACCGCTTACAAATGTAAATGCAAAAAGAAGTATTAAATTTAATCCCTCTTTGCGTTTAGCTGCCATTAGCCCAAAAAGCAACACAAACTCAAGTATCACAAGTCCCCAAAACAAAAATCTATTTGCCGCAAAGACGCCAGCGATACTAATGCCTACATAAGCGCCAGCAGTAGCTGAAAGTAGTGATGCTGCAAAAAGTTGATAAGTTTGTTTTATAAAAGTGCTTAGTGAGCTTTGAGAATACGCAAGCTCTTCTTGATTTTGCTTAGCGTAGTTTCTATCGTACAAACTCATTTTTTCTCCTTATGAATTTTTGCGGTGAGTTTAGCCTAAAATAATTAAACAATATATAAAAAGAAGTTTAATAAAAAATATTAGTTTAAAGTCCGTTTTAGAGGGCATTTTTTTGATTAAATAAAAGTTGCTATAATCGCGATAAAAATATAAAAAATGGAGATAAATTTTATGGATGATTCAATACTTGAAGGTGCAGTAAAATTTATGGAAGATGGCTTTTTAGAGCATGAAGAGCTCTTTAAAAGTCTGCAACACAAGCAAGATCCTCACACGCTTTTCATATCATGCGTGGATTCAAGGGTCGTGCCAAATTTGATAACAAACTGCCTGCCAGGCGAGCTTTTCATGGTGCGTAATATCGCAAACATCGTGCCACCATATAGAGTGAGCGAAGAGTTTTTGGCGACTACTTCGGCGATCGAATATGCGCTTGAAGTTTTAAACATCAAAAACATCATCATCTGCGGACACTCTGATTGTGGCGGATGCGCGGCACTTTATGTGGATGAAAAGAAGCTTAAAAACACTCCAAACGTTAGAAACTGGATCAGGCTAATCGAGCCGATCAAGCGAGAAGTGCTTAAATTTACAAGTGACGATCCAGCCAAAATGGCATGGCTAACCGAGAGGCTAAACGTGATAAATTCGATCGAAAACATAATGACCTATCCAAATGTAAAAGAGGAGTATGAAAGCGGCAAGCTTCAAATTTATGGCTGGCACTACATCATAGAAACTGGCGAAATTTTTAGCTACGATTTAAAAGAGGGCACGTTTAAACTTCTAGCGGACAAAAGAGGCGAAAATGCGTAAATTTCTAGCCATCATCCTGCTTTCTTTCATAACTCTTTTTGGCGCTGATAACAACGTAACACAAGAAGACGATATCATCAGCATAACAAATCAAATTCAAACCATAAACAGCCAGATAAATATCATAAAATCTCAGCAAAAAGACTTAAACGCTTCAAAGGTTGATAACTCAAATTTGATCACTCTTCAAAAGAAAAAGAGCGCTCTTTTAGAGAAAATTCCGACCTATGTTATGCAGATCGAAGTTACACAAAGCGATATCAATAAGTACAACCTGCAAAAAGAGGCGCTAGAGAAAAAGGTAGCCAGACTTGAAAAGCAGTCAAACAAGGACGCTTATATACAAAGCGCCATCGAGCTTGAGAAGATGAAGGTAGACTACGCCTACTACTCAGCGCTCATTAGCCTTGAGGAGATATTTAAAAAGGGTGCTAAGGCAAATTCTATCAAAGAGGTAATAGACGGCGGACTCTTAAATTTACAAACAAATTCCTACGTCAGCATAAAGGAGCTAAAAGACTCGCTAAATGAGACTTCAGGCTCGTACGACGCGGCATTTATGGACCTTGAGCTAAAAAAAGAGACGCAGGAGGAAATTTTAACCTACCTTAAAAATAACGCCGATCTTCTAAGCTCAAGCATGCTCTTATCTGAGCTAAATTTAGTCGATACGGTGGACTATATAAACAAATCAACAGCTGTAAATCCAAACAAATTTAACCTTGGCAAGATAGTTGTTATCGTTGCGATATTTTTATTTTTCGTCTCGCTAACTAGAATTTTAGCCAAGCTCACCTACTGGGTGATGTCGCTCATCGCTTCAGGCGAAGGGGTCAAAGAGGCTAAAGATCAGATCGTAGATATCGTGAAAAAGCCGATCTCTGCGCTTCTTATCATCTACGCGCTAAATATCTGTATCGGCGTTGGATTTTACCCAGTGCCAGTGCCGCTTGTCGTAGCAAATATCTTTTCTATCATATATATAGTCGCATTTTCATGGCTTGTCCTCACCATACTAAATGGCTACGGCATCGCTATACTCGACAAGATCGCGCAAAAAAGCAAGCGTAAAGAGGTGATAAACCTAGCACTAAAAGTGATCTACGTGATCGTGCTAATCATCACACTTTTACTGATCCTTCAAAAGCTTGGCTTTGATATCTCAGCACTCATCGCCTCACTTGGTATCGGTGGTCTTGCTGTTGCCTTCGCTGCTAAAGACATCATCGCAAACTTCTTTGCATCTGTTATGATGCTCTTTGACAACTCATTTTCACAAGGCGACTGGATAGTTTGTGGCGATATCGAGGGCACGGTCGTTGAGATAGGATTTAGAAAAACAACAGTTAGAAGCTTTGATAACGCCCTTATCTTCGTGCCAAACTCAAAGCTAGCGAGCGATCCTGTTAGAAACTGGAGCAGAAGAAAGGTCGGCAGACGCATAAGAATGGTTATTGGCATCGAGTATGGACCAACTACAGAAGAGATCAAAAAATGTGTAAATGACATCAAAAATATGCTGATAAATCACCCAGATATCGCTAAAAGCGAAGATATCGCGGCTAATAAAAGAGGTCTAAAATATAGACAAAACATAGTCTCAGTTGATGACTACGCTGGATATAAGTCAAATTTATTTGTCGTGGTTGATGACTTTGCTGATAGCTCGATAAACATCCTAGTTTATTGTTTTGCAAAAACTATCGTTTGGGGAGAGTTTTTAGATGTAAAACAAGATGTAATGCTAAAAATTATGGATATTTTAAAGCAAAATGGTCTAAATTTTGCATTCCCAAGCCAAAGCTTGTATATAGAAAATATCAAAGATAAAATTTAAGGAGAAAAAAATGAGTGATGATTTTGACTACGAAGAGGTAGAAGAAGACTACTCTGAATTTAACGATGAGGACGAGGATAGTAGCGATAGCTATGACTATAACTACGACGAAAATGACTACAACTATGAAGATAGCGATGAGGATGAGGATAGTTACGACTCGTATTAAAATGATCTAAATTAAATTTAATGGATGAAATTAACGGAGAGAATGCTTGGTACAGGAATTTATAGAGCAAGATAGCTATAAGGCTATCGATGACATTTACAAAACGATATTAAACGTAGCGATAGTAAGTAACGCCTTTGTCTTGATCGTGCTTTGCAGTTTTTACTTTGACTTAACGATCATTTTTATCTGTTTTTTATTTCTTTCTATTAGCACTGCTTTAAGGATTAGATTTAATATCAAATACAGATTTTTAATCTCTGCCATCTTTCAACTAAATGTCATCACCGCAGTTATCGCTGGCGTTGTTGGCATGGGCTGGAGCTCTAATATATGGATAACACTCCTTGGCGTTATCTTTATAAACTACTTTTTGGCTTTTAACCAAAGGCTTCTTACCTACTCTGTCTGTCTTCTTGAGCTATTTGTCCTTTTGTGGCTATATCTTACATATAAGGATAAAGTAGTTGAGATAGACTCCATGGTACAAATAGGCTCAACCTGTATAAGCGTTTTCTTTACTTTTTACTTAGTATTTAGACTTTCGTTTTTCTCTGACGCGATCACATCTAGTGGCTACAAACAGATCAGCGAAGAGAAAGAGGAGATAGAGAGAATTTCTAAGTATGACTTTTTGACTGGTCTTTTAAATAGGCGCTCGATCGAGAGAACACTTAGATATGAGCTAAAAGAGCTTAGAGAGAAAAGCAGTGATGCAAATTTAGTCGTTATGCTAGGAGATATAGATAACTTCAAAAAGATAAATGACACCTACGGACACGACTGGGGCGATAAGGTCTTAAAAGAGATAGCAAGGGCTTTGCAAGATACTTTTAGAGAAAATGACCACATTTGTAGATGGGGTGGAGAGGAATTTCTAGTTATCTTGCCTGAAGTTAAAACTGAAGACGTAAAAAAGGTAGAAACCAGACTTGGCACAAGGATAGCACAGGTAAAGTTGCCTGATAAGAGCTCAGTAACCATGACCTTTGGTCTGGTTCTTTGTGCAAATGGCGTTATAACTGATATCGACACAGTCATAAACAAAGCTGATAAAAAGCTATATGAGGGTAAGAAAAATGGCAAAGACCGCATCGAGTATGAGATCATGAAGGCAAATAAGGACAAAGACAATGCCTAAAATTTCACTTTATATCTCACAAAAAATCATCGTCTTTTCGCTCCTAGCTGTACATACTTTTTACCTAGTTATGTTTTGCCTCATGGGCGAAGAAATTTTAACTGTGGCAAACATCCTATCTGTTAGCATATATCTTTTTGCACTAAAGATACTCTTTGATAGCGAAGAAAACAACAAGATCGTGATGTTTATCTTGCAAGTAGAAATTTTACTCCATGCCTCACTTTGCGTCTTTATCCTTGGACTGGGCTGGGGCTTTGAAATTTTATTTTTAACATCGACAATTAGCCTCTTTTTCTTATCAGTTAGCTTTAAAATGTTAAGCAGACTTATCTCTTTACTAGATATCGCGGCATTTTTGCTTTTTTATCTAGTGATAGATATACCAGTAAAAGATGATACCTTATATAAAGAGATATTTTTTGTATTTAACCTAACTGCATCTTGCGTGTTTGCCGTCCTAACATCATTTTTACTAGAGAGCTCAAATTTATTTATATTCTTAGGCATCTTAGAAGAGAAAGAGTCTGCTAAGGCTGTCTTTAACCACGACCCACTAACTGGGCTTTTAAACCGCGCTTCGATGCAACAAATTTTTAGACAAAAGAATTTATTTGACGGTAATGACTTTGCTATCGTGATGTGTGACATCGATAACTTTAAAAAGATAAATGACACCTACGGACACGGAGCAGGCGATGAAGTGCTAAAGAGCCTTTCTAAAATTTTCAAAAACGCTTTTAGAAATGAAGATAGGGTTGCAAGATTTGGCGGCGAGGAATTTCTAGCTGTTATCTTTGATGTTAAAAAGGCAAAAGCAGTTAGCATCTTAGAGCGTATCAGAGAGACGCTTAATCAAAATGTCGTTGAATTTGAAAACAATAGGATCATAGCGACGATGACATTTGGCGTCGTGGCGCATAGTGGCAACACTGAGGTAAATATCGAGCGTATGATCAAGCAAGCTGACGAGCTACTTTACGTTGGTAAGCGAAATGGTAAAAATATCGTTATGAGTGCGGATTATGATCCAAGAGGATAAATTTAGAGGCCTAGACCTCTAAATTTTAATGTCCATACATTATGTTTGGTAGCCAAAGTGAAATTTGTGGTATATAAGTAACCAAGATAAGACCAAAGAACAAAGTCAGCGTCCATGGCAAGCACGCCATGATAACCTCTTTTAAGTTCATATTTGTAAGACCGCTTGCGACAAATAAATTTAGTCCAACAGGCGGAGTCACCATACCTATCTCCATATTTACAACCAAGATGATACCAAAGTGAATAGGATCAACGCCAAGCTGCGTAGCTATCGGAAGCAAGAGCGGCACCATGATCATGATAACGCTTGAAGGCTCCATAAACTGACCCATGATAAAGAGCAAGATATTTACAAATATCAAAAATCCTATCATGCCGATATTTGCGTCAAGTATCATCGAAGCGATCGCTTGTGGGATCTGCTCGCTAGTTAGCAAATATGCAAAAACAACTGCGTTTGCGATGATGAAAAATATCATAGCTGTTGTAAGAGCCGAGTCTAGGCAGATATCCCAAAGGTCTCTTATCTTTATATCTCTATAGATAAAAAGTGAGATAAATAGCGCATAGACCGCACTTGCTGCAGCAGCTTCAGTCGGAGTGAATATGCCTCCATAAATTCCGCCAATAACCACTACTACGATTAGTAAAGCCCAAAATGCTTTTGCAAATTTCTGCACTCTTACTTTAAGCGGCTCAGCCTTAGTCGCTTTAAATCCAAGCTTTTTTGCGCCAACGTAGGTTTGCACAAGCATCATGCCACCAAGCATAAGACCTGGCACAACGCCTGCCATAAAGAGCTTGCCGATACTAACCTCTGCCGTTACGCCATAAACTATCATAACAACTGAAGGTGGGATCAAAATTCCAAGCGAGCCAGCCGTTGTTATGCCGCCCACTGCGTACTCTTTTGGATAGCCGGCCTCTTTTATCGCTGCAAACATAATCGAGCCAATAGCCACAACCGTCGCAGGCGAACTTCCAGAAACTGCTGCAAAGATGATGCAGGCAAATATCGCACTCATAGGCAAGCCACCTGGTAAGTGTCCGACCATAGACTTTGCAAAGTCGATGATACGCCTTGCTGAGCCGCCTTTGCTTAGTAAATTTCCAGCCAAGATAAACATCGGTATCGCCATTAGCGAAAATTTATTGATACCATCAAAAATTAGCTGCGGGATCGTAGCGATGTCGATATCTGTAAAAAATATCATCGTTAAAACGGTGCTTGTGCCTAGCGAAACCGCGACTGGCACGCCTATTAGCATCAGCGCAAAAAGCAGGATAAATAAAAATGCTATTGTCATCTTTTTCTCCCTAGTCTTTGACTACGCTACCATGAGCTAGCTCGTGCGCTTCGTTGCTTACGACCTTTGCTGCTGGAGTTAGAGCTACTTTGATAGCTTTTTCAGCCGAGCGGTAGCTAGCTGTGACGAAGGCTATTGGAAGCACTAACATAGGGACCCATTGAGGTATGCCAAGGTCTATTATCATCTGCTCGATCTCGTGCAAAATTTTAAGATAATCAACCGAATAAACCGCGATAAATATCAAAAAGGCAGTTGTTAAGATGTGCGAAAAGAGTAGGCATGCCTTTGCAAGCGCTGGTGGAAATTTCTCCACCAAGATAGTTACGCTCACGTGGATGCCCTTGTTAAAGCCATACGCTGCTGCAAAAAACGCCGACCAAATGAATAAGTAGTTTGATAGCTCGCTCGCCCATGACCAGCTTTTGTCAAAAAAGTATCTAGCCACGACGTTAGCAAAGGCTAGTAGCGTTCCACTAGCTAGCCCTAAAACGGCGATAGTCTTATTGAGCGAGACTATCAATATATCAAGAGCATTAATGAAATTCTTCATTATTTTGTCTCGATTGTTTTTTCTATAAGCTCTTTGCCGATGACATCGTAAAATTTAGGATAGATAGCCTGCATAGTCTTCTCCCACTCAGCTTTTTGTGCGTCGTCGATCTTGAAAATTTCTAGCTTTTTAGTCTCTGCTATATATTTTTCAAGCTCGGCTATGACGTGAGCGTCCTCTTTAGCTGTCTCTTCTCTCTCGTAAGCTGTAGCCTCGCTTAGAGCTTGTTTTACATTTGCTTTTAGATCATCTGGTAGTTTGTTCCAAAATTTATCACTCATAACGACTAGATAGCCTAGATATCCGTGGTGAGAGAGTGTGAGCGAGCTTTGAACCTCGTGAAATTTAGAGTTATAGAAATTTGATAGTGGGTTTTCAGTCGCATCAACTACGCCTTGTTGAAGCGCAGAATAAACCTCTGAAAATGGCAGAACTTGTGGGTTGCCACCGATCGCTTTGATCTGCTCTTCAAGCACTTTTGAGCTTTGGATTCTAAATTTTTGTCCTTTTGCATCTTCTGGCACAAGGATCGGTTTTTTACTTGAGCTAAAGTGCTTAAATCCAGCATCCCAGTAATCAAGCGCTACAAAGCCCTTCTTAGTCACAAGGCCTTTTAGCTCCTCGCCAACTGCACCATCTTGAACTTTGTGAAGGTGGTCTGCATCTTTAAAGATGAAAGGCAGGTCAAATAGCTGAAACTGCGGAACGATAGGTGTAAATTTAGAAAAGCTTGGAGCTGCCATTTGGACGTTGCCAAGCTTTAGCGCGCCAAAAACTCTATCATCATCAAGTAGCTGAGCTGATGGGAAGACTTGAACTTTTATCTTGCCGCCACTTAGCTCCTCAGCACGCTTTGCAAAAAAGTCAGCCGCCTTGCCCTTTGGCGTAGAAGCTGCGACAACGTGAGCAAATTTGATCGTATAGACCTTATCCGCACCAAATGCTAAGCCACTGATGGCACATGTAAAAAGTAAAGCTTGTAAGAATTTCATCTTTCATCCTTTGTAATAGTTTTGATAGGTGCATTAT
>NZ_JAAKZB010000009.1:0-75419 GCF_015229965.1 Campylobacter concisus
TATCGATGTTTTCATTTATCGCTTTACTCATCTCGCCAAATTCATCATTTGATCTTACCTCTAGCTTGCTTGGTGCTTTTGCTTCGTAAGTTACAAATTTAAATAGATCATCAAGCTTAGACTGGATGGTTTTTATAGGGTTAAGAGACTTTTTAAGTAAGAAATAGACAAATGCTGAGAGGATAACGATAAATAGCACTGCTAGGATTAGTTGGATCTTTAGGAGGGGCATAGTATTTGTGGTAAATACATCTTTTTGCATAGCAGATATAGCCAGCCAGCCACGATCGTTTAGCTCTATAAAGTCAGCATATCTATCCTCGCCCTTTGTGTTTTTATAGGCAATTAATCCATTTTCATTAAATTCTTTATTTTTATATCTAGCGACTAGCTTGCTTGTGGTTGGATTGTCTTTGCCGACTAGTTCTTTGTCGGGGTGGATGATGATCTTGCCATCTTTATCTATCACGTAAGCATAACTATAATCAGTCTTGCTGATACTCATGATCTCTTCACTGAGGCTTGAAATATCAGCATTCATGGCAGCGACACCTTTATTGCCGATAGGTGCTGAGAACGCTATCATCATGGCATTTGAGCTTGATGATTTGTAAGGATCAGAAAAAGTTGCTTTTGCGCCTTTTGCGATCTTATACCAGTCTCTTGTTCTTGGATCATAGCCATTGTCTTTTGGCATCTCATTCTTGCCATTTGAGCGGTACATCGCACCATCGCTCTCGTATCCCACAAAAATTCTCTCTATCTCAGGCGATACGATAAGCTTGCCTGTGCTTAAAATTTCATTTATCTGACTTCTGTCCTCTAACTTTTCTAGCCTTTGGGCGATGCCATTTGCGGCATGTGTATTCTCGTCAAAAAATGTATTCATAGCGTTTTTTACATCTTTTAGAATTTGACGTTGAGATTGGATGACTAGCTCGATGGTTTTGTTTTGGGCAGTGTAGTAACTAGCGGCCGACATAGCCACAAACGAAATACATAGAGCAACTATTAGCATTAGTGCTATTTTATTGGTGATTGACTTCACACGAATTCCTTTACATATGATTTACATTGTCGCAATATCGGCTAGTTTAAAAAGAATTGTATAGCTGTTTAAGAAGTTTTTCTTTAAAAGTAAGAAATTTTGATCTAAAAGATAAATTTATGGTCTATCTTTTATCAAATTTAAAAGATTTTCTCTGATATTTTCGCTAGTTAAATTTGAAATTTCGCCGTAGAAATTTCCCTCTTTATCCAGCAGATAGATAGCAGAGCTGTGAGCGACAGAGTAGCCCATAGCAGAGTTTTTAAGATGCACTTTTTGGTATTTTACGCCGTAGTTTTTAGTGGCTTTTGGCAGATCATTCATCTTTAGTCCGTCTGCATCTTTGTAGAAATTTTTTGCCATTAGGGTTAAATTTTCAGGCGTGTCACGCTCAGGATCAAGAGTGATGAAAAGTAGCTCAAAGTCGTCTCTTTTTAGTTTATTTAGCTCATCGCCCACAAGAGAGAGCGTAGTAGGGCAGACATCGGGGCAGTAAAGATAACCAAAATATATCGCTTTATACTTGCCGTTATAATTTTTAAGGCTCACTTCGCCATGCTCTGAAAGCGCCTTAAAATCATACTTGTTTGGCTTTATAAAAAGCATCGCAAGACCAGCACATATTAAGATTATTATCAAGCCCCAAAGTGTCTTTTTCATCATTTGCCCTTACATTTTTAGATCAAGATCGACAAAAAATCCAGTATCCTTTTCGCCATCAAGCAGCTTAAATCTATACCTCATAAGATCGACCACACAAGCACTTAGCACGACTTGTGCTATTAGATTATCGCCTCTTTGATCAAGCCTTGCCTTTATAGAACCCATGTTCATGTTTATGCCATCGATTACAAGGTTTGGATCTTTTAGCCCTAAATTTTTGCCATTAATGATCTTAAAGCTAAACGGCCTCATCGCAAAGATCGGTCTTGGTGAGATCTCTATCTTTAGCTTAACGCCATTAAATTTTACCTCGCAAGCATCTTTGTTTAGATCGCATTTTAGAGGATCAAGCGATGTATTTACATCGGCAAATTCAGGCGGATCCTCTTTGCTGACCATAAATTTATGACCTATCCAAAAAGCGCCTGCTACGATAAAGATGAGTGAAAAAAGGATTAGAATTTTTTTCATTATTTAAAGTTTTTAGTTACTCCGATATTATCAAGCTTGATGCTTTCGCCGTTGCTAAATTTAAGCTCCAAATCAACATTATCGCCATCTTTTATAGGCCTATTTAGATCCATAAGCATGATGTGAAGACCGCCAGGTGCTAGCTTTGTCTCGCCATTTTTTGGGATAATGGCGTCTTCAACCTGGACCATAGCCATCATGCCATTTTCCATCTTGTGAGTGTGAATTTCAGTGCTTTTACAAACACTTGAATGAACGCCAACTAGCTTTACATCGGCATTTGAAGCATTTTTGATATTCATGAAAATAGCGCTGTTGTTTGTGCCAGGCTTTGTGTCTCTTGCTCTGACATTTTCTAGGCTGATGTCAGCCGCCATAAGAGTAGAAGCTGCAAGCAATGCACCAAAAACAAGTTTTTTCATATTTTTCCTTTATGGTAAATTAATAATGGTTTTCAGATTATACATATAAAGAAACTAAAATTCCCTTTAAAATTTAAAAATTGAAATTTTTTAGGTTATAATTACGCACTAAATTTTACTTTTTGGGACACTTCACTTGAAAAAGATACTATTTTTCTTCATCGCGTTAGCGCCTTGTCTTTTTGCCCAAAATTACGAAGAAATTTACTTAAAAAATGGCCCATCTGCCGTCATAGAAGCCATTGAAAAGAACATTTTAAGTAAGGACTACTGGCTAAACAAGCTCAAAGACAAGGACGTTAGATACGGATATTACGACAACGAGATACTTCTAAGCGTGGTTGATAAGACTGACAAAGAGCTTGAGGTCATCTCTTATAAAGACGGAGTTACAAAAAAACTCTTTAGCTCAAGCGTCATCGTTGGCAAAAATGGCGACAAACTGCTTGAGGGCGACCTAAAAACGCCAGTTGGTGTCTATCAGCTCACACGTAGATTTACGCCAAATGACAGATATCTTGGCCCACTTGCTTTTTCTCTTTCATATCCAAATTTACTTGATAAACTTGCCAAACGTAATGGCAGCGGCATCTGGATACATGGCTATCCGCTCGATGGTCAAAGGACAGATGAGCTAAAGACAAAAGGCTGCGTGGCTATGCAAAATGACATCTTGATGAAATTTGACGAAGTTATAGACCACAAAAAAACGCTCGCTTTTATCTACGAGGACAAGCGCCCAGAAGCAAGCGTGAACGACATAGCGGTGATCATCTCTGGAATTCTTAACTGGAAAAAGACTTGGAGCGAGAGCGACATCGATAGCTATTTGAAATTTTATGATAAAGATTTTGAGCGATATGACGGTATGAGCTTAGAAAATTTTAAAAATATGAAACGAGCGATCTTTTCTAAAAAAGAGAAAAAACATATCGCTTTTTCAAATTTTCTCATCACACCTTATCCAAATCTTAAAAACGACAAGCTCTTTCGCGTGAGTTTTTATGAGGATTACGCTGCTGATACACATAAATTTGCAGGTCAAAAGACCCTTTATGTCAAGCTTTATGGCGATGAGATGAAAATTTTTATAGAGGAGTAGAAGTGGAAAAATCTCAAGAAGTAAAAGAGAAGATAGAGAAAATTTTAGAGGCTAGGTCTGCGTTTTTTGCTGAGCTTGACCGCCAAGTGCCAAAGAAAAATGGCACTGATGTCTTTGACTTTAGCAAGGCTAAAGAAGCCGATCTAAAAGAAATTTACGCTAAATTTTATGCATTTGACTACAACGTAAGAAAGCTCTTGCCTGATGTTTATAAAGCTTATGATGTGAATTTCAATGTCTGAGATACGCCTAAACAAAGCAGCTTACATCCACAATCTAACTAAAATTTGTGATAAAGCTGGCGGAAAAGAAAATGTTATCGTCGTGTTAAAAGATAACGCTTATGGGCACGGCGCAAGGCTCATAGCTAGCGAGGCTAAGAAATTTGGCATAAAAAACTGCGCTGTAAAGAGCGAGTGTGAAGCAAATGAGATCGCTGATATCTTTGAAAATATCTTGATCCTCTCGCACATCCCAACAGGCGATGAGAGCGCTAAATTTACCTATGCCATAAACGACATAGACGCACTTTTAAAGATAAAAGAAAATACAAAAATCAACCTCGCCATCGACACTGGCATGCATAGAAATGGGCTTGATATAAACGAGCTTGATTATGCATTTGAAATTTTAGCCAGAAGAAATTTAGAGCTTCTTGGCGCTTATACGCACTTTCGCGCAAGTGATGAGCTAAATGCTGATTATTTCGTGCAAAGAGAGAATTTTAGCGCCGCAAAAGCGAAAATTTTAGTTCTTTGTGATGAGTTTGGTATAAAAAAACCGATCTTTCACTCTCACAACTCAGCCGCCCTTGAAAGAGCGAGTGAGATAAAAGATGAGATGGTGCGCGTAGGCATCGCTCAGTATGGATATGCTCAGTTTAATTGCTCTTTAAATTTAAAGCCAGTGCTTTCACTTTGGGCAAAGCGCGTTAGCAGGCGGGTCTTAAAAAGTGGTCAAAGCGTGGGATATGGGGCTAAATTTATAGCAAAAGATGATATAAACGTCGCTACTTATGATCTTGGATATGGCGACGGACTGCTAAGATACAATGGACTTGGTGAGCTAAGGCTTGCAAATGGCGAGCTGATACTTGGCAAAATTTCGATGGATAGCTTTAGCTGCAAAGATAGTGGCGAGTGGGTCTGTGTCTTTGAGGACGCAAATGTCTGGGCGGAGTTTTTTGGCACGATAAACTACGACATCTTAGTCAAACTCTCGCCAAATATCACTAGAAAATTTATATAAAGGTAATATGTGAAAAAGATCGTTTTATTAGCTCTTGCAAGCCTTGCTTTTGGTGTGCAAGAGAGTGAGTTTAAAGTTTATGAGCAGATACTAAATCAGCTTGATACAAAGCAGATCCCAGCCTTTGTCGTCCAAACCGCAAAGCCAAATTTGCCAAGCAGGGTCGATGAGATGATCACGCTAAAAGATGTAAGCAGCGATGGGCTAAACATACATGGCGAGTTTGTCTTAAACGAGACCAAGACAAAGAAGCTAAAAGGCTACAACAATGCTCAAATTTTGGCTTTAAAAGATGAATTTTATCAAAACGGAAAAGAGGCGCTTTGCAACTCAGGCATGGCAAGAGCTGCGCTAAATCGTGGCATCACGCTAAGTGGTAGCTACGGCTTTGAGGGCAGGCATCTTTTTGATTTGAAGCTGGATAAGAGTAGTTGCGAGTAGCCATTTTTGCGCTGTTTTTTTGCTCGCTAGCTCTGGCTCTTACACCAGATATGGCAGCGAAAAATCACGCAACATACTACAAAAAAAAGCTCCCATTTATCTGCACACCGACGCTAACGCTTAACGATATCTTAAACGTGGGCGATACGCTTATCTATAGATACGCCGTCAAACACGCAAGAAAGCAAGAGATCAAAAGGCTTGAAGAAAAAGAACTTTTGGAATTTATCGAGGCCATAAAAAAAGAGAATTTAAGAACCGCCTGCAAGGATAAAGAAATTTTAAATATGCTAAGCATCGGCGTTAGCTTGGATGAAATTTTCTACTCAGAAAACGGCGAACTAATCTTTGAATACATGATAAAAGATGAAGATTGCAAGAGACTGCAGTGAAATTTGGGGTTAAATTTCAGTTTTTGGGTTTTAAATTTTATTAGATTGCTTTGCAAATTTTAAAATCCTGCTCACTTACCTTAATAAAACACCAAATTTAGAGCTGAGATATGAACATTTGCAAATTTTAAAATTCCATTCACTCGCAAGAATTGACTACTGATTTTAGGTCTCGCAAAGCTTGCCACTAAAATCAGAGCCGAAATTACTCGTTCATGAAAATTTAAAATTTATCTGAGTTTGTCTGGCATAAAAATACATGCGGCACGATAGTGCTATCGCATGCACCTCTAACGTTGTCGGGGTTAGGGGATTGTTAAGGGGGAAGAGAGCGACTTCGTAATTCAAGCCTCTTCCCCCTTAACAAAGAAACAAACATTTAAATTTGATTAGATTGCTTTACAAATTTTAAAACTTTCATTCACTCGCAAGAATTGACTACTGATTTTAGGTCTCGCAAAGCTTGCCACTAAAATTAGAGCCGAAATTACTCGTTCATGAAATTTTAAAATTTACTAGAGTGTTTAACTGCATGCAGTGCGAAGCACAATTGCATGTCCCTCTAACGTGCGAGGGGTTTAGGGGATTTAAAAAGGGGGGATAAGGGGACGGCCTCGTAACTCGAGCCCCCTTGTCTCCCTTTTGATAAATAAAATTTATAAATTTCATTAGATTGCTTTGCAAATTTTAAAATTTACTCGACACCTTACTTGAGTTAATAAAGCAAATTTGCAAATTTTAAAATCTCACTCACTCGCAAGAATTGACTACTAAAATTTGGCTTCGATTAACGCTTAGCTCAAATTTTAGAGCTGAAATTACTCGTTCATGAAATTTTAAAATTTGACTATCTATATTTAAAATTTAAACCAAAAAACGAAAAATTTTGCCCAAATTTACTAAGGGCTAAATTTTTACATACCTCTTTTTATATCTTGCTCTAGTCTTTGAAGCTCAGCGATCCTGTCGCTAGTGCTAGGGTGCGTTCTAAAAAGCACACCAAGCTTGCTAGTTAGCGAGCCAAATGGATTTACGATAAACATATGAGCGCTTTGCTCGCTTGCATTTTGCATGACGTAAGAATTTGAGTAGTTTTCAAGCTTTCTTAGCGCGCTGGCTAGCCACTCTGGGTGTCCTGTGAGATAGGCTGCGCCTTTGTCTGCCTTGTACTCGCGCTCCCTTGAGATCGCCATTTGGATGATAGTAGCAGCTAGAGGCATCACAACGGCGATGATTAGCATAATTACTGGGTTGGCGTTTCTTTGTGAGTTTTGATTTTGACCAGCTACGGTGCCTATCTTGGCGAAATTTGCGACCATTGCGATAGCCCCAGCTAGTATGGCTGCGACTGAGCCAGTTAGGATGTCATAGTGCCTTACGTGGCTTAGCTCGTGAGCTAGCACGCCCTCGATCTCGTTTTCATTTAAAATTTTTAAAAGCCCCTCGGTTACTGCGACGGCTGCGTGGCTTGGGTTGCGGCCTGTGGCAAAGGCATTTGGCACCTCTTCTGGGATGATGTAAATTTTTGGCATCGGCAAATTCGCCTTTTGTGTGAGGCGAGAGACGATCTCGTAAAGGCCGTGAGCGTTGCTCTCATCGACTGGGATGGCGTTATATCTTTTTAGCACGAGCTTGTCGCTGAAAAAGTATGAAAATAGGTTCATGCCAGCTGCCATCAAAAAGGCGATCATCATGCCTTGCTCGCCGCCCACGTAGCCGCCAACAGCGATAAAAACTAGCATCAAAGCAACCATTAAAAAAGCGGTTTTGAAAATTTCCATTTTTGTCCTTATTCTTTTATAGCATTTGGCAGGATCGCCGCGTCGATCTCAAATTTTGCAAGCTCGCAAAGGCTTGTTTCACTTTCTATCAAAACAGCGATAAGTGCGTCAAATAGGTAGTTTTGCGCAACTTTTGCCAGATCTTTTGCTAGCGTAATATCGGCAATAATAAATTTTGCTCCAGCGGCGTTTGCGATGATAGCTTCGTTTATGTCATTTGCGATGATGCTAAAGCTTGCTCCAGCCTCTAACGCTCTTTTTATTAAATTTCTATCAAATTTAAAGAGATTTTGCCTGCCGCTTGAAATCTCATATTCGCTTTTGCAAAGATATAATGGCTCAAATTTGATCAACTCATCACCTAAAATTTTCATCTCTCACCCTTTATGCACTCTTTACAGATGTATTTTCCGTCCCTTAGCACCATTTGGTCGATGTCACTAAAGACACCGCATTTGCTGCACTCCTCGAAGTTGCTGGTGCTTATCTTGTCGTTTTTTTTTCTATTTTTAAAAAATATGATGTAAATCGCAACCAAAATCGCTACAAAAAGCAAGTATTTCAACGTATCTCCCTTCGGTTTTTGAGATTAAAATATATGTAGTTTCTATTTTTTTCATTATAAATTTGCGCATCTATGCCTGAAATTTCATCCATGACGCTAGAGCCCTTGTAGATGAGAAATTTAGTATTTTCATCGTAAAAACCCTCACAAATTTTTATAAGCTCTTTTGTCTTGCTAAGCGCCCTTGAGGTGATGAGATCAGCTGTAAATTTATCTGCAAGCTCGATCTTTTGGCTATGAACTTCTAAATTTTGCAAACCAAGCTCGATCTTAGCGTAGCTTAGAAATGATGACTTTTTGGCTATCGGCTCAAAAAGGTGCCACTTAGTGCGCGGCATCGCAAGCGCTAAAAATATCGCTGGAAAGCCAGCTCCACTGCCTATATCGATCGCCGTTTTGGCGCTTAGGTCAAAAATCTCAAGCGGTTTTATGCTATCAAGCACCTGTTCGCTTATATCTTTATAGTTGCTTAAGCTATGAACCTTGTTAAATTTAGAAAAGATTTGAGCGTAAGCCTTTACTTTTTCGTCAAATTCTGCTGGCAAGCAAAGCTCATTTTTTATCACAAGATGTGCCCCATTTGCTCTTTTTTGACCTTTAAGTAGCCTTCGTTAAATTTATTTGGTTTGATGACGATAGGCACGCGTTTTACGATCTTTGCTGAGCTTAGTCCGTGAAGTTTTAAAGGGTTATTTGTGAGTAAATTTACCTCTTTTATGCCGTAGTGATTTAGGATAAAATCAACCACTTCGTAAGTCCTCTCATCAGCCTTAAAACCTAGCTGGTGATTGGCTTCTATCGTGTCAAGGCCCTTGTCTTGGAGGCTATAAGCGTTTATCTTGTTTAAAAGTCCGATATTTCTGCCCTCTTGACGCAGGTAGATGACCATACCGCCATTTTCTTCGATATATTTTAGGCTCGCTTCAAGCTGGTCGCGGCAGTCGCATTTTAGGCTCCCTATAGCATCGCCAGTTAGGCACTCAGAGTGAATTCTAAGATTTACTACTTCGCTTAGAGGCTCTTTGTAGATCACGAGGTGCTCTTTTGTCCCTTCTTTGAAGGCTTGAACCTTATAAGTGCCAAATCTTGAGGGTAGATTTGCGGCGTTTGAAATTTCTATTTTCATTTTAAATTTACTCCAACTGTGCTAAACTAGCTAAAAATCACGCATTTTAACAAAGAAAAGGCAAAAATATGTTTAAACGTTTTAGAAGATTAAGAATAAATCCAGCTTTAAGAGACATGGTAAGAGAGACTAGCCTTAGCGTAAATGACTTCATCTATCCGCTCTTTGTGGTCGAGGGCAAAGGCGTTAAAAACGAGATCGCTTCGATGCCAGGCGTCTATCAAATGAGTATCGATGAAATTTTAAAAGAGTGCGAAGAGATAGTAAATTTAGGCATAAAATCGATCATTTTATTTGGCATACCAAGCCTAAAAGATAGCGTTGGCAGCGACGCACTAAGTAGCGACGGCATCATCGCAACTGCGCTTCGTGCCATAAAAGATAAATTTCCAAATTTAGTAGTCGTCACCGATCTTTGCTTTTGTGAATACACAGACCACGGCCACTGCGGCATAATCGATCACGTGCATAACACCATCGACAACGACGCAACGCTTGAAATTTCAGCTAAGCAAGCCTTGATACACGCTCAAAATGGCTCTGATATGATCGCACCAAGCGGCATGATGGATGGCATCATCGCAACGCTAAGAGAAGCGCTTGATAGCAATGGCTTTGAAAATTTGCCAGTGATGGCTTACTCAACCAAATTTGCCTCAGCATACTACGGACCATTTCGCGACGTGGCGCAAAGTGCACCAAGCTTTGGCGATAGAAAGAGCTATCAAATGGACAGCGCAAACCGCTTGGAGGCGATCAACGAGAGCTTGCAAGACGAGGCGCAAGGCGCTGATATCTTGATGGTAAAGCCAGCGCTTGCTTATCTTGACATCGTTAGAGAGCTTAGAAATTTGACACTTCTGCCACTTTGCGTCTATAACGTAAGCGGTGAGTACGCACTGCTAAAAGCTGGCGCAAAAGCTGGCATCATCGACTATGATCGCGTCATGATGGAGACATTAATCGGCTTTAAAAGAGCAGGGGCAAATTTGATCATCACCTATCACGCAAAAGAAGCGGCTAAAATTTTAAGGGGCTAAGATGAGGCACTTTTTGACGCTAAATGACTTTAGCAAAGATGAAATCGAGCAGATGATAAATTTAGCCCGCAAGATCAAAAAAGAGGCGAAGGCTAGAGAATTTAAGCCATATCTTAAAGATCAAAAGCTTGCGATGATATTTGAAAAAAGCTCAACCAGAACTAGAGTAAGCTTTGACGTGGGCATGCATGAGCTTGGCGGATATGCGCTATTTTTAAGTAAAAATGATATACAAATAGGCCGTGGCGAGCCTATACGTGACACCGCTAGAGTGATAAGCAGGATGTGCGACATGGCTATGCTAAGGGTTGATAGGCACGAGACACTAGAAGAATTTGCTAAATTTTCAAGCGTGCCAGTGATAAATGGCTTAAGCGATAAATTTCACCCAGTGCAGCTCATGGCGGACTATCTTACCATGCTTGAATTTAGCGCAGGTGAAAAGGTCGCATACGTAGGGGACGGCAATAATATGACTCACTCGTGGCTCATGCTAGCAAGCAAACTAGGACTTGAGCTAAGAGTAGCCACGCCAAAAGGCTACGAGGTGGATGCTGAAATTTTAAAAATGGCCAATGAAAACGCGAAAATTTCAGGTGCGAAAATTTTTATCACAAATGATATAAAAGAAGCGGTAAATGGTGCCGATGTAGTGACTACGGACACTTGGGTATCGATGGGTCAAGAGGCCGAGAAAGAAAAGAGGCTAAAAGACTTTGCTGGATACTGCGTGGATGAAAATTTGATGAGTTTAGCTAAAAAAGACGCGATATTTTTGCACTGCTTGCCAGCTTACAGAGGCTACGAGGTGAGCGAGGCGGTCTTTGAAAGGCACGCGGATGAAATTTTTAGCGAGGCGGAAAATAGACTTCATGCACAAAAGGGCGTGATGGTCTGGTTAGATGAGAGAAGAAGATGAGTGAAGAGAAAAATATATATGATGAGATAGATGAGATCGGTAATAACCTTGGGCTAAGCGAGCCTGAAAAAACGGTCTTTGAGATAGTTTCAACGAAAAATCCAAACGAGCACATTTTAAATTTAAAAAGTGGCTCTTGGGACTCGAAAGAGCCGTGGTTTGGTATTGATGAAAATCAAAATTTACACACGGTCATTTCTGTACAATCGTTCTCAGCTTTGATAGAGGCCTTAAAAGAGTCGCAAAAAGAGAATTTTGACCTAAGGCTTGAAAAGACGATCTGGCAAAATATCCCGGTTGATTTTAGCGATGTTTGGGTGGTTGCGATGGATGAGATCAAAAAGATCGCTCACGATAAAAAGAGCAGGCAGTTTAACATCGACCTTGATAAGCTGGTAAAAAATATCAAAAAAGAGCATCCAAATTTATTTGTAGATATAAAAGAGATGATCCAAATGGCAAGGAGCAGGGCAGATGATTGATTTTAGTGCGTATGTGAAGTATTCAAGGCCAGGGCCAAGATATACGAGCTATCCGACAGCACCGGAGTTTAGTGATAAATTTAGCTATGAGGCTTACGTAAAAGAGCTTGAAAACCGCGATAAAAAAAGGCCGCTTTCGCTTTATTTGCACTTGCCATTTTGCAGGAGTGCTTGCTATTTTTGTGGCTGTAACGTCATCTACACGAGCAAAGAGGACCGCAAAGAGAGATATATAAGATATATAGAAAAAGAGCTTGAAATTTTGGCTCGCCACCTAGATACAAGCACCGAGGTCTTGCAGATGCACTTTGGTGGCGGCACTCCGACATTTTATAACGCGGCTCAACTTGATGAGATTATCAAACTTATCAAGGCTAAATTTAAAAATTTCTCAAAAGAGGCTGAGATAAGCTGCGAGATAGATCCGAGATTTTTGACAAATGAGCAGCTTGATGTGCTCATATCTCACGGCTTTAACCGCATAAGCTACGGCGTGCAAGACTTTGATGAGAAAGTGCAAAAGGAAATTCATAGAATTCAGCCCTATGAGATCACTCAAAATGCCGTAAAAATGGCTAGGCAAAAGGGCATAAAATCAATAAATATGGACCTAATATACGGTCTGCCATATCAAAGCCTAGAGAGCTTTAAAAAGACGCTTGAGCTTGCTCTTACGCTTGATCCTGATAGGCTTGCAGTATTTAACTACGCTCACGTGCCGTGGATAAAAAAGTCGATGCGTAAATTTGATGAGACAACCTTGCCAAATCCAGAAGTAAAGCTTGAAATTTTAAAATTTACAGCTGAGTTTTTAACTAAAAATGGCTACAAAATGATAGGAATGGATCACTTTGCAAAGCCAAATGATGAGCTTTTTGCAGCTCTTGCAAATGGCACTTTGCATAGAAATTTCCAAGGCTATACGACAAAAGGTGGTGCTGATCTTATCGGTATAGGCATCACAAGTATCGGTGAGTGTAAAAGACACTATGCGCAAAATCATAAAGATATGGATGAGTATGAAAAAGCGATCGATAGTGGAAAGTTGCCATACGCAAAGGGAATTTATCTAAGCGATGAAGACTTGCTTAGAAAAAGTGTGATCATGAGTTTGATGAGTAATTTTGGGCTTAATATCAAGGCAGTCGAGGATGAATTTCATATAAATTTCTTTGAACATTTCAAAAATGAGCTTGAAGAGCTAAAGAATTTAAGTGAATTTGTCGATGTTGCGACAGATAAAATCAGCGTAAATGAGACTGGAACGCTGATAATACGAAATATTGCAATGTGTTTTGATGAGTATCTTAAGAAAATTCCAGAGAATTTAAGGCGATTTTCTAAGACGATATAAAAATTATTTTTTTGTCATAAGGTATTTAAAATACGTTTAATATTTCTTGGTGTATAATTCGCACTAAAAGTCGAGCCAAAGCTTGACAATAAAAAGGTAAAAGGATCTAGTTATGAAAAAGATGTTAGCAATTAGTGCTTTGGCCGCAGCAACGTTGCTGTCTGCTCAAGATGTCCCTTATAGGATTTTTCTAGCTTCATTCGCTCAAGATGATAGCGCTGCTAGAATCGATAGTGCTGTTAGCAAAGTAAACAGCAAAATATCAGATAGCAGACTAACTACTGGCGTTTATGAAGTTGGTGGAAGAAAGTTTTTATATGTTGATACAACTCCAGTTTCTGAAAATGAAGCTAATGAGTTGTTAGCTAAAGTTCAAAATGAGTCAGGTTATAAAGATGCTTTAATGAGAGCTAAGTCACCTGTAACAAATGCTCAGTCAGCTAAAAAATCTAATATAGAACAAACTATATCAGCAGAGCCTAAAGCAGCAGCTACAGCACAAGCTGATGATAGTGTATTGACTTTGGATCAAGTTGTAAAAACTATTTTAAATGAAAACCCAAGCTTAAAAGCTACAGAATTTAACTACTTACAAGTTGGTAAAGATCTAAAAATAGCTAAAAATGCCTACTATCCAACACTTGATGCAGCTGCTAGAGTAGGATATGAGAGAAAACGTCTTGATGATGGCATCTCAACAAGAAGAGGCGATGGCAGAGTATCTGGCGCATCTTTAACTTTAGTTGAAAACCTTTATAATGGTGGTGCTGATAAAAACAGAATCAACTCTCAAAGTGCAAGACTTGACTCAGCTGCTTACACAGTAGCTCAAGCTGCAGATAGACTAACACTAAGCGCAGCAAATGCTTACCTACAAGTTCTTCAAACAAAGAGAATTCTTGACATTGAAGAAGAAAACGTAAAAAGCCATGAAGAAATTTATAGCCAAATCAAAGATAGAGCAAGATCAGGTTACGGCGTAGCTTCTGAAGAGAGACAAGCTGGATCACGCTATACTTTGGCTCAATCAAACTATATAGCTGCAAAAAATAACTATGAAGATGCACTTTCTACATTTGAAAAACTATATGGAAGAAAAGTTGCAGCTAAAAACCTAGTAATGCCTGAATTTAACCTGCCATTACCAAGCACTAAAGAGGCCGTTTATGACAAAGCTGTTCTTTGTAACCCAACACTTCTAGTTCAAAGATCAAACATCGCTATGGCAGAGTCTGTTGTAAAAGAGAAAAATGCACCATTCTTACCAAAACTAGATCTTGTTGTGTCAGGTGCTTATGATCACTCAAATGTTTTATATGATGATTATGAAGAACAAACATTTGATGCTCTTTTAAGACTAAACTATAACCTTTACAACAAAGGTAATGATAAGCTTGATAAAGAGAAGAGCCAACTTGCTGTTCAACAAGAGCAACAAACTATGGATAACCTTGTAAGAGAGCTTAAAGAGTCTTTAGAATTCTCATGGCAAAACTATGTTCTTAACCAAGAGAAAATGGGATATCTAAATCAACACGTTGAATATGCAAAAGCTACTCTTGATGCATACCAAGATGAGTTTAGAATCGGTCGCCGTGACCTTATCAACCTACTTGATGCAGAAAACGAGTACAACACAGCTTTAAAAGAGATCGCTACAACTGAGACCGCACTATCTTATGCAAAATATAGATTGCTAGATAACATGGGTATGGTTTCAGATAGTTTTGAGCCAGGCTTTGCTAAGAGATATATTCAAGGCGCTTGCAGTATTCAAAACGACTTAAGATAAAAATTTAAAAAGTGATGACCATGAGGGTCAAAGCAAAATTCTGGACGCTTACTTTAAGCGTCCTTTTTTCGTTATTAGCATTAAATGCTGTCGGGGATTTTATAAAACAAACAACGATAGCAAAGGTGGCTAAAATTTATGGAGAAGATGCAAGAAGAAGGGCATCGGCATTAAATTCTTTAATGACTTCATTGCAAGATGCAACCGAACAAGAGAAATTAATAAAAGTAAATGATTTTTTTAACTCTTTTAGGTGGGTTGATGATATGCAACTTTGGCACAAAAAAGATTACTGGGCTACCAGAATGGAATTTGTAGGAAAAGGCGCTGGTGACTGCGAAGACTACGTTATCGCAAAGTATTTCACTCTAAAGCAACTTGGAATTCCAACTCAAAAATTATACTTCACATACGTTAAAGCCTTAAGATACAACCAAGCACATATGGTTTTGGCATATTATGATACACCAAAGTCTATTCCATTAATTTTAGACAACATAAATGGTAAAATAAAAATCGCAACTCAAAGAACAGACCTTGTGCCAGTTTATAGTTTCAACGGTGATTCGCTATACTTGGCAAAACAAGAAGGTCTTGGTCAGGCAATACCAGGTGGAAATAAAAAACAAAATCCTAAGTGGATGGAACTAATAGATAGGATAGGAAAAGAGGATTTATGACGCTATTTAAACAGATTATGATCGCTGTGATAGCTTTTGGCATCGTGATTTTTATGGCTGTTGGCTACTTAAATTTTAAGAGCCTAAATGGATACATCAACGACCAGCTCGGTGAAAACGCAAGGCACACAGCAAACTCACTTGGACTTGCTTTAAAGCCGATTGTTGATCCTGAGGATATGTCTTTGGCACAAACGATGATAAATTCTATGTTTGATAGCGGCAGATACAAGCTCATTAAACTTGAAGATGTCGATGGTAAGGTGCTTATAGAAAATTCTCAACAAACTATCGTTAAAGATATCCCTGAGTGGTTTTATAAGATCGCTAAATTTGAAGCTCCTGTTGCAACTAGCGAGATCATGACTGGCTGGGCTAAATTTGGCACACTCTATGTTCAAGGCAGCACAGCACTTGCCTACAATGAGCTTTACTCAAACTCAAAAAATATTTTTAACTTTCTAGCTTTAATGATCATCATCGCTCTTGTCGTGGCGTTTTTCGCCCTTAAGGCGATATTTAGACCACTTGCTAAGGTGCAAGATCAAGCTGAAGCGATACTTGATAATAAATTTATCATCCAAAAGAGAATTCCATTCACAACCGACCTTAAAAAGATGGTGCTCGCCATGAACTCGATGGTTAGCAAGGTTCAAGACATATTTGAAAGAGAGGCGGCTACGCTTAGCAAGTATCAAGAGCTTTTATATAAAGACTCTATGAGTGGTACTTACAATAGAAGATTTTTTCAAACTAAATTTAGCGAGTATTTAGCGAGTGAAGAGTATTCAAGCGGTGTTGCATCACTTGTTAGCTTTAAAGATCTAGCTGGGTTAAAAGGCATTCTTGGCTTTGAAAAATGGCAAAGTGTCATCATAAAAATAGCTCAAATTTTACAAGAAAAATCTACCGAAAATGACCAAAATGCGATCGTTGCAAGGCTAAATGACAACGACTTTATCTTGCTTTCTTACGGTAAAAACTCATCAAATTTCTCAGCTTTAGACGATAAGATCATGGCTGAGTTTAAAAAACTCTATGCAAATTTCTCTATAAATGATAGCGAATGCCCAGTCAATGCTGCTATTGTCGAGTACTCGCCAAGCACTGATATGAGGACACTACTTACATCAGCTGACGTCACTTTGGCTAGTGCAAGACTGGCTGGCTGCTTTACTTGCAAAGAATTTAATGCAAATCAAAACACCTTAGTCATCGGCAAAGAGAAATACAAAGAGCTTATCTTTGACTCTATAAAAGAGGATAAATTTAAATTTGCAGCTCAAAAAGTAGTTGGTTTTGACTCAAACTTTGAGCAGTATGAACTTTATCTAAGGCTCGTTGATAGCGAGGGCAAATGGCGCATGGCATCATACTTTATGCCAATGGTAAATGAGCTAAATTTAGGTGCGATGCTCGATCTTCACATCCTAAATAGAATCGCTAGAATTTTGCCTGAAAATGTCTTGCCTCATGGAAGCTTGGCGATAAATTTGGGTAAAGAGATATTAAGCTCGGACGAAAATTTCTCAAAACTTGAGGCCACACTTAAAAAAATCGCTCAAATTTCAAAATCTAAAAACTATATAGAAATTCCAAACAAAGACGATATTAGTATCGAAAGTATAGTTAGACTTACTAAAAAATTAAAAGAACTCGGCTTTGGTTTTGGATTTGACCACTTTGAACTCAGCGCAAAAGGCATTGAGAAGCTAAAAGAATTTAATCCAGACTACGTAAAGATCCAGTCAAGCGTCTTAATCGACTTTTTAAGTGATAAATCAGGAGCAAACACAAAACAATCACTAGATGTTGTTTTAAGCTCAAAAGATATCATTTTGATTGCGATCGGTGTTGAGAGCGAAGAGCAAAAGAGTAAGCTAATTGAGCTTGGCATTAAAAACATGCAAGGAATTTACATAGATGAAATCAAAAATATTGGATGATAGATGCATAGCGATAAGATAAAAGACGAACTGCTTCAATGTTTGGTGATCTTTACCAAACTTCATAACAACCCATATAGTGCCGATGCTTTGACTATCGGTCTGCCTGTAAAAGATGGCGAAGAGATCGAGCTTTTTTCACTAAAGAGCTCGAAGTCTTTATTTTCTCGTGCAGCTTCACGTGCTGGCTTTGCATCGACGCTTGTCAGAAAAGACCTTGATCAAATTTCGCCTTTAGTTTTGCCTTGTATCTTGATGCTTAGAGGCAAAAAAGCGTGCATCTTGCAATCTTTCAGCGAAGACAAAAAGATGGCAAACATCATCACGCCTGATCTTTCAACTGGCACTAGCACGATAGAAACAAGCAAGCTAAAAGATGAGTATCTAGGCTATGCTTACTACCTAAAACGTGAATTTGTCCCAGAAGATACAAGCTCGACAAAGCTTATCGACGCTGGTAATGACCACTGGTTTTGGGGCACTTTAAAGCGCTCTAAGAAAATTTACTTTGACGTCGTGATAGCAAGCTTTATCATAAACTTATTTGTCCTTGCAAGCCCGCTCTTTACGATGAACGTCTATGACCGCGTTGTGCCAAATAATGCAGTTGAGACACTTTGGGTTCTAGCGCTTGGCGTGAGCGTCGTTTATGGTATCGATCTATTTTTAAAATTTGTTCGTTCATATTTTCTTGAGATCGCAGGCAAGAAGAGCGATATCATTATGAGCTCGATCCTTTTTGAGCGTGTAATGGATATGAAATTTAGCAATAAGCCAAAGTCAGTTGGTTCATTTGCTAGCAACTTGAAAGAATTTGACACAGTTAGAAATTTCTTCTCATCTGCGTCGCTTGCTGCCATTGTGGATCTGCCATTTGCGTTAATCTTCTTGATAGTTACCTACTTTATAGGAAGCTACCTTGTGCTTGTGCCTATTGTTATCATGATAGCTATTTTGTGCTACACATTTTTTATAAAAGATCCGCTTCAAAACGCGATCAAGAGCACATTTGAGGCATCAGCTATGAAAAATGGAATTTTGATAGAGAGCCTTAGCAGCTTAGAGACCATTAAAACTCTTGGTGCTAGCGGTCACGTGCAGTGGAACTGGGAAGAGGCGACTGGCGAGATAGCAAACAGAAGTATCAAATCAAAGATCATCACTACTTCAATCACGACCGTGACTTCATTTTTAGTTCAGTTAAATACTATTGCCATCATCGTTCTTGGTGTTTATATGATACAAGATACGCATCTTACAATGGGTGGTTTGATCGCTGCTGTTATGCTTAGCTCTCGTGCGATCGCTCCTATGGGTCAAGTAGCCTCACTAGCTGCAAATTTCGAGCAGACAAAGACAGCTTATCAAAGCCTTAGCAAGATCATGCAGATGCCAGTTGAAAGACCTGAGGGTAAGAAATTTGTTAGAAGAAATTCTTTTGACGGCAAGATAGAGTTTAAAAATGTGAGCTTTACATATCCAGACACTACAAAAGGCTCACTTGATAGGATAAATTTTGTCATCCAGCCAGGTGAGAAAGTAGGCATCATCGGTAGAAATGGCTCTGGTAAGACAACCTTACAAAAGATAATCTTAGGCCTTTATGCACCGACTGAAGGCTCAGTGCTAATTGATGGTATAGATATCAACCAGATAGACCCAGCTGACCTTAGAAGAAATATCGGCTACGTGCCACAGGATGTTGTGTTATTTAAAGGAACGGTTAGAGAAAATATCGTTCAAAAAGCACCATATGTCGATGATATGCAGATAATTAAAGCTGCTAAGGTAAGTGGCGTAGATGAATATGTCAATGCTCACCCACTTGGATTTGATATGCCAGTATTTGAAAGAGGTGATGGCATTAGCGGCGGTCAGCGTCAAAGTATAGCCGTGGCTAGAGCATTTTTGCTTGACAGTCCTATCATCTTGCTTGACGAGCCTACAAATTCATTAGACAACACAGTTGAGAGCAAGCTAAAAGCAAATTTAAAGGTAAATACCGTAAATAAAACTATGATCTTAGTAACTCATAGAACATCGATGCTTGATCTTGTTGATAGGCTCATAGTGATGGATAACGGCAAAATTTTACTAGATGGTCCAAGAGACGAAGTTTTAGCTAGACTTAGTGGGAAGTGATTATGCACGAAGATATAAAAAATCAACAAAATGAAAATTTAAAGCCAGACGAAAAGCCAGTTCAAAAAAGCGACATAAAAGAGCAAGAGAGCGCTGGAGATCAAATTTTAAATAGCGTAGATGGCATCAAGTCAAACATCCAAGCTAAAAATTACGATGCCTATGACTTAAAATTTATGTCAAGCCTCTCAGAAGCGGTTTTGGCAAAGGCTCCATCAACCTCAAAAAAGATACTTTATGCAGTTAGTATAACTGTATTTTGGCTACTTTTGTGGGCTTCGTGGGCACAGATAGACGAGATAACAAGAGGTAGCGGCAAGATCATCCCATCAGGTAAAAACCAAGCGATACAAAATCTTGAGGGCGGTATCGTAGATCAAATTTTTGTAAAAGAGGGCGATGAGGTTAAAAAAGATCAGATCCTCATCAGGCTTGATAATAAAAACTTTACAAGTAGCTACGGCGAGTCAAAGCTAAGACTTGATGAGCTTCAGGCTAAATTTATGAGGCTTGATGCTGAAGCAAATGATAAAGAATTTGACTACAACGAAACAAGAGATGCGAACAATAGCAAAGCTGTAAGATACGAGATAAGTTTGCATAACTCAAACATCGATCACCTAAACGAGCAAATAGGAATTTTAACAGAGCAAATTCACCAGCGCCAAAGTGAGCTAACCGAGCTTAGAAACAAAATTTCTCAAACTCAAAATAGCTACAACCTTGTCTTAAAAGAAAAAGCGATCATGGAGCCTATCTTTAAAAAAGGTCTTGTTAGTGAGGTCGAGTATATCCAGCTTCAAAGACGTGTAAATGACCTAAAGGGCGAGCTTGACGCATCTGTGCTTGCCGTGCCAAGGGTCGAATCAACCATAAAAGAGGCGAAAAATAAGATAGAAGAGGCAAAGCTGGCGTTTAAAAATAATGCAAAAAAAGAGCTAAACGAAGTCTCTGCTGAGATCGCAAGGATAAACGAGTCGCAAATCAGCCTAAGTGATAGGGTTGAAAGAACTTATGTAAGATCTCCGGTAAATGGTATCGTTAGTAAAATGATGGTGCATACCGTCTCGGGCGTTATCAAGCCTGGTGAAAATATCGCAGAGATCGTCCCGCTTGAAGATAAGCTCATCGCAGAGGTAAAGGTTAAGCCAGCTGATGTTGCGTTCTTGAGACCTGGACTTGATACGATGGTTAAATTTACGGCGTATGATTTTAGTATTTATGGCGGTTTAAAAGGCAAAGTAACGCAGATCAGTGCCGATACTGAGACAAATGAAAAAACAGGCGAGAGCTACTATCTAGTCAGGATAGAAACTGAGAAAAACTATCTTGGTAGCGAAGAGAAGCCGCTTAGGATAAAGGTTGGTATGATAGTTTCAGCCGATATCATCACCGGTAAAAAGACGATACTTGACTATCTGTTAAAACCTATCTTAAAAGCAAAACAAAACGCTTTAACGGAGCGATAATGCAAAAGTCAGCTAGCTTTGAGCGAAATTTTAGTGAATATCAAATTTCAAGAGCAAAGCTGGCTGATGAATTTGTCATTGTAAATGATGGCAAAATATGCGATCTAATCGGAAGAGAGGTCGTTAAATTTCTCTTTAAAGACTGTGAAAAAAGCTTTGATGAGATGATAAATTTAAAAAAAGAAGAGCATGTCAGCTTAGCTGGGCTAAAGATAGAAGATGAGCTAGTAAGCAGCATTAAAATATCAATTAGTGGCTACGATGAAAGCAGCGATAGCTTGGATTTTGATCTAAATTTACTATCTCTTAGTGTGCCATATAGATACGCTATATCAAATGGTTGTTTTGAGATGAGTATCTTTTTAAAAGAAGACAAAGAAGTGGTTGAGAAATTCTTATCCACTTTTAGTTATAAATTTGAGGCAAATAGTGGCAAGGAGCGCTACTTGATCGTTTTCGTAAATGAGTCAAAAATTTACGAGCAAACCTATATGTGATATAAGGAAATATGGTTATGAATGTGGTTTTTTTTACTCAAAATGGTTCGCTTAATAATCTTTGGCGAGGGTACTTTTCAGATGAAGATGTGAAATTTACTCACAATAAAAAGGATTTTTTTGCAAATTTAAACGATGAGGTTGATATCGTTGGTATCGATACAAATGCTTTTAAAGATAGTCTTGATGAAAATATTAAAACCATTCATGAAAGTTTTCCAAATATAAAATGTCTAATCCTTGCAAACGAACCAAAATTTAGTGAAGGCAAACATTTGCTGGCTCTTGGTGTCAAAGGATATGCAAACTCACATATGAGAAAGACACACTTTGAAGATGCCTTTGAAACGATTTTAAATGGCAAAGTTTGGCTTTATCCAGAATTTATCCAAGCGATGATCGGAGAACTAACTGGCTCATATATAAATAATGAAAGTGAAACTTTAGAGAAAAAGTCTGATCTAAGCGAGCTTAGCTCACGCGAAAAAGAGATCGCAAACTTAATCTACCAAGGTCTAACAAACAATGAAATTTCAGAGCAAACAGGCATTACTTTAAGGACGGTAAAGGCGCACACTACGTCGATTTACAGCAAGCTAAATGTGAAAGATAGAATAGGTCTTGTGCTTTTGATGAAGCAGCTGCATGCGTAAAATTTTGCTTCTTTTCTTTTTTGTCTCTTCACTTTTTGCAAATAATTTTGAAATTTCTCCAAAAAATATATCTCAATGTAAAAATCAAATTTGCAAAAATATTTTAAATCACTATGCAAATTTTATGAAAAAAATAGAACACGAAAGCTTTATAAGAAAGCTAGAGCTCATAAATTCATACCTAAATTCTTTGATGCCAAGATATGATGATTTTTACAATACAAATGTCGATGTGTGGAGCACTAGGAGCGAGTTTTTAAGGCGAGGTGGTGGAGACTGCGAGGAGTACGCGATATCAAAGCGTGATAGCCTAAAAGATCTTGGTGTGGATAATCAAAAATGTCTTCTAGTCGTTCAGGAAAAAAATACGAAAAAATATCATATGGTGCTCGCTGTTTGGGAAAATTTACACAAAGAGCCTTTGATACTGGATAATCTAAGCTTTAGAGTTTTGCCGCTTTCGAAGCGCTACGACTTAGTGCCAGAGTATTGCTTGATGGATGGAAAATATTTTAAGATAAAAAAAGATGGCATAAATTTAGAGCCAGTAAATATAAGAATGCAAACTTACGAAAATTTGATAAAAAAGGAAAAAGAAGAGAAATTTTGGAAGAATTAATCTTCCAAGTCAATGTCTATTTTTTCAACATTTGTTGTAATATCTTTAGTATTTTTCTCAATGTTATGTTTATTTTTCTCGATTAGTGATCTGTTTTGACCTATAAGGTCTCTATTTTCTTTGATACCATCACTGTTTTGCTCGATCATTTTGCTTAGCGTCGCTATCTTTTTTTCATAGCGGATCATTAAGAAGTAGATCACATAAATTAGCAGTAAAATTACCGCCCAAGGTAAAAATTGCATATTAAATCCTTTGTAATTTTTCGTAATTATAGAAATTTTAGCTTTTAAAAAAAATAAAACTATGAAAATATGAAATTTTATATATGTAAAATTTATCTTTGTTTTTTGGTAAAAGCGGCTTAGTCTAGCGGGTGTTTTTGAAATTTTTTATAAATTCTATAGATTTTTGATTACAAAAAAATTAGATAAAATATTTTTCAAAATCTCCTTGACTTTTATTTTATTTTGGGCTATAATTGCCACTTCACAAAACAGGTGCTGGTGTAGCTCAGTTGGTAGAGCTACTGCCTTGTAAGCAGTGGGTCGGCGGTTCAAGTCCGTTCACCAGCTCCATTTTGTAACAGTGTTTGACCAGAAAATACCAAAATAACTTATTAATGTTTAAGGTGAGATACTCAAGCGGCCAACGAGGGCAGACTGTAAATCTGCTGACTATGTCTTCCGTGGTTCGAATCCACGTCTCACCACCATTGTTATGCGGGAGTAGCTCAGTTGGCTAGAGCATCAGCCTTCCAAGCTGAGGGTCGCGGGTTCGAGCCCCGTTTCCCGCTCCAAAATTTGGGAAAGTAAACTGGGAGCTGTATCTAGATTTTACTAAACACAGTTATTCCATCTTTATTTTCATGAATTTTTAGTTGTTTGTATGTTGATTAAAATCATCTCAGCCAAGCGTTTTTCGCTCATATGGCTCAGAGGTAGAGCACTTCCTTGGTAAGGAAGAGGTCGCGGGTTCAAGTCCCGCTATGAGCTCCACTGGTTTATATGATTTTATATTACTATACGAATTTGAATTAGATAAGACACATATCATAACGGAGGAAAAGATGGCTAAAGAAAAATTTTCACGCAACAAGCCACACGTAAACATAGGCACTATCGGTCACGTTGACCATGGTAAAACTACTTTAACAGCTGCAATATCTGCTGTTCTTTCACGCAAAGGTCTTGCTGAGCTAAAAGATTATGATAATATTGATAATGCTCCAGAAGAGAAAGAGCGTGGTATTACAATTGCTACTTCACACATTGAGTATGAGACAGAAAAACGTCACTATGCTCACGTTGACTGCCCAGGCCACGCCGACTATGTAAAAAACATGATTACAGGTGCTGCTCAAATGGACGGTGCTATTCTAGTTGTTTCTGCAGCAGACGGCCCAATGCCACAAACTAGAGAGCATATCTTGCTATCTCGCCAAGTTGGTGTTCCTTATATCGTTGTTTTCATGAACAAAGCAGATATGGTTGATGACGCTGAGCTACTTGAACTAGTTGAAATGGAAATTCGCGAACTACTTAACGAGTACAACTTCCCAGGTGATGATACTCCAATAGTTTCTGGTTCAGCACTTAAAGCTCTTGAAGAGGCAAAAGCTGGACAAGATGGCGAATGGTCAGCAAAAATTATGGAACTAATGGATGCAGTTGATAGCTATATCCCAACTCCAGTTCGTGCTACAGATAAAGATCTTCTTATGCCAATCGAAGACGTTTTCTCAATTTCAGGTCGTGGTACAGTTGTAACAGGTAGAATTGAGAAAGGTGTTGTAAAAGTTGGTGACACAATAGAAATCGTTGGTATCAAACCTACGCAAACAACAACAGTTACTGGTGTTGAGATGTTTAGAAAAGAGATGGATCAAGGTGAAGCTGGCGATAACGTTGGTGTTCTTCTTCGTGGTACTAAAAAAGAAGACGTTGAACGTGGTATGGTTCTTTGCAAACCTAAATCAATTACTCCTCATACAAAATTTGAGGGTGAGGTTTATATTCTAACTAAAGAAGAGGGCGGTCGCCATACTCCTTTCTTTAACAACTATAGACCACAATTCTACGTAAGAACAACTGACGTTACTGGTTCTATTACATTACCAGAAGGCACAGAGATGGTTATGCCAGGTGATAACGTAAGAATTTCTGTTGAGCTTATAGCTCCAGTTGCACTTGAAGAAGGTACTCGTTTTGCTATCCGTGAAGGTGGTAGAACTGTTGGTTCAGGTGTTGTTTCAAAAATACTTGGTTAATTTATAAAATTATGCCAAAGGGGAAACCCTTTGGCTTTCTATAAGGAATATATATGAGAATTAAAATTGGTTTAAAATGCTCTGAGTGTGGTGATATTAATTATACTACTACAAAAAACAGTAAAACCACTACAGATAAGGTTGAGCTCAAAAAATATTGCCCAAGATTAAAAAAACATACTGTGCATAAAGAAGTTAAGTTAAAAAGTTAATTAAGAATAAGTAGCTATTAGGGCAATAGCTCCAACGGTAGAGCGCTGGATTCCAAATCCAATGGTTGGGGGTTCGAATCCCTCTTGCCCTGCCACAATTAAGGTTAAGATTATGGAAAAATTTATAAATTATATAAAGCTATCTAAATTGGAAATAATGAAGGTTATCTTTCCTACCAAAGAACAAATTAGAAATGCTTTTATTGCAGTTTTTATCGTGGTCGCTGTTGTTTCACTTTTTTTAGCTCTTGTTGATGTTATTATGTCCTTTGTTCTTTCTAAAGTTATATAGGATGAGGAAAAAATAATGTCGCATAAATGGTATGCTATACAAACTTATGCTGGTAGCGAAATGGCAGTAAAAAGAGGAATTGAAAATTTAGTTAGAGATCACGGTATTGAAGATCAACTAAAAGAAGTTATAGTTCCTACAGAAGACGTAATAGAGATAAAAAACGGTAAGCAAAAAATTAATGAAAGAACTCTTTATCCTGGATATGCTTTTGCATGTTTAGATCTTGATACAGCTCTTTGGCATAAGATTCAGTCTTTACCAAAGGTTGGACGTTTTATCGGTGAGGCTAAAAAGCCTACGCCACTGACTGAAAAAGATATAAATACTATCTTGGAGAAAGTTCAAAAAAGAGCGGCACCAAAACCTAAAATATTTTTTGAGGATGGTGAAAGCGTTCGCATAACAGAAGGTCCTTTTGCTAACTTTACAGGTATCGTTGAAGAATACGATATGATACATGGCAAGCTTAGACTCAATGTTTCTATTTTTGGTAGAAGTACCCCTGTTGATATTTTGTATTCACAAGTTGAGAAGATAATTTAAGGAGCAAGAAATGGCTAAAAAAGTTATAGGTGAAATAAAATTACAAATTGCCGCAACAAAAGCAAATCCTAGCCCGCCAGTTGGTCCAGCATTAGGACAAAAAGGCGTTAATATTATGGAATTTTGTAAAGCCTTTAATGAAAAAACAAAAGATATGGTTGGATTTAATATCCCAGTTGTTATTACTGTTTATGCTGATAAAAGTTTTACATTTATCACAAAACAACCACCTGCTACGGACCTTATCAAAAAGGCTGCAGGTATAACAAAAGGAACAGATAATCCTTTAAAAAATAAAGTAGGTAAATTAACAAAAGCTCAAGTTTTAGAAATAGTTGAGAAAAAACTTGTTGATTTAAATACAAATGATAAAGAGCAAGCAGCTAAGATTATTGCTGGTTCAGCTCGTTCAATGGGTGTCGAAGTAATAGACTAAAACCTTTACCGTCAGGTTGATTTTCAAAAGACGGAAGCAATTTATATGCGGAGAAATTTATGGGAAAAACTAGTAAGAGATTTCAAGAATTGCTCAAAAAAGTAGAGCAAGATAAAATTTATAACCTTAGCGAGGCTATCGATACAGTTAAAACTCTAGCTTCTGCTAAATTTAATGAGACAGTTGAGATTGCGTTAAAATTAAATGTTGATCCAAGACATGCTGATCAAATGGTTCGTGGTTCTGTTGTTTTACCAGCTGGTACAGGCAAAGTTGTAAGAGTTGCAGTTATAGCAAAAGATGCTAAAGCTGATGAGGCAAAAGCTGCTGGTGCTGATATAGTTGGCGCTGATGATCTAGTTGAGGATATCCAAAAAGGTATAATGAACTTTGATGTTCTTATAGCTACTCCAAATTTAATGGGTCTTGTAGGTAAAGTTGGTAGAATTTTAGGACCTAAAGGTTTAATGCCAAATCCAAAAACTGGAACAGTTACAATGGATGTTGCGCAAGCTGTTAATAATGCAAAAAGTGGTCAGGTAAATTTCCGTGTTGATAAGCAAGGAAATATACATGCAGGTCTTGGTAAGGTCAATTTTACTAAAGAACAATTAAATGAAAATATTTCAACATTTATTAAAGCTATTAATAAACATAAACCTGCGACTGCAAAAGGTAGATATGTAAAAAATGCTTCATTGTCTTTAACAATGAGCCCTTCTGTAACTCTTGATACTCAAGAAGTTATGGATTTAAAATAAGAATTTAAAGAAAATTATATCTTAGATTGGAGATAGCCGAGGCCATTGGGCTTAATTGATTCGACCCGCTCTGCTTGAAATTACCGGTCGGAAAGGAGAAAAAGTGACACGTAACGAAAAAACTGAAGTTGTTGCAAAATTAGAGAGTGAATTTAAAACTGCTGAAGCTATTGTAGTTTGTGACTATCGTGGTCTTTCAGTTAAAAAACTTGAAGTTTTAAGAAATTCTGCTAAAGAACAAAATGTAAAAGTTCAAGTTATTAAAAATACTCTTGCAAATATTGCTCTTAAAAATTCTGATAAAGTCGGAATGGAACTCAAAGATACAAATATCTATCTTTGGAGTGAAGATCAATTAGCAGTAACTAAAGTAGCCGCAAAATTTGAAGAGTCAAATTCTGATCTTTTCAAAATTAAAACAGCTTATATTGATGGCGAAGTTGCAAGCGTTGATAAAGTTAAAGCTCTATCTAAAATGCCTAGCCGTGATGAGCTTATTGCGATGCTTTTGCAAGTTTGGAATGCGCCAATTCAAAATTTCACAATTGGTTTGAATGCGCTTAAAGAGAAAAAAGAACAATCAGCTTAATTAAATTAAAAAAATAATAAGGATAAAAAATGGCAATTACAAAAGAAGACGTATTAGAGTTTATATCTAATCTTTCTGTACTTGAACTTAGCGAACTTGTAAAAGAGTTTGAAGAGAAATTTGGTGTTAGCGCAGCTCCTGTAATGGTAGCTGGTGGTGCAGTTGCTGCTGGTGGTGCAGCTGCTGCTGAAGAAAAAACAGAATTTAACATCGTTCTTGTTGATTCTGGTGATAAGAAAATTAACGTTATTAAAGTTGTTAGAGCACTTACTGGTCTTGGTCTTAAAGAGGCTAAAGACGCAGTTGAAGGAACTCCATCTGTTCTTAAAGAAGGCGTTAGCAAAGACGAAGCTGAAGCAGCTAAAAAAGAGCTTGAAGAGGCTGGTGCTAAGGTTGAACTTAAATAATTTTTTATTATTTAGGCTTAATATTTCAAGAGAGAGCAGAGGCTCTCTCTTTTTTAAATTTTAGATGCCTTGTTAAAAGGCTATACTTTTCTTTCAAAATTACCACGAGGTAGATGCAATGTTAAATAGCTTATACTCAGGAAATCGTCTTAGAGTTGACTTCTCTAATGTCGTTAAAGAGATAGACGTTCCGAACCTACTACAACTACAAAAAAAGAGCTTTGATAATTTTTTAAATCTAAATAACAATCAGACAGAAAGCGGTATCGAAAAAGTTTTTAAGTCGATTTTCCCTATACATGATCCGCAAAATCGTTTGACTTTAGAATATGTTAGCTCAGAGATTGGAAAACCAAAATATACAATCAGAGAGTGCATAGAAAGAGGTCTTACATACTCTGTAAATTTAAAAATGAAAATACGCCTTATCGTTCATGAAAAAGATGATAAGACTGGTGATAAAGTTGGCGTTAAAGATATAAAAGAGCAAGAAATTTTCATACGTGAAATTCCGTTGATGACAGATAGAATTTCATTTATTATAAATGGTGTTGAGCGTGTTGTTGTAAACCAACTTCATAGAAGCCCTGGTGTTATCTTTAAACAAGAAGAGAGTGCAACTGTTGCAAATAAACTTATCTATACAGCTCAAATAATCCCAGATCGCGGATCTTGGTTGCACTTTGAATATGATACAAAAGATATTTTATATGTTAGGATAAATAAGCGCAGAAAAGTGCCTGTAACTATCTTGTTTAGGGCATTAGGATATAAAAAACAAGACATTATTAAGCTATTTTATCCGATACAAAATTTAGTTATTAAAAATAATAAATTTTTAACTCTTTTCAATCCAGAGGATTATCTAGGAAGAGTTGAGTATGATATAAAAAATGAAGAGGGCGATGTTCTTCATCAAGCTGGCAAGCGTCTAACAAAGAAAAAAGCTGATAAATTAATCGAAGATGGCGTTAAATTTGTCGAGTATCCGATCGAAGCACTTATAGGTAGATATTTGGCAAACCCTGTGATAAACACAGAAAGCGGCGAAATTTTATATGACACACTATCTGCTCTTGATGAGAATAAACTTGCAAAAATTTTAGCTGAGCATGAAAGTATTGATATTATAAACAACTCTGCTGCTGGCGTTGATGACGCTATCATAAATTCATTTATAGCTGATAATGATATGCTTAAGGTTTTAAAACAAACTGAGGGCGTTGATGATGAAAATGACCTTGCTGCGATTAGAATTTACAAGGTCATGAGACCTGGCGAGCCGGTAGTTAAAGAGGCTGCAAAAAGCTTTGTAAATGATATATTGTTTAACCCTGAAAGATATGACCTAACAAAAGTTGGTCGTATGAAGATGAACCACAAGCTCTCGCTTGATGTGCCAGAGTATGTTACTTTGCTAACTAGCGAAGATATCATCAAAACTGCAAAATATCTTATAAAAGTTAAAAATGGACAAGGCCACATTGACGACCGCGATCACCTTGGCAATCGCCGTATAAGATCGATCGGTGAGTTACTTGCTAGTGAGCTTCACCTTGGTTTTGTTAAGATGCAAAAGGCTATCCGTGATAAATTTACAAGTCTAAGCAACAATACTGACGAGATCATGCCTTATGATCTTATCAATCCAAAAATGATCACAGCGACAATTATGGAATTTTTCACAGGCGGTCAGTTAAGCCAGTTTATGGATCAGACAAACCCACTTAGTGAGGTTACTCATAAGCGCCGTCTATCTGCGCTTGGCGAGGGTGGCTTGGTAAAAGAGCGTGCTGGCTTTGAGGTGCGTGACGTTCACCCAACTCACTACGGCAGAATTTGTCCGGTTGAGACTCCAGAAGGTCAAAATATCGGTCTTATTAACACCCTTTCAACTTATGCAAAAGTAAATGAGCTTGGCTTTGTTGAGGCGCCTTATAAAAAGGTCGTCGATGGCAAAGTGACTGATGAGATAGTCTATCTAACAGCGACACAAGAAGAGGGTAATGTTATCGCTCCAGCATCAACTAAGCTTGATGAAAATGGACATATTGTTGAGGATTTGATCGAGGTTAGAAAAGAGGGCGAGATGATGCTTGCTCGTAGAGAAGATGTTACCTTGATCGACCTTTGCTCTGGTATGATAGCTGGCGTTGCAGCTTCGCTTATTCCATTCCTAGAGCACGACGACGCTAACCGTGCGCTTATGGGTTCAAATATGCAACGTCAAGCAGTGCCACTACTTCGTTCAACTGCTCCTATCGTTGGAACAGGTATGGAAAGTGTTATCGCAAGAGATGCTTGGGAGAGTGTAAAAGCAAAACGAGGCGGCGTAGTTGAAAAGGTTGATAATAAAAACATCTTTATCCTTGGTGAAGATGAAGCTGGTCCATATATCGATCACTACTCTTTAGAGAAAAATTTAAGAACAAACCAAAATACGACATTTTCACAACATCCGATCGTTAAAAAAGGCGACGAGATCGAGGCTAATCAAATCATAGCTGATGGTCCAAGTATGGAAAAAGGCGAGCTAGCTATCGGTAAAAACGCACTAATCGCATTTATGCCTTGGAATGGCTACAACTACGAGGATGCGATCGTTATTAGTGAAAAAATGATACGTGAAGATGCCTTTACGAGCGTTCATATCTATGAAAAAGAGATCGAGGCTCGTGAGCTAAAAGACGGTGTTGAAGAGATAACAAAAGATATACCAAACGTCAAAGAAGAGGAGCTTATGCACCTTGATGAAAGTGGTATCGTTAAAATCGGTACAGAGATCAAGCCTGGCATGATCCTTGTTGGTAAAGTATCTCCAAAAGGCGAAGTTAAACCAACCCCAGAAGAAAGATTACTTCGTGCTATCTTTGGTGAAAAAGCTGGTCACGTTGTAAATAAATCGCTCTATGCTTCAGCTTCAATGGAGGGTGTGGTTGTTGATGTTAAAATTTTCACCAAAAAAGGTTATGAAAAAGATAGTAGAACAAACAAGGCTTATGAAGAGGAGAAGACACTTTTAGAAAAAGAGCACCACGATAGATTGCTTATGCTAGACCGCGAAGAGATGCTAAAAGTTACAGCGCTTCTTTCTAAAAACCCACTAGCGAGTGATCAAGAGGTAAATAAAAAAGAGTATAAAAAAGGCTCAAAGATCAATAAAGCTGACTTTGAGAATATCAACAGATTTACTTTAAATGCTATCGTAAAGAGCTTTTCAAAAGATATCCAAAAGAAATATGATGAGCTAAAAAATTACTTCCAAAATGAGAAGAAAAAGCTTAAAGAAGAGCACGACGCTAAGATAGAAATTTTAGAAAAAGATGACATTTTACCAAGCGGTGTTGTAAAACTTGTAAAAGTTTATATAGCTACAAAACGCAAACTAAAAGTTGGCGATAAGATGGCTGGACGTCACGGTAACAAAGGTATCGTTTCAAATATAGTTAGAGAAGTCGATATGCCTTATCTTCCAAGCGGTCAGATCGTAGATATCGTGCTAAACCCACTAGGCGTTCCAAGCCGTATGAATATCGGTCAAATTTTGGAGAGCCACCTTGGTCTTGTTGGCTACCGCTTAGGCGAGCAGATCAATGAAATTTTTGAGACCAAAAAAGGCGAATGGATAAAAGAGCTAAGAGCTAAGATGATAGAGATCGCAAGCGTTGCTAAGCTAATGGACGCTAAAAAAGCTCTTGGTAAGATGAGCGATGAGAAGCTTCTTGAGTATGCAAAAGATTGGAGCAATGGCGTAAGATTTGCAACTCCGATTTTTGAAGGCGTTAAAGCTGACGAATTTGCAAAACTATTTGAGATGGCAAAGATAGATAGCGATGGTAAAACTGAGCTATATGACGGACGCACAGGCTCAAAGATAAGAGAACGCGTTAATGTTGGTTGTATGTATATGCTAAAACTTCACCACTTGGTTGATGAAAAAGTTCACGCAAGAAGTACTGGACCATACAGTCTTGTTACACAACAACCTGTCGGCGGTAAGGCGCTATTTGGTGGTCAAAGGTTTGGTGAGATGGAGGTTTGGGCACTTGAGGCTTATGGTGCTGCTCATACACTAAGAGAGATGCTAACTGTAAAATCAGACGATGTTGAGGGAAGACTCTCTGCTTACAAAGCTTTAACAAGAGGTGAAAACGTTCCTGAGACTGGTATCCCTGAGACGTTCTTTGTTCTAACAAACGAGCTAAAATCACTAGCTCTTGATGTGGAAGTATATGATGAGGATGAGACAAATGAAACTAACTAATTTAAAACCAGTTGAGATAAAAGAAGAGCATAGACCTCGTGATTTTGAAGCTTTCCAACTTCGTTTAGCAAGTCCTGAGAAGATAAAATCTTGGAGCTATGGCGAGGTTAAAAAACCAGAAACTATCAACTACCGCACGCTAAAACCTGAGCGCGACGGCTTGTTTTGTGCCAAAATTTTCGGACCGATCCGCGACTACGAGTGTCTTTGTGGTAAATATAAAAAGATGCGCTACAAAGGTATCAAGTGCGAAAAGTGCGGCGTTGAAGTAACAACATCTAAGGTTCGTCGCTCTCGCATGGGTCACATCGAGCTTGTAACTCCAGTGGCTCATATCTGGTATGTAAATTTCTTGCCAAGCCGTATAGGTGCGCTTCTTGGTATCAAGATGAAAGACCTTGAACGCGTACTTTACTATGAGGCATACATTGTTGATAATGCTGGCGAGGCTTATTATGACAATGAAAATTCTAAAAAAGTTGAAAAATATGACGTTTTAAACGAGGAGCAATATCAAAGCCTAGCTTCAAGATATGAAGAAACTGGCTTTAGTGCTAGAATGGGTGGCGAGGTCATCTATGATATGCTAGCTGAGCTTGACCTAACTCAAATTTTAAATCAGCTACAAGAAGAGATGGAGGCTACAAATTCTGAGGCCAAGAAAAAGACTATCGTAAAACGTCTAAAGGTTATCGAGAGCTTTTTAAATTCAGGCAACCGCCCAGAGTGGATGATGATAACAAATTTACCAGTTCTTCCACCTGACCTTAGACCACTTGTTAATCTTGATGGCGGTAAATTTGCTGTTTCAGACGTAAATGATCTATATCGCCGTGTAATAAATAGAAATAGCCGTTTAAAACGCTTACTTGAGCTTGACGCACCTGAGATCATTATCAGAAATGAAAAGAGAATGCTTCAAGAGGCTGTTGATGCGCTATTTGACAATGGTCGTAGAGCAAACGCTGTAAAAGGTGCAAATAAACGCCCACTAAAATCACTAAGTGAGATCATCAAAGGTAAGCAAGGCCGCTTCCGTCAGAATTTGCTAGGTAAGCGTGTTGACTTTTCTGGACGTTCTGTTATTGTCGTTGGTCCAAAGCTAAAGATGGATCAGTGCGGTCTTCCAAAGAAGATGGCTTTAGAACTATTTAAGCCACATTTGCTTGCTCGCCTTGAAGAAAAAGGCTATGCGACAACCGTTAAGCAAGCTAAAAAGATGATAGAAGATAAGACAAATGAGGTTTGGGAGTGCCTAGAAGAGGTTGTTAAAGACTATCCAGTTATGCTAAACCGTGCTCCGACACTTCACAAGCTTTCTATCCAGGCGTTTCACCCAGTGCTTGTTGAAGGTAAGGCGATCCAGCTTCACCCACTAGTTTGTGCGGCTTTCAACGCTGACTTCGACGGTGACCAAATGGCTGTTCACGTGCCACTATCTCAAGAGTCTATTGCTGAGTGTAAAATTTTGATGCTTAGCTCAATGAACATCTTGCTTCCTGCTAGCGGTAAGGCTATCACAGTCCCTTCACAAGATATGGTTTTAGGAATTTATTACCTAAGCCTAGAGAGAAACGATGAAAAAGGTGCAAATAAAATTTTCTCAAGCGTTGATGAAGTAATGATCGCTGAAGAGGCTAACACTCTTGGCCTTCACGCTAAAATCAAAACTATGGTTGATAACAAGATCATCTTTACAACAGCTGGTCGCTTGATCCTAAGAGCGATACTACCTGATTTTGTCCCTGAAAATATGTGGAATAAGATCATGAAGAAAAAAGACATTGCAAATTTGGTTGATTATGTTTATAGAAATGGCGGCCTTGAAGTAACGGCTGACTTCCTTGATAAGCTTAAAAATTTAGGCTTTAGATATGCTACAAAAGCGGGAATTTCTATCTCTATCGCAGACATTATCGTGCCAGATAGCAAGCAAAAATATATCGACGAAGCTAAGAAAAAAGTTCGTGAAATTCAAAAGCAATACGGCGCTGGTCTTTTAACAGATAGTGAGAGATACAACAAGATCATCGATATCTGGACAGATACAAACAACAGCGTTGCAAGCGAGATGATGAAGCTTATCCAAAGTGATAAGGGTGGATTTAACTCAATTTATATGATGGCTGACTCAGGTGCGAGAGGTAGTGCAGCGCAAATTCGCCAGCTAGCTGGTATGCGTGGTCTTATGGCAAAACCAGACGGCTCGATCATCGAAACACCGATCATTTCAAACTTCCGTGAAGGTCTAAATATAATGGAGTACTTCAACTCAACCCACGGAGCTAGAAAGGGTCTTGCAGATACCGCGCTAAAAACTGCCAACGCTGGTTACCTAACAAGAAAGCTAATCGACGTTGCTCAAAACGTTAAAGTCACTATGCACGACTGCGGTACGCACGAGGGCGTTGAGATCACAGATATCACAGAGAGTGGCGAGCTAATAGAGAGCCTTGAAGAGAGAGTATTAGGCCGTGTTTTAGCAGATGATGTGATCGATCCTATAACAAATGAAATTTTATTTAGTGAAGGCACTTTACTTGATGAAGAGAAAGCCAAGGCCATAACAGAAGCTGGCATAAAATCAGTAAGCATTAGAACGCCTATCACGTGCAAAGCGCCAAAAGGCGTTTGTGCAAAATGCTACGGCTTAAACTTGGGCGAGGGCAAGCTTGTAAAACCAGGCGAGGCTGTTGGTATTATCTCAGCTCAATCAATCGGTGAGCCAGGTACTCAGCTAACGCTTAGAACATTCCACATCGGTGGTACGGCTTCTACTGAGCAGCAAGATCGCCAAGTCATCGCTCAAAAAGAGGGCTTTATTAGGTATTACAACCTTAGTACGTACGAGAATAACGGCAAAAAAATCGTTGCAAACAGAAGAAGTGCAGCTGTGCTACTTGTTGAGCCAAAGATAAAATCAACAATTGATGGTAAAATCGAGATCGAATATGCTCACGAAGATGTAAATATCGTTATCAAAGGTAAAAAAGAAGAGATCAAATATACTATCAGAAGAAACGACCTTGCTAAACCAAACGAACTAGCTGGCGTTAGCGGTAAGATCGAAGGCAAGATGTATATCCCTTATGCAAATGGCGATAAGGTAAAAGAGAATGAGAGTATCGTCGAGATCATAAAAGAGGGCTGGAACGTTCCAAATCGTATCCCTTATGCTAGTGAGCTTAAAATTTCAGATGGCGATCCAGTAACTAGAAAGATCACCGCAGATGCAAATGGTGTGGTTAAATTTTTCATACTAAAAGGTGACTTCCTTGATAGACTAAAAGACATCAAAAAAGGTCACAAAGTAACTGAAAAAGGCTTCTTTGTTGTCGTTTCTGACAAGGACGGACGTGAGGCAGTTCGCCACTACATCCCAAGAAATTCTATCATCCAAGTATCAGATAATGATGCGGTAGAAAGAGCGACAGTGGTCTCACTACCTGAAAAAGATGACAAGCTAATAATCGCTGAGTGGGATCCATACTCAACTCCAACTATCGCAGAAGAGGCTGGTGTGGTTAGCTTTGAAGATATCGAGCCAGGATATAGTGCGACTGAGCAAGCTGACGAGGCAACTGGTCAAAGACGTCTTGTTATCAACGAGTATTTGCCAAGTGGCGTAAAACCAGCGATCATTATCACTACAAAGAGCGGACATTTGATAAAGTATCCGCTTGATCCAAAAACTGCGATCTTTGTTTCAAGTGGCGACGAAGTAGCTCAAGCTGACATTTTGGCTAAGACTCCAAAAGCTGTTGCTAAGTCAAAAGACATTACCGGTGGTCTTCCAAGAGTTAGTGAGCTATTTGAAGCAAGACGCCCTAAAAATACAGCTATCGTTGCAGAGATCGATGGCGTTGTTAGATTTGACAAGCCACTTCGCTCAAAAGAGCGCATCATCATCCAAGCAGAAGATGGCACGACAGCTGAGTATTTGATAGAAAAGAGCCGCCAGATCCAAGTAAGAGACGGCGAATTTGTTCATGCTGGTGAGAAACTAACAGACGGACTTATCTCAAGCCACGATATCTTAAGAATTCTTGGCGAAAAGGCACTTCACTACTATTTGATCAGTGAAATTCAGCAAGTTTATCGTCGCCAAGGTGTTGCAATCGCTGATAAGCATATCGAGATCATCGTCTCTCAAATGCTTCGCCAAGTCAAAATCGTCGATAGCGGAAATACAAATTTCATCGTTGGCGACATGGTTTCAAGAAACAAATTTAAAGAAGAGAACGAGCGCATTATGAAGATGGGTGGCGAGCCAGCTATTGCTGAGCCGATCCTTCTTGGTGTTACAAGAGCGGCCATCGGAAGTGATAGTGTGATCTCTGCTGCGTCATTCCAAGAGACAACTAAGGTCTTAACAGAAGCGTCAATCGCTGCTAAATTTGACTATCTTGAAGATCTAAAAGAGAATGTCATCCTTGGACGTATGATCCCAGTTGGTACTGGTTTTTATAAAGATAAAAAGATAAAGATCAAAGAAAACTAATATATTAAGCCCCGCTGGGGCTTAATCCTCTTATAAATTTACCTACTCAAATTTACAAAATTTCAAAATTTACAAGCCGTTAATCAATATTAAATAAAATCCATAACTAAAAATATGTAACGGAGATATTATGAAAAATGTCGATCTTGGACTTTTATTTCTGCGCTTAGGTCTTGGAATTTGCCTTTTTATGCACGGCTTTGGCAAAATTTTACACGGAGTTGGCGGCGTAAAGAGCATTTTAGTTGATGCTGGACTACCTAGTTTTCTGGCGTATTTTGCCTATATGAGCGAGGTTTTAGCCCCTATAATGATCGCTGTTGGTTTTTACTCAAGGCTTGGCGCGCTCCTAGTTTTTGGCTCAAGTCTTGTCATTTTGTATTCGTATTTTGGCTTATCAAATCTACTTGAGCTAACTAATGTAAATGGCTTTAAAGCAGAGCTTATATATCTTTATATCGCTATGTCACTTTGCATCATCTCGACTGGTAGTGGCAAATACGCTATCAAACAAGACTGATCTAAATTTAGCACACATTAGATGTGCTAAATTTTCACACATTTTATTTAAAATTTAAATTTATTTTATTTTTTTATAACAATTTAAGTTTGTAGCCTTTAAATTCAAAAAATATCTCAAATTTAAAGGACGCATGATGAACTCTACAAAAAAAGAGCCTTCGTTTCTGCTAGCCCTTACGCCTATCTTGGTTATGATCGTAGGTCTTGCACTTGGCGTTGGTTATATGAAGCTAAAGGTTGAGCCGATCATTTTGATAGCAGCCCTAGTGGCTGGTGGCATCGCTTGGAGGCTAGGATATAGTTGGAGTGAGCTTCAAGAAGGGGTGATAGAGAAAATTTCAAGCTCATTGCCAGCGCTTATGATACTTTGGGCAGTTGGTCTGCTTATTGGCTCGTGGGTATTTTCAGGCACCATCCCTATGATCATCTACTACGGCGTAGATCTTATAAGTCCGCAGTATCTAGTCCTAACAGCTTTTGTCATCGCAGCTATCATCTCAACCGTAACTGGCACATCTTGGGGTTCTGCTGGCACAGTCGGTGTCGCCATCATGGGCATAGCTCAAGGTCTTGATGTAAATTTAGCAGCAACTGCTGGCGCGGTAGTCGCAGGAGCATACTTTGGCGATAAGCTCTCCCCACTCTCAGACACGACAAACCTAGCTCCGATAGCAGCTGGCTCAGAGCTTTATGAGCACATCAGACATATGTTTTATACGACTATCCCAGCAACTATCGTTGCGATAGCAGCTTATCTATTCTTTGGTAGCGAGGCGGCAAGTAGTGGTGCAAATGTTTCAGAGTCGGTTTTGGCGCTTCAAGGTCAGCTTGATAAAATTTTTCACTGGAACATCATCTTGCTTTTGCCTGTGTTTTTTGTCTTGGCTGGCTCGGTGCTAAAGTGGCCAACGATACCTGTCATGATCATAGCTTCGCTATTTTCAGTCCTTCTTGGCGTTATCGTTCAAGATTTTAGCTTTAAAAATGGCTTTATCTCAGTGATGACTGGCTTTAACGTCACGATGAGCGGCATTAATATGGAGTTTTCAAAGGATATCACTAAGCTTCTAAATAGAGGCGGCGTGAGCTCTGTAAACTCAACAACCATCCTAGTCATCTGCGCTATGGGCTTTGCTGGTATCATCTCAAAAACTGGCATGCTTACAAAGGTACTTCACACCATTATGGCAAGGGTCAAATCAACAGCAGGCGTCATCATCTCGACTATCGGCTCATGCCTAACTGTAGCATTTGTCACAGGTAGCTCATATCTTTCTATCCTCATCCCTGGTGAGATGTTTAAAGACTTTTATAAAGAGAAAAATTTAGCAGCCAAAAACCTATCAAGAACACTTGAAGACTCTGGCACCGTTATCGTCCCACTCATCCCTTGGTCAGCAGCAGGCGCATATATGACTGCTACACTTGGAGTGCCAACGGTAGAGTACTTGCCATGGGCGATACTAAACTACATGGGCGTTGTCTTTGCTATCATTTTAGCACTCACTGGCATCGGCATAGCTAAGATAAACAAGGACGCCAAATGTTACTTATAAAAAACGCCAAAATTTACTCGCCAAAATTTCTTGGTAAAAAAGATATATTTATATGTAATGGCAAGATCGTCTGCATAGCTGAAAATTTAGAGCCAAATTTACCAAATGTAAAGGTGATCGACGCTTCAAATTTCACGGCGATACCAGGCCTCATCGATAAACACGTGCATATCACTGGAGGCGGCGGAGAGGGTGGCTTTAAGACTAGGGTGCCTGAGATCATGCTATCAAATTTAATAGAAGCTGGCATAACGACAGTCGTAGGACTACTTGGAACTGACAGCACGACAAGAAGCGTTGAAAATTTAGTCGCAAAAGCACACGCGCTAAATGACGAGGGCATCACATGCTACGCTCACACTGGCGCATACAGCTCTAAAACGCCAACTATAACTGGCGAGATCGAAAAAGATATCGTCTTTGTTGATCCGATAATCGGCATCAAGCTAGCCATAAGCGACCACCGCTCATCAAGCGTGAGCAAAGACGAGCTAGCTCACATAGTCTCAGCTGGCAGGGTGGCTGGCATGATCAGCTCGAAGTCAGGCCACACCACGCTTCACATGGGTGACGGTAAAAAGGGCTTAAATTTGATCTATGAAGTGCTAAATGAGTATGACATGCCAATCACGCTATTTCAGCCAACGCACGTAAATAGAAACGAGGAGCTTTTTAAACAAAGCTTTAAATTTATAAAAGATGGCGGATATATCGACTTTACCTGCATGCCAGGACTTACGCCACTTGAGGCTGTAAAGAGCGTCAAAAAAGAGAATTTACCGACAAATAAGATAACCATTAGCTCGGACGGCTTTGGTAGCTACTCTAGCTATGATAGCGACGGAAATTTACTAAAAATTGGCATCGCTAGCGTCAAGAGCTTATATGAAGAGTTTATAAATTTCGTAAAAGATGGCTTTGGTATCGAGGAAGCGTTGCCATATTTTACGACAAACGTGGCAAGAAGTGTGGCATTACAAAATAAAAAAGGCGAGATAAAAGAAAATTTCGATGCAGATATTTTGCTAATCGATGAGAAATTTGAGATTAAATTTGTCGTTGCAAAGGGTGAAATTTTAAAAGATGACAGCGGTTTTATAAAAAAAGGAACGTATGAATAAGTCCAACTTATTAACCGTTATTTAAGCTTTTTTTAAATAAAATTAGGTCTTTTTAATAAATTTAGTTGAAAGGAATTATTGTGCCAACCATAAATCAATTGGTCAGAAATGAACGCAAGAAAGTGACTGTTAAGTCAAAATCTCCAGCGTTAAAAGAGTGCCCTCAAAGAAGAGGAGTTTGCACTAGGGTTTATACTACAACTCCTAAAAAACCAAACTCAGCTTTGAGGAAAGTTGCCAAAGTTAGGCTTACAAGCGGTTTTGAAGTCATCAGCTATATCGGCGGTGAAGGTCACAACCTACAAGAACACAGTATCGTTTTAGTTCGCGGCGGTAGGGTTAAAGACTTACCAGGTGTTAAATATCACATCGTTCGTGGTGCACTTGATACTGCTGGTGTTGCAAAAAGAACAGTTTCTCGTTCTAAATATGGTGCAAAACGCCCTAAAGCTGGCGCTGCTGCTCCAAAAAAGTAAAAAATTAGGTTCGCAGACGTTGCTTAAATTTGCAAACGTTTGAGTAAAATTTCATAAAAATTTGAAGGAAAAATCAAAATGAGAAGAAGAAAAGCTCCTGTAAGGGAAGTTTTACCTGATCCGATTTACGGAAATAAAATAATCACTAAATTTATTAATTCTCTTATGTATGATGGCAAAAAAAGCGTCGCTACAGAGATAATGTATGGTGCTATTAAAGCTATCGAAAAGAAAAATGCTGAGGTTAAAGGCATTGACGTTTTTAACGACGCTATCGAAAATGTAAAACCTATTTTAGAAGTTAAATCACGCCGTGTTGGTGGCGCTACTTATCAAGTACCAGTTGAGGTTCGCCCAGCTCGCCAACAAGCTCTTGCTATCCGCTGGCTTATAACTTTTGCTAGAAAAAGAAGCGAAAGAACAATGGTTGATAAATTAGCAAATGAGCTTTTAGATGCGGCAAATTCAAAAGGTGCATCTTTCAAGAAGAAGGAAGATACTTACAAGATGGCAGAGGCTAATAAAGCATTTGCTCACTACCGCTGGTAAGAAAGAATTAGTATGGCAGAGAGAAAAACGCCTTTACATAAGGTAAGAAATATCGGTATTGCGGCTCACATTGATGCTGGAAAGACAACTACAAGTGAGAGAATTTTGTTCTTCACTGGTATGAGCCATAAAATAGGTGAGGTTCATGATGGCGCTGCTACTATGGACTGGATGGAGCAAGAAAAAGAGCGTGGTATTACTATTACATCAGCTGCAACTACAGCGTTTTGGAAGGGCTACCAAGTAAACCTAATCGACACTCCGGGACACGTTGACTTTACTATTGAAGTTGAGCGTTCTATGCGTGTTCTTGATGGTGCTGTTGCAGTATTTTGTTCTGTTGGTGGTGTTCAGCCACAGTCTGAAACTGTTTGGAGACAAGCAAATAAATATCATGTACCAAGAATCGTTTTTGTTAATAAAATGGACAGAATTGGTGCAAATTTCTTTAGAGTTGAAGAGCAGATCAGAGAAAGATTAAAAGCAAATCCAGTACCTATCCAAATTCCTATCGGTGCAGAGGATAACTTTAAAGGTGTGGTTGATCTTGTAAGAATGAAAGCATACGTTTGGAATGACGAGAAAAAGCCAACTGACTATGTAGAAGAAGAAATTCCAGCTGAAGTTAAAGATAAAGCTGAAGAATACCGCGCAAAACTAATCGAAGCTGTTTCTGAAACAGATGATAGTTTGATGGAGAAATTCTTTGCAGGCGAAGAACTAACTGAAGAAGAGATCAAAAAAGGTATAAAAGCAGGCTGCTTAAGAATGACTATCACACCTATGCTTTGCGGAACTGCGTTTAAAAACAAAGGTATCCAACCTCTGCTTGACGCAGTAGTTGATTATCTACCAGCTCCAGATGAGATTGCAGCAATAAATGGTGTTTATGAAGATGGCACTGAAGTGACTGTTGAAAGTACAGATGATGGCGAATTTGCCGCTCTTGCGTTTAAGATTATGACTGACCCATTTGTTGGACAGCTAACATTTATCCGTGTTTATAGAGGAAGCCTTGAAAGCGGTAGCTATGCTTACAACACAGTTCAAGACTGCAAAGAGAGAATCGGCCGCTTACTAAAAATGCACTCAAATAAACGTGAAGAGATTACTGAGCTTTTCGCTGGTGAAATCGGCGCTGTTGTTGGTCTAAAAAATACTCTAACAGGCGATACTCTTGCAAGTGAAAAAGATAAAGTTATCCTTGAGAGAATGGACTTCCCAGAGCCAGTTATTAGCGTTGCGGTTGAGCCAAAAACAAAAGCAGATCAAGAAAAAATGGCGATCGCTCTTCAAAAACTAGCTCAAGAAGATCCAAGCTTTAGAGTTAGCACTGACGAAGAGAGCGGACAAACTATCATTAGTGGTATGGGTGAGCTTCACCTTGAGATCATTGTCGATCGTATGCTTCGTGAATTTAAAGTTGATGCTGAAGTTGGTCAGCCACAAGTTGCATACCGCGAGACTATCCGTAAGGCAGTTGAGCAAGAGTATAAGTATGCTAAACAATCAGGTGGTCGTGGTCAATACGGTCACGTATTCTTACGCATCGAGCCACTTCCAGCTGCTAGTGGATTTGAATTTGTTAACGACATCAAAGGTGGTGTTGTTCCAAAAGAGTACATCCCAGCTGTTGAAAAAGGTTGTAAAGAAGCGCTTCAAAGTGGTGTTCTTGCAGGATATCCAGTTGAAGATGTTAAAGTTACACTTTTTGATGGTAGCTACCACGAAGTTGACTCATCTGAAATGGCATTTAAGCTTGCTGCTTCTATGGGCTTTAAAGAGGGCGCTAGAAAAGCAGGTGCGGTTATCCTTGAGCCTATGATGAAAGTTGAAGTTGAGACTCCAGAAGAGTATATGGGTGATGTTATCGGTGACCTTAATAAGCGCCGTGGCCAAGTAAATTCAATGGATGATAGAAATGGTATAAAAATCATTGCAGCTTATTGTCCACTTGCTCAAATGTTTGGCTACTCAACAGATCTTCGCTCAATGACTCAAGGTCGTGCGACTTACTCTATGGAATTTGATCACTACGAAGAAGTTCCTAAAAACGTAAGTGAAGAGATTATTAAAAAGAGAAATGGCTAATTAGCCAAAATAGGGCAGAGCGATCTGCCCTTTAAAATTTAACTACTTGAGTAAAAATTTAAACTAACTTGCAAATTTGTCCTCATAGCTCAGCTGGATAGAGCGCAGAATTCCTAATTCTGAGGTCGTGAGTTCGAACCTCGCTGGGGACACCACTCCTGCTTTTAATACCATGCAATAACAATCTTTTATAGAGTGCTTTAAATCATTTATATTTAGAATTCTTATTTTTATAAGTAGTTGTGTTTGGCATATAAATAAATTTATTTTTTTAATGAATTATTTGTATGATCTCATTAACAATAAAATTTATCAACAAAAATTTTATATATTTAATAATCCATGCTAACATTTCAAAAATTTATTTAAGGAGAGTAGATGAAAAAAATTTTACTTTTAGGAGCCGTTTGTTGCATGTTGTCAGCTGATGTTAAAACTGTTAATATAAGTCCAGATGAGATCAAAAAATATGATCAGATCGTCGATATTAGAACTCCATCTGAATGGCAAGAGACTGGCATCATAGCTGGTGCGAAGACCATCACTTTTGATCCAAGTAATAAGAGTGCATTTTTAGATGAGCTTTCAAAAGCGGTTGATATCAAAAAGCCTATCGCTCTTGTTTGTAGAAGTGGTAGAAGAAGCACAGCAGCAGCTGCAGCGATAGATAGCTCAGATCTTAAGATTATAAATTTAGATGGTGGTATGAGTAGTTTGCTCGAGCAAGGCTACAAAACTACACCTTATAAAAAATAGACAAACCTCTAAATTCTACATTTGACTACAAGATAAATTTATTTTGTAGTCAAAATTTATACTAAATAATAAATTTTATTATTTGATTAACCACTGATTAACTCTAAGTCAATATAATTTCATCACATTTAAACAATAAAGAAGGAGACAAAATGTCAAAAGTTATTTTACAGTTAAACACAATTCAGGCTGATGCAAATGCACTTTATATCAAATTTCATGATCTTCACTGGAATGTAAAAGGTATTCAATTTTTTAGCGTCCACGAGTACACTGAAAAAGCTTATGAGGATATGAGTGAGATTTTTGATGATGCAGCTGAGAGAGCTCTTATGCTTGGTGGCAGGCCTATCGTCAAGGCTGAGGAGCTAGCAAAAGTCGCTCACATAAAACACGAGCCAAAAGAGAGCTACACTCCAACTGAAGTTTTGGATATTGTTTTGGCTGATTACAAGCACCTTTTGGGTGAGTTTAAAAAGCTTGATGAGCTTGCAGAGGGTGACACAACAACTCAGATGTACGCACAAGATCAAATAGCTAAATTTGAAAAAGCCATCTGGATGCTAAACGCAACACTTGGCAAATAATCACAGCGGGAGCTCTCCCGCTTTACTCTAAATAAATTCCACCTTTTGGCGATATAGTTTTTATAAACTTATAGGAGCCAAATATGCAAATCAGTCAAATCGTAAGCTCATACAACACTTCAAGCGTAAAAGAAAATGTAAAATCAGAAATTTCACTTCACAAAGATGAAAAAGAGGTTTCTAAAAAGCAGCCTGATGTTTCAAATTTAAGCGCAAAAGAGATCTCAAATAGCTACTTTTTGCAGTATCAAAAAGATATTACTCAAAATGCTAGTTCAAATTTACTAGCTCAAGGTGGTCTAAGCTTTAACGTGCCTGAAAATTTATCAGACATTTTAGCTGGACTTGATCTAGCAGGTATCGGCTATAACGGCAAAGCTCTAGGAGAGCTAAGCAGCGATGAGGCGAGCGAGCTAGTTAGCGAAAATGGCTTTTTTGGCATCGCAAATACAGCTGATAGGATAGCCGGCTTTGTGCTAAATGGTGCAGGTGATGATGTAGAGAAACTAAAAGCTGGTAGAGAGGGCGTGGCAAAGGGTTTTGAGGATGCAAAGAAAATTTGGGGCGGTGAGCTTCCTGAAATTTCACAAAAGACTATCGAAAAGACCCTTGAGACGCTCGATAAAAAGATCGCCGAGCTTGGCGGTAACGTCTTAAACGTATCAGCTTAAATTCCTTGGGGTCTCTCCCAAGAAATTTATATATTAATGTAAGCACAAAACTCAAATTTTAAAACTCACAAATTTTATTTAATCTTAAAAGCTATACTTTTCTCTTTATATTAAGGAGAAAAGATGAAAGCTAAAATTTTATTTCCTCTAGCAGTAGCTACTATGTTTTTGGGATGTTCATTTTTTGATGACAACCCACCAGTCCGCAAGCAACCAAGGCAAGCTACTAAAACTATGCCTGCAAAAAGCTCCATCAAAGGCTTCATAAAAGATGTCAGCTATAAAGATTCGAAATACTGCTACGAGATAGTAGCCAGCGATGTGAAAAATCATAAACTAAACAAAGCAAATTTTTGTGCAAACAGATATTATTACGATAAGGGAGATCTTGTCTATGCGACTTTTTACGCAGATAAGCTCATAGACATGCTTCTTATAAAAGAGGGCGGCTCTAGAGGCGCATATAATGGCATAAGAAAACCACAAAATGAAGTAGTCGTAAAAAGAAAAAATATAAAAACGAATATCGATGTGCCAAAAGAGGAGAAAATTTCTTTTTAGATTACCGTTGATTTACTGCTAGCATATATAATTTCATCAGCAATCAAAACTAGAACTCCTTTTAAGGGGCAAAGCAACGGCCCCTTTTTCCTTTTATCCCTTTTTTAAAAGTCTCATTTGTAAAAGTTAAATTATCAAAATATACCTCTTTTTGGTTAAAATCGGTAAACGATCGGTAACAAAAATGCAAAATTTTATGATTTTTTAAGCTTCATCTTAAAATTTATTGATTATAATCGTCGACACAAAAACCTTAAAAGGAGAAAAAATGAAACTAACAAAAATTAGTTTAGCCGCTTTGGTTGCTTTAGGCGCATTCTCAAGTGTAGCAAGTGCTACTCCACTTGAAGAAGCTATAAAAAATGTTGATCTTTCTGGTATGGCAAGATACAGATATACTCATGTACATGATTATGACAAAACACAAAAAAATGTTAAAAAATCAAATGAGGCTGGCCATAACTTTAAAATGATCACAAATTTTAAAGCTGCTATCGATGATAACTTCTTTGGCGTTGTTGGTTTAAGATACAATGCTACTGATGGCTCAGGTGATAATGCTGGTGCTGGTACAGATAAAACAAACACAACTGGAACTTTTGGTGTTCACCAATTCTATCTTGGCTATAAGATCGGCGGTACTACTATAACAGCTGGTAAACAAACTATTGACTCATACTTTACTGATGACGCAATCGGTACTGGCGTAAGAGTAGTAAATGAAGATATTGAAGGTCTTACTCTAACAGCTTTAGCTTTTGATGCTCTTGAAGGCAATGGCGAGAGCGATGGCAAATTATATGATGCAGCTGTAACTAATAAATTAGATAGATATGATGTTGGTAACTTATATGCAGCTGGTATTGCTGGTTCATTTAATCCAGTTAGCTTCCAACTATGGTACGGTACATTAACTAATCTAGCTGATGTACTTGCAGCTGATGTTTCAGCTAAATTCGACATCACTAATGACTTTGCCCTAGGTGCAAGACTTAACTATGCAAATAGCACAGCTGATAAAGAAGCTAAAAACATCCTTGGATACAATGATGGTAACTTCTATGCTGGCGAACTTTCAACTTCACTATTTGGTTTTGACCTAGCTGCTGGTTATATCGGCTGGAAAGCTCAAGATAAAGGTATATCAGCATTTACATTTGAAGATCAAGGTAGCCTAATAACTGCTGGTGAAGATGTATTTGACTGGACATATGCAGAGGGTAAAGGTAACTTCTTCTATGCAACAAGTGCATATACATTTGATAAATTCAAAGTTGGTTTAGATTATGTTAAAGGTACTCAAAAAACTTCAGCTGGTGCTGGTAACCCAGATGTAAAAGATAAAGTTGAAGAATTTGTTCCAAGATTTGCTTACCAATACAACAAAAAGCTAACATTTAGCTCATTCTACTCTTTCCAAACTCACAAACTACCTAATGATGTGAAGACAAAAGAAGACAAATTTAGATTTGAAGCTAAATACTCATTCTAATTCATAGCTCGTTAATCAACTTATGATATAATCCCGGGTCGGAGCAATCTGATCCGGGATTTTTAAATTTAGAGCAAAATTTCAAGGAAACTCATGAAAAATATCAAAATTTCTTTTTTGGCGTGTTTTTTGGTGGCAAATGCCTTTGCAGCTTCTCAGGTTTATTATATAGAAGCTCGTGGCGAGTTTGGTAAAGAGCTTGCCGAAATGGCAAAAAAGCAGGCTAATGACAGAAATGAAAAAGTAAATGTCTATGTCGATGAAGATCCAAGGCGCTATAAAGACAATAGAATTTTAAAATTTGGCGTTGATAGAAAAGGTAGATATAGTGTCTCTTTAGGAAAAGAGCTTTATGATAAACAATGCGCTAGCTGCCATGGTGAAAGCGCAGACAAAAGACCATTTGGCTCAACACCACTTAAAAACATGGATGCTAAAGATATAGAAGATAGCATCATCTCTTATAGAAGCGACTCAAGCTTTGGTGGTAGCGGTAAAAACGTGATGCAAAACCAAGCTAAGATCGTCTCAAACAATGATCTAGGTGCAATACTTGCTTATCTAAAAGGTAAAGATGCACTTGCAGATCAAGATACAAACGAAAATAAACCAGTTTCAACCGAAACAAAGCAAGGCAGTTATTTAAGATAAATTTCACTTCGGTAGCTTTGCCACAATATAAATAAAAGGAAGCAGATGTTAAATCCAAAAACATTATTTTTAAGTATGGGCTCAGCTATCGTTTTGATGATAATCTTTGCCGTAGCTAGTGGAGCCGCCACAATAATAGAGAGCAAAACCAGCACTGAAGCAGCTTGGTACTATGTTTATGGCGCTGGCTGGTTTGCGCTTATCCAACTACTGCTCGGTATAAATTTAGCCTTCAATATCTTTAGATACAACCTAATCGATCCTAAAAAACTCCCATCTCTCATCTTTCACTTAGGTTTTATCGTCATCTTAATCGGTGCTGGCATCACAAGATACCTTGGTTTTGAAGCTGATATGCATATACGTGAAAACACCGCTTCAAACGTTGTTAGTACGAAGGTTTCATATATAAATTTAACAGCGCTTAACGACAAAGGCGAGGAGATCAGCTCGGCTATGCCTTTGGGACTTGCTGATGTGAAGAAGGGCTTTGATCTAAAGCTAAAAACAGCAGATGGCGAGGCTAGTTTAAAATTTAAAGAATTTGTGCCAAATGCAAGCTATAAATTTGTAAATGATGATAGCGGGAAGCCTGTCGTTGAATTTGTAGTATCAAACGAGAGCGAAAGCGAAGAGATATTTTTACTTGAAGAAGAAGAGGCAAGGGTTGGAGATATCAGCTTTATCTTTAATGCCAAACCAGATGAAAATAAAAAATACGTTCTTTTTAGACTAAATGATGGAAATTTCACAGTTACTTCAAATGCTGATCTTTCAAAATTTACTATGGCGGATAGCTCAAAAACTGAGCTAAAAGCTGGCAGTGTGAATGAATTTGGCACAGGTAGCTTATATACTATCTCAAATATAAATTTCGCCCCAAGACTAGTCTCAGCGCACGCTTCAAGAAAGCTAGTCAGCTCAAAGGATAGCGAGTTTAATGCGTTGATAGCTGAGCTAAACTACAAAGGTGAGAGTAAAGAGATGCATGTATTTTACAACCTAATGGAGCCTTCACGTATCGCCGTGGCTGGACAGAAATTTAACGCCTCATGGGGAGCTCAGCAGATAAAACTCCCATTTAGCCTCTACCTAAAGGACTTTGAGCTAAAAAGATATCCTGGCTCAAATTCGCCTATGAGCTACTCAAGCGAGGTTGTGGTAAAAGATGGCACAAATGATCCGGGGTTTGATTATAGAATTTATATGAACCACGTGCTTGATTATGATGGATATAGATTTTTCCAAAGCTCATACGATACTGACGAGAAAGGCACGATCCTCTCTGTCAATAAGGACCCAGGCAAGATCCCGACATATATCGGCTACTTTTTGCTAGGTCTTGGCTTCTTGTTAAATGTCATAAATCCTAACAGCCGCTTTAGAAAGCTAGCCAAACTAATAGATAATGAATCAACAAAAAGTGGCAAAAAAGTAGCTACTCTCATAGCGGTCTTGCTTTTAGGCTTAAATTTTGGCTCGCTAAAGGCGGAGGATTTCTTGCCGCATATCAGCAAAGAGCATGCAGACAAGCTTGCTAGGCTTATCGTGCAAAGTCCAGATGGTAGGATGAAGCCATTTGATACGCTTAGTAAAGAGGTTTTAAACAAAATCCACAGAGGCGAGAGCATAGGTAGTCTAAATTCAAATCAAGCGATGCTTTCTATAATGGTAACACCTGATTTTTGGCGAAATGAGAAGATCATCGCGCTTGGTCAAAGCAAGGAGCTAAAAAAAGAGCTAGGCGTCGATGAGAATGCAAGATACGCAAGCTTTGATGAATTTTTTAAAGCGACAAAAGATGGTGGAAGCGAATATAAACTAACAAAATTTGCCGAGATAGCAAACCGCAAACACCCAGGCTCACGCAATACATTTGACAAAGATGTGATAAAGATCGATGAGAGACTAAATGTATTTTATATGATATTTATCGGTGAAATTTTCAAAATTTTCCCAAAACAAGATGATCCATCAAATTCTTGGTATTCGCCTGCTAGCGCGATGATGTACTTCTCGCCAAAAGAGGCTGAGCTAGTCGTTGGCATGATGAGAGAGTATTTCTCAGCTGTTGATGCAGCCTCAAAGGATAATGACTGGAGCAAGGCGGATGCGGCGCTTGAGAAAATTTCAGCCTATCAGCACAAATACGGCGCTGCTGTCATGCCAAGTGAGAAAAAGATAGATATAGAAATTTTATTTAATAAATTTCAAGTATTTGACCGCTTGACACCGATATATCTTTTGGCTGGACTTGCACTTTTACTATTTGTTTTTGTCAAGATGCTAGCACCAAAAGTGCAGATAAATGGCATAGTTAAAGCTGTATATATTATAAATTTACTAGCCTTTCTTGCGCACACAGCTGGCCTTGGGCTTCGCTGGTACATCGCTGAGCACGCCCCTTGGAGTAACGCCTACGAGTCGATGGTCTATATCGCTTGGGCGCTTGGTCTATCTGGCATCATCTTTGCAAAACGCAGTCCGATCGCACTTGCACTTACATCTATATTAGCTGGCGTTACGCTGTTTGTTGCGCACCTTAGCTGGATGGATCCGCAGATCACGACGCTTGTGCCTGTGCTTCAGAGCTACTGGCTAACTATCCACGTCTCTATCATAACTGCAAGTTACGGATTTTTAGGCCTTTGTGCGTTGCTTGGTGGATTTACTTTGCTGCTTATCATCTTGCAAAACAAGAAAAAGCCAAATGCAGAGATCGCACGCAATATCACTGAAGCGACACGTATAAATGAGATGGCGATGATACTTGGCCTTAGCTTACTTACGCTTGGAAACTTTTTGGGTGGCGTCTGGGCAAATGAGAGCTGGGGTAGATACTGGGGCTGGGATAGCAAGGAGACTTGGGCGCTAGTTTCGATCCTTGTCTATGCGGCGGTGCTTCACATGAGATTTATACCAAGACTAAATAACCAGTACGCGTTTGCTGTGGCTTCGTTTTTCGCATATTGGGCGATCATAATGACCTATTTTGGGGTAAATTTCTATCTAGCTGGCATGCACTCTTACGCAGCTGGAGATCCGCTTCCAGTGCCTGATTTCGTCTGGATAAGCATCGCCATTATGATAGCGATGAGCGTTCTTGCATTTATGAAACGCTCTCTTTGCACAAGGCTATAGATGCTTCTTAAAGGCTTGATAGTCTTTTTTGTCTTTTTGCTTATAGTGGCCATTTGCGCGCTAGTCTATCTTTTGCTAAAAAACAAAGATCATCAAGCCTTGGCAAGAGGGCTAGAGCCTGAGAGTGAAGAAGAGATCACGATCGAAAAGCTTGAAGAACTTGCTGGTGATAAAACTCTAAGCAAAAACGAGCTTTTCGAGCTTATACAAATTTTTGGAGAGAAATTTATAATACCAGCGAAAAAAAATCAGATCGCTCCAAAAGAAGCTAGCCACTACATAAATTTTATAATTCTAATCTGCTCTCATCAAAATGCCGATGCAAAGCTTATTAGCTTTTTAGACAAAGAGGCTAAAAAGAAAAATCCAAGCTATGTTGCAGAGATAGAAGAGAGTGAAAAGATCGGCATCGAAAACCGCAAAAATCGTAGGTAAATTTAGCTCTATTTTTAAATTTAAGAGCACAAAATATCGTTAGCAAAACTCAAATTTACAAAGTAAAATAGGAGCGCAACTTGGACATCAATGATCTCTATTCTAGTTTGGTATTTGCGCCGATAGTGCTAGCTATTTTGTTGATGATCTTTGCTGGCAGGCGAAATATCAAAGTCTATGTGAGTAAATTTGACCTAGTTGGACTGCATCTTATTTTTCCGCTTGTAATATTTCCCACCTTTGTGGCTATCTTTTGTGAGGTATGCGAGTATTTTGACGTTTCAAACGATGATGGGCTAACTTATATTTTTTACACTATACTTTTTATAATAGCCATTTACGCCATTTTTGGTTTTTATGTTTGCATTAAATACAATCACGGCTTCTTAAACTGCTTTTGGGCGCTTCTTTTAAGATTTAACTTCATGACCACGCTTGTTTATTCGCTATTTTTAGGTGGCAAAGGACGTGACAAAAATGGCAATGAGATAACCCCTGAAAATGCAAAAAATTTAAGCCTTTTTGGAAAGCTTAGATTTTCGCTTTATAATATGATCGTCTTTAGAAAAAATTATGACAAAGATAAAGTTGCAGGCAGGGATGAGGAAAAATCTAGCGACAAAGTTTTAATCTCAAAAGAAGAGTGGGATGAATTTTTAAAATGGGAAAATAGTAGAGAGAGTTAAATTTAAAAAAGAGCCAGCAAGATAGCTAGCTCAGCTTACGGCAAAACTACGCCAAATTTCATAGCGACGCCATATATCATCGCGCTAATAATGCCAGCGAAAAATCCAGCAACCATATCATCGCCCATGACGCCAAGTCCGCCCTTTACGTTGCGGTCGATCCTGCCAATGATCGATGGTTTTTTGATATCAAGCACTCTAAAAAGCACGAGTGAGAGAACTAGCTGTGAGATCGTCGCTCCGCTAATGGCGATAGCAAGCCAAACGCCAGCAACTTCGTCGATCACGATAAAGCTCTCGTCGTGTGAATTTACCTTTTTTTCAAAATCATCAATGACGCTGATGCTCACCAAAAATAATAAAATGCTAGCTAGCAAAAGCGTGGTAGATGAGAAAAAATATAACACAAAATAAGCCACCACAGCTCCAGCCACCGAGCCCCAAGTGCCAGGTGCCTTTGGTAAAAGTCCAAATCCAAAAAATGTTAAAAATAGCTTTTGCATAAATTTCCTTAAGTGAGTGATGATGTCTGATAGAGCTTCATGAGCTCTTCGTAAAAGTCGCGGTCGGTCTTGTTTTCAAGCAGTCCAGAATTTACAAAAAGATCATCACAGAGCTTTTGTATATCTTTAAAGCGATTTACATAGAGCTTGCTTAAGATGAGCGCTGAAATTTCAGGTCTAACGAGTATGGCTGGTGGCATGATGCCGTTAAATAGCAGCTCTTTGATCACGTCTGGGTGGTATTTGATCTGGTGGTGCTGTCCGTGCGGGCAGCTCTTGGTGCTAACTAGCGTCTTACACTTGTTGCAATAAACCAGCTCAGGCAGGACGATCACGTCTAAATTTAGGTCGTTTTTGTAGATATCAAGTATCGTATGAACTTCGTTGTGGTCAAAAAACATGCCGATACCAGAGTGGTTTTGTCCGATGACTAGCTTGTTTGCGCCAAGTCTTGAGGCTGCGATGCACTCAAGCGTTGGGTTGGCGTGCGAGCTAAAAAGGGTTGTGTTTTTTAGCGCAAAGACAAATACCTTTTTTGTTGGCAGATAGTTTTGGTTAAAAAAGTCAAGCACCTGCTTTCTTATCTCGTAATCAATATGCCTCTCTTCGCGCGTTCTGATGAGAAAAACAACCACGAGATCGGCCTTGTCGATGGTCATCCTAACTAGGCGTTCATGCGCGCGGTTAAATGGATCAGCCGTTAAAAAGACAGCCGTTATTTTCTTGGCGCCACTCTCTTTTATCAGCTCATTTAGCGCATCTTTGCTTATTTGTAGGCTCTCATCATATAGCTCAAACTCGCCGCTTATGCCGTATTTGCCTAAATTTAGTGACATTTCGCTGTTTGATTCATTTGCTAAAAATATATTTTTAGCTCGCATGCTCTCGTCAAATTTAAAGACCTTTGCCACGTCGATGTGCCCAACGATCTTGCCGTCCATATTTAAATTTACTCTTTGTCCAGCATGCAGCTTGCTAGCGATATTTTGATTGACCTCGCCAAATGGAGCAAAGCCAAAAGAGTAGGGCATCGGCTCGCCGTTAAAGTAGCCCTTTTTTGCCACCTCTTTGATCTGCTCGTCGTCCATCAGGGCGCTAAAATTTGAGAGAATTTTGTTTTTGATAAGCTCTAAGGCGCCATAAACTTCGGTGTTTATAGAAATTTCACTATTTTTTCTTGCTGACGTCATATTTCTTTCTCTTTTCCCAAAGTGATTTTCTAGAAATTCCAAGCTTTTTGCTAAGCTCGGTGTCGGGGAATTTATCTTGATAATTAACTATGATATATTTTATATATTCATCGATCGTGACGATCTCGCCGATGTCAAAGTTTTTATCTCTAACCGAGAGTTCAAGCTCCTCAAATGGCGCACTTTGCGCAAAATCACTAGTTTGTATAGCCACTTTTTTCTTTTTGCAAAGCTCTAAAATTTTCTCTTTTTCATCCTCTTTTAGCTCTTCAAGATTTGTGATGTATATTAGCTCGTCGCCACTTTGAGCAAGTGCTTTTTCAAGCTCGCTAAAACAGGCTTTGCCTAAAAACAAAAATGGCAAATTCCCAGCCTTTGCGTAGTTAAAGATAAATTTATCGCTATAGCCATTTTTGCTTGATTTTAAAAGAAGTGGAAATTTGATCTTTTTGGCTTCAAAACAAGGTATCTCGTAGTCTTTTAGAGCGAAATTTATATAGTTTTCGTAGTTTTTTATCTCGTTTTTAAAGCCTCTAAACTCTTCAAAATGTCTTATCTTTCTAACAAGCTCTTCTATCATAAATGGCTTTTGGATGTAATCCACCGCGCCCGCTTGTATCGGCTTTAGCACGGTGTCGCTGTTGATGTAGGCGATGAGTAAGATGATGATAGAGCTTTTAAATTTCTCTATGACTGGGTAGAAGTCCTGCCCAGGAAGTGTGGTAGAAAGTAACACTACGTCAAAATTTTCAAATTTCAAAGCCTCTTTGACGCTCTTTGCGATCTCGCAGTCGTAGCCAAAGTCAGCTAGTTTGCTAGCCATCGAGCCAGCTAGGTAAATTTCGTTTTCTACTATTAAAATTTTCATATTTGTGTCCAGTTGTAAAATTTAAGGCTCGCACTTGCCATGACAGCGATCCCTTCGCATCTGCCCACAAAGCCAAGTCCCTCAGTCGTCGTCGCCTTTACATTTATGCGGCTTTGGCTTAAATTTAGAGCCTGCGCGATGTTTGCCTCCATTTTTGATTTTAGCTTTGAAAGTTTTGGCTTTTGCGCCATTATCGTGATATCAGCGTTTGTTAGCACAAAGCCCACGCTTTGCACCCTTTTATAAGCTTCTTGCAGCAAATAAATGGAGCTAATATCTTTAAATTTAGCGTCCGTATCAGGGAAAAGTTCGCCTATGTCGCCAAGCCCAGCAGCTCCCAAGATAGCGTCTGTTAGCGCATGAAGTGCCACATCGCCGTCGCTGTGAGCCTTTAGCCCAAACTCATAGTCGATCTTTTCGCCACAAAGCACAAGCGGACGGCCCTTTTCAAACTCATGCACGTCAAAACCATTACCTATAAAGAGCTCGTTTTCTGGTGCTTTTAGGGCTGAAATTTTGGCAAGATCCTCTTTAAAAGTGATCTTTCTAGCCATCTCATCGCCCAAAATGTGCCAAACGCTTGCGCCAATGGCTCTCATAGCCGAGCTATCATCTGTGTAAATTTCGCCGCTACTAAGAGCCTTTTTAAGAAGTGCTGTGCGCGAGAGCTGCGGTGTTTGGATAAGTTTTACCTTTTCTCTGTCTATTGCGTTTTCGCCAAGATAGGCAGTGTCAGCGATCTTTAGCGCAGGCACCACGCAGTCAGCCTGAGCGGCCGCCTCGATGATCTTGTGAAAGAGCTCGCTTGATATGCAAGGGCGCGCGATGTCGCTAACTAGGACAAATTCGCTATTTACTAGCTCAAGTGCGTTTTTTAGGCTATCTTGTCTTGTCTCGCCGCCATCAACAAATTTATAATTTGGAGCAAATTTAGACATATATTTGCACTCTTTACTAACGACGATGATCTCTTTAAATGTGTAAAAGTTACTCAAATTTTTAGTGGCAAATAGCCAAAGTGGGTCACTGCCGATGCGAAGCCATTGCTTCTTTACAGGTAGCTCAAAACGGCTAGAATTTCCGGCTCCTAGCATTATAAGTGAGATATCAAGCAAGGTAGCTCCTTTGAAGATTGTTACGGAATTATACATTCTAAAACTTGAAAAAATCTTTTTAAAAAAGAGTAGAAATTTAGATTTATTTAGTTAGTTCAAATATAAAAAGGACTAAAATTAGCTTTTTTATAAATTTAAAAAGGCTACTTATGAGAGATAAGACGCAGATGTACTATGCTAGGCGTGGCGAGCTCACAAAGCAGATGAGCTATGTGGCAAAAGTCGAGGGAGTGAGCGAAAATTTAGTGATGGATGAGGTGGCAAAAGGCAGCATCATCATCCCAGCAAATGTAAATCACACAAATTTAAAGCCAATGGGTATAGGCAGAAAGCTAAAGACAAAGGTCAATGCAAATATCGGCAACTCAAGCCTAAGTAGTGACATTTGCGCGGAGCTTAGAAAGCTTGAAATTTGCTTAGAATTTGGCGCTGATACGGTTATGGACCTAAGCACGGATGGCGATTTAGACGCCATTAGAAGTGCTATAATAGAGCATTCAAGCGTGCCAGTTGGAACGGTGCCTATGTATGAAATTTTAAAAGAGGCAAAAGAGGTTACAAATATCACAAATGAGCTAATTTTAAGCGTGCTAGAGAAGCAAGCAAGGCAAGGGGTTAGTTACTTTACGATACACGCTGGCTTTTTGCGTGAGTTTTTGCCGCTTGTTAAAAAGCGTAAAATGGGCATAGTTAGCCGTGGTGGTAGCTTGAGCGCGAGCTATATGTCAAAGCTAAATAGGCAAAATCCATTTTATGAAATTTTTGATCAAATTTTAGAAATTTGCGCAAAATACGACGTCTCGCTCTCGCTTGGCGACGGACTTCGCCCAGGTTGCCTTTATGACGCGACAGACGAGGCACAGCTTAGCGAGCTAAAGGTGCTTGGAGAGCTTACGCTTAGGGCGTGGGAAAAAGATGTGCAAGTGATGATAGAGGGCCCTGGTCATGTGCCATTAAGTCAAATTGAGTATAATATGAAAATCGAACAAGAGCTCTGCCATGACGCCCCATTTTACGTGCTTGGACCGCTTGTTAGCGATATCGGCGCAGGGTATGATCACATAACCTCAGCGATAGGTGGTACGATGGCGGCATATCACGGCGCTAGCATGCTTTGCTACGTGACGCAAAAAGAGCACCTTGGCTTGCCAAATGAAAATGACGTAAGAGAGGGGATCGTAGCTCACAAGATAGCAGCTCATGCCGCAGACGTCGCGCTTGGCAAGGCTGGAGCTATCGAAAAAGACCATGCGATGAGTGACGCTAGATATGCATTTGACTGGAACAAGCAGTTTGAGCTTAGCTTTGATCCAAAAAAGGCTAGAGAGCTTCACGATGAGAGCTTGCCAGAAGATGCGTTTAAGAGCGCTCATTTTTGTTCGATGTGCGGACCAAAATTTTGTGCATATAAAATTTCAAAAGATCTAGAAAAAGGAGAAAAATGTTAAATAAAGAAGAGGTCTTAAATAGACTAAAAGGTGTCATATATCCGGGATTTGAGAAGGATATAGTTAGCTTTGGCTTTGTAAAAAACGTGGAGATCGGCGAGAAAATTTTAATAGAAGTCGAGATCGTTAGCTCAAATCCTGATGTGGCAAATGAGCTAAAAACAGACATCAAACGTGTCATGGGCTCAAATGAGTATGTGCTAAATTTGATCCAGCCAAAGATACCTGAGGAGAAAAGTAACACTCAAAGTGGCAAAAATATCGCGCCACAAGTTAAAAATTTCGTAATGGTAAGCTCTGGCAAAGGCGGCGTTGGTAAATCAACCACAACGCTAAATTTAGCCATCTCAATGGCAAAACTAGGCAAAAAAGTGGGAATTTTGGACGCTGATATCTACGGACCAAATATCCCAAGAATGCTTGGCGAAGTAAATACCCAGCCACAAGTCGTTGGCAACAAGCTAAAACCGATACTTAGCCATGGTGTTGAGATGATGAGTATGGGCGTTTTGATGGAGGAGGGCATGAGCCTTATCTGGCGTGGCTCGATGATCATGAAAGCGATCGAGCAGCTGCTAAGGGACGTGCTTTGGAGCGAGCTTGATGTATTGTTTCTTGACATGCCTCCAGGAACGGGCGATGCGCAGCTAACTCTAGCTCAAAGCGTGCCAGTAACAGCAGGTGTCTGCGTCACAACACCTCAAGTAGTAGCACTTGATGATAGCAAGCGTGCGCTTGATATGTTTGAAAAACTCCACATCCCAATCGCTGGCGTCATCGAAAATATGAGCGGCTTCATCTGCCCAGATAATGGCAAAGAGTATGACATATTTGGCAAAGGCACGACTGAAGAGGTAGCAAAGGCTTACAGCACTCAAATTTTAGCTGAAATTCCTATCGAGCCAGCTGTTAGAGTGGGCGGCGATAGTGGCAAACCAGTTAGCTTTTATGAGCCAAACTCAGTCACTGCAAAACGCTACGAGAGCGCAGCTGCAAGGCTTTGGGAGATAATAGAAAATATAAATAACGGCGGTGGGGCTGATAACTCAGCGATCCAGCCAGTAAATGACGGCAAGAGTGCTTGCTCGAAGTAAATCTACAAAAGATAAAATTTAGAGCAAATTTTAATTAAATTTGGCTACCAAAATTTAGCTTTGCTTGATGCAGGGTTTAAATTTTGGAGCCAAAATGCACTTTATATAATAAATTTAAAATTTAACAGGAGAAAAGATGAAAGCGATCGTAACCGTAGTCGGAAAAGATAGAGTTGGCATCGTTGCTGGCGTCTCAGCAAAGCTTAGCGAGCTAGGGCTAAACATAGATGATATAAGCCAGACTATTTTGAGCGACTTTTTCACGATGATGGCGGTGGTTTCAAGCGATGAAAATAAGGACTTTACAGTCTTAAGAGCGGAGCTAGATAAGCTTGGAGAGAGTCTAAAAGTAAAGATAAATATCCAAAGCTCAGCCATCTTTGATGCGATGCACAAAATTTAAGGACAAAAGATGGATATCAAAAACGTAACCGAAACTATCTCGATGATCGAGGAGCAAAATTTTGACATCAGAACGATCACGATGGGCATTAGTTTGCTTGACTGCATCGACCCTGACATCAATAAAGCCTGCGATAAAATTTACGCAAAAATCACCACTAAAGCCAAAGACCTAGTTAGAGTGGGCAACGAAATTTCTGCCGAGCTAGGCATACCAATCGTCAATAAAAGAGTGAGCGTGACACCTATCTCAATAATCGGCGCCGCAACGGACGCGAGTGACTACGTGATGATCGCAAAGACGCTTGATAGGGCGGCTATTGAAGTTGGTATTGATTTTATAGGTGGTTTTTCGGCTCTAGTGCAAAAGGGCTATCAAAAGGGCGATGAAATTTTGATAAATTCTATCCCGCAAGCACTAGCACAAACCGCAAAAGTGTGCTCAAGCGTCAATGTCGGCTCAACAAAAAGTGGCATAAATATGAGCGCGGTGCGTGACATGGGGCGCATCATAAAAGAGACGGCGGCAGCTTCAGAGATGGGCTGTGCAAAGCTCGTTGTCTTTGCAAATGCAGTCGAGGATAATCCTTTCATGGCCGGTGCATTTCACGGCGTGGGCGAGGCTGACGTGGTGATAAATGTCGGCGTTTCAGGCCCAGGCGTCGTAAAAAGAGCGCTTGAAAAGGTGCGTGGCGAGAGCTTTGACGTGGTGGCTGAGACTGTGAAAAAGACGGCGTTTAAGATCACTCGTATCGGTCAGCTCGTTGGTCAAATGGCGAGTGAGCGCCTTGGGGTTAAATTTGGTATCGTCGATCTCTCTCTTGCTCCGACACCAGCTGTGGGAGACTCGGTGGCTCGTGTGCTTGAGGAGATGGGGCTTGAGGCTGTCGGTACGCATGGCACGACTGCGGCACTAGCTCTGCTAAATGACGCGGTCAAAAAAGGTGGCGTCATGGCGTGCAATCAAGTGGGCGGCTTAAGCGGTGCGTTTATCCCAGTCTCAGAAGATGAGGGCATGATAGCTGCGGTGCGCGCGGGATCATTAAATTTAGAAAAGCTTGAAGCGATGACAGCGATATGCTCAGTTGGACTTGATATGATCGCCATACCTGCGGATACGCCAAGCGAGAGTATAGCTGCGATGATCGCTGATGAAGCTGCTATCGGCGTGATAAATCAAAAAACAACGGCCGTTCGTATCATACCTCTTGGACGTGAGGGCGATATGATCGAGTTTGGCGGTCTTTTAGGAAGAGCGCCTGTGATGAAGATAAACAAAGCCTCAAGTGCCGACTTCATCGCTCGTGGCGGACAAATTCCAGCACCTATACATAGTTTTAAAAACTAATCTTCAAAGTCCGCTTTAAATTTGCGGACTTTTTCTTAAATTTATCCTAATCTTTTCAACTGCTTTTAGTTAAAATAACAAAAATTTTAAACCAAGGAGCTAAAATGAAAATTTTATCACTGCTTACAGCGCTAGTTTTTGGAGCGGTATGTGGCTTTGCAAACGATGGCAAAGTAAGAAGTATCGACATCTACGTCACGCCTTACTACTCAGCAAATGCTGGCAAGGTGGAGTATGTCAAGGTCTATGACAAGATAGATGAGCTTTTAAAAAGTGGCAAAACTGATGACTTCAAAAAGGCTGAAAAGATCGTGCAAGACGCCCCACAAATGGTCTCTCCGATAACTCTTTTTGTCCTCTCGGCTCACGCTTATGATCTTGGACTTCGCGACGATGCGGTATTTTGGTTTTATGCGGCAAAAAACCGCGCGATCTTGCTAAGAGGCGTTATAGACATGGAGGGCGAGAAATTTACTGACGTGGTGGCTGCGATAGGGGCGTTTATGAAGCTTGTTGGCGACGTGGTCAATCCTTATGCATTTTGCGATATCAAAAAGCAACAAGAGATCGCTGATAAAGCGCTTGAATGGACTAAGAAAAATGCCTATGAAGCGATGTTTTCGCCAGAATTTAGCTCGCCTCACGAAGATAGAAAAGCAGCCCTTGCAAAAGGCATAGAAAAGCTAGAAGCTCGCAATAAAAAAGAGAAAGATTATTTTTTAGACAAAGACAATCTTGCTAACTTTAAAGCTATGCGCAAGCAAAATGGCACTGATGAGAAATTTTGCTTTTAAATAGCGATATAAATTTGAAAATTTGCTTGTAAATTTAGCTTTTGCTTTATGTCAAAATGGCAAATTTACAAGCTATCTCTATTTTAGCTCACTACAAATTTACTTAAATTCCACTCTTTTATAAAAGTGGCAAAATAACAAAAAATGAGAATACGAAATGACTTTGAAATTTGGCGAACTTGAAAAAGTTGCAACAGATGATGGTTTCATCTGGTATGGAGAGATGAAGCTAAAAAGCGAAATTTTTGATCAGGTAGCGTTTTGCCTTGTTAGCACAGATGGGGCAGAGGCGGATGATGAGACTACTTTGCTAGCAGAGCGCATCGTCGGCGATATTGACCGGTACGTAAAAGAGGCACTTGTCTTTTTAAAAGATGAGTTTAGGCGAGGGTGCTTTTTGAGCAAGGACGAGCTTAGCTTGCTTGATGTGCCAATTTGCAACCTGCCATTTAGCTCGCCACAATGCACCTTTTATGCGCGTGATAGGCAGTGGCTGATGAGATTTGCCAAGGGCGAGCTTGATATCTGCGAGCCTTATGGTATAGGGGTGATCTTTGAGGGTGAAAAGCCACTTCGTTTAGAAAATTTAGAGCTTAGTGAGGAGTGCTAAACGCTTAAATCTTTAAATTTATGCATTAAAAGCTAGTTAAGATTTTCAAGCCTTGCAAAAAATGATGAAAATTTTGCTTTTAGGCAGATAAATTTCATCGACACGACTGCGATCTAATAGGCGCTGGATTTTATTTGGATGAAGAAATTTGCTGCTTTAGGTTTTACGCCCAAAATAGCAAAATTATAATCTATGCGTTGCAGCATTCGCTTGGACTTTAGTTTTATCAACTTTTTAAACATCCAAAATCATAAAATTTTTAGCCATTTTTGGCTAGACTAAGAAAAAATTTAAAGGAGAATAGATGTCTAAAGAGTTCAAAGACGCAAACGAATTTAAGGAATTTTTTGAAGAATTTAGAAAAAAAGATGGCTACAAAGATCCAGTTGCTTTTGGCATCGCAAGAGTCGATCGCGGACAAAAAAATAGCGACAAAATTTTGCAAGCAAGTTACGCCGTTGTAAATTATAAAGAGAGCTTTTTAAGTGCAGCTGCTTTTATATACGCATTGCAAAAGTGCGATGTTGAGATTGATTTTAGCGCTCACGAGTTCGTAGCCGATCTCACGCCAAAGGTGGCAAAAAAGGCTAGCAAGCTCTTTAGTGTCTTTGAAAAAGATATAAAATCGCATAAAAACGTGGAGAATTTACACGCTGTGAAGATGGCATTTGATGACGATCTTGAGCTAAATGAGAATAAATTTAAGCTTGTATTTTTGTTCGACGACGCAAAGCCACTTAGCGTGGAGGCCGTCTATCTCAAGCTTTACTTGATCTCACTTGGCAAGGTCGCACCTAGGACGATCGTACTTGATGGAGCCTTTGGAGTGCTACCAAATGTCGCATGGACTAGCCAAAATATCCCAATCGAGCTTGAGTGGCTAAGAGAAAATGAAATTTCTCTAAAGATGTTTGGCGAGTATCCAGCGATCGTGAGCGTGGATAAATTCCCAAGATTTCTAAGTCACATCATCCCAGCTGATAACACAAGGATCTTGGACGCTGCCAAAGTCCGCATGGGTGCTGCTGTGCATCCTGGCACAGTCGTCATGCCAGGAGCTGCTTACATCAACTTTAATGCAGGCACGACTGGTGGCGTGATGGTTGAAGGTAGGGTTAGTAGCTCTGTCGTAGTGGGTGAGGGTAGTGACGTAGGTGGTGGAGCTAGCATACTTGGCGTGCTAAGCGGCACGAACGGCAACCCTGTAAGCATCGGCAAACACTGCTTGCTTGGCGCAAACTCAGTTACTGGCGTGCCACTTGGTGATAACTGCATCGTGGATGCTGGCATAGCGGTGCTCGAGGGCACAAAGGTCTATATCTCGGCAAGCGAGCGCGAAAAGCTAGCTAAGCTAAATCCTAGCTTTAAATTTGAAGCTGAAATTTACAAAGCGCTTGAGCTTGGCGGGCTAAATGGGCTTCATTTTAGACAAAATAGCCAAACAGGTCAGATCACTGCAAGCGCGAGCAAAAGGGCGATCAAGCTAAATGAGGCACTTCATTAAAAGGAGCTAGCATGAAAGTTGGCATTTTGATGTTTGACAAGATAAATTTGTTAAACTTTGCCAAAATTTATGATTTTTTGCATAAATTTGAAGGTTTTAACATCAAAACCTACGCCCTAAAGCCTGAGATAGTCGATGAATTTGGCGTCAGGCTTCATCCTGAAATTTACGCTGAGAGCCTTTATGGCGTGGATATCTTGGTTGTGCCAGATGGCGTTGGAGCGCTTGGGCTAAGATATGATGAGATATTTTTAAGCTGGATAAAAAGCTCAGCGAGTGCGAAATTTAAGATCGGCTTTGACCTTGGCATGCTCATCCTTGGCGGGGCTGGATTTTTAGAAGACAGAGAGGCTTGCATAAGGGGTGGATACAAAAACGCGCTAAGTGGCTACTGCGAGGTAAATGACGCTAAGATGTGCGAGAGTAGGGGTGTGATAAGCGTTAGTGAATTTGATGATGAGATCAAAGAGCAGCTTGCAAAAATCCTAACTAAAGATAAAATTTAATGGCTTTGGCTCTTAAATTTTATAGAAATTTTATCTTTTTAATGAGCTTATGGCTTGTTTTATGGCGCTATTTACCGCTTCTAAATGCCACTTTATCCACGCTGTGAAGTCAAAGTTTAAATTATTTTCAAGCTTTGTCGTCTGCTTTAAAATTTCATAATAATCTTTTTTATTTGCATAAATAACGCTGGAGATAAAAAATGGCTCAATGCTCTCGCCAGCCAAGCAGTAGTGCGCCAAAGCCCTTGCCATGCGGCCATTGCTGTTGTCATAAGGATGGATGATCGCAAACCAAAGGTGAGCCAAAACACTTTTTACATAGGCGTTTTCGTGATTTTTATCGATAAAATTTAAAAAAATTCTCCTCTACGCGCTCTGCTGGCAAGGCTTCGTAGTGGATTTGCACATTTTCTTGTGAGCCTGAGACGACGCTCATCTCATCATCTCTAAATTTAGCTCTTTTTATCTTGTAAATTTTGCTATGGCTATATTCAAACAAGGCATTGTGTCAGCCAAGTAGCCGCTCGAAGTTTATGAGAGCTTTGTTTAAATTTACTTCAAGCATTAGCGAGACTAGATTATCACTGTGTCTAGTCGCATGAGTGTCGGCTAGCCAGTCAAAATTTTTATCTAGTCTCTTTTTTACCGATGAGCGAATGCCTTGATCTTTTTAGCCTCTCGTCCTCTACGAGAGATGAGTAAAAGATATCATTTTCTAGGGCATTAATTTGCGCCTTTAAAAGATCGTTTCTGCTTGTCTTGCTTGTTATCTCTTTTAAAATTCGTGATATTGCTCTAGCCTATTTACAAGGGTGCTTATTATTCTTTTGTCGAAAGAGAAATTTGGGTAGTTTGGATGTTGTCATATCCACAGGTTTTGCATCAAATTTCTTTAAAGATTACGGCTTTTATGCCTATCTATAAGGTCTTCTATACTCTCTTCTAGCGTCATTGTAGCCACGTCTATATCCACGCTCAAAACCATCATCATAGTCATCGTCGTTGTAGTAGCCGCCGCGGTAACCACGCTGAAATCTATCAAATCTTTCGTACTCATTTTGATAGTATGGGCGGTAGTTAGGCGGATATGGCGCATAGTTTGGATCAACAGGATAGTAGCCACTCATACGGCAACTATCCTCATCAAAATCTTTCAATCCAAAACGAAATTTATATCCGTCTATCTTTTTACTAAGGGCGTCGTAGTTTCTCGTGTCGCCATAAAATTTAGCCATTTCTCTTTCGTTTATAAGTTTGCAAAGCCCGATCTCTATCTTTTTAGTATAGTTAGCAGCTAGCAACATCGTAAATGTACAAAACAAAATGGCTATAAATTTCATCTTAGTCTCCTATTTTTATATTTCCGCCTTTGCCAAGACCACCTTTTACATTTTGGACTTTATAATCTTTTAGCGCGACTATAAGTTGGTTCATTGCGTCCATAAAGGCATTTACGATCATCCTGCCCTCTGGTGTCTTTGTGTAGCCACCAAGTCCAGCGCTCACACGAGAAAATGAATTTGACCCCATGCCAAAGAAGTCAAAGTTGCTATCGCTGCCGACTGCGCCAGCGATCTGTACGCCTGAGCGGTTGTCTATGAGAAGCAAAGATGTTTGTGTTTCGCTCTTTGAAAAGCCTCCGCTTACCTTGCCAGCAACGTTGCCAAAGACAGCGCCTACAAGTCCGCTGATACCGCCAGTATCCTCTTTGCTAAATGTGATCTCTGGCTGCATAGTATAATCAGCCGCTACGACTTGACCTTTGTGAAATTTAGAGCCTTTTCTTAGCTCGCCACTAGCTTCAAGTGCGCGCTCTTGCATCATATTGTCCATACTTCTGCCACGCTCGACGATGACGAAGCAGCCAGTTTGCTGAGCTAAGATCCTTAGCACCGGCACTGTTGAGCCAAGCTGATAATCTCTAGTTAGATATGAGTACCATGAGCTACTTTGATCCTCGTAAAAAGACAATGTTCCTAGCGTTTGGCTGCAACGCTCGATTTTCGTGTTGGCATTTTTGGCTGTATCTCCTGCTGCGGCACCAGTTACACCGCTATTGCTGCTAGCGCATCCAGCAAATAAACAAAGAGCGGCAATGCTGCTAAAGACCTTAGATGCTAAAAATCTCTTTTTCATGAAGATCCTTTTTAATGTAATTAGAAGTGCAAATATTATAAGAAAATAATATTTTGTGAAAACTTAAATTTTAAAAGAAAAATATAAAAGTAAAATTTAAGCGGCCAGCAAGATGCCAGCCACATAAATTATTCGACAGTTACGCTTTTTGCGAGGTTTCTTGGCATATCGACATTGTTGCCAAGTCTAACGGAAATTTCAAGTGCAAGTAGCTGAAGCACTAGCATCATCTCGAAAAATTCGCTCATATAGTGATCTTGAACGCTAGTTCTTACGTAGTCATCGCTTAGCTCAAACTCAAGTGGGCTGATCGCTAGGATGTAAGCATCTCTTGCAGCAAGCTCTTCGACGTTACTTTTTGTCTTTTCATATAACAAATTTTGAGGCATTAAAGCGATCGTAAATAGCTTCTCATCTGCAAGCGCGATAGGTCCGTGCTTCATTTCGCCTGATGGATAGCCCTCGGCGTGAAGATATGAAATTTCTTTAAGTTTTAACGCACCTTCAAGTGCTAGCGGATAGAAGATGTCTCTACCGATAAAGAAGAAGCCATGACCGTGCAAATAGTGCTTGCTTAGGCGGTGAAGCTTCTCTTGTAAAGAGTTATCTATATTTAAAATTTGTGGGATGTGAAGAAGCGTTTTGATCTCGTGATCTAGCTCTTTTTTGCTGATAGATCCCTTTGCTGATGCCATTTGAAGCACAAGCATCCAAAGCACGATGATCTGCGTTGCAAATGCCTTTGTACTTGCCACACCTTTTTCGATGCCAGCGCGGGTTAGAAGCGTATTATCAGCTAGTCTAACGATAGATGAGTTATCGACGTTGCAAATCGCAAGCGTCTTTAGTCCAGCCTCTTTTGCGATCCTAAGCGCCTCAAGAGTATCAGCTGTCTCGCCACTTTGCGAGATGACGATGAAGAGCGAGTTTTTGTTTAGATAAGGCTTTCTATATCTAAATTCGCTTGCCACTTCGACCTTTGTTCTAACTTTAGCAAGCCTTTCAAAAAGATAGCTTGCAACAAGCGCTGCATGGTAGCTCGTACCGCACGCACAAAGCACGACATCATCGATGCCTTTTAGGTATTCATCGTCTAAATTTTCAAGGGTGACTTTATGGTTTTTAACCCTGCCCATGATGGTTTCAGACACAACAGCGCCTTGCTCGTAAATTTCTTTCTCCATAAAAAATGTATAACCCTCTTTTTGGGCATAGCTCTTATCCTTTGGCAAAGCGTTAAATGTTATGCTAGCCTTTTTGCCGTGTTTAAAAACAGCTATCTCGTCTAAGCTTACGTAGCCGTAGTTGTTATCATCTAAGTAGGCAACTTCGGTTGCGTTGCCGATAAGTGGGGCATCTGATGAGGCAAAATATAGCTCTTTTTTGTCGCTTTTACCTATCGCCATAGGAGCGGCGTCTTTTGCGAAAAATATCTTATCAGGTGCAGTTTTGGTGATAAGCAGCGTCGCATAAGCGCCTCTAAGCTTTGCGATAGTCGCCTCATAAGCCTTAAATGGGTCTTTTTTCTCTTTTAAAATTTCTTCAAAAAGGTGCACGATCACTTCGGTGTCGGTTTGGCTGACAAATTTCACGCCCTTTGCCTCAAGCTCATCTTTAAGCTCTTTGTAGTTTTCGATGATGCCGTTGTGAACGACAAATGAGTGCTCTCCAAGGTGTGGGTGAGCGTTTATCTCGGTTGGTTTGCCGTGCGTCGCCCAGCGTGTGTGACCTATCGCCACGCCAAAGCCAGTTGATGTAAAGTCCTTTGTCTTTAGGACTAAATTTTCAAGCTTGCCGACCGCTTTAAAGAAGTCGATCTTGCCATCACTCATCACAGCCATGCCAGCGCTGTCGTATCCACGATACTCAAGCTCTTTTAGACCGCTTAAAATGACCTCTTTTTTCTCTTTATCTCCGATGTATCCTACGATTCCACACATGTTTTACTCGCTTATTAATAAATTTAATATCTCTTCGCCTTTACTCTCAAGTCGCTCGTTTTTCTCGATCAAAAAGAGATTTCTCGTTCTATTTTTAACCGTCTGAATTCTAGCACTCGTGACTTGAAAATGAAGCCTGTCAAAAACACTCATCACATAAGCCATTAGCCCGCGCTGATCTTTTGCGTTGATGCTAAGTTTGGCGTAATCTTTTGAGTGATTTAGCTCGAAGTTTATCTCATCTTTGTTAATATTTGGTTTCAAAGGCTCTCTTAAAACCTCGCTATTTAGGGATTTTAGGGCTAAAATTTTAGTATTTTCAAGCTCATGATTTTTTACATTTTGGTTAAAGTCAAGCCTGATATAAAATTTCTTCTCAAATAGCTCAAATATCTCCATATATGCAAGGTCAAATTTGGCAAATTCATAGAGCAGGGCGCTTAAATTTAGGCTCTTGTTTGTATAAATTTGAATGCTTAAATTTTTACTATTGTTTATGAAAATTTCGGTTTCGTTTAAGCTATCAGCCACTTTGCTTAAATTTATGATCTCGCTCGCGCTATATTTTGTAAAGACCAAATTTGATGTGATCTTAAAAATTTTCTCTTGCAGCTTTGGCTCAAGCGCCAAAAACTCGCTATTTCTTTTTATAGACTGCTCTTTTTTTACCCGCCTTGTCGCTTCATCAAGCAAATTTTCATCGCTAAATGCACTAAGAGAAATTTCATAAAGCTCTCTTAAAAGCTTTGCTGTGTAGGCGTTGTAAAGCCTCTCATTTGTGGCGTTTATCACGCAGTAGCTAAGGATGTAAAGTAGCTTTAAAACCTGTTTGTCGCCAAGCTTTGAGATGAAGGCAAAGATGACGCGCTGCGAGTAGATGTCCTCTCTGTTTGAGACGTTGCTCATTAGGGTATGGTATTTTATCAAGATGACGCCGACGTTGATAGCTTTTTGACTTAAATTTAGCTTGTTCGCGTAGGCTCTAAAGATGTTTGCGCCGATGTTTGCGTGATCTTTGCCGCCAAGTCCTTTGCCAACGTCATGCATAAGCGTCACGATCTTTAGCATCGTTTTGCCCTCCAAGCAAAGCTCAGCATAGAGATTTTTTATAAATTTATCTTTTATATTTTCAAGAAATTTAACACTTAAAACGCTATGCTCATCAACCGTAAATTCGTGATAGCCGTCATATTCTGCTAGCTGGGAGATATGCTCCATTGGTTTTATCAAAATTTGTATCATCTGCGCATCGAGCAAGGACTTTAAGATAGCGTAGGAATTTTCTCTTAAAAATATCTTCTTAAACTCGCTGATAGCTCGCTCTAAGCCATCTTTTGTGATGATGGCTCGCTTGATATAAAAGATCGCGCTTATATCAAATTTATAATCCACATCTTTTAGCTCCAAAAGCTCATTTATGAGATCCTCGATAAGTGCTGGCTTTTTATGAAGCGGCACGTATATGACGCCATTTATCTCGTAAAAGCCATTTTTTAGCCTAGCAAATTTTCTCTGCTCGAAGCTTAGCTCGCTTTTGAAAAATGGCCTACAAAGCGAAGCCGCGATAAATCTTGAATAAATGGCTACGTTATTCATCGAGCTTAGCATCTTTTGGCTGATGACGCTTTCGTTGTCTTGCAGCTTTTTGGACTTTGTCTGCATGAAATTTGTCGTGATCTCGACGCTTGAGGCGCTGAAAGTATCGGTGTTTTGAGTTAAATTTAAAGCACTTAGCAAGCTTAGTAAAAAATCGACATTTAAATTAAAACTAGCGATCTCTTTTTCATTCATCACTTTAAGGGCTTGCGATCTAACAGAAACATCGCTATCTAGGCAGTTTAGTATGCAGTTTAAGTGGTAAATTTCATCGATCCCGCCAAAGCCACTTTTTAAATTTGGCTCTTGCGCCAAGTAGCTTATGCTAGAAAATGGCAAAAATGCCTTTAAATGGTAGTTTAAAAAGGCTTTTTTATCAAATTCTTTTATCTTTATGATCTCGCTTTTTACTAGGCGGTAGAGGCTTTTTGAGCCGCAGATGTAGCGAAGTTGCGAGGTTTCGCTTTTAAATTTAAGGTCATCTTTGAAATTTATAAAAATTTCATCCACTTCGGCGCTTTTTATCACAAATTTCATGCCAGAGCTATCTAAAATTTCAGAAAATTCTTTTAAGAAATTTTTTATATTGTAGCCCTTCAAATTTTTATAAACTAGCAAAATTTCAAGCTCGCTATTTGTGCTAAGTAGCGTTTGGGCGTATTTGCCAGTGGCTAGAACACTAAAGGCAAAGCTGTCATTTTGTGGCACAAACTCATCAAAAAAATCTCGCATAGTTTCATTTAAATAAGATTTTATAAAATCATCATACTCTTTGGCTAAGAAATTTGTGAAATTTCTGCCTTGATTTTTTTGAAAATGTTTTGGCAAATTTGCCTTAAAATCAAGAAATTTCTCTTTGATCTTTGAATAATTATCGCTATTTTTGGCACTTTTATCAGCTAGCATTTAGTGTTTCCATTGTTAAAAATATCTTGGCAAATGTTACATAATTTTTGCAAAAACAAAGCTTTATTTGCTTATAATGAAGCCTTAAGTTCAGCTTTAGGACGATATAAATAATGAATCTATTACAAAAACTAGAAAGTGGCGAGAGATTAAGCAAGCAAGAGGCTTTTTCGCTTTATGAGCTTGATATTTTTACCTTGGCTAAATTTGCCGACAAAAAGCGCAGAAAACTGCACGGCAACAAGGTCTTTTTTAACGTAAATCGCCATATCAATCCAACAAATATCTGTGCTGACATCTGTAAATTTTGCGCATTTTCAGCCCACAGAAAAAATCCAAATCCATACCTAATGAGCCACGAAGAAATTTTAAAGATCGTTGATGAGAGCGTGAGTCACGGTGTAAAAGAGATACACATCGTCTCCGCCCACAACGCAACTAGCGGTTGGCAGTGGTATTTAGAAATTTTTAAAAAGATAAAGGCAGCTCATCCAGAGCTTCACGTGAAGGCAATGACGGCGGCTGAGATTGATTTTTTATCAAGGCATTACGGCTTAAGCTACGATGAGGTGATAGAAAAGATGCTTGAATACGGCGTCGATAGCATGCCAGGGGGTGGGGCTGAAATTTTTGATGAAGAGGTCAGGGCTAAAATTTGCAAAGGCAAAGTAAGTAGCGAGAACTGGCTAAAGATCCACAAAATGTGGCATGATAAAGGCAGACAAAGTAACGCTACAATGCTTTTTGGACATATAGAAAGCCGCGAAAATAGGATCGATCACATGTTAAGGATCAGAGACCTGCAGGACGAAACGGGTGGTTTTAACGCATTTATCCCGCTTGTCTATCAAAGAGAAAATAACTACTTAAAAGATATTAAATTTCTAGGATCAGCTGAAATTTTAAAGACTATGGCGATATCTCGCTTGGTGCTTGATAACGTCCCACACATAAAGGCATACTGGGCTACTTCGACGCTAAATTTAGCGATGATCGCTCAGGAATTTGGCGCTGATGATCTTGATGGCACGATAGAAAAAGAGAGCATACAAAGTGCAGCCGGCGCAAATAGCGCAAATGGCGTCACACTAAAGACATTTTGCGATCTCATAAAAACATCTGGTTTTACGCCGGTTGAGCGTGATAGCTTATATAACGAACTTAAAATTTACTAAAGGAGCTTGGGGTGAAATTTTTTGACTTAGCACAAAACAAAACGAGTGTGAAGCAGGAATTTGGAGCGGGACTTACGACATTTTTGGCGATGATGTATATCGTGCCGGTAAATGCGATCATTATGAGCAAAACTGGCATGCCTTATGAGGCATTAATCACTGCAACTGCGCTAATTACCATATTTTCTACGATATTAAATGGTCTTTGGGCGAACACGCCAGTTGCGATGAGCGTTGGTATGGGGCTTAATGCTTATTTTACATTTGGTCTTTGCATCGGTATGAAAGTGCCTTGGCAAACGGCTCTTGGCGTTGTTTTTCTAAGCGGCGTGATATTTGTCGTCTTGTCTTTTACAAATTTTAGAATGTGGATAATAAGATCCATCCCACTTGATTTAAGAAGAGCGATAAGCGCTGGCATAGGCACATTTATCAGCTTTGTTGCATTTCAGCAAATGGGCTTTATCGTAAATAACGACGCAGTTTTAGTCGGCATAGGAAATTTCAGAGATCCAAACGTGCTTCTTGGCGTTTTGGGATTATTTTTGGTTATTTGCTTTTGGGCATGGAAGATAAAGGGCGCGTTTATCCTGGCAGTGCTTGTCACTTCAGTGATAGCTTGGGTACTTGGTATCGCTCCTCATCCAACAGAAATTTTCTCAACTCCAGCCTCTATCTCACCGATATTTTTAGAGCTTGACATAAAAGGTGCGTTTAGCCTAGCTTTACTCCCAGTTGTTATCACATTTTTTGTGACCGATCTTTTTGACTCGATAGGCACGCTAGCTGGCGTTGGCACAAGGGCTGGGATATTTGACGAAAATAAAAAAGATGGCGTCGTAAAACTTGAAAAAACTCTTGAAGCTGATGCTGTTGCTACTGCAGCTGGCTCGCTTGTAGGTGTAAGTACGACCACATCGTTTGTAGAGAGCGCAAGCGGCGTAGAAGAGGGCGGTAGGACTGGTCTAACAGCTGTATTTTGCGGACTTTTATTTATACTTACACTATTTATGTTGCCACTTTTTAAAGCGATCCCTGGCAATGCCATCTATCCGATCCTCGTAATGGTCGGCGTGCTTATGTTTGCCGAGCTTGCTAGCATAAATTTCAAAGATCCAGCCATTGGCGTTGCGACATTTTTCATAGTTGTGCTCATCCCGCTTACTTACTCGATCACAAACGGCCTTGCATTTGGCTTTATGTCATACGTCATAGTTAAGCTCATAAAGAGAGAATTTAGCGATATAAATTTAGGTGTAGTCGTGCTAGCGCTCATTAGTTTTATCGTATTTTTAGTGCATTGATAAGGATGAAAGATGATATTTTATAGCTACGATGAATTTGCTGTTGATGCCAAAAAGATGGCAAAACAGATAAAAGATGAGTTTGATCCAGAGGTGATACTAGCTGTGGCAAGAGGCGGTCTAACGCTTGGCCACTCGCTAGCCGTTGCGCTAGAAAATAGAAATTTATTTACCCTAAATTCTATCCACTACGAGGATACAAACAAGCTTGATACGATACAAATTTTTAACGTGCCAGATCTTAGCAAATACACTAAAATTTTGCTTGTTGATGATATCATCGATAGCGGCGAGAGCATGGTCGAGATAAAAAGAGAGCTGCTTAAACGCTATCCAAATTTAGATATAAAGATAGCAACTGTATTTTATAAAGAAAAGGCTCTGCTTTTGCCTGAATTTAAGGTAAAAGAGGCTCATGACTGGGTTGAGTTTTTCTGGGATATACATATTTAAGGGCGCGATTTGTTAGAAAGAGTTAGAGAATTTGCTAGCAGACACATCGCTTTTAGCGTGTTTTTGATATGTTTGATTGATTTTGTTTTTTTACTTTATGCGGCAAATTCTCTTAGCATAAGCTACAACGAGGCTGAAATTTTCTTTCAAAAGCACAGCCTTCTAAGCTACATCTTAAAACTAAGTACCCATTTTTTTGGTCAAAATGACCTTGCTGTGCGGGGCGTGATGATCTTTTTTCACATCGCAAGCGTGGTTTTGATGTATAAGGTGAGCAAATTTTACATCAAGCTTGAGTTTGACAGGATCGTAGCGGTCCTACTTTTTGTGCTGCTTCCTGGCACGCTGGCTTCAGCCCTTATCATAAATAACGCTGGAATTTGCATCACTTTAGCGCTTTTGTGCATATATCTTTTCCATATTAAAAAGAAAATTTCATTTAGTCTCTTTTTCTGCCTAGCCTTTTTCATAGATGGCGATTTTTTGATATTTTATGCAGGATTTTTTATATTTGCACTTTATAAAAGAAAGCCGCCACTTGCTTGGCTCAGTGCCATTTTATTTTTGCTGACACTTTACTTTTTTGGCTTTGAAACAAATGGCAGACCAAGTGGGCACTTTATCGATACTTTTGGCATATTTGCTGTTGTATTTTCGCCATTTGTCTTTATCTTTTTTGTATATACGATTTATAGAATTTGGGTTAAGGAAAAGAAGGATCTTTTGTGGTTTATCGCCATTTGCTCATTTTGCTTTTGTATGATAGTCTCTGTGCGCCAAAGGCTGGAGCTTGAGCAGTTTTTGCCATTTTGTGTGATCGCAACGCCACTTATGGTAAGAGTTTTTTTCAACTCATATCGCGTGAGGCTACCAAAATTTAGAAAAGGTCATAAAATTTGCACTAGCTTAGTGATGCTCTTTTTGATATTTAACTGGTCAGCGATCATCTTTAATCAAATTTTTTACCTCTTTTTAAGCGATCCTACAAAACATCTCACTTATAAATTTGATGTAGCAAAAGAGCTGGCAGATAAGCTAAAAGAGGCTGGAGTGCAGGACATAACGACTGAAGATACAAGGCTTGCGCTAAGGCTTAAATTTTATGGGATAAAAACAAAAAGTTACTCTAAAAATTTATTAGCAAGTGCCGATTTAGATGAGAAGTCAAAATTTAGTATAGAAAAAATGGGAAAAGTAGTTGCAAATTTCAATATCAAGGAACGATAAGCTATGAAAAAAAGAGCTTTTACGATGATAGAGCTTATTTTTGTTATTGTTGTTGTTGGAATTTTAGCTGCCATTATGATCCCAAAACTAAACAGAAATGCCTCAAGAGAAGCTGCAAATCAGATCCTAACTCATATAAGATACACTCAACACCTCGCTATGCAGGATGATAAATATTCTATTACCGAAAAAGGATGGGCAAAACAGCGCTGGACGATAGCTTTTGCAAAAGATAAAGTAGATGGCTGTTCGGTCGATAAAAATAATGAGCAAACTTGGAAATATAGTGTTTATTATGATAAAAGTATGACCGGAAATCCAAATTCGCAAGATGAATTTGCAAGTGATATTTATAAGACCGGAAAGTTACTAACAGCTGGCTGGAGCGGTATGTCAGATAGTGACTGCAAAAAGATAAACAAAGAGCTAAATATAGAAAAAAGATTTGGTATAACAGATGTAACCCTATCTGGTGGATGTGTAAAAGGAAATGCTAAGAAAAAAATCGCTTTTGATGAAATGGGACGACCGATGTGGTCAATAAGTACCGTTGGTGGTGGTATAAAGCGACCATACGATAGACTTGTTAAAAAAGATTGCAGTATAACAATAACTGACAAACGTGGTAATCAAACGACCATTACTATAGAAAAAGAAAGTGGCTTTGCATCTATAAAAGAAAATAGTTAAATTTGATTAAATTTTGAGCTTTTGATTTTTTTCAAAAAGCTGCTATTTTTTAATCTGCATTTAAGCATCCCTCATATATAATTCCAGCTCACGAAACGAGAAACCACCTTTAACTTCAATGTTAATAAAGCCTTTTTCTTATCGTTGTTCTTTTAACTTACAATTGTTAAACTATTAGTCAATCTT
>NZ_JAAKZB010000010.1:0-67119 GCF_015229965.1 Campylobacter concisus
GTATGAAATCAAGAAAATAAAATAATAAAAATGTAAGGGGTTATGCTCATCATAAAAGAGCACTTAGATAGGACAAGCTAATAACATAAAATTAGTTACTAGCAAATCACAGAAGACTAAAGTCTAGCTTAATGCTTAGTTAAATTTATCCTTTAGCATCTTGTATACTTCGTTGTTCTCTCTTTTGCCAACAACTAGCACCAATACTACGATCTCATCATCTTTTACTTGATAGGCCAAGCGGTAGCCGACATCTCTTAGCTTGATCTTATAGACATCTTCATAGCCTCGTAGCTTGTCTTTGGTAACCTTTGGGTTTTCTAGACGCTCACTTAGCTTCTTTTTAAACTGCACTTTTATGCTATTGTCTAGCTTTTGCCACTCTTTTAAAGCACTTGGCAAGAACTCTAGCTCATAGCTCATCTAAGCTTACTTTTACTGGCTTTTCACCACTTGCTAGAGCAGCATCTACTGCTTTGCTTAGATGATACTCTTCTATTATCTCTTTCATCTTTTCATAGACAGAGCTAGGTACTAGATAGGCGCTAGGGACATTGTGGTTTAGTATGGCTACGACATTATCTCCAGCTTGTTTTAAAATTTGAGCTGGAGACTTTTTTAGCTCGCTTATGCTAGCTGTGAAATTTGCTTGTATGGTTTGCATTTTTATCCTTTATTTAATACCTAAAATAATACTAAATAAGATATAAAGATAGTCTTAAAAGTTTATGCTTTGAAATTTACTCCTATTCATTATCATACGATACCATCTCTACTTTAGCCTTTAGTGTGTTTGCATTAATAGGTTTAGCATAGGTGTTTAGCAAAATTTTATACTGCTTTTCATGTCCTACTATCTGGGCTATAAGATTTGCTTCTACCTCGCGTTGCACTAGATAGTCTATAAAGTAGTGTCTAAAAGAGTAGAAGGTCTTTTTAGAGTCTTTGTCTATAAACTTTCTTTGGATCTGGCTTCTAAAAATTTCAGAGAAGTCCTTATTGCTTACCTTAAATATATTTCCGTTTTTCTTACTATTAACATATTCTAGCAGACCTAGATCTATGAGCTTACTATGGATAGGCACAAACCTAATGCTGTTTTTGGTCTTGGTGGTTTTACCATCATTTGTATTTATGTTAAAGCAGTAAATTCCATCTTTTAAGGCTATATCTTCCTTATGAAGCTGTGTGATCTCTTTTATCCTCATGCCACTATAAGCAGCTATCATTGTGACATAGTAGAGCTCATTAGCCTCTATCCTTGAGCTTGGAGATTTACCACTTTGTTTGATACTAGTTACTATCTCAAAGATCTTCCTAGCTTCTGATGCTTCGTATGGAAGCACTGCCCTTTCACTAGGGTCTATGTCTATCTTCACATTCATTTTTGCAGTTATGCTTTTACCTATATAGCCACTATCAAAGCAGTAGTTAAAAAACTGAATAACCCTTATCATATATTTTTGGATAGTGGGTTCAGAGAGTTTGTCATCCTTTTCACCTAGCTTAAGTATCTGAGATAAACTTTTATCTTTATACCTACTCTTTTGAGCTAGCTTAGTTGGAATTTTATAAAGAAGATCTCTAAATTCAAGCAAGTTATCTCTCGTGATCCTATAAACTGGCGTATCTTCGTTAAAGTATAAAAATAAGAGCTTTTTTACGCCAGTAACTAATCTTTGCGTATCTGGCGACCACTTGTCAGCTCTTTTAGTGTTTGTCTCAAATATCTCGAATGCATCCTTTAAGCTCTTTTGATCTTCTAAATTTAAAGCTGAGAATTTATTGCTAGAGCTAGATGTCGCTTGCAATGCTTGTCTGATCTCATACTCTTGTGTTACTTGGGCGCTAGGATTAAAAATACTAAAGCTACTATCGTCATCTAATTTTATCTTGATATTTTTTGGTGGATTTGGATCCAATATGATATCTTCCATGCTTCTATGGCTATTCTTTGTTCTTACTAGCTTTAAATTTGAAGTTGAGCCATACTTTTGATCTAGTATGGCATAAACCGTCTCGCTAATCCTCTGAGCCATAGCCTTAAGCTGCCCATCTGTAATAGGCAAACAGCCGCCATCTTCAAGCTCTTTTATATTTTCTTGAAATGAAGCTATGTCCTTAACGTCAAACGAACTAGGTTTGGCATGTTTGGCTAAGTTATCACTAGAATCATCTTCGAGAAAACAGTGTTCACGCTTGTCATCAAAAAGCACGCTGCTCTTCTCAAGCTTTGATACAAGATAGTTAAGTGTTAGTATGTTCTTCTCTAAAAGAGTTTGTCCTATGTTTTCTTTATCCTTGCTACCAAGAGCGCCAGCAGTGTTAGCGATATTGCTTATATCCTTAATTAAAATTTGAGGTAGATCGCCATCTATCAAACTTTGTTTAAAGTAGTCATTGAGCGCATTTAGAAATTCTACATCCATCTTCTTATTAAGAAGAGAGTGCTCTTTGATGCTCTTACTAAGCTTTACTTTCATAAACGAATTTACAAAAGATTGGATTATGCTATCACTAAGATTCATGTGAACCGCCCTTTTTATCAGGTAAAGATTGTTATCTAGAATTTTAGCCCTTTTTCTGGCTTTTTCCAAGAGATTAGTGGATGTGGAGAAGCAAATTTCTCGCTTTTCGTTAAAAAATTTTCTAATGCTTGGAGCAAGTGTGGCTCGGTAGTAATATATACCGTTTCGCTCCCTTAAGTGTTGTCCCATATTTAATAGCCAACCGGTCAAAAATGGAACAGTTTTATGTAATCACTAAGCAAAAAATCGTCTAAAGTGCGTATTTCAGGCTTTTAGGAGCTCATATAAAAAATCCTCATAAGCCGGAGGTCGGGAGTTCAAGTCTCCCCTTTGACACCAAAATATCCTATTTTAGGCACTAGCAGTGATGCTTTTGTTCTTTCCATTTCTTTAAAATTTCCTTTAAGAGTGGAACACTTAGTTACTAAAGTGGGACAGTCTCTTAAAAATTCCAATGATTATAAAGCCATCGTCCTTTTAATACCATAAAAAATAGATTTGCTTTAAATTTTTGTCAAAATATAAGACTACTCAGCGAAATTCTAAATATATTAAGGAGACTTATAAAGCAGCTCTTATTTAAATCACTCCCCAAAACATATCATAAAAATATTTATACCATCTTCGTGTTTGTATTTTAGGGCATGGCCGTGCTTTTTAAAAATTTGATTTGCTATGTAAAGTCCAAGTCCAAGTCCAGAATTTGAAGTTTCTACTCTTCTATTAAACGCCCTATCAAACTCAAGTCTTTCTTGCTCAAGCTCGTCTCCCACGCTGCTGATGCACAGAGCATTTTTATCTATCCTTACGATGACTTTGTCGCTTGAGTATTTTAAGGCATTATCGATCAAATTTTTAACTCCGGTCGCATAAAGCTCAAAATCAACCTCAACAGCGCTTATCTCACCATCTGCTAGCACATCTATGCGGCTTGTATCTTTTAGCAAAAGCATATCTACCGAGTGATCTACGATGTCTATGACTCGGTGTTTGTTCTTTTTAAGCTCCCACTCGCTCGATACTAGTTTTTCGACCTTGACAACCTCGCCTAGTATCATCTCTAGCCTTATAAAAATTTGTTTTAACCTGTCTCCCGCCTTATCGTCTTGTAAAATTTCAGCGATCATATCCGCCATGATCCGCCCTTTCATTATCGGGTTGCGAAATTCATGCAAGATATTACGCAAAAAGAGCGCTCTAGCCTGTTTTATGGCGTCTATCTTTTGCATAGTCGTGTTAAATTCGCCAGCGATTTGGCCTATTTCGTCGTTTGCCTCTACTTTTATCAGCCTAAATTTATCCTCCTCGCCTGCTCTTCTTATCATATTTTTTAAATTTCTAAGCCTTAGCAGTTTTTTCAAAACGACTATAAAAAATGCGACCATTACTATATTTACTACGAGCCAAAGCACCCAAATGCCATTTGAAGAAATTTCTTCTAAATTTTCTAAAGGCACATCGTTTTTTGCTATGTCATCTTTGCTTGATATATTAAGCCCTGCCGCATCCATAATGCGTGAAAACATTTTTGGATCGATAGAAGAAAATCTAGGCACAAAATAAAACTTTTTGTTATACCTTATCATATCAGCATACGAGTCGCTATAAATTTTCTCTCCGCCTTGCCTGATCTTAATAGGATCAAGCTCGCTACTTTTAAGACCTATTTGCGCTAGTTGTTTAGCCGCGTTGCCTTCTACTTGTCCTCGTATACGCATACCCAGCATAAAGCGCTCATAAGTATGATACTCTGCGTCTCTAATCTGCTTTTTTGATTCGATAAAAAATGCCAAATTTACCGTAATGAGCGCGGCAAAAAAGAAAAAAGATATGAGTTTTATGATAGATATATTACGCATTGATAAATTTATACCCTATACCGCGCACGGGGTGGATGAAGTGTGGATTTTTAGGGTCGTCTCCTATCTTTTGGCGCAAGCGCCCTATGGCTACGTCGATACTTTTTAGCCCGCTTTGAAATTTAGCCTGACCTAAATTTAACAAAATATCCTCTCTTGATACGACTATCCCCTCTTTTTCATAAAGGTAGATAAAGATGTCAAATTCTGCCTTTGTAAGCGCTATGACTTCTCCATTTTTTAATATGGTGCGTCTTTGTTTATCTACGCAAAAGGTTTTGGAGTCATTGCCGGCTTGTATCCCTCGGCGAAGTATCGCCCTTAGCCTAAATGCAAGCTCTATTGGCTCATAGGGCTTTGCCATGTAGTCGTCCGCCCCAAGCTCAAAGCCCTTTATCTTATCTAGCGTTTCGCTGCGAGCCGATGAGATGATGATAGGTAGCGACGGGTAGCTATGCCTTACCTGCTTGCACACCTCAAGGCCGTCCATATCAGGCAAGCCAAGGTCAAGTACCAATGCATCAAAGGTATTTTTCTCATTTAAAATTCTAAGTCCCTCAAGCGGGTTTGTGACTATGGCTACGCTTATCTCGCTTTTTGCAAGTGCATATTTTAAAAGCTCGGCTAGTTCAAGGTCGTCTTCTATAAGTAAAACTTCTATCATAGTGGTGATTATATCAAATTTTAAATTTTGAAACTAAAAATATTTTTTTAGTTAATGTTACCAAAACCTTACCGTTTTTCGTGAGCCTGCGTGTTATGATTTCACTAATAAATCCAAGGGGGATGCCATAAAACACAGTGGCTTTGTGTTTTAAAAGGGCGTGGTTATTCTAGACATATCACCAAATGGCAAAAACTGAAAGGTAAATTTTACATAGCGTGGCATGATCGCAAGTGATGATGCGATAAGCCAAGCTTAAAAAGGCGGCATTGTTAAATGCCTAAAAAAGAAATTTAAGGAGTTTAGAGTGAAAACATCTTTTTTAACTACAAGCAAGAGTAAATTTGCTCTTAGTTTGGCTGCACTTATGGCTATGGCGACCTGTACAAGTGCGAGTGAGAGCTTGGAAGAGGCTTTGCAGGCAAGCACTATGGGTGCGACCTTATTTTCATACTACGATATGGACTCGACAGAGTACTTCCCGCCAGCTAGCAGAACAAATAAAATTCGCGAGCACATCGGTGGTTTAGGTGCTGAGCTTAGGTTCTTAACTGGCTCTTACTATGGCTTTAAGCTTGGTCTTACGGCTCAGGGCTTAGTAAATTTTGCTCCGTCAAAGGCTGCAAAAGAGTATTTTGCCTATGACTGGAATAGCGAAGGTGTAGCACTTTCAGAGGCCTACTTAGGATATGAGAATGACTACATCGACTTTAAATTAGGCCGCCAGTACTACAACTCAAAATACACAGGCCTAGTGCCGCCGCTCGTGGCAACAAACACGGACGTGGGCTACAAAGAGGCATTTGAGGGCGTGAGCGCTAGGATAAAGCTTGATAGTATAAATACCGTTATCGGCCTAGCTGACTTTTGGAAATTTGCAGGTAGATCAAGCGCAGTAACTGGTGGAGATCACGGCGCGCCAAGGTTTAAAGATAGAGTTGTTATCGGTGGCTTTGGGCCTTACGGCTATAAATTTGACAATATCTTTAACTCGTTTGTAACATATAGCGGCATCCCTGGCGTCTCGCTCACGGCCGGTTATGCAAACGTATCTGGTCTTGAATACGATGACGCAGCCAACTCAAAAGGCGATATAAATTTCTACTTCGCAGCTGCTGGCTACAAAACGCCTACGCTTTTTGAAAACGCGATCGTTGGCATAGACTTTATGTATAAAGGCTCAAGAACAAACGGCACTTTAAAAGAGAATTTCGACTTTAACGGCGATTACTATGCAGGCATGATAGGGCTTTACAACGCTTATGGCGCTGATTTTAGATACGCATACTCAACCGTTAGTAAAAACCAGATGTCGCTTCAAGGCATAGGAAACGACGTTGGCTCATTTACGGCCACTCCGATCTATGGTCCGTTTTTATTTATGAATTTTGCTGGTATGAATTTACATAAATTTAGCGCAGGCTACGACCTTAGCAATGTAGGCGCCGAGGGTCTTAGAGTGGATGCTGACTACTGGTATGGCAAACAGCACAATGGTAGCAACGTCAGATCAGGTGGCCTTCATGGTCAAGCACCAGGAACTAGAATCAACGTAAAGGGCTGGGACATGCAAGTAACTTACAAAGTCCCTGCGGTTAAGGGTCTAAAACTATCAGCTATCTATGAAACATTAGATAGAAAGCTAAAATATACAAACGGCGATTCTAAGGGCAAGACAAGAGATGAAGAGCTTTGGCTAAGAGCCACTTACGACTTTGACATATTAAAATAAACTTAAAGCAAGGAGTATAAAATGGTAGAAAATAACGAACTATCACGTCGCTCGTTTTTAAAACGTAGTGGCGCACTCACACTTGGCTCAGTTGCAGCAGGATCAGCGCTGCTAACAGGCTGTGATAACCCAAATAACCACCTCATCCATCCAGAAAAGGAGACCACAAAAGCACCTGATGTGCCAAAATGGCTAGGTGTTGAGCCTGAAATTTCAGACAAAGATATAAAAGAGACGCTTGAAACCGACGTGCTTATCATCGGTGCTGGCGTTTCAGGGCTTCACGCTGCGCGCGCTGCTAGCGAAAAAGGCGCAAGGGTTATCGTCCTAGAAAAAGCCAGTCGCTTTCAGGTTAGAAGCGGTCAGTACGGCACTCTAGGCAATAAATTTCAAAGAGAGCTTGGTATCAAATATGACAAGAATGCGGCCATAAATGAACACTTAAAACAGATGGGCTATCGCGCCGATCAGCGAGTGTGGAACTACTGGGCGGATCACAGCGGCGAGGACTTTGACTGGATGATAGAGCTTGCTCCTGCGGTGCATTTTATGAAAGAGACCGATACGCAGCTTGATAGAAGTAAGATAAATTTGATGGTTATGCACTATCCACTCCCGGCCGGATACGACCCAAGTAAGGAAAACAGCCCAAGCTATCCAACTGTTATGTCCTTTTTACCTAGCCAAGAGCCGATGATGGAGCTAGTTTATGAAAAGTCTATAAAACAAGGTGCAAAGTATATCTTTAAAACTCGTGCAAAAAAGCTACTTCGCGACAAAACGACTGGCAAAATGCAAGGAGCGATCGCGCAAAATATGGCTGATGGCTCATATATCAAGATAAATGCTAAGTCGGTGATACTTGCTACGGGCGATTATATGAATGACCCTGAGATGGTAAAGACATTTGTGCCGTGGGTGGCAAATTTCTTCTGTCCGTTTCCAAACAGAGACTACAAAAACAATCCGACCAACACGGGAGACGGACACAAACTTGGCTCATGGATAGGTGCAAAGCTAGAAGACGGACCGCACGCACCAGTCGCTCACACGCTTGGCGGACCGCTTGGCGTTGATGCGTTTTTACTAACAAATGCAAAGGGAGAGCGCTTTACAAATGAAGATCTAAGCGGTCAGCAAGTCACTCAGCCGCTCTCTCGCCAACCAGGAGGCTTTGGCTGGCAAGTATTTGACTCTAAATTTCCAGAGCAAGTCGGCCTCATGGGCGTATCACACGGCAGCGTAAACCACTGTGTAGAAGATAATCCAAAGCTTCCACCTGACTGCCAGTGGGCGATAGGCAAAACATCATATATATCGGTAAAAGATATTGAAGAGATGCCTGATGTCATAAAAGCAAACACCATTGAAGAGCTTGCTAGTAAGCTCTACCCTGATAACAAAAAGGCGCAAACACAGTTTTTGGCGACCATAAAACGATACAACGAGCTATGCGACAAAGGCCATGATGATGACTTTGGCAAGACCGCTAAGAGGATGTTTCCAGTCCGCCATGCGCCGTTTTATGCTGGCAAAATGGGAGTAGGTGCGAGCCTGGTCGTCATGGGCGGCTTCACCGTAGAGCCAAGCACTGCAAATGTGCTAGATACCGACTATAACGAAATTTCAGGACTTTACGCCTGCGGTAACGTTATGGGCGGACGCTTTTTGGGAGATTATCCAGTAGTTTTAGCCGGCACTAGCCACGGAACATGCCTATGCTACGGACGCTTAGCAGGCTATCAGGCTGCGGCAAACGCAAAAGGAGTACAAGCATGAGCAATAGAAAAAAATATACGATAATAGGACTAATAGTAGCCGCTATCGTGGGCTTTATAGCTTTTCATCAGATAGAAGCAGCTAGCCACAAGGCTGAATTTTGTATCTTGTGTCACAACATGCAACCAGAATACGACTCTTATACAAAAGGAAATTTGCTAGCTAAAAAGCATAAAGATGCAAATGTAACATGCCACGACTGCCACACTCCAACTATAGGTGAGCAGCTAAATGAGGTCAGGATGTATGCAACTGGCGACTTTGAGACACCAACAAAACAAAGAGGCTTTACTAACGAGCAGTGCACCAGCTGTCACAAGATAGCTGATATCAGGAAAAAGACCGCACACTACGGCCTATCTAACCCACATGAAGGCACTCACAATAAAGACAATGAGATGCTTCAGTGTCAGTCATGCCATGCCGTGCATCATCCGCAAAAGCTAAATACTTGTATGTCTTGCCACCCAATAGACTGGAAGGTAGATAGCAGCTGGAAGATGTATCCTCCTACTAAAAAATAACCTCATATCCGCCTCATCTGGGGCGGATCTTTCTTTTTAAATTTGGTTTTTGGTGCTAAATTTTGGTTAACCAAACCAGCTAAATTTTTATTAAATTTATTTAATTTCTCGCCCTTTTAACATATAAGAACTTTTTTATATTTTTTAAATAAAATAACAACAAAATTTAACAACTTCACACTAATACATTGTGATGGTAACGGATTTTAAATACTATTAAAGGACGAATTTATGCTTAGAAAAATTTTATTTGCTATCTCCTTAGTAGTTTTGGCTGCATATGCTACTACTATGGATGACGCTGATGACTACAGCATCGCCGCGTACGAATACTATCAAAACGGCAACTACTCAAAAGCCATTGAGGCTTACACAAAAGCGCTAGAAATTCAGGAAAACATTTTAGGAAGAGATGATATAAAAAATGCTGTCATTTATAACAACATGGGCCTTGCCTACGCTTTCATGGGAGAGTACGAAAAGGCTTTAGAATTTGCAACAAAAGCTTTGGCTATACAGGAGAAAATTTTAGGGAAAGAAAACGCGGAAGTTGCCACTAGCTATAATAATATGGGGCTCATTTATCACTACATGGCTAATTACCCAAAGGCGTTAGAATTTAATAAAAAATCCATAGATATATTAGAAAAAATCTCAGGGATGAACGATCCTACTATTGGCACATCTTACAGCAACGTAGGGCTTATTTATGCAAAGATGGGCGAGCACTCTAAAGCATTAGAATTTTACAATAAAGCATTAAGCGTGCAAGAGAGAATGTTAGGCGAAGATCATCCAGAAACTGCCATAACATATAACAACATAGGCCTTACTTATATTTATCTGGGCGACTATCAAAAAGCACTAGAATTTTTTAAAAAGACTTTGAAAATTTATGAAAAAAATTTAGATAAAAATCATCCAAATATTGCACTTTGCTACAATAATATAGGCTTTGTTTATAGAAATATGGCTGATTATTCTATGGCTTTAGAATTTTATAAAAAAGCTTTAGAGATACAAGAGCATATTTTAGGCAAGAATCATCCAGATGTAGCCAATAGCTATAACAATATAGGTCTTGTTTATAATTATTTAGGCAACTATCCTAAGGCACTAGAATTTTGCACAAAAGCTTTAGATATACAAGAAAAAGTCTTAGGTAAAGATCATCCAAATACTGCCATCAGTTATAATAATCTTGGCATTATTTATAATAACATGAACGACAATACAAAAGCTTTAGAATTTTATACAAAAGCTTTAGATATACAAGAAAAAGTCTTAGGCAAAAATCATCCTGATATAGCCACTGCCTACAACAACATAGGGCTTATTTATGAAGAAATGGGCGACCACCAAAAGGCTTTAGAAAACACTATGAAAGCTTTAAAACTAAGAGAAAATATCTTAGAGGAAAACCATCCTGAAAATATCATTAGCTATAACAATCTAGGGCTTATCTATAATCATATGGGCGATAATAAAAATGCTTTAAAATTTTATACAAAAGCGCTAAAGGCACAAGAGAAAAAGCTAGGGGACAATCATCCTCTTACAGCTAGCATTTATAACAATATAGCAGCTATTTACGACGAAATGAACGACAAAGTTAGTGCATTAAAATATCATACAAAAGCCTTAGATATAAGAAAACAAATACTAGAAAAAGATCATATTGATATTGCCAACAGCTATAGCGATATAGGGTTTGTTTATGATTATATGGGCGATTATCCTAAAGCGTATGACTACTTTAAAAAATCCTATCAGATATTTAAACTCAATAGAGATAGAAATTTTAAAGTTCTAACCAATGAACAAAAACATATTTTTCAAAAAGCTAACGAGAGATTTTTATCAAATGTTTTAGATAGCGGATATTCATATCAGCAAATTTCAGATGATAAAAAAGCTCTAATAGAAGAAATTTATGAGATATTTATAAACGACAAGGGCATACTTTCTGATGACGAAAATGCTACAACCAATATGAAAGATATAAAAATAAGTGATTTAACAAATCAACTCGAGTCAAATGAACTTTTTATAGATATTGGCTACTATGGAAAAAACTACTATATTTTTAGTATAGATAAAAGTGGCGAGATAAAATTTGCAAAAATCAACATCGAAAATAGCAATATGATAAATAAAATAATTGCTAATAAAACAAATTCCAAAACAGCATTAGAAAAGCTGCATGATATAGTGATATCAAAGGCCGTAGGAGAGAAAATATACAAATTTGACTCTATTGTTCTTTCTCCAGATGGAGAGTTAAAGCTACTACCTTTTAAAAAAATAATAAGTAGCGAAAAACATCCAATAAAGCCAAAGCAATTACGCTATGTGCCTTCAGCAAAAGAGTTTATATCAAAAAATAAATTCTAAAAAATCTATTTATTTAGCTTTAAATTTAGCGAGCGAGAAAAAACTTGCTCGCTATAAATTTCTATTTACCCTCTGGATCTAGCCCATTTAAAATGTAGCCAACCTCTTTGTCGCTTAGGTCGTAGTGTAAAAACTCTTTATAAAAATTCTTTGTCTCAGCTTCGATATTCACATCTTTAAAAGCTCAGGATGCAGGGTCTTTGCCGCCCATAAAATTTGTAAAGCTCCCTCAGCGCCGTATCTATCCCAGCTAAAGACGCCAGCTGGATTTACATAGACTTTTTTGTTTTTGACAGCGTTTGTGTCGGCATAGACTTGATCTTCATATAGCTTTTTAAAAATTTCTGGTGCTTTGGCTCTGCCTATGATGATCACGTCTGGGTTTATATTTATGATCTCTTCGGCATTGATTTCAAGCATATTTCCAGCTTTTGAAACCGCATTTTGCCCACCTGCAACCATTATCCACTCATCTATGATCGTATTTGTGCCATCGACCTTAAGTAAATTCTTACCATCAGCCATGTGAAGCACTTTTGGTCTATCTGACGCAGCGATTTTTTGGTTTTGCTTAGACTAATACCAATTTTAAAAAGAAAACAGTGTTTTAAGTGTATAAATTTACTTCACAAAAAACTCTTGTGCTAGCTTTTTATCTTCAGGCCTAATAATAAATTTCTCATTAGCGATGCTAACTTCAAATTCATCTTCTTTGCTAGCTTTTGTATAAGCTAGTGCGAGCCTTGCAGCAAGCTCTTTGTCGGCAATGCTTGCGTTTTTACTTATGAAGCTAACAGCTCCCACGATGTCATCGCTCTCTTTAAATTTAACCTGCTCAAATTTATCATTTGGATGAGCCAAAAGTGCGTTATTATCGCTCTCATCACGCCCTATTATCATTTTAGCTCCCTCTGGCAAGCGCAGATGCCTACCAAGTTTTAGCCACGTAACGTCGATATCTCGCATCTCTTTATCAAATTTCAAGTAGTCTTTTATCTTTACAGCAAAGCTCTCGATCGTTAGCAAGCAGCCACCTCCAGGCGTTGCAAAGTCCTCAAAGCCAAATTCTTTCGCCAAAGCAAGCTGCGGCTTTCTATCACGCCCACTTATATCAAGTAGCTTCTCTCTATCGACCCAGCCCTCGCGCTCTGGCTTGGTTGGCGGCAAGAGCTTAGCGCACATCGGACGAAGCACTAGATCGTCCTCGTCATCAGCTAGGCGCTTAACCTGAAAAAGTGCGTCTCTACGCTGGCTCATCGGCCTTTGTCCTACGACTTCGCCTGTGATTATAAAATTTGCATTTTCACTTTTTAGCATATTAAGAGCGGTTTTAAACATATATCCGTGGCAGTCGATGCAAGGGTTAAACTGCTTGCCGTAGCCGTATTTTGGGTTAAAAAGCACGTCGCGAAGATACTCGTTTCTCATATCAACCACTTTTAAGCTAGCCCCTGCCATGGCTGCACGGCGCCTTAAAACCTCGTGCTTATCCTCATCCACGCCAAATCCAGTATCCATATAAAGTGCGACCACTTCGATACCCTGATCGCTTATTATTTTCATAGAGAGCATGCTGTCAAGCCCTCCGCTAAACAAAGCTAAAGCCTTCATTTTTGTCCTGAAAGTAAAATTTAAAGCCTAAATTTACTAAATCTAGGCTTTTATGAAGTTTATTTAGCAGCGTTAATTATGATTTTTTTGATCACTTCACTTGCGGCTTTTAGGCTGCTAACTGGCAAGTACTCGAAGATAGAGTGAAAGTTATTTCCGCCTGTGAATAAATTTAGCGTTGGCACGCCCTTTGCAGAGATCGCAGCGCCGTCATATCCGCCTCGCATCGGCTTTATGTTTGGCGTGATATTTAGCTCGCTAAAGGCATCTTTTGCTAGTTTTATCGGGAGCGAATTTTCATCTTTTAAAAATTTAAAGACATTTTCATAGCGTGTTTTTAGCGTGATCTCGCAACGATCGCCATAAATTTTGTTAAAAGAGCTTGCCATCTCACTTAAAAACTCAAGCCTTTTTTGAAATTTCTCTTCGTCAAATTCTCTAATGTCAATCTTAAGCGTCGTTTTTGCGCTGTTTCCGCTAAGCTCTTTCACCCAGAAGTAGCCCTCTTTGCCCTCGGTGCACTCTGGCACTTCGCCGCCTGGCAAAAGCGAGATAAATTTATGCGCAAGAAGTAGCGAATTTACTAGCTTGCCCTTTGCGTTCATCGGATGAGCCGAAACGCCTTTAAAGACCATCGTGCAGTCAGCTGCGTTCCAGTTTTCATATATTAGCTCGCCTATCTCGCAGCAGTCTAAGCAGTAGCCAAAATCAGCTCCCAGTAGATTTACATCAAGCGCCTTTGCACCAAGCAAGCCCTGCTCCTCATCAGGCACGAAGCAGATCACGATCTTGCCGTGCTTGATCTCAGGATTTTGCATGAAAAAGCTAGCCATATTTACGATACTAGCGATCGCCGCCTTATCATCAGCGCCAAGCAAGCTAGTGCCGTCAGTCACGACTATGTCGTCACCAACGTATTTCTTAAGCTCTGGGTTATCGCTAAATTTAAGGTAGATGCCCTGCTCTTCGTTTAGGCAGATGTCGCCGCCTGTGTATTTTACTATCTTCGCTTTCGTGTCATTTTTTTGCTCGCTGCTTGTATCTAAGTGCGCAAAAAAGGCGATACTTGGGGCGTTTTCGCAGTTTGCAGGGATCTTTGCTATCAAGATAGCACTATCTTGCAAGATGATATCTTTTATGCCAAGCGAGCTAAGCTCATCTTTTATAAAAAGAGCTAGCTCATACTCGGTTGGATTAGAAGGCATGATGCCTTTTAATCCATTCTCTTTATTTGTCGTGGTGTTAAATTTCGTATAGTTTATAAATCTCTCTACGATATCCATCTTTCATCCTTAGATGACGAAAAATGCGATCGCCACAACAGAGAGAAACATACCTAAAAATGTCCTTTTTGCAAGCTCGACTGGGCTAACCATAGCAATGCCTGCACAAACGATAGCAGCTCCAGCGATCGGAGAAGCTGAACGTCCAAGTGAGCCTGCGATTGCCGCAGCCATACCAAGCTTATCTTGCTCAAAGCCAAGAGCAGCAGCATTTGTTGTGACAGCTTCGTTAAATGCAAATGTAGCAGCGTCGCCTGAGCCTGTAACTATACCCATGATAAATGGCACAAATGTTCCGCCAAATTTAACGTAGCTTTGATCGGTTTTTAGCCACGCTATGACCACATCAACAGCTCCGCACGCCTTTAGACCTGCGACAAAGACGCCAGCTGCGATGATGATACCGATAACATCAGCGTAAGCGTGACCCATGCCGTTAAAGAACTCTTTTGTGATCTTTTGTGGGTTTGTAAGCGTAGCAAAGATAGCTATGATAGCACCAAGTATCATCGCCTCAGCAACGCCCATCTTTGTCCATGCCAAAAAGCTGTAGTCTTTTGCTAGGCTTGTTCCGCCGATAACCAAGATGACAAGTGGGACAAGTGGCATAAGAGCGTAGATCAAATTTACTTTAAACGCTGACTTCTCTTCGCTTGCGGCACCGCTTTCAAGAGTGAAATTTGTACCTTTTTGATAGTCTTTAAATAATATTGCAACGATAGTTAGCATGACAACTACGATAGCTAGAGCTGTAAATGCGCTAGGAATTTGCACTTTTATGATGTCTTGAACTGTATATCCCTCAACTGTCTTTTTAACAAGGTCAGCCACATATATGTTGTGCGCAGAGCCTGGGCTTAGGACTGAGCCAAATGTGCCTGCAAAAACAGCCGCACCAGCCATCGCAGGGCGAACGCCTGAAGCCATTAGAAGTGGTATAAGCGTCGCACCAACAGCAGCCGAGCAGCCAGCAGCTGAAGGGATAGCGATATTTATAAAGTAAGTTAGCACGGTTGTTACAGGGATCAAGATAAATCCTACGTTTCTAAGTGGCTTTGTAAGAAGCGCAACAAGGTGCTTATCGCACATTGTATATTTCATAACGAAAGCAAAACCCATACTAGCACAAATAGCTTTTATAAGCCCTGCTTTAGTCATGTAGTCAGTAAAAGCACTTAGTGCCCCCATCGGTTTTAGTGCGATTATACAAAGCACCAAACCAACACCTATTAGCACCGTTCTTGTCTCTTTTTTTAAGACTAGAAGTGCTACAACTGCAACGATGCCAAGAATGGCAGCAATTAGCTTGAATGATTCCATACCTCTCTCCTTGTTTAGATTTTAAATTTAGTTCCAACTTCTATTTTTTCTATCTCTTTTTGATACTCAAATTTTAAAATTTCGCTGTGTCCTATGACCTCAGCCTCGCTATCCTCTATAAGCAAAGCTGTGCCCTCAGGCAAAGCATAGATAGTCTCTTTTGGATTTGCTATTAAAAACTCCTCTAGCCTCTCCTCCCTGCTCTCGCCGTTATGACCTGCTAGTTTGCCACTTATGAAGTGCGGATTGATCTGATATGGGAAGATATTTAAGCTATCAAATGACTTTGGCATGATGATAGGCATATCATTTGTCGTCATCATCGTCTTGCCAGCGATGTTTGCGCCAGCTGACCAGCCAAAGTATTTTGTGCCATTTGCCACAGCTTCTTTTATAGGCTCAATTAAATTTAGCTTATAAAGCGTGTAAAGCAGCATAAAGGTATTGCCTCCGCCAACCGCGATACTGTTAGCGTTTTTGATAGCTGAAATTTTATCTTCGTAGTGGTGGATCGACTTTATATTTTTATTTTTTAGGCGGTCGATCACCTTTTGCTCGTATTCGTCATTACTTCGTCTAACTCCAGCATAAGGGATAAATAAAATCTCCTCCTTACCACTCTCGCCCAAGAAGTCCTTGACCCAATTTTTGCAGTGTCTCAAGTAGCCAGTATCTTGGTAGCTTGAAGCGCTGATTAGTAAAGCATTTTTCATTTTTTAGCTCCATTTAGTTTGTAAGCAGCCCTTAGATAGATATCAACCCCAGAGACCAAGCACTCCTCGTCAAAGTCAAATTTGCTGTTGTGATGGCCTGCTTTTAAATTTGTACCGATCATCATATATCCGCTCTTTGCGCCCCTATCTTGCAAAGCTCTCATAAAGTGGGCGAAGTCCTCGCAAGCGCCAAAGTCAAGCTCTTTAACGATCTTATCATCATCTATAAATGGGCTTTGCTTTGCCGCTTCATAGAAAATTTCAGTCACCTCTTTGTCGCTATTTGCTCCGCTTGTGCCCCCAGTCATCACGACTTTGCTATCGACATCATAAATTTCACTCACACCTTTTACGATATCCATGCATTTTTTATACATAAATTCATTTAAATTTGTATCCTCACCCCTTGTTTCGCAGGCTAAATAGCCGTTTGGTGCTATGACGTTTCTGCCCTCGCCAGCTCTTAAAACGCCTACATTTATCCTAGTCACGCCCTTTGCATGCCTTGTGATGCCATGCATGTTTAGAGCCATTTGAGCAGCGGCTAAAAGGGCGTTTGCTCCCTCTTCTGGCGCTCCTGCTGCGTGGGCTGAGCGGCCAGTGATATGCACGTCAAATTTAGAAGTTGCAAGCAGTTTGTTTGTGCCACAAACTATGCCCCCATTTGTTTCTGCTTGAAAGCCGATGTGTCCGCCAAGTAGGTACTCAACCCCATCAAGCACCCCAGCAGCCTCCATCGCCACAGCGCCTCTTGTGCCCTCTTCTGCTGTTTGAAATATAAATTTAAATTTGCCATTAAAATCATCTAAATTTTTAGCGATCAGCTTTGCAAGCGCTAGACCCATCGCCATGTGTCCATCATGCCCACAAGCGTGCGTGATACCAGCGATATCTGAGCCAAAGCCCTCTTTGCAAGGTCTATGAGCGGCCTCTGCGCTCTCTGTCACATCAACGCTATCAATATCAAATCTAAATGCACTAAATTTACCAGGCCTTTTTGTATCGATGAAGGCTGTTAAGCCAGTTAGACCATCTTTCATGCATTCAAGGTATTTTGCCTCGTCAGGATTTAAAAGACTTTTTGCCCGCTCGATCGCCTTTTGACACTGCTCTTTACTGCCAACGCCTAGCCTTGCATCGCTTTTTACGACCTCTTCGCCAAGCTTCACCTCATAGCCTAGCTCGCTAAGCCTTTTTGCCAAAACCGCAGTCGTAAAAAAGGTAAACCAGCCAGTTTCTGGGTGCGAGTGAAAGTATCTGCGATCTTTGATCATATCCTCTTTTAAAGATAGTGCTAATTTTGCTATTTTATCCATGACTACTCCTCGTTTGAAAGTCTTATTAGTGCGTTTGTTAAAATTTTAGTTGCGGCTACTGCGTCTTTGAAATTTATCGCCTCTTTGACGTTGTGGCTGATACCATCCACGCAAGGGATAAAGAGCATGCCAACGCTGCTTGCAAGCTTTGTTAAATTCATCGCATCATGTCCAGCCCCACTTGGCAATGTAAGCGTTTTTATGCCAAGCTTTTTGGCTTCATCTTCAAGTAAATTTATGGCGTGTTCGCTTAGTTTTACTGGCTCGTCGCTACTTAGCTCTCTTATCTCGTAGCTAAATTTAAGCTCACGGCTTAGCTCACCCACAAAATTTCTAAGCTCTAAATTTAGCTCCTCTAAGCTAGCCTTATCGATATCTCTTAGATCAACGCCAAGCCTTGCCTCGCCTGGCACGACGTTTAAAACGCCTGGTTTTGCATGCGCGTAGCCAACGGTTGCGACAGCTGTTTTTTTGTTTTTGGCAAATTTATTGGCTGCGATTATGATGTGTGAAGCGGCAAGCAGGGCGTCACTGCGCATATTCATAGGAGTTGCGCCGCTGTGATCAGCCTTGCCCTGTATAGTGATCTCAAATCTAATTGGAGCTGCGATCCCGCTTACCACGCCAACGCTTATGCTGCTTCGCTCAAGCACTGGGCCTTGCTCGATGTGAAGCTCAAGATAGGCGTGTAGGGAGTTTTCTTTTAAGATGGCTTCGTCTAAATTTTGTGGTTTAAACCCAGCCGCGCTCATCGCCTCAAAAAGCGAGATGCCATCTTCATCTTTTAGCTCATGAAGCCTTTGCTGGCTTAGTTTGCCGCTTATTATCTTGCTGCCGATAGTGGCTGTCTTAAAGCGGCTTGACTCCTCACAGCTAAAATTTATGAGCCAAAGTGGGCGCTTTAGCTTGATGCCAGCCTCTTTTATAGAGCTTAGCGCCTCAAGACCAGCCATGACGCCAAGTGTGCCGTCATAAAAGCCACCATTTGGCACGCTATCTATGTGAGAGCCCACGCAAACTGGCTTCTCGTTTGGCTCGCAACCCTCGTCATATATGGCGAAGATGTTGCCGACATTGTCAATTTTAAGTTTAAAGCCATTTTTTTCTATCAAATTTATAAGAAATTTTCTTGCTTCAAGGTCCTCTTTGCTAAAGGCTAGCCTTGTTAGCCCTCCACCTTTTAGCGCTCCAAACTCGCTTATAGCGTTAAAATTTGCCTCAAATCTCTTAGAATTTATCATAAAAGAACCTTAAATATAAAAATAAACTTAAGAAAATTTATTACTTCTAGATATTTTACATTTTGTTTTATGATTTGAAGCTGAAAAAGTGTGAGTTTTTAAATTTTATAAAGCTGAGTCTTGAGATCTTTGATGATAAATAGCAGTTTTTCTAAAATTTCTATCTTATTTGGGTTGTCAGAGCCTTTTAAAATTTGCTGTTCGTTCTCGTAAAAGGCGATTTGCATATTTAAAATAGCCTTTTGCAAAGTGGTTGCATCGGTGATCTCATGGATATTTTCGTCCATTAAAATTTCTCTAACCATCTGCTCATCGCTCACGTCGTATCTATAAAGGATGGCGTTTAGATACTCAGGATGCTTTATGAAGTATCTAGCTCCAAGCTTTGAGAGTATCTCATCTCTGTAGTTTGGGTTATTTAGCATGGTTTTAAAAAGTGCAAACTCAAGCGGGTCTTTGTTCATCACAGCTGGCACCTCATCTACCATGACAGAGTTGCTAAATTCATCTTTATCTTTTTTTCTAAATTCTCTTTTAAATTTAGCTTCATTTTTTGGCTTCTGCTTTAGCCCAAACCTATCTGCTACGCTTTGTGGAGTAAGGTTAAATCTTGCCGCTACCTCTGTCACATACGAGCTTGCTATCTCCTCTCCAAGCTCGTCCATATAGGCTTTTATCTCGCTTAGGCAGTTATCTCTTTGCACTGAGCGCGTGATGTCATACTTTTGCATGATCTTTTCTATATAAAATTTCACCGCGTCCTCGCCTGAGCCAAAGAGCTCACTAAGCTCCTTTATCTTGCCTGCAAAGACCATATCAGCGGGGTCTGCGCCGTTACTTATGATGACTACTTTGGTATCTATCTTATTTATACTTAGCAGGTGAGCCGACTTTATGGCTGCATTTATGCCAGCGCCATCTCCATCAAAGCAAAGCACCACGCTTATCTCGCCCCTTTTTAAAAGTGGCAAGTGACTTGTAGTAAGTGCTGTGCCAAGCACTGCAACAGCGTTTGTAAAGCCAGCGTAGTGAAGCATGATGACATCTAGATAGCCCTCTGTTATTATTATCTGATTTTTCTCAAATATGCTTTGTCTAGCAAGGTGGTAGCCATAGAGTAGCTTTGACTTATCAAATACCGCACTTTGAGGAGAATTTACATATTTTGCAGGGTGATCTGAAATAGTTCTGCCACCAAAGCCAACTAGCCTTGTCGTGTGCGAGTAGATGGGAAATGTTATGCGCTCGATGAAACTAGCGTAAATTCCCTTCTCGTTTTGCTTTACGATGCCAACCTCAAGCGCCTCTTTTGGATCGATATTTTCATTTTGTAAAAGCCTAATAGTACTTTTACTATCCCCAGCCCAGCCAAGCTCAAATTTCTCTATCATAGCGTCATTTATGCCGCGCGACTTGATATATCTAACAGCCGCTTCGTTTTTGTAAAACTCGCTTCTATAAAAGGCATTTACCTTTTCTAAAATGTGCTTATTTTCTTTTTGCGTTGGCACCTTGTCATTTGTGTATTCAAGGCTGAAATTTGAAATTTGAGCGATCTTTTCTATCGCCTCTGGATAGGTTAGCTTTTCATAATCCATCACAAATTTAACCGCATCTCCGCCAGCTTTGCAGGCAAAACAGTGATACATCTGCTTATTTTGATTTATGCTCATGCTTGGGTTTTTGTCGTCGTGAAACGGACAGACGCACTTGTAGCTTGAGCCCATCTTTTTAACTGGGATATACTGCTCGATGATATTAACAATGTCTATTTGGTTTTTTAATTTTTCAATGGATTTTGGATCTATCATAAGCAAAATTATACAACTGCTTTGTTATAATTAAAGTAAAATTTTATTACAAAGTGTTAGCGTGGATATTTTTTTCATTGGACACAGAGATCCGATATTTAGCCTTATTATTCTATTTAGTATCATCTTGATGATCGCCGCTTTAAGCTATGCTTGGGGTATATTTTCTAGCAAAGATGAAAAAAAACGTATAGAGAAATTTATCAAGAAATTTGACAGCAAAGATGGCATAAGCGACGAGCACAAGCAGATGCTAAAAAGCCCAGAAGTAGATATACCAAGCCTTAGCATGCTAGGTCAGACCTTTGCTAAAAATGGCGACTTTGAAAAATCGATCGGCGTCTATCTAATCGCGCTTGAAAAGGTAAAAGATAAAAACGAGAAAGAATTTATCCTAAACGAGCTTGGAGAGGTCTATTTTAAGGCTGGATTTTTAAAAAAGGCTAGCGAAATCTTTGAAAAAGCACTTGAGCTAAGCCCTAGAAACGTCCTCGCACTGCGCTTTTTAACAATGATAGATGAGAAGCTTAAAAACTATAAAGAAGCGCTTTATGCACTAAATTCTCTTGAAGAGCTTGGGACAAATGTAAAAGATCAAAAGGCCTATATAAAGGCGATTAGTACGCTTGATGATAGAAATTTAAGCTTTAGCGAAAAGGTGGAAATTCTCTCGCATCTTAGCCAAAATTTTGAGCTTTTAAAGCGCATGATCTTAGCACTTTTCATAAGAGACAATGAAAATTTAGAAAATTTAAAAGATTTTGCCAAATTTGAAGATGTGCTAGACCTGCTTTACAACTTAAAAACGCCTATAAATTTAAACGATCCAAAATACAAATCCCTCTTTTACGCAAAGGGCGATATAGATGAGCCATGTGAAATTTACGGCTTTGAGCTAAATGCCATAAAAAGGCTAAAAGATGCTAAATTTGACGCGGCTGGGCTAAGCTTTAACTACGTTTGCAAAAACTGCAAAAACTCATTTCCTATGCACTTTTACCGCTGTCCAGTCTGTCACGAGCTAGGAAGTGTCAAAATTTTATCCCACATCACAGAAAAAGCAAGTGAAGATAGTAACACTTTTTAGTGACGGCTCATGCCTTGGAAACCCTGGAGCTGGCGGCTGGGCTTATATATTGAAATTTAACGAAGCGCAGAAAAAAGCAAGTGGCGGCGAGGCATATACTACAAACAACCAAATGGAGCTAAAAGCTGCGATAATGGGGCTAAAAGCACTAAAAGAGCCCTGCGAGGTAAGGCTTTTTACCGATAGCTCATACGTGGTAAATAGCATAAATGAGTGGCTTGCAAACTGGCAAAAGAGAAATTTCAAAAATGTAAAAAATGTCGAGCTTTGGCAGGAGTATTTAGAAATCTCAAGACCGCATAAAGTCGTGGCTAGCTGGGTCAAGGGACACGCTGGACACCCTGAAAATGAGGAGTGCGACCAGATGGCAAGAGACGAGGCATTAAAAATAAAAGATGAGAATAAGATATGAAAAATTTAGAAGAATTTGAACGTAATCTTGGCTATAAATTTAAAAAATCTGAGCTTTTAGAAGAGGCGCTAACTCACAAGAGCACTAAACAGGCGTTAAACAACGAAAGGCTTGAGTTTTTGGGCGATGCGGTGATGGATCTACTTGTGGCTGAGTATCTTTTTAAGAAATTTAGCAAGATCGCAGAGGGCGATATGAGTAAGCTAAGAGCCGCGCTTGTCAATGAAAAAAGCTTTGCAAATATGTCTAGGCGGCTAAAAATGGGCGAGTTTTTAAGGCTTAGCCAAGCTGAAGAAAACAACGGCGGCCGCGAGAAAGATAGCATTTTAAGCGACGCATTTGAGGCAGTGATGGGCGCTATCTACCTTGAGGCCGGACTTGATAAAGTGCGAGAAATTTCTATTAGCCTGCTTGAGCTTTGCTATCCGCAGATCGACTTTGCGCACCTTGAAAAGGACTACAAAACCGCCCTTCAAGAGGTCACTCAAGCAACCCTTGGCGTCATACCAACATACGAGCTCATAGGCTCTTTTGGCCCTGATCATAAGAAAGAATTTGAGATAGCCTTGCTACTAAATGGCAAAGAAATTTCACGTGCCGTTGGAAGCTCGAAAAAGCAAGCCCAACAGCTCGCAGCAAAGATAGCGCTAGAAAAAATCAAAAAATAGGATAAATTTTGAATACATTTGGCAAAAAACTAACCTTAACTAGCTTTGGCGAGAGCCATGGGGTGGCGATAGGTGGCGTGATAGATGGCTTGCCAGCCGGGCTAAAGATCGACGTAGACTACATCCAAAGCGAGCTTGACAAACGTCGCCCTGGACAAAGTAGCCTTACAACGGCAAGAGATGAGGCCGATAAGATAGAAATTTTTAGCGGCGTCTTTGATGGCATGAGCACCGGCGCACCGATAGGTTTTGCTATTTTTAATAGCAACCAAAAGTCAAATGACTATGAAAATTTACGTGAAATTTTCCGCCCAGGGCATGCTGATCTAACATATTTTAAAAAATATGGCATCAGAGATCACAGAGGCGGCGGGCGCGCGAGTGCCAGAGAGACAGCTGTAAGGGTTGCTGGCGGGGCATTTGCGCAGCTGCTTTTGAATGAATTTAAGATAGAAGTTTTAAGCGGCGTGCTTGGCATTGGCAAAGCTATTAGCGACAAGGTTGATTTTGATTTTGCCAAAAATTCGCAAATTTACGCCCTTGGCAACGAAGAGGCGATGAAAGAGGCGGTAAATAAAGCTAGAAGCGAGCACGATAGCGTTGGAGCTGTGGTTTTAAGCGTGGCTAGAGGCGTGCCAGCTGGTCTTGGTGAGCCACTTTACGATAGGCTTGATAGCGCTTTGGCGGCGGCCTTAATGGGCATAAACGGCGTAAAAGCCGTAGAGATCGGCGCTGGCGTAAATGTAAGCTCTATGCTTGGCTCAGCAAACAACGACGAAATGGACGAGCTTGGCTTTTTGAGCAACAACGCTGGTGGCATACTTGGAGGCATAAGCAGTGGTGCTGAAATAGTGCTAAAGAGCCATTTTAAGCCAACGCCTTCGATATTTAAAGAGCAAAAGACACTAAATTTAGCTGGCGATGCGGTTGATTTTGAGCTAAGAGGCAGGCATGATCCTTGCATAGGCATACGTGGCAGCGTCGTAGCAACCGCGATGATAAGGCTAGTTCTTGCTGATATGCTACTGCTAAATGCAAGCACAAAGCTTGAAAATTTAAAGAAAATTTACGGCTAAATTTGATTTGACCACAAAGCGATGGCTAAATTTCTATAAATTCTACAAAGATTGCAAAATTTTTGGTTTAGAAAACGCAGCGACCAGCTTAATCTCGCCTTTATATATTTCTAAATTTGCTAAGACTCTGTGTCCGCAGTTGCTTTGAGTGGTGCCAGATGTGCCTTTGTCGTGAGTTAGGACATTGACGCAGCCATGCTTACAAAGGCTCTTTTGTTTAGCGCTTCAGGATCATGCCATGCACCTTCGCAGATAGCGATGACGTGCTCTGGGATGATGAGTGACAGCGAGCCAACTAAAATTTCGACCCTGTCGTTAAAGAATCTCGCCACGTCGCCAGTTGAGACGCCCTTTGCTTTGGCGTCATTTACGTTTATGAGCATCGGCTCTCTTGCGCATACTTCAGCGTAGTTTCTGATCACGGAGTTATTTTGGTATCTTTAGCGCATGGCCTTTACACTCAAATTTAGCCTTTTTTCTAAAAGATTTTTATTAAAATTTTAAGCCATTTCAAACAAAATTTGCAAACTAATTTTTACCAAATTTCATCTATAATCCTCTCATGAAAAATGAAAATCCAAAGAGCAAAATTTACGCCGTTATCGACCTAAAGTCCTTTTACGCCTCAGTTGAGTGCGTAGAGCGCGGGCTTGATCCATTTAAGGCTGATCTTGTCGTGGCTGATGCTAGTCGTGGCAGTGGCGGCATCTGTCTAGCTGTCAGCCCTGCGCTTCGTGCAAAAGGGGTGAAAAACCGCTGCAGGCTCTTTGAGATACCAAGAGATGTCAAATTTATCATCGCGCCACCTAGGATGCAGTTTTACATCGATTACGCCGCAAGGATCTATGAAATTTATCTAAAATATGTCTCCAAAGAGGACATCTACGTCTATTCGATTGATGAGTGCTTCATAGACCTCACTTCTTACTTGAAATTTTACGCTCTTGGCGCAAAAGAGATGGCGAAAATGATGATGGATGAGATCTTAAAAACGACTGGCGTGACGGCGACTTGTGGCATGGGGACAAATTTATACCTCGCAAAGATCGCGCTTGATATATTAGCAAAGCACCAAGATGACGGCATCGCCTATCTTGACGAAGAGCTTTATAAAAAGCAGCTCTGGACACATCAGCCGCTAAGTGACTTTTGGCGTATCGGTAAGCAAACTAGGCTAAAGCTCGAAAAATGCGGCATCTTTTGCATGAAAGATATCGCAAATGCACCAAAAAGCCTGCTTAAAAAAATTTTTGGCGTCGATGCCTACATCACGATAGATCACGCAAACGGCATAGAGCCAACGACGATAGCTGAGATAAAGGCGTATAAACCAAGCACGAAGTCCTACTTTAGCTCGGAAATTTTGCCTAGAGACTATGAGCGCTGCGAGGCGGTGATCGTGCTAAAAGAGATGGCTGACAGGCTCGCGCTTAGGCTCATAAACAAAGATGTGAGGGCGAGTGGGCTAACGATAAATGTGAGATTTGCCGATAAGCTCGAGCCGCAGCAACGTGCAAGCGTGAGGTTTAAAACGCCAACAAATGTCTCAAGCGTGCTGATGAGTGCGGCTGAGGAGCTACTTTTAAACAAGATAAAAAATGCTGGGCTAATCAGGCAAATAGGCATATCTGCAAACGATGTAGTGAAAGAAAATTTGGTTGAGTTTAGCCTGTTTGAAGATGACGCCAAAGAAAAAGCGGTGCTAAAATCTCTAAATTTGATAAAAGAGAAATTTGGTAAAAACTCGATCCTGCGCGCGATCGACCTGCTTCCAGAGGCGACTGGGCAGGATAGAAACAAAAAGATCGGAGGACACAAGAGCGGTGAGTAAAGATAGGGCAAAAATTTTTAGCTCGTTTAATCCTCTCTCAACATTGGAGCGAGCCTTGCGACAAAAAGAGCGAGAAAAATGCGAAAAACTAGAGCTTGATGAGAGCAAGGTCGATGAAATTTTAAAAAAATTAAGCGAGATAAAGATAGCTGACGAAGTGCGTGTGAGCTACCACGACGGCTTTTCATACGTAAAAAATAGCGGCCTAGTCTCAGATGTAAATTTCAAAGACAAAACCCTCATGATCGTAAAAACTAAGATCAAATTTGAGGATATAAATAGGATAGAGATCGTTAAAAAAATTTGTAGTATAAAAACTAAGTAAGCGTTTTTACCTTCTCCCAAGGCTCGATCTCGCCGTCTATCTTCGTAAAAATGGTAGAAATTTCTATATTTTTTACATTTAAATTTTCTTTGTATTTTTTTAAATCTCTTAGTTTTAGTTTTTCTTGCAAGAAGCTAAATTCATACTCGATTTGACCTCTAGTAACGGCGATCTTGGATAAATTTTCTGCGTCAAATTTGCCAACTTTTGCAACATCAAATTTATATCCACGAGCGCAAGCCTCTTTATAAACTTCAAAAAGATAGGCGTTTATAACATCTATAGAGTTTTCATGAGTGTAAAATCTAATTAATTGTGGGTGGTTTTTATAGCCTTTTGTCAGCCCTTCTAAAACATTTTTAGCTAGCAAAGCCTCTCTCCACAGAGCCACAAGACCCTTTGCATCAAGATATTTAAAATTTATCGTCCAGAGTCTCATTTTTACCTTATTTATATAATTAAAAATATTAGTGACCCTTTGCTATCTATGGTTTTTGTTTTACTAAGTCAAAAAGTCAACTAAAAAGTTCTGATAATAATAGTTTGTGATTTTATGCATAAAGGCTTTAAAATAACGTTAAAACCGTGGCTCAATGCTTGTAAAAGTTGATAAAAGTTTATGCTGTTTATAAATAGTGGTCAAATTTAAAAAATTTAATCCTTCCAAAGCCACCATTTTAGCTTGGCCTTGTCTGGGTGCGGAGTGTTTGCGTAGTAGCAGACCATGCGGTAAATATAGAGGATGCACCTATCGTTGCCTCGCCCAAGCGCCTTTGTGCGTTCAAACATCTCCTCAGGATCCGCGCCCTTTAAAGAAGCGATATCCTCGTAGCCAAGTGCCAGCAGATCAGCTTCGGTCGCCTCGCCCACATAGGGGATTTTCTTAAAATCGCTCAAAATTTACCTCAATTTTCTTTTAAGCTCGCCGTAATTAAATTTTAAATTTTATTCGTGCGCTACAAAGCTTGCTAAATTTTATCTAGACACTACTCTAAGTCGTTATCCAAGCTTCTGGCGAGGTGGTCTAATTTAAAATTTCTTACGCGAAAAACCATGTTTAAAATGATTACCCGTCAAATTTCACGCAAATGCAGACGTTAAATTTGCTCCAAAATGCGTTCGCAAATTTCTCTTGGATTTGCGTTTTCATAAATCGGTCTGCCAACGACGATAAAGTCACTGCCCTCTTGCTTTGCGCTAACTAAATTTGCAACCCTCTTTTGATCGCCAGCACTCTCGCCAAAAGGCCTAACTCCAGGGCAAAGCGTGATGAAATTTTGATTTGTCACGTCTTTTATGAGCTTGCTTTCAAAGACCGAGCAGACCATGCCGTCAAGCCCCGCTTCAAAGCTCATCTGGCTAAATTTCCTAACCGAGTGAGATAGCGTATCGTTATAAACCGCTTCAAATTCGCTCTCATTAAAGCTAGTAAGTGCCGATACGGCAAGCACCAAAGGGCGATTTTGCAGCGCATTAAGACGCTCCATCACAGTTTTCATCGCTCTCTCGCCAGCACTTGCATGCAAATTTATCATATCCACGCCTATCTTTGAGACGACCTCAGCAGCACCTGCCATCGTGTTTGGGATGTCATAGAGCTTTAGATCAAGAAAGATTTTAAACTCCCCTGCCTCTTTTAGCTCCTCTATAAATTTAGCTCCGTCTCTAAGGTAGCTTCTAAGCCCCACTTTTAGCCAAAGATCAAGCCCTTTTAGCTCTCTTACAAGGGCTAAATTTTCATCCTTGCTCGCCATATCAAGAGCGACGCAGAGCTTCATAGAGCGGCCTTTATCTTATCTAGCACGCCGTTTATAAATTTTGGCGCCTGGTCGCTTCCAAGCTCTTTTGCAAGCTCGATCGCCTCGTTTATTATGACAGCTTTATCAGTCTGGCTAAATTTCATCTCATAAAGCCCAAGTCTAAGGATGGCTAGCTCTGTTGCGCCAACCTTGCTAAAGTCGCCATCTTTTAGGTGTGGTTTTAAAATTTCATCTAGTTTTTCTTTATTTGCAAGCACCTCTTTAAAGGTCTGCTGCGCCTCATTTTTGCGCTCATTTCTTATCTTTTTCTCTTCTAAAAATTCCTCTTCAAACTCCGCAGTTACGGGGTTTATCTCGTTTGAGTAAAGTAGCGAAACTATGGCTTGTCTCACTTGATGACGTGTGGCCATTTTACTCTCCTAGCTTTTTGTATAAATTTAGCATCTCTATAACGCCAGTCATTGCTTCAAAGCCCTTGTTTCCAGCCTTGCTGCCAGCTCGCTCTATCGCTTGCTCGATGTTATCTACCGTTAGCACGCCAAATGTGACTGGTTTTGCGTATTTTAGCGTCACGTTTGCGATGCCTTTGGTGGTCTCTGCGCTTACGTAGTCAAAGTGCGGAGTTGCGCCTCTTATCACCGCTCCCACGCAGCAAACTGCGTCAAATTTACCGCTTGCAAGCACCTTTTCAAGCGCCATAGGTATCTCAAATGCGCCAGGGACTAGCACTAAAGTTAAATTTTTCTCGTCGCCGCCGTGGCGTAAAAATGCATCTTTTGCGCCCTCTACCAAGCGGTCTGTGATGATGTGGTTAAACCTTGCGTTTATGATCGCTATCTTTTCGTTGCCTTTTAGGGCTAAATTTCCTTCGATTATTTTCATCTTTTCTCCTTTTTTTATGCAAGTTTAGCAAAAGCTTGTTTAATCATCAAACTATCTTTAGCATGATGACGCTAAAGATGATGAGCGCTAAAAACAAGGCTTTTTTAAAATTTATCTTCTCACCTTCAAAAACTACGCCCACCACGACTGCTCCGATCGCTCCGATGCCTGTCCAGATCGCATACGCCACCGACATAGCGATAGTCTGCATGGCGTAGCTAAGTAGCGTTAAAGAAAGGGCGAAATTTCCAAGCAAAAGGATGAAATTTGCCCACTTTTTTACGCCTGCGCTTTTTGAAAATTTCGTGATAAAAAAGACGCCAGAGACCTCACAACATCCAGCTAGTACAAGCGCTAAAAAATGGATCATTCTTTTATGCCTTTTAGTCCAAGCACGCCTAAAATTAGCGTCGCTATGAAAAATAGCCTAATGAAATTTGGCATGATCCCGCTTGCTGCGTAGTCGCTAACGATCTCAGCTATGACGATAAAAACCGTCCCAAAGCCCACAAATACAGTATAAGAGATGCTTACAGGCAGATATTTTAAAGCCTTCATAAACGAGACAAAACTTATGCTTACAAGCAGCGTCGTAAGCAAAAATTCACTTAAATTTGACGCGTGCTTTAGCCCATACGCCCAGCCACACTCGGACACCGCACCTAGAAATATCCATAAAAAGCCTCTATTTGACATAAATTTACTTCAAACCTTTTATGGTATCAACGATCTCTTTTACATTTGCGCTAATCGCCTTATTTTCAAGGCTATCATCGTTATTTTGTCCAACTAACCCCTTTAAATTTCCAAAGACTCCAGGGTTAAACCTTAGCTCGCTAGAGCCATAATGCCTCAAAACTTCGCCATTTCTAACGACTTCTACCTCGTAAGTAAGGTAGATATTGCCCATCCTGTCGCTTTTAGCAAAGGTCGCTTCGCCCATAAATTCCCTGCGGTGAGTTACCTTTATCTTTAGCTCGTCGCTTGAGTTAGGATCGAGCAAATTTTCTTTTGTAAGCGCCTCAGTGATTTGCTTGTTATACTTTTTCTCGATCATCTTTGGGCTTTGATAGAAAAATTTTGTCGGCTCGTGGCGCTGCACATGAGTGTAGCTAATGCCCTCAAATTTATACTTGCCAGCAAGTGGCACCTTTGGCTGAGATGAGCCACAACCTACTAAAAACAACACTCCAAAAAGTAACGTTAAAATCCTTTTCATCTCTCTCCTTAGTTTAAAAATTTAAAATTTCCTCTATCTTTAGCGTGTCATTTACGACCTTTTCAAGCTCGTCTAAATTTAGCATATTTGGTCCGTCGCAAAGCGCTTCGCAAGGGTTTATGTGCGTCTCATAGAAAAATCCATCCACCCCAACGCTAGCTGCTGCTCTTGCAAGATACGGCACAAACCTAGCATCTCCGCCACTTTTTTCGCCAAGTGCGCTTGGCATCTGCACGCTGTGGGTCGCGTCAAAAATGACTGGCGCAAATTCTCTCATCATAACCAAATTTCTCATATCAACGACTAAATTTCCATATCCAAAGGTGCTTCCACGCTCCGTTAGCCAGACGCCATTTGCCTTTGCGACCTCGTATCCATCGCCGCTCACACCTCTTGTCTCAAGCACCTTTTTAACAGAGTGCTTCATAGCAGATGCCGCTAAAAACTGCCCTTTTTTGATATTTACGACCGCTTTTGTCTTTGCAGCTGCCACGAGCAGGTCAGTTTGGCGGCACAAAAATGCAGGAATTTGCAGCACATCAGCCACTTCGCCAACAGGCTGAGCTTGATAGCTCTCGTGGATATCGGTTAAAATTTTAAAGCCAAATTCTTTTTTCACCTCAGCTAAAATTTCACAACCCTTCTCTAGCCCAGGGCCGCGAAATGAGCTAATACTCGTGCGATTTGCCTTGTCAAAGCTCGATTTGAAGTAAAAATCAAGCTTTGGATTTTCATTAAATTTAACTAGCCTTTTTGCCACTTCAAAAACAAGCTCCTTGCTCTCTATCACGCAAGGTCCAGCGATTAAGATCATCTTTTCTCCTTTATTTTTCTCTAAATTTTCTAATCCAATCTATCAAAAACTGTCTATCGTCGTTTGCAGGCACTTCAAACCATTGAGAACAAAGTTTATAGTATATGCCATTTATTAGTATTGGGACCGCATAGTAGCGAACTTTTTCATATTCACTATCTGCCTTAACTAATGCAGCATAGTTTAGCCCGAGATAATCTTTGCTATATTTTTCACTTTGTAGCCTGCTTATCTCATCTGCACCCACTCTACCACTTTCTAAAATTTCTCTCATTATGATACGCGCTATTTGTCCGACTTTTAGCTCTGCGTATTCATCTTGATTGTTTTTGTTGTCAATATATTCTTTAGAAAATTGATAAGCATTTGAGACTATTTTTCGCTTCTCTTTTTCGATTTTTTCAATACTTTTTGGCTCTTTTTTATCAAATAAAGTTAGCATCTGATAAGAGCGCATAAAAAGCTCTGCTGTGTCGGCTATGTTGCCACCTACTTCCAAAATAGGTTTTAAGACAGAATTTAAAAAGTCATCATTAGCAATTATTCTAAAATCAAATTCCAATCCCATTTCAAGCATCATCTCATTTAGATCAATAAAGCAAGGTTGTAGGGCATATAAAATTTGTTTATTTATTTTTGGAGATGCAAAAATAATATTGGCTTTTTTAACACCAAAATATCCATAAATACACATAGCTGTTCTTACACATTTTTTTACAACTCTCGCCACCGTTTCATCAAGTCCACCATAATTTAGTCCAGACTCATGAAAAGCAACATCAACTGCATAAATTTCACTAACTCCATCACTCATACAAACGCCAAGTGCATCACACTCTGCTTGTTGCAAAAGTTGATTTAATGAGGTATTTTGTTTATAAATTTTATATCCGTATTTGTTAGAAAAAAACTCATCAGTTTTTAACATTATATTTTCTAACTCGTCTGAAAATTTTATCTCCCATTTTGGAGAAATTTTCCAGTTAGTTTGCACTATTTGGCACTCTTTTACGTGGCGAAGCCAAGAATAAAATAAAGACTCTCCAATTTCTATTTTCATAGCATTACCCTATTTCTTATTTTTCTTTAACAACTAAAATTCCACTCACCACAACAAGCACGATACCTGCGAGCGCTAGGTGATTTGGCAACGCATCGCCCATAAAATAGCCAATAATAAGCGTAAAAATGACGTCAGCGTAGCTAACCGCAGCGATCACGCCAGCTTTTTTACCAACCGCAAAGGCCTTTGTCATAAACGCCTGAAAATAGTAGCCACTAAGCCCCATTAGCAAGATAAAAACGACGTTGTGCCAGCTTGGCATAGTAAATTTAGAAAATAAAAAATCCAGAGGCTCATAGGTGAAAAACTCCGCCATCCCCATGCAAATAAGCGGCAAAAACGAGCCCCAAAGCATGAAGCTTAACACGATGATATTTGTGCCGTAGCTCTTGTTTAGCTCCTTGACACTTGTGTAGGCAATAGCCGCTCCAAGACCGCTCCAAATGCCGATGATATCGGTTTTATTTATACCTAAATTTGGCTGGATAACAAGCAAAATCCCGCCAAATCCCAAAAATACAGCAAACCAGCCAAGCGAGCTTAGCCGCTCCTTAAACACGATAGCTGCAAGAATGGCTGTAAATATCGGGTTTGTCTTTTGAAATGTAAAGGCTGTGGCTAAATTTACGTGTGCGACGTTGTAAAAAAAGGCAAAAAGCGCCACCGTGCCCACAAAACCGCGAAACATCAGCAAGAAAAAGTGCCCGCCAGTTTGTTTAAATGGAAATTTATAGATGGCGTAGATGACGATGAAAAGTCCGATCAAATTTCTAAAAAAAACAACTTCAATAGAAGGCATATCTTTGCTCAGATACTTTGCAAATGCGCCAGTCACGGCAAACATAAAGCAAGCAAAGAGCATATAAAAAATGCCAAGATGTGAAATATAAAACCTTTTTAACATCGCAAAACCTCTAAATTTGAAGCACTCATTTTAATAAAAAATGGCTTAAATTTTGGTTGATTTTTTCTTTTATTTCGGCGCTTTTAAGCGTAATTTTATACTTTATATAAGAGAAAAATTTGTATAATCAGCCATCATAAAAAGGACAAAATTTGCAAAAAGTAATATTAGTAGGCAAGCCAAATGTCGGCAAAAGCTCACTTTTTAACCGCTTAGCAAGAAGACGCATCGCCATAACAAGCGACGTTAGCGGCACTACAAGAGATACAAACAAAGCTAAGATCGAAGTTGAGGGCAAAGAGTGTATATTAATCGACAGCGGCGGGCTTGATGATAGCAGCGAGCTTTTTAAAAACGTAAAAGCAAAGACCTTGGCAGAGGCTAAAAACTCAGACGTTATCCTCTACATGGTCGATGGCAAAATGATGCCAGATGACGAGGATAGAGCCATTTTTTACGAGCTTAGCAAGCTAAATTTACCAATCGCTCTAGTCATAAATAAAATCGACAGCAAAAAAGATGAGCAAAGAGAGTGGGAATTTGTAAATTTTGGCTCGAAAAACTCATTTGGAATTTCAGTAAGCCACAACACTGGCGTCGATGAGCTTAGCATCTGGCTGGCAAAGCACCTAGAAGAGAAAGTGCAGATAAAGGCCGATACAAGCGATGATTTTGATGATTTTTTAGAAAACTATAACGACGAGGGCGAACTAAGCGACGAGATAGACTATGAGAGTAAAAACATAAGAGTTGGCATCATAGGTCGCGTCAATGTCGGCAAAAGCTCACTTCTAAACGCCCTTGTAAAAGAGAGCCGCGCCGTTGTTAGCGACGTCGCAGGCACTACGATCGACCCAGTCAATGAAATTTACGAGCATGATGGCAGGGTTTTTGAGTTTGTCGATACTGCTGGTATCAGAAAGCGCGGCAAGATCGAGGGTATCGAGAGATACGCACTAAATAGAACTGAGAAAATTCTAGAAGAGACAGACGTGGCGCTACTAGTGCTTGATAGCTCTGAGCCGCTAACTGAGCTTGACGAGCGTATCGCTGGTATCGCCTCGAAATTTGAGCTTGGCGTCATCATCGTGCTAAACAAATGGGACAAAAGCAGCGAAGAATTTGACGAGCTTTGCAAAGAGATAAAAGATAGGTTTAAATTTCTCTCTTACGCGCCGATCATCAGCGTCTCAGCACTTGGTGGCAAAAGAGTGCATAAAATTTACCCACTCATAGTTGAAATTTACAAAAACTACACCCAAAAAATTCAAACATCAAAGCTAAATGAAGTGATCGGTGAAGCGACCAAAACGCACCCACTGCCACGCGACAAAGGTAGGGTCGTGAAAATTTACTACGCAGTGCAGTTTAAGACAGCACCTATCATGATAGCGCTCATAATGAACCGCCCAAAATGCCTGCACTTTAGCTACAAACGCTACCTAACGAACAAGCTTAGAGAGAGCTTTAACCTAACTGGCGTGCCTATCGTGCTAATCCCTAAAAAACGTGGAGAGAGCGATGAAAACAAAGAACAATAATATCGTTTTGATAGGGTTTATGGGCGTTGGCAAGGGCACAACCGCAAGGGCTTTAGGCAAGGCGCTAAAGACGATGAACCTTGACTGCGACGACTTGCTAGAGAGCTCGCAAAACATGAAGATAAAGGCTATCTTTGATGAATTTGGCGAAGAGCATTTTAGGCAGCTTGAAAAGGATCTAGCTAAATTTCTAGCTACAAATGTCAAAAATGCGATCATCTCGACAGGTGGGGGATTTGCAAAGGTTAAAAATTTAAACAAAATAGGCACTGTGATCTATCTAAAAGCAAGCTTTGATGCGATCATGCAAAGGCTAAAAAATAGCAAAAATAGCGAGAAAAAGCTCGCCAAACGCCCACTTTTAAGCGACCTAAAAAAGGCTGAAGCGCTGCATCTGGAGCGAGAGAAACTCTATGAGAAAAAGGCTGATTATATCGTTGAAGTAGAGGGCAAAACTCCAAAGCAGATCGTAAAAGAGATAAGGATACTTTTAAAAGTTTAGTTGCAAAGTGGCGAGAGCTGCTTGCAACGATAAATTTCAAGATCAGGCTGGATAGCTGTCTAGTGTGGTGTTGGAATTTGTGATGTTTGAGCTAAATTTAACGTTTTGTAGTTAGAAATTTTGGCGAAATTTTGAGATAAATTTGCTTTACTTTGATAGAGCGTTAAAGCAGCAAATGTTGTGTAGTCAAATTTTAAGATCAAGCTAGACACATAAAGTCTAACGTGATGTTAAAATTTAAAAAGCATTTTGGCGAAGAATTTTTTGTTTAGGCGAGGCGAAATTTTGTTTTTAAGTGAGGGCTAGCAAGCTAAATTTTAAGATTAGATTAGATACAAAAGTCTAATGTAACGTTAAAATTTAAAAAAGCATTTTGGCGAAGTGTTTTGAGATGGTTTTTGCTTCACTTTGTTCGCAACGCTAAAGCGACAAATGTTGTGCAGTTAAATTTTAATCAAGACTAGGCATTTAGCCTGTCGATGATTAAAATTTACAAACTCATTTAAAGGCGCTCAAAAAAACGAAGCCAAAATTTGAAAGGATAAGATGAGAGTATTAACCGGCCTCCAACCCTCCGGCAAACTACACCTTGGCAACTATTTTGCCTCGATAAAACAGATGGTTGATATGCAAGAAAAAAACGAGATGTTTATGTTTATAGCAAACTACCACGCGATGACCAGCCTTAGCGACGGCAAAGCGCTAAGGCAAAACACTTTTGACGCTGCGTGTGCCTTTTTGGCGCTTGGGATCGACCCAAACAAGAGCATTTTCTGGGTGCAAAGCGACGTCAAAGACGTGCTTGAGCTTTACTGGGTGCTAAGCCAGCATACGCCTATGGGGCTACTTGAGCGCGCGCACAGCTACAAAGACAAGGTCGCAAAGGGCCTTAGCTCGCACCACGGGCTCTTTAGCTATCCGGTTTTGATGGCGGCTGATATCTTGCTTTATAACGCGCAGGTCGTGCCTGTGGGCAAGGACCAGATCCAGCACGTAGAGATCGCACGTGATATCGCTATCAAATTTAACAACGAACATGGCGAGATTTTTACATTGCCTGAGGCAAAGATCGATGAAAATGTCGCTACCGTGCCTGGCACAAACGGCGAAAAGATGAGCAAAAGCTACGGCAACACTATCGATATCTTCGCAGACGCCAAGACGCTTAAAAAGCAAATTTCAAGCATCGTGACTGATGGCACGCCGCTTGAAGAGCCAAAGCAGTGGCAAAACTGCAACGTCTATAACATCGCAAAACTTTTCTTAGATGAGAGCGGACAGCGCGACTTGCAGGCTAGATATGAGCGTGGAGGAGAAGGTCACGGACACTTTAAAGCCTATCTAAACGAGCTTGTTTGGGACTATTTTAAAGATGCAAGAGAGAAATTTGAATACTATCAAAACAACCCTGACGAGGTGGCTAAAATTTTAGATCTAGGCGCTAAAAAAGCTCAAAATGTAGCTCACGAAACGATAAAAAAAGTGCGTGAAGCAGTTGGAATTTACAGATAAGGAAAAATATGCAAAATTTATATCCCTACGCGCAGATAATTCACCTTTTTTGTGCGATCATTTTTGTTGGTTATCTATTTTTTGATGTGATCATATTAAGAGCGGCGAGCAAAAAGATGCCGCCAGAGCTTGCTCAAAAGGCAAAGCAAGCCATCGGCTCAGTAGCTGTTAAAATCATGCCTATTTGCGTGCTACTTTTAGTTTTAACTGGTGGCATGATGATGAGTAACTGGGTCGGCAGCAAGGCTGGAGGCTACTTTGAGACAAATTTACAGATCGCTTTTATGATCAAATTTTTCTTAGCGATGGTGATCGTGGCTGCGGTTATAACAAATTTAAGCTGCAAATTTATATTTAAGCGCCCTAGCCCACTTGGCAACATCCACCCTATCGCACTTACGCTTGCGGTGGCGATCGTCTTGCTTGCAAAAGTTATGTTTATGGTTTAAGGAGAGGATAATGATAAATTTAAAACTACTTGAGACAAACTACGATGAATTCGTAAAAAAACTAGAGGGCAAAAACGTTAAAGCTAGCTTGCTAGACGAGCTTTTGCACACTTTTAACGAGCTAAAGCAAAAGCGCAAAGCGCTTGAAAATTTCCAAGCGATCCAAAACGCAAAGAGCAAGGAGCTTGGCGTAAAAGCAAGAGCTGGTGAGGACGTGAGCGAGCTTAAGAGCGAGCTAAATTTAAACAAAGCTGCCCTTGCTGACGCTGATGAGATCGTTAAACAATACGAAGAAAAACTTGAGCAAATTTCATTTAGCGTGCCAAATATCACCGACGATGACGTGCCATTTGGCAAGGACGAGGACGATAACGTCTGCATAAAAACGGTGCTAGAGCCAACTAAATTTGACTTTCAGCCAAAGGAGCACTGGGAGCTAGGCGAGAGCCTTGGCTGGCTTGACTTTGAAAGAGGTGCAAAGCTCTCAGGATCTCGCTTTACCGTGCTTCGCGGCATGGGAGCAAGGCTTAGTAGAGCGCTTGTTAATTACATGATCGACTTTAACAGCGCGCGCGGCTTTGAGCTTGTAAATGTCCCTTATCTAGTAAGCTCAAACACACTTTTTGGCACTGGTCAGCTGCCTAAATTTGAAGAGGATCTTTACAAAGTGCGCGACGAGGATCTCTACCTCATCCCAACTAGCGAAGTGCCTGTAACAAATTTATACAATGACACGATCATAGAAGCTAGCGAGCTGCCTATAAAGATGACTTGCTACTCAGCATGCTTCCGCCAAGAGGCAGGCTCAGCAGGACGTGACACAAGGGGCATGATCCGCCAGCACCAGTTTGAAAAGGTCGAGCTTGTAAGCATCACAAAGCCTGATCAAAGCGAGGGCGTGCTTGCTGAGATGATATCTTGCGCGAGCGACTTGCTAACTAGCCTTGGTTTGCCTCACCGCCACATGCTTCTTTGCAGCGGCGATCTAGGATTTAGCGCAGCAAAGACGGTAGATCTTGAGGTTTGGCTACCAGGTCAGGGCAAATACCGCGAGATAAGCTCTATCTCTAATACTCGTGATTTTCAAGCAAGAAGAGCAAAAATTCGCTTTAAAGATGGCAAGAAAAATATGCTTGTAAATACCCTAAATGGCTCAAGTCTGGCAGTTGGCAGGACGCTAATAGCGATAATGGAGAACTACCAAAAGGCTGATGGCACTATCGAAATTCCAGAAGTTCTTAAAAGGTATATGTAGTGGCTGATGACGAGGTTGTAGTTCTAAAACCACCTGGCGAGCAAGCAGAGCAAGCGCCTGAGGAGGCAAAAGCCGAGGCGCCTGAAGAGATCGTCTCGCTTGAGAGCATCGCAAGTGATGGCGTGTTGCAAGATGAGAGCATCCCAGAGCCAATACCGGTAAAAAAGAGCAAGAAAAAGCTCTTTATCATCATCGGCGCAGCTGCTTTGGTGCTTGTCATCTTGATAGTTGTTTTGTTAGTTGTTTTGCTAAAAAAAGATAAAAAAGAGGAGATAGACACTACAGCTATCGTAAAAAATATAGAAAACAACTACCAAACGCAAAATTTTGGCGCTTCAAAGATCGATGAGATGATAAACAAGGCCAACCAGCTCTACGAGCGTGGCAATAAATTTGAAGCGTTAAAAATTTATGAAAACATAGCTGTCTATAACCAGTCACTTTCAAACTACAACCTCGGCGTTTCGCAGATGAAACAAGAAAAATGCGACGAGGCTATCATCTCGTTTAACAAAGCGATAACCGACCGCGAAAATACCGCAGTTAGCGCCATAAACGCCGCTGTTTGCTCGCTTGAGCTAAATAACACCAAAAATTTCAACTACTACATAGGGCTTGCGGACTCCTTTTTGCAGTATGAAAACAGCTCGCCACTTTACAGCTACTACTATGCGCTAGTTAATTATTACAAGGGTAATTACTACGAGGCGCTGCAAGCTCTCTCTCACCCTAGCACAGAGGACTATAAGGGCGAGTATGCCTACCTAAGCGCTAAAATTTTATCGCTTCTTGGCGATGATGAGAGAGCCATAGCTAAGCTTGAGGGGCAAAAGGCGTTTAAGGCTGACTTTACGCTAGCGCAGCTCTACGCAAGGCTTGGCAAATACGACAAGGCAAGGGACTATCTAACAAAGGCTTCTAAAAACACGCCAAATATCGATCTTATCAAGATGACTGAGGCGTTAATAGATCTAAAAACGGCTGATTATGGTGACGCGGCAGCATTTATCAAAGACGTTTATGACTACAATGCCTCGATGCCAAGTAAAATTTACAAGATAAAGACCATACTAAAGCCAGATCTTTTTGACGTCAGCCTAGCTCAGGCGCACTTTAGCGACGATATGTTTTTTGATAGAACAAGACGCTACGAGACACTATTTTACTTCGCACCTTACAAGGTTTTTGATGCAAAACAGAGCATCGAGCAGATAAGAAAAGGCGGAGTTAGCGTCTTTTTAGACGATACCTCAGCGGCAAATGACTACCTTAGCCAAAGTGCCGCCGCCTCAAAGGTCAATGCCAAACTTAGCGAAGCCATCGCAAAGGCACTTAACTACCGCTTAAAAGAGGCAAACAAGGACTTTGAAGAGCTTGCTAAGGCCTATCCAAACCACTCTATCTTGCAGTACAACCTAGCTCTTAGCTACGCTCAGCTTGGAAATTTTAGCCTTGCAGCAAAGCACTTTATAGCAAGCTATCATCAAGATGTAAATAACCATCTTTCAGGTATCTTTGGCGCGATCTGCATGGATATAAATAGAAATTTAAATCCAAAACTAGTTGAAGAGATCGGCGAAAATTTAGAAAACGACAAGAGCCTAAAGCCTGTAAATTTATATGCCTCGCTTTTAAGCCTAGTTAGTGGCAACCAAAGTGCGATGATAAGGTGGCTTGAAGAGCCAAAAGAGCCTACGACGCTAAATTTAGCCTTTGATATCATCACCGCTAAAATTTCAAACAACGATGAGCTAATGTCAAAAAAAGCTGATGAGCTCATGAAAATTTTGCCAAACGACATCATCGCAAATATCTTAAATTTCATCTCTAAAAACAAAGATCAAAACATCAAAGAGTACGCAAAAGCAATACAAATTTACTTTAACGATAAAAATCTCGACTCAAATGCCTTTTATCACGGCGCTGACATCATCAAAAAGCAATACATCAAGCTACTTCAGATCTCAGGCCTGCTAACAAGGGAGCGCGATAAGCTAAGAGCCGAGCTAAAAGAGGCTCCAAAAAATATAAATTTGATCCAAACTCTAGCCTACGTGGATATCTTTACAAATGACTTTGATGAGAGTTATAAGCTTTATAATGAGGTCATAGACGAGTTTAAGATAAATGATGCTGGCACGCTCTTTTTGGCCTCTGTGGCCGCCACTGGAGCGAACAAAATAACAAACGCGATCGCACTTTTGGAGCTTACAAAGCTAAATGATCCAAGCGCTGTTGAAAACAGAGCCGCCCTTGGCTTTATGTATCAGCAAATCGATAACATCAAAGCCGCACTTATACAATACAGCAAAGTAGGAAACGTAGAATATAACAACGAATTTTATGATTTTATGATAGACAATTAAAAAAATTTAAAGCTAGGTCTTTAAAAGCCTAGCTTTAGATAAATTTCTCTACCTTTGTGAGACGTTATAAAAAAAGCTAACGATCTGTTTTGCTAGGCGCTCTTTGAAAAATGGCCAGATGTAGCTTGGCGAATAGACATTGCCAGCTTGCATGAGCGAGATATTTGTCGCTTTCTCACCGCCATCTTTTGGGCGCACTAGCACGCTTACTTGCATGTAGTAAGCATAGCTGTTTGTGCTAAAGTCGTCATCATAATCATCATAATCAAACGGGAAAAACATCGAGTAGCCAAAGCCAAAACTTGGTCTGCCGAATCCATATCCCATGCCCATTGAAAATCTAGGATCTCTTTTGGTTGTCCTAGAAAAGCTTTGCACATCGCCAAGGATGATGAAGTCGGCATTTTTGATATTTGGCTCATTTCTAAAGCCAGCCTTTGCAAATTCGCTTAAAATTTCAGCATTTACATCTTGTCCAGTCGCACTATTTTTAAAATTTACATATACGCTTTTGTTTGCTTCTCCAAGCGTAAAAAAGATCGGATCACTCGTTTTTACTGAGATATTTGGCGTGCTGCTAGCACATCCGACAAAAAACACCGCCAGAACAAATAAAAAGAAATTTCTCATCTTCACTCCTATAAGAGCGATCTTATAGCACCTTCAAGCACACTTTTTGGTGTAAGACCGATAAATTTTGATCGCATCTTACCATCTTTATCAAAAAAATAGATAACTGGCACGCCCATAACGCCACCAACTGCCTTGCTGAAGTAATCCACTGAGACCTTGTCGCTTGTAGTTTTAAAGGTGATGTTGTGCTCTTTTAAGATTTCGATATCCTTATCAAAGCCCTTACTAGGCCCTAAAATGCCAATGAACTGAACCTCTTTGCCATACTCTTTTTCAAGTGCGTTTAGATCAGGGATCGCAGCCTTGCACACTCCGCAGTCCGTGCCAAAGAAAAAGAGCATATATGGCTTATCGCCTATCTTTAGGCGCTTTTCGGTAGGGAAAAACTGCGTATCGATGCCACTTGAGTCATTTAGAGTGATGTGGTGCTTCTCATACTGCTTGACGCAGCCCAAAACTAGGGCTGAGACTAGGCATAAAAGTAAAATTTTATATCGCATTTGGCACCTTTGGATTTTCGATAGTGCGGATCTTCTCTAGTTTGCCGTGTCTTAGATAGACGATCTTATCGCCATACTCACCAAGATCTGGGTTGTGCGTGACTAGAAGTATCGTTTTGCCCTCTTTTCTTAGCTTACAAAATAGATCAAGTATGATCCTCTCATTTGCCTCGTCAAGGTTACCAGTTGGCTCATCTGCTATTAAAATTTCAGGGTCGTTTATGAGCGAGCGCGCGATACAAAGGCGTTGCTGCTCGCCACCACTTAGCTGACTTGGTCTGTGCGTTAGCCTGTGAGAGAGGCCAACTGCCTCAAGCGCCTTTTTAGCATCCTCTTCATCGACTGAGCTGTGATAATACTGCGCTATCATCACGTTTTCAAGCGCGCTAAGATACGGCACTAGGTGAAACTGCTGAAAGACAAGTCCGATCTTTTCACGTCTAAATTTAAGCGTATCATCGGCATTTAGGTTGCTCGCATCATCGCCGCCAAGCATATAAACGCCACTACTTGGAGTATCCATTAGAGAAAGGATATTTACAAGCGTACTCTTACCACTACCACTTGGCCCCATGACGCTGACCCACTCGCCTTTTTTAACCTCAAAACTTATATCATCAAGTGCTTTTACATCGCCAAAAATTTTACAAATATTTTTAAGTTCTAGTGCATTTTGCATATCATTCTCCTCTTAGTGTATCTGCCATTTTGTTATTAAGTGCCCGCTTAATCGGGTAAAACGCTGCGATCGCTGCAAAAAGAAGTGATATGACCACAGCTACTGGGATGCTTAGAATTCTAAAATCAATACTAGAATCAAATATCGCATAACCTAAAATTTGAGCTAGTAGATAACCTAAAAACGCTCCGACTAACGCTGAGATGAGCGCTGTCACAAATGTTTCAAAGCCAAACAGCCTTAGCACGTCTTTTTTGCTTGCGCCTATGGCTCTAAGAAGTGCGATCTCACGTGATCGAGAGAGCAAGATAGCACTAAGCGTTGTATTTACGCACATTGAAGTGATAAGCAAGATGACAAGGCTGACAAGAGCCATTAGAAGTTTGATCTTCTCTAAGATATAGCCCTCAGACTTTGAGACCTTTGCCACTGGTTTTGCGACTATTTCATCGTTGCTTATAGTCTTTGCAAGTGATGTTATCTCGTCAAAATTTCCAAGCACAACAGCTTCAGCATAGTTTGTCTTGCCAACTTTGTTTGAAATTTTCTGAGCCAAAGATAGTGACGTGATCAAAAGAGCGTCCTCTTTATCGCCACTTGCCACTACGCCTTTTATCTTTACATTTATGCTCTCATTTGAGCCAATGGCACGAATTTCTATATCATCGCCTGCTTTAAAGCCAGCTTGACGAGCAAGATCGACGCCTATTAGCACGTTTTTATCGTCAAAATCGACATTTATCATAGTTCCATCTCTAACATCTAAAAACGGCTTAACCTTTTTTAGATTGCTAAATTTTGTCCCCATTACGATGGCATTTGTTGGACCGATATTTGCCTGAGCAAAGAGATAACCGCTCTCGCCTAAAAGCTTATCTTTTGGCACTTTAGCGATCATTTCATTATAAGTTTTTTCACTCATATCATCACTTGTCGCCATATCTTTTGGAGCAAAGATCATATTTGCACCATAAGTTTTTAGCTCGCGTGAGACCTTTGAGTCGATGTCCAAATAGACATTGACAAATGCCGCGCACACGCACGCTCCAAGTAAGATCGAGATGACGATGACCATAACCCTTGATGAGCCATTTTTTAGGCTTTTGTAGATCAGGTTGTAAAAGAATTTGCTATTTGCGGTCATATAGCACCTCCGCAGGTAGTAAATTTATGACGTTTCTCATTGGCATTAGCGAGCCAACGACTGAGATGAGCAAGGCAAATGCCACGCTAATTGGCAGCACGATCCATGCTATGCCTATGCCGTGAGAGAAGATGATGTAAGACATCACGTAGCTTAGCGCGTATCCTAAAAATGCTCCCGTGATGCCTGCAAAAAAGGCAACCACAAGGCTCTCGCTAGCAAAAAGGGCGTAAATTTCAAAGTTACTTGCGCCTATGGCTTTTAAAAGGCCGATCTCTTTTTTGCGGCGGTAAATTTCACTTGTCATTAGCGACGTTATGCCAATAGCTGAGACCACAAGAGCGATGATACTAACGATGCCCATTAGGCTTTGAATTTTCTTTACGATATTACTCTCAGCATCACTTACTTGAAGGCTTGCCTTTGCGCTAACGTTTGGTAAATTTTCTTCTATCTGAAATGCGATAGATCCTGCATAGGCTGAGCAGTACCATTTGTCGTACTCTGCGCTATCAAGATTGTCTAAATTTCTTCTTGCTTTTAGCGATAGGTCGTTTTCTGGGATCGTCATGGCTGAGACCTCAGCTTTTGTGTATGAGCCAGCGTGTCCTGAGAGATCGCCAGCAAGTTTGAGCGAGCCTATTAGCTTATGTGCCTCATCGCTTGCCCCTTTTAAGATGCCAACCACGCTAGCCTCTTTTGTGCCATTTTTGCCTACAAGGCTAAGCTTGTCACCAACTTTTAAATTTTTAGCCTTAGCAAGCTCATCTCCTACTAAAATTTCATCCATGCTTTCATCTTTTGGCCAAGCGCCCTCAACACCCCAAAATCCATACAAGCTCTTAACGCCTGTGCTAAATTCTGGCTCGTCTTTTAGTCCGATATTTTTATCAAAATATGTCCCCTCAAAGCTAAACTCATCGCCCTTAGCGTCTTTTACCTTTGCCTCTAAAAATGGAGCAAAAGCGACGATGTTATTTCGCCAAAAGATCTCTTTTATCTTGTAGATATCAGCCTCTGGGAGTAAATTTTGTGATTTTAGTGGGGTGAAATTTTTACCCTCGATCTCGATGCTCAGGCTCTCACCGCGTGGCAAAACGACGATATTTGAGCCATATCCTCTAAGCTCGCTTGCCACTTGATCGCCGATTTTTAGCGTGATATTTAGCATGCAAGCTATCAAAAGAGCAGCTAGTAAGATGGTGATAAACGCCATCGTCTTTTGCACCTTTGAGCCAGTGATCGAGCTTTTTATCATTCTTAGTTGCATATTTTTCATTTTAACGTTCCATTTGTTTCTACATATTTTTCTGGATTTGCTTCAAATTTCGCCTGAGTTTCGTTGCTCTCAAAGAAGTATGTGCGTCCGTAGTATAAATATGATCTTGAATCAAGATTGCTCACCTTTTTGCGACTAACTGGGTCAAGCACCATCTTTTCGACGACCTTGCTAAAGTAGTTTGCCCCTGCGACGATCGTTTTATAATCAACTATGATATTTTTACCATCAAAGGTAAATGCCATAGGGATCGGGTTACAACCGCCCTCTTTACCAACTGACGGCAAGAAAATTCTGACATTACAAGAGATGCAGATAAGGTCGTTTCCTTTCTTGATATAGCCCATGTCGCCGCAGATCATGCACGAGTCAAAGACGATGACTGGAGATGGGCGGTCACTAAAACGGTTTAGCAAGAAAAATCTTATCTGTTTGCCCTCATCTGTGATGTAGGCAAATCTGTGAAGTTCATTATCTTTTAACATATCAACATCAAATATAAATTTATCTCCCACTGGCTCAACCAAGATCGGCTCTGAAATTTGAGGTGGGCGAGATGCGTAAAGATCAAAATAAAGTGAAAATCCAAGCGCTATTAAAACGCTACAAAATGCAAATTTTGCATTGTCAAAGACATTTTCCCTAATAGCTTTTGTAAAGCGGTATTTGATAGAGCCAAACGTGCTCTTATCGATACTTTTTGGCATAAAGCAAAGCGCGATGATACATAAAAGTAGGATCACTACTATGTAAAAATAGGCACTAAATTCTGTGACGTAGATGCCTTTTGCGCTGATAGATAAAATTTGAGAATTTAGCTCGCTACTTATCTTTAAAGCGCCTGCACGCAAAAGCTCAAGTGCAGTTTGTGAGCTTCTATCAACTAGTAAAAATACTAATGTGATAAGAGCTAAAATTTTAGCTATTGATGATGGTATGCTTGCTTTTAAATTTGAAATGAAGAAAAATAAAAATAGTATCAAGATCATCGCAAAGATCATCAAAAAGAAGCTTATGACTGAAAGCGTGTCAAGCAGTTCGCCACCAAATAACGGGAACAAAGCGCTACTTGAGCTATAGCCAAAGCCAAAGCCGATGCCTAAAATAGAAAACGTTACGATTTTTGCTATCTTAAGCTCGAAAAATATCCATAAAATGCTAATTAGTAAAAAAACTAGTGTCACAGAATCTATGAAAATTTTAAACTGATCATCAACAAGCGCATGACGAGCAGCTTTAAAGATAAGCACACCAGCAACAACGCCAAGAAATGACGGTAAAAAGATCGTTTTTAAACTTTTGCCATTGTTATTTAAGGCAGCAAAAAGCGTAAATCCAAGGAGGGCTAAAAAGACCTGATAGAAGTAAATTGACATAACTAAACCCTATGAGAATTTTTAAAAAGGGGCGAGAACGCCCCAAAGTGATTATTTAACAGGACCACCTGTCCATTGAAATTTATAAGTTGTTGTGAAAGGCTCAAACCATTTACCAACACCAGTCTCTTTGTCAGCGTGGCGACCAAAGCCTTGTTTTTCTGGATTGTCGATGTGGAATTTAAGCTCATAGTTACCAACGCCTGTATCCATTTTTACGTTAGCACCGTAGTGTGGGCCATCGCTTGCAACCATTGGCATAAATGTACCTTTTTTAGTTTTACCATTATCAAGGTTTTTTAGCTCATAGTTGATCTTTAGGTATGGGATCCACTCGCCTTCGCCAAAGCCGTTTTTGTTGCCTTTTACAGCGTGGATGTCAGCTTCTAAGTGAAGATCAGCCAAGCTTGGAGCTAGATCAACGCCTTTTGGCTCCATGTCGATTGGCTCAAGATAAACAGCAGCTATCTCCATACCATTAGCCTCTACAGGCTCGCCGATTGGGTGCTCTCCAGCAAGTGCAAAACCAGCTGCTAGACTAAGTGCTAGAGCTGAACTAAGAATTTTATTCATTTCCTCTCCTTTTAATAAGATTAGTTTTTATTTTGTTTTGATTTCATGATAACGATACCTATAATTAGGGCAAGCACCATAATGATTTGAGGTATTAAACTCTCGTAATATGGCATAAGTCCTAGCCAGTCTCTCATCCAGTCAGGAAAATTTAGTCCTTTTATGATAGTTGGGATGAAAATTTTGCCCTCAACTAGCTCGCCAACGCCCTTGCCAACAAAGACGATCGACATGTAAAAGATGATAGCTGATGTAAATATAAAAAATGGCTTAATAGGAATTTTAATAGCGAAAATTTTAAATAAGAAATAGACTATCAAAAGAACGATAAGACCTACAACAAAGCCAGCTGCGATCATTAAGTAGCCAGCTGAGTCTTTTGCATCAAAGATAAGCGCTTGATAAAATAGCACTGTCTCAGCGCCCTCTCTAAATACCGCTAAAAATACAGTCCACCAAAGCGCTGTGCTTGAGCCACTTGAGATAGACTCAGATACGTGAGATTTGATATAGTCGTTCCATTTTTTAGCGCCAGCATTTGAAAGAAGCCAGAAGCCAACATAAAATAGAAGTCCCACAGCAACAAGCATCGTGATGCCTTCCATAAGCTCTCTTTTTTGACCTGCTGCCTCGCCAAAGATGACGTTCATTATCCAAGCCATGACAAAGCTTAAGATGACAGCTACGCCAACTGAGCTATATACAACCTTGCCCATAGCTTTTGCATTGCCAGTTTTTACAAGATATGCAACGACGGCTGCAACGATAATAAGAGCTTCAAAACCCTCTCTTAAGATGATAGTTAGCGCCCAGATAAATAGCGTCCAAGGTGAGCTTGAACCGCTAGTTTTCTCAAGTGCAGCTGCTAGCTGAGATGACATCTTGCTTGCACTCTCTTCAAGTGTTTTTTCGTCTGCACCTGATTTCATAAGGGCTACAAGGTTACCAAATGTAGCTTCGATAGCTGTTTTTAAATTTACATCTATCGCACCTACTTTGTTCTCCATACCGCTACCTTCAAACTCATCAAAGTAGATGTCTTGGATATCGCCCATAGCTTTAGCGCTATTGCCACCTTTGTAAAGCGCGATGGCTGCTTGAATTTTGTCATTTATGTTTTTAACAGTTTGAGTGTAGTCTGTGCCACTATCTTCGCTGCTATCGCTAGATGCTGCACTACTCATATCAACTTTTGCTAGTTTTACTGTTTCAGCTGGAAGTTTTGCAACGGCATCATAAGCTAACTTTTTGATCTCTTCTAGCTTTACTTTAAAGTCATCTTTGCTTATGCCATTTGTGATGCCACTGATCGCTTCACCCATCTTTCTTTGGATGTCAGCATCTATGCTTTTGCCATTTTCTATATATTGGCGAATGGCGATTTCAAGTTGAGTGTTTCTATAATCATTAAATTTAGCATCTTGGATAGAATTTTTAGCATCATCTTGTTTATCGCTCTCGTAGCTTGCTATGGCTTTATCCAAAGTAGCTGATAAATTTTCAAATGCTACCTTCCACTCAGGGATAAATTTAGAAATGTCATAGCCACTTGCAGCAGCTTGTGCTGGGCTGTCTGAATACTCACCAACAAGCTTATGTCCATTTAAAATAACTGGCAAAACTTCAGCGATTTCGCTATTTATCTGATCTATTCTTTTTTGCACATCATCTGGTGCTTCGCCAGCTTTTATCGCCTTTCTGATCTCGCCAAACTGCTTCTCCATAGAGTAAGCTTTTTTCTGACCTAAATTTATTCTGATGCCAGCTTCGACATCTTCAAACAGACCAAAATAAGCATTTTGAGTATCGCTAACTGCTTGCTCGACGTTGCCAGCTCTATACTCTGTTATTACCTTTTGTAATGACTCTTTTATCTGAGCTGCGACTTGTGTGTAGTCGTCATTTTTTGCTACAAGCCAGATAGGCAGTAGCATGATAAGCATAAATTTAAAAAATTTATTCATTAGTTAAACCACCTGTGAGATTATTTTAAAGTGAAATATTACCAATGCTTTACTTTGATTAAAATAAAAACGATTATCATAAAAGAATGTAAATTGAAAGTATAAATAATATTTTTTACAATCTAATAATCAACTTTACGTAAATTTAGGGCTTTAGAGGGTTAGAGTAAAATTTCATATCGAGATAAAAAAGTTATATATTTTTGCTAATTTCAATAGATAAGAAAAATTATTGATGAAATTTTAGATTATAAAAATCATAAAAATAATTTAAATTTTATAAATTTAAAAGGAGAGCAAGCGCCCTCCTTAGTGTTATACGTTTAGTCCTGTATTTCTTAGCATAACGCGTTTGCGATATACATTTGAAACCTCAGCAGCGTCGCCAACTAAAAGCGCGTTTGTAGAGCAGATAGCCGCACACATAGGCACTTTACCCTCAGCCATTCTATTTTGACCGTAAAGCTCTCTCTCCTCGTGTGAGTTAGTTGGCTCTGGACCGCCTGCGCACATAGTACATTTATCCATTACGCCTTTTACGCCAAATGCCCCATCTTTAGGGAACTGTGGCGCACCAAATGGACAAGCATATAAGCAGTATCCACAGCCTATGCACTTGTGTTTATCGTGAAGCACGATGCCATCAGCTCTAATGTAGAAGCAATCAACCGGACAAACTTGCTCGCAAGGCGCGTCGGTGCAGTGCTGGCACGCGATAGTAGTTGATACCTCTTTGCCCTCGATACCATCGTGAAGCGTGATAACCTTTCTTCTATAAATTCCTACTGGAAGCTCATGAGCAGAAGAGCAGGCGACTTGACATCCAAAGCAGCTGATACATCTATTAGTATCTACAAAAAATTTCATTCTTGCCATTTTTCTCTCCTTACTCTTTACCTAGGGCGTCTCTTTCGCCATACTCGTGATAAAACGACGTTTTAAAGGTGTTCTCTTCAGCTTTTTCTATGCGGCAAAGACCTGCGTTAAATTCTGAAATTTGAGTAACAGGGTCAAATCCGTAGTTTGTAACTGTGTTAAAGCTCTCGCCGATAACATAAGGCTTAGTGCCCTCTGGGTAGCGAGCTGAGAGATCGACACCTTGCATAACGCCAGCGAAGTTGTAAGGCATACAAATTCTATCTGGAGTTACCATATAGCTGTGGTAGCATCTTACTTTGATCTTCGTGCCTTGTGGGCTGTGGATCCACATCATATCGCGATCTTTTATGCCGTATTTTAAAGCAAGCTCAGGATGGACGTTAGCAAACATCTCAGGTGTGATGGCTGAGAGATATTTACTTGTTCTTTCGATCATTCCTGCACCACTTAAATTTACGACGCGTTGCGTGCTAAATACGATAGGGAATTCTTTTGACCAGTCTTTTGCTTGTTGCTCTGACTTAAATTTAGTAGAAACACGGAAATTTCTAGCTTGATCATCAAATGTCGGATACTTTTGGACAAGATCCCAGCGTGGTGAGTGGATAGGCTCTCTATGTTTTGGGATAGGATCAAGAAACTCCCAAACGATAGCTCTAGCTCTTGCGTTACCATATGGCACGACCCCTTTTTCACGGCATTTTTCTAAGATGATACCGCTGTAGTCCATGCTCCAGCTAGGTCCTATCTTAGCTTTTTCTTCTTCTGTTAGAGTGATGCCTAGGACTTTTTCTATATTATCTTTAGTTATTTGTGGGTAGCCACCTTTTATGGCTGAGCCAACAAGTGTGCTCTCTTCGCTAGCTAGCTGACTAACGCCGTTATGCTCTAAGCCAAAGCGGTTTCTAAAGCCAGAGCCGCCCTCTGCATAAGACTTGCTCATATCGTAAAGTATCGGTGTGCCAGGGTGTTTTTCATCCCATGCTGGCCATGGCTTGCCGTAGTACTCGCCTTTTACTTCGCCACCAAGACCTATTAACGTATCTGGGTCAAATTTATCCCAGTTTGCTTGGTGACGTCTAAACATCTCAGCAGTTCTGCCGCCATAACCGATAGAATTTCCAACCCTTGCTATCTCATTTGTCGCATCATCTGGCCATACAAAGTCATCTTTTACTTGTTTTAGCTCTCTATCTACAACAGCCATCTTCATGCCTTTTACATATTCATCGTAAAAGCCAAATTTCTTAGCAAATGCAAACATTACTTCGTGATCGCCCTTGCTCTCATAAAGTGGATCAACGACTTTTGTTCTCCACTGACCTGAGCGGTTTGTAGCGTTTAGGTGACCTTCGTTTTCAAAGGCAGTTGCCACTGGCAAGATATAAACGCCATCTTTTCTATCTGAAAGGATAGAAATTTCATTTACAAATGGCTCAGCAACTACGATCATATCTAGTTTTGAAGCTGCTTCTTGAATTTTAGCTAGGTGTGCCATAGATGTAAGGCCAGTTCCTTGAACCCAAAGAACCCTTAATGCGCCGCTGCTAAAGGTATTTTCCTCTTTTAAGACACCTTGCCACCATTTTGAAAGCGACCAGCCTTTTTCATTTCTCCAGTTTCTATCCTCTGGATTTTTAGGATCGTGGTAGTAATACTCTTCAAAAACAGTGTTTTTAACTGGTGTGCCGCCTTGTTTTGGCTCTTTAGTTGAGACTGCAAAGCGTTTTACAAACTCGTCATAATCAACACCCCAGCCTTGGCAGTAATACTTCCAAGCCGCGTCAGTTAGTCCGTAATACATCGGCAAGCTATCTGAGAGGTTACACATGTCGGTTGAGCCTTGAACGTTGTCGTGACCACGGATGATGTTACAGCCGCCACCTGGTTTGCCCATGTTGCCTAGGATTAGTTGAAGGATAGGTAAAATTCTCGTATTTGAGCTACCAACTGAGTGCTGAGTGATGCCAAGTGCCCAGACCACAGTACCTGGTTTTGTATGAGCTAGGATATTTGCAGCCTCTATCAGCTTATCAACTGGCACGCCTGTAACGTCAGATGTGACCTCTGGTGTCCAGTGCTCAGCCTCTTTTGCTATCTCGTCGATGCCGTAAGTTCTATTTTTTATAAATTCTTTATCTTCCCAGCCATTTTTTAAGATGATATGGATAAGGCCATAAACAAGTGCTATATCAGTGCCTGATCTTTGTCTTAGGTATAGATCAGCGTGTGCGGCTGATTTTGTAAAATTTGGATCAGCTACGATCACCTTTGCGTTGTTTCTATCTTTTGCTTGCAAAGTGTGCTTCATACCGCCAACTGGGTTTGCCACAGCTGGGTTTGCACCTATTATAAATATACATTTTGAATTTGCAGCCATATCTCCAAAGTGGTTTGTCATTGCGCCATAACCCCAAGTATTCGCCACACCGGCGACTGTTGCGCTATGTCAAATTCTTGCTACGTGGTCGTTGCTGTTTGTGCCCCAAAACGCAGCAAATTTTCTAAAGTAATATGCTTGCTCGTTGTTAAATTTCGCAGATCCTAAGAATATAACGCTATCAGGACCATCTTCTTTGCGGATCTGAAGCATCTTATCGCCGATCTCATTTACAGCTTGATCCCATGAAATTCTCTGCCATTTGCCATCAACTTTTTTCATAGGATATTTGATGCGTTGTTTGCTGTGTGTAAGGTCGATCTGATCGATACCTTTTGAGCAGTGTGAGCCTTGAGATATCGGGTGAAACATCGCCATATCTTGACGAACCCAAACGCCATCTTGTACCTCAGCTTCGATACCACAGCCTGCTGAGCATATAGAACAAATAGTTCTAACCTTTTTTGAGCCAGGGAAAGGATCTTTTATCTCTTCCGCGCTAGCGTGTCTTATCGTATCATTTTGTCCAAAAGCCATTGTAGTGCCAGCACCTAGTGCGGCTAGCTTTAAAAATGAACGTCTTCCTATACGTGCATCACTCATGGTTTTCTCCCTTAGTATGCGATTTTATAGTAGGTTTCCCAGTTTTTGCTTTTTTTATAAAGCACCTCTTTTTTGTTAGACTTGCCTACGACAACGCCATTGTCATCAGGAGCCAAGTCATCGCTAGTCACTTTTGCTACGGCTGAGACTGCGAGTACTCCGCTGGCAGCACCGACTTTTAGAGATTTTTTGAGAAAATCTCTTCTTGATCCTTGCATTTTTTCTCCTTATGCCTCAAAAATTTTTGAGAAATTTGGTTCATTGATATGTAAAATTTGCATATTTTAAAATTCTAAAATATCGCAAATAGCCTATTTTAGGGCATTTTAGCGCCCTAAAGTTAAACTATGTAAATTTAGCATATTTCTAAGTTAAGCAAAGTAAATATAAAAGTTTAATTAAGAATGTTAAGTATTTATTAAAAATATAGTTAAATATACTTTAAATTTATAAAATTTATTTGTAGTAGAAATTCTAGGGAGAGCTCCCTAGAAAATGTTATTTTAGATCGCTTTTATTTACGATAAATGGCACTGATCTAACGCCAGCTGCAAAATATTTTTTGCGTAGATTATCGATCTTTGCGACATCTTCTTTACTAACGCTCTTATCATCTACATTGTAGTCTTCAGCGTAGTATTTTCTTAAAATTTTAACCTTATCACTGTCACTCTTAGCAGCTTTTGCATCTTTGTAGATTAGTGAGCTTTTTTGAAGTGATGAGACATCATGTACTGGAGTTAGGACGATCTCAACGTTGCTATCTTTTAGCGTTGTCTCGATCTTTGCTAGCTCAGCTCTGCAGTATGGGCACTCTGGGTCTGAAAACATTATGATAGTTGGCTTTTTAGGGTCACTACCAAGAACGATGATGTTTGCCTTGTCCTCATCTTTATAAATTTTAGAAATTCCCTTTGCGATGACCTCTTTTTTCACTTCAGCAAGGTATGATTTTTGCTCTTTTAGATCGATCACGTCTGGGAAGATGAAGTCACCTATTGTAAAAACTATCTCATCTTGTGAGTTGCCATCTTTGCTTAGTTTTACCACGACAGCTTCGATATCGCCTGCCACTTTGTGACGATCAGCTACCTTTACTTTTACGCTACTATCAACCATTTGAGAGTAGAAGTCCTCTATTTGCTTATCGCTTGCTGCCATTAGGCTAGTTGCCGCGATGATTGAGGCTAAGATCACTTTTTTCATTTTTATCCTTTTTAAAAATTTGGCGGATTATATTTGCTTTTTGTAAATGAATACTAACTGCGAAAAACCCTATCATTTCCTTGCTTCATTATGTCACTCTCAAGATCGAGCTGCTCAAGGTAGGCGATTATATATTTTCTACTTAAATTTAGCGCATCCTTGGCGTTTGTGACATTTACAAAGCCTTGATTTTTTATGATATCTCTTAGCTTATCAAGTGCCATTTTTAGCGAATTTCTAGTGATAAAAAGGTTATGCTCCAGCCTTATGACCCTGCCCATTGCGGTTAGTTTTTTAAGGGCATTATCGCCGCTAACCCTATCGATCTCAAGATCATCATATATATTATATGGCGCAGTTGGAGCAAGCTTACCACTTTCTAAAATTTCATAAATTTTCTCTTCAAGCCTTACTTTTAACTTGCTAAGATCAACGCCTTTTTTGGTATAGACGCCACTATCTTTTGCGATTAAATTTATACTTTCAAGCTCATCAAGCGCTTTTTGGGCTAAATTTTGGCTAGCCCAAGCAAGTTTTAGGCTGATACTTTGAGCTGAAAAGACAGCAAATTCATTTTTTTCTATCATAAATTTAATGGCTGATTTTATCCGCTCAACCGCGCTTAGATCGTAGATATTTAAAGCCTTTTCATCGACAAAGACGTTTGAGACTTTTTTAGCAACTGCCACAGCCTCTTCGTGATTTAGACCAAATCTTTGATAAGAAGAGATGATGCCAAAGCCATTTTTGTGGGCTTCTTTAAGTATAGAAAAGGCTTCAACAAAATCATGCTTTAAAAGCGAGGCTAAAAAGAGAATTTTGCCAGCCTTTTTTAGTGGCTCAAGTACAGGGTTTAGCACCCTACCACCACCTATCACACGCGCGTCTGAGATAAGAACAAAGGCCTCGTCAAATTTCAAAAACATATCGCTTTGAAATTTAAAGCTCACAAAGTAGCTATCATCTTTTTGACTAAGGATTAGCACCTTTGCAGGCACGTTTTTAGCGCCCACGCAAAAGGTAACGCTTTGAGAGTGGATCAAATTTTTTGCAGTTACTACCGCATCAACCTCTCTAAATCCCCTAAAAAAGCCCTTTTTGCTAAGTAGTTGCCCCTTTTTTAGCTCGCTAAGCTCAATACCAGTTAGATTAAGCGCCACACGGCTGCTCACACCTGCGCGCTCTACGAATTCATCGTGACTTTGCACGCTTCTTACTAGCACCTCTTTGCCAGCGTCATAGTTTAAAAGCTTCTCATTTTTACTCACACTTCCCTCTATGACGGTGCCAGTTACGACGCTACCGATACCTTTTAGGCTAAAAACCCTATCGATGTAGTATCTAAAAATGCCGTCCTCATCGCGCTTTTTGGCTCTTAGTGTAAAGAGATAGTTTCTAAGCTCATCGGTGCTTGCCTTATCCTTTATACTAACGGCGAAAATTTCTAAAATTTGCAGGTTTTTAAATTTAGAAATTTCATCTCTTATCTCTTTTTTTCTTAAATTTATGGTGGCAATATCAACGAGATCACACTTTGTAAGCGCTACGATCACAGATTTCACGCCAAGGAGATTTAAAATTTCAAGGTGCTCCAAGCTTTGAGGCATAAGCCCGTCATTTGCCGCCACCACAAACAAGCACGCGTCAAAGCCATACGCGCCACTTATCATCGTTTTTATGAGATTTTCATGCCCTGGCACGTCGATAAATGCGATATTTTCGCTATTTTTGCTTAAATTTGAAAAGCTTAGATCGATCGTTATACCACGCTTTTTCTCCTCCTCAAGATTATCCCCCTCAAAGCCGTTTAGCTCCTTTATAAGCGCGGTTTTTCCGTGGTCGATATGTCCTGCTGTTCCTATTATTAAACTCATTTTTCTTCCGTTTCATTTATTATTTTTATTAGCACTTCTACGTCCTCATCTAAAAGTGATCTAAGATCGAGTATAAATTTATCATTTTCTATGCGGCCGATCACCTTTTTTTGCCTAAATTTTAGCTCGTTTAAATTTGCGTCGCCACCAAATGCCAAAGCCACACTTGGCAGCTTTTTATTTGGCATCGCCCCACCTCCCACAAAGGTAGAAGTTCGCACTATTTCAAGCAAAGTTTTTAGGCTTTTATTTATAAAATTTGCTAAGCCTTCAAGCTCTTTTACGCTTTTGTGAAGCAGTTTTTGCGTTGTGATTAGCTCAAATTCTTTGTTTAGATAAGCTTTCATGCTCTCAGCCAAAAGCGAGATGATCACTTTATCGACACGAAGCATCCTTAAAAGCTGGTTTTTCCTAAGCTTTGCGATGAGCTCTTTTTTGCCGACGATTATGCCACACTGCACCGCACCAAGCAGCTTATCGCCGCTAAAGCTAACTAGCGAAACATCTTTTAAATTTTTTAGATCTGGCTCGTTTTTGTCAAGATTAAATGGTAAATTTCCGTAAAATCCACTGCCAAGATCAAAATAATCTATCAAATTTTGCCTGCTTGCTAGCTCGTTTAGTTCATTTGCCGTGGTCTCTTCGCTAAACCCAACGATGTCAAAATTTGATCTATGAACCTTTACAAGCATCGCTGTCTCATTACTTATCGCCTCTTCGTAGTCTCTTAGCCTAGTTTTGTTTGTAGTGCCGACCTCTTTTAAGATACATCCTGCATTTGCCATCACCTCAGGCACTCTAAAACTACCGCCGATCTCGACTAGCTCGCCTCTGCTAACGACCACCTCCCTGCCCTTTGCAAAGGTGTTTAACACTAAAAATACAGCGCTTGCGTTGTTATTTACAACGATGGCGTCCTCAAAGCCAAATGCCCTTGCTATTAGCGAGCCAACGTAGTCATATCTGTTGCCGCGGCTGCCCGTTTTTAGGTTGTATTCAAGGTTTGAGTATCCTGTGATAACAGGTGTTGCCCGTTTTAAAATTTCTTTATCGATAACGCTTCTAGCGAGGTTTGTATGTATGGTGACACCGGTTAAATTTAGCACCCTTTGAAGGCTAGCTTCATTAAATTTATAGTACTCATCTAGGATCAAATTTATTATCTCTTCGCTGCTAAAGCTTGCATTTTCATTTAGAATTTTAGCTCTAACTTCATCTAAAATTTGCCTTGCAAGCATAGTGACTAAACTCGTATCAAGCCCTGAGAATGCTTCGTTTTTTATGATCTTATCAACTTGTGGGATATTTCTTAAATCGTTCAATTTGCGCTCCTAGTAAGTTAGTTTTACCAAGGCGTGATTTTAACATAAAAATATTATAAATTAAAACTTAGAGCAAAAAAAGAGGATATAAATTTCAGAGTCTATTAATCCCATTAATATTAGAATAAGCCCGTTTTTGATAATAGGAGAAACAATGAAAGAATTTGGCTTTTATAACGATTTTGACGATGCTTTGATGCTAAATGAGCAAATAGAGATCAACAACGAAAATGGCGACTATCTAGTCTCAAACTCTCCAAAGCTAAAGGCAAATGTCGTCGCACCTGAGATAAATTTCTACCTTAAAAATACCACCGCAAGCGTCTTAGAAAAAGCCAAAAATACCCTTTTACTCTACGAGGCAAGAGCGAGCGCCTTTGATATGGCAAAGGATGTGGATTACGAAAAAGAGGTCGGCAAAAATGTTGTGATAGTAAGCAACTCAGGCCGAGCAGAGCTAGCAAATTTACTAAAAGAAAATGGCTACAAAGTGATAGAGCTTACGCACTTTGAGGTTAAATTTATATATGGCGCTGCTGGCGAGCTAAGCGTTTTGGTGCTTAGAGCAAATGATGAATTTGAGGTTGATTGCGACTTTTTCTTGGTTGAAAACGCAAGGGATTATATGCTAAAGCAAAGCGGCTGCTATGAAATTTCAGGGCTAAAAGATGAAAAAGTGCTTGAAATTTTAAATGCAAAAAGCCCAAAATTTAGATACAAAAGCTTTACGCAATACGACTCATCAATCTGCCAGTATCACGAGCGCAGGACCGAAATTTGCGGTCGTTGTGCCGAGGTTTGCCCAACGGTTGCCATCTTAAAAGAGGACGAGACAAAGCACCTTGTCTTTTCAGCGATAGATTGCACAAACTGCGGAAACTGCATCAGCGTCTGCCCTAGTGGCTCACTAGACTCAACGCTCATGCCACAAAGCTCGTTTGCCACTATCGCTAAGCTTTACAAAGATAAGATCGCTCTCATCGTATCTGAAGAGATAAATTTAGAAGAGCTTAACGTGAGCCTACCGCAAAATGTCCTACCTTTTGTCATCCTAGCCCCACATCTGCTAAGCCAAACGCACTTTTTAACACTTCTTCAAGAAAGCGGAGCAAGTGTCATTTTATACAGCAAGAACCTTAGCAAGGGCGAAAAAGACGCCATTAGCATAGTAAATCAAATTTATGAGCTTAAATTTAAAGAGAGTGCGATACACCACGCAAAAGACAAGGCTGAGCTTGAAATCGCGCTTAAAAAAGCTAAACTAATAGAGGGCTCACAGCACTCAATCAACGAATACGCACTGCCAAAGAGAGAAATTTTTGCCAAAAGGCTTGAGTTTATCGTAGGTAGTGACGATCTTGGCGTGGTAAAAAGCGGCGAGATGATAAGATATGGCGAGGTTAAGATAAACGCTGAAACTTGCACGCTCTGCCTTAGCTGTGTTGGCGCTTGTAACGTAAGCGCTTTGGTGGCTGACAAGAAGACAAATTCGATTTTATTTAACCCAAGCGTCTGCACCGCCTGTGGCTACTGCGAGCTAAGCTGCGCTGAGAAAAACACCATCTCGCTTGAGGTTGGCAAGCTAGCACTTAAGCCTGAGAGCTTCGTTTATAGCGAGCTTGCACACGACGAGCTATTTGCCTGCGTAGAGTGCGGAAAAGAGTTTGCTACTAAAAAAGCAGTCGAGAAGATCGCAGCGATCATGCAGCCAAGATTTGGCAACGACAGAGCCAAGATCAAGTCACTTTACTGCTGCGCTGACTGCAAGGCAAAGATCATGGTGCAAGCCCAGCTAAATGCAATGAGAGAGGATTTATTAAATGGATAAAAACATCATAAAAGCAAGGTCATATTTTTACGAATTTTTGGCGTATCCACTCTTTTTTCACACCAGTGATGAGGGGTTTGCGAGATGGAAAGAGCAGCTTAGCTACCTAGCGCAAAATCCTTTGAGCGAGCAAAGTGCAGAGGCGTTTGCAAATTTAGATAAATTTAGCTTTGATGAGCTTGTAAATGAGCAAAATGACGTTCTTTTTGGCTTTACAAATATCCCTTTAAGCGCCTCATTTTATGAAGAGGGTAGAGATAACGGCGCGGCTAGACTTAGGGTGATACACTGCCTAAAGCTTAGCCCATATAGGCGTGATAAGGAGATTTGCAAGGATAGCGAGGACTATGTTGGCTTTATATTTTTAGCGATGGCAACATTTTTAAGTGATGAATTTAACGGCGCAAAAAATATCAGCGACAAGCTTTTTAGCGAGACTTTAAATTTATTTGTAGATGAGTTTGGCTCGCTACTTTTAGCTCATAAAAATGCAAATTTCTTCCGCTCCTATGCGCTCATTTTAAAAGACTTCATCGAGCTTGAAAGAGCCGTTTTAAGCGTAGAAGCGCCAGCCAAACCACAAGGCGATAGCGTCGCTATGGCAGCTCTTAAAAAAGAGCCATTTCAAAGCAAGATGCCAACAATCAAAACCAAGCTTCACTGGGAGGAATTCTCTCCAGTCATCTCACACGAGTTTAAAGACTAGCCTAAATTTACTCTTAGCCTAGCTAGGAGTAAATTTAATATCCGCTTAAATCTCACAACTATTCTTGATATTTTTTAACTATCTTAGCCCTTTGGTGGTAAATTTCTTTAAATTTTTACAAAGGATTTACAATGGTAATGACACACTACATGGAGCTTTTATCGCTCGATCAGCCTTACAATCTAATCCTCTACATGGTGATACCTATGGGGCTTGCGGAGCTTTTAGTGGCGATGGAGTTTTTTACGATGTATCACATGGATAGCGGCAAAAACGCTGGCTTTAAGGCCGTTAGCAAATTTGTTGGCATAGTGCTTGGGGTCTATTTTACAGCTCTTGTGATCTACTTTTTAGCAAAAATTTATCCAACCATAAAATGGCGCGGATATGCCGATGTCATCGCTATCTACTCATATCTCATCGGCGTCATCCCACTTCTTGGTATCGCACTTTTGGAGCTAAATTTGATCTATAAAAACGCAAGCCAAAAAGCAAAGCTAAAGCTTCACTTTTGCCTGCTCATATTTTTCTTGATCGTAGGACACGTCGCTATGATATTTGGCATGGTTGATCCTACCATAACAGGCTATAAGACTGAAAATAGCGCGATGGATATGCAGATGAATATGCCGATGAACATGCCAGCAGATATGCCAATGCATGATCACCACAAGATGATGATGAATATGCAACAGATGAGTGAAGATAACTCAACTAATATGCACATGAACCACTAAATTTAAAGGCTTTTTGGCGCCTGCTAAAAAACTTTTGCTCTAAATTTCTAAATTTACTCTTTCGAGCTAGCTAGCAAGATCTCCCTAGGTCTTGCTTCAAGCTCTTTTACCTGCGTATCTTTGGGATTTAGAGCGATCTTTTTAAATTTCTCCAGCCTGCTATCAAGCCCACCTTGACCGCTCACACTTTTAACGACCTCATTGAAGTTATCATTTACCGATCTCACCGAGTTTCCAAGCCTATTTAGCTTATCAGCGACGGTGCAAAATTTCTCATAAATTTCATTCGCGCTCTTTAATATCTCTTTTGCCTCTTTGTTGCCATTTTCCATGCGCCATAAATTTGCCACCACACGAAGTAGCGGCATGAGCGTCGTGTGCGAGACTAGCACCACTTTTTTCTCGTAGCCATAGTTAAATAAATTTGGATCAAATTTCAAAGCCTCCAAAAATGCCGGCTCAACTGGCACAAACATCAGCACAAAATCAGGGCTTTTCACAAGCGATGAATAGTCTTTTTTAGCTAGCTCGTCGATGTGCTTTTTTATTGAGGCGATGTGCTCGCCAAGGGCGATTTTACTCTGGGCTAGATCGGCCGCCGCTACTGCCTTTTCGTAGGCATGGAGTGAGACTTTGCTGTCTATTATCATCTGTTTGTCGTCTGGGAAATTTATGACAAAGTCAGGTATGAGCTTTTTGCCGCTCACGTCAAAACTCTCTTGCGTAGTGTAGTGCGTGCCCTTTTCTAGCCCAGCAGCCTCCAGTGTGCGCTCAAGCTGCATCTCGCCCCAGTTGCCAAGGACCTTGTTGCTGCCTTTTAGCGCTGTGCTTAGCGAGTTTGCCTCTTTTGACATATTTTTGCCAAGCTCGACCACCTCTTTTAGCTGCGCACTAAGCTCGCCTGCGCTCTTTTGCGAGTCGCTGTGGGCGTCATTTACCCTCTTTTCAAAGCTTGTTATCTTCTCTCCAAGTGGCGTTAGCAAGAGCTCAAGCGACTCTTTGCTGTTTTTTGAGAAATTTGCACTTTTTTCTTCAAATATCTTATTTGCAAGGTTTGCAAACTCTAAATTTAGCTCGTTTTTTACCTTTTTTAAATTCTCTTCTTGCGATCTTAGGATGTTTTCTTTGGCCTCGATCTCGCTTTTTAGTGCGACGATAGCGCGTTTTAGCTCGTTTTCACTCTCGTTTGATCTTTTTAGTTCATCCTCTTTTGCGCCAAGCTCGTTTTGTAAATTTAAAGATAGCGTCTTTGCCATCTCAGCCATCTTTGTCTGACTGCCAAGCTCCTCGTTTAAGCGCCTTAGCTCACGCTCTAGCTCGTCCTCTTTTTTATCTTTTTGCTTGAGTGAAATTTTATACTCGTCTAAATTTTTAGCTAGCTCATCTATCTTGTCGTTATTTGCTTCAAGCTTTGCTCTTTGCTCGATATTTAGCCGCTCGCTATCTTTTAGCTCATCTTGTAAATTTTCTAAAGCTTCTCTTTGTTTTGCATTTTTCAAATTTGCATTTATCAAAAAAGCTGCCAAGATAACGCAAACAAGCGCAAGAGCTGCCACCAAAATGTATAAATTTTCTATCGTTAGCACTAAAATTTCCTTTTAAATTTTGGCTTTATTATATTTGAAAATTTGTAAAAGAGTTGTGAAAGGAATAAGCTTGTGACAAAATAGGAGAGGTAAATTTTACTTTACAAATATGTCCAGTCGCAGTAAAGCAAGGTTAAAAATTTAATAAATTTAGGCGAAGTATTTTTCGCTTAGACGAGGCGAAATTCGATTTAGTGTTATTAAATTTAAATACCACAAAGTCTCTGACGAAGTATCGTGAGATGAATTTTGGGATTGCAAAGAAATTTTCATCCCGAGACTAGACAAATAGTCTGTCGAAGGGTGAAAATTTCAAGCTCCGCAAAAGACACTCACAAGACAAGTCTAAAAATTTTAAACTTCGTATCTCTCTCCGGGTTTCATTTCGATTACCTCCCACGGCAACCCCTGCTTATTTAGCTCGTCCATGAAAGGTTTTGCGTCAAAATTCTCCATGTTAAAGACGCCTTTGCCGCTCCAGATGCCTTTTGCCACCATCATCGAGCCTATCATCGCTGGCACGCCTGTGGTGTAGCTAACAGCCTGCGCGCCTGTCTCGGCGTAGCAAGCCTCGTGGTCGCAGACGTTGTAGATATAGACTTGGCGCTCTTTGCCATCTTTTAGACCACGTATCACACAGCCGATGTTTGTTTTGCCTTTTGTGCGTGGGCCAAGGCTTGCAGGATCAGGCAGAAGCGTCTTTAAAAACTGTATCGGCACGATTTTCATGCCGTTATGCTCGACCTCGTCGATGCGGAGCATTCCCACGTTTTCTAGGCACTTCATGTGTGTTAGGTAGCTTTGTCCAAAGGTCATAAAAAAGCGAATTCTCTTTAGTCCTTTGATGTTTTTAACTAAGCTTTCTAGCTCCTCGTGATAGAGCAGATAGCTGTCTTTTACGCCTACTTTTGGGTAGTCCCACTTAAACATGATCTCCATAGGCTTTGTCTCGATCCACTTGCCAGCCTCCCAGTAGCGGCCATTTGCGCTAACTTCGCGTAAATTTATCTCTGGATTGAAATTTGTCGCGAACGGATAGCCGTGATCGCCTGCGTTGCAGTCAAGGATGTCGATCTCGTGGATCTCGTCAAATAAATTTTGCTGTGCATAAGCGCAAAATACGTTTGTCACGCCTGGGTCAAAGCCAGAGCCAAGAAGCGCCATGGTGCCAGCGTTTTTGAAGTCACCATCCTTCGCCCACTGAAGCTTATACTCAAATTTTGCGGTGTCTGGGTGCTCGTAGTTTGCGGTGTCGATGTAAGGTATGCCAGCCTTTACGCAAGCGTCCATGAGAGTTAGGTCCTGATACGGCAGCGCGACATTTAGAAGCAAATCAGCCTTTGTTTGTTTGATGAGCTCCACCACGGCCGCTGTGTCGTCAGCATCGATCTGCGCAGTGTTTATCTGCACGCCAAGGCGATCTTTTATAAATTTAGCGATCGCGTCGCACTTGCTTTTTGTGCGGCTTGCAAGGGTGATATTTGTAAAAACGTCCGAGTTCATCGCACATTTTACGGTTGCGACTTGGCTAACGCCGCCTGCTCCGATGATTAAGATATTTGACATTTTTGGCTCCTTAAAATTTTAGTGATTTTAGCAAAGTTAATATAAATTTCTAGCTTCAAAAGGTAAAATGAGCCAAATTTTAAAGGTAAAAAGATGAATAAAATTTTGCCATTTTTAGTGCCTATTTGCCTCTTTGCAAGTAGCTGCGACGAGCTAGTGCAAGAAAGCGTAAATGAGTTTTATAAAAGTGATAGAAATTTGGAGAGAGCTATAAATTTAGCCGAGCAAGCGACTGATGTCTGCTTAAAAGAGGGCAACACCGAGCAGGCGATCACTTCGCTAATAAATGGCGCCAGCATTTGCATGGTAAATAAAGAGCCTCAAAAGGCACTAGAGCTCTCGCAAAAAGCCCTAGAGCTCGCGGCAAACGTTAGTGACAAACTGCTACTAGCACGCTCTTATCAAAACATAGGCGCAGCAAAAAAGGCGCTAGGCAAATACGACGAGGCGCTTGCCAATTTTCAAGAAGCTCAAAAAATTTATGACGTCACGCCAAATGCCCCAATGCGCGACGAGCTGCTTTGCATAAAGTCCATCGGCAGCACCTACTACATGAAAAATGACTTTGCAAAAGCCTACGAAAACCACATTTTAGCGTTAAATTTACTTGATATCACGCCAGATCTAAGCAATAACGAGCTTGTGCGATCAGAGCTTTTAATAGAGGTCGCTAACGACCTAGCAAAGCTTGATGGAAAAGATCAAGCCGCCAAAAACTACAAAGAAGTGCTTGAAATTTTAAAAGGTAAAGAGCAAAACCCTCGCGCGCTTGGTCTTTTGGAGCGAGCCAGCAAGGGGCTAAAGGAGCTTAACTAAAGTTTTTCTTTAGGCTTTTTAGCACGAAATTTGCAAGCTCTAGCCCCTTTGAGCGGTGAGAAATTTTGAGCTTTGTCTCGTTATTTAGCTCGCCAAGCGTCTTTGTAAAGCCATCTGGGATAAAGAGTGCGTCGTAGCCAAAGCCGTTTGTGCCGCGCTCCTCGTCTATCGCCTCACCATACATAAAGCCATGCGTCGTGTAGTCGCCAAATTTTGAGCTAATAGCGATACAGGCGGTGTAGTGAGCTGGAGAGCTCTTTAAATTTAGCGCCTTTAGCTTGCCAATTAGCTTTGCTCTGTTGTTTGCGTCATTTGCGTTTTTGCCGCACACTTTACCATTTTTATCAAGGTCAAAGTAGCGCGCCGAGTAGATCCCTGGCTCACCACCAAGTGCATCCACGCTGATGCCACTATCATCGCTAAGCGCGATAAACTCACTATCAAATCCTTGCTCTTTAAGCTTTGCAAAAACCGCTTTTGACTTTATGAGCGCGTTTTCTTGAAAGCTGCTGCCATCTTCAACTATCTCAAATGGCTTTACAACCTCACTCAGAGCGTAAATTTCATAGCCTTTTAAAAACTCTTTTATCTCTTTTACTTTGTCTAAATTTGATGTCGCAAGCACGATTTTCATCGCAAAACTCCTTGATTTTTGGGCGTATTTTACATAAAAGTAGATTAAATTTTTAAATTTAAATTAGTGTTAAAATGATAAACTTAGTCCTTTTAAAAATAAGGGAAAATTTATGTTAAAAAGCGTTTTGCCACTATCTTTTATCGTAGCCAGCAGATTTTTTGGGCTTTTCATAGTCCTACCAGTTCTTAGCCTTTACGCGCTAAATTTAAGCGGCGCAAATGAGTTTTTAGTGGGGCTAATAGTAGGCGTCTATGCGATCTCACAGATGATATTTCAAGTGCCTTTTGGCGCTCTCTCAGATAAGATCGGCCGCAAAAAAGCCCTAACCATCGGTCTTTTGATATTTGTGGCTGGCTCTATCGTCTGCGCGCTGGCAAGTGAAATTTACACGATGCTATTTGGTAGATTTTTACAAGGCGTGGGAGCCGTGGGAGCCGTGGCAACAGCGATGATAAGTGACTTTGTGGCTGAAGAAAACCGCTCAAAAGCTATGGCGATCATGGGCGCTTTTATAGGGCTTAGCTTCACGCTTTCGATGGTGCTTGGACCGCTTCTTGCTAGAAATTTCGGACTTTCAAGCCTCTTTTATCTAAGCGCCGCTCTTAGCATGCTTTGCGTCGTGCTACTCTACACCGTCGTGCCAAAAGAGATAAAAGTGAGCGCAAAGGCTGAAAAGGTGCCATTTGGCAAGCTCTTTTTGCAAAAAGACTATATGATCATAAATTTCACCTCTTTCATGCAAAAAATGCTCACAAGCATCGCATTTTTGGTGATCCCGATCGTTTTAGTAAAAGAGTATGGCTACGAAAGTGGCGAGCTTTACAAGGTCTATACGCTTGGCGCTGTGCTTGGCTTTTTGGCTATGGGGCTAGCTGGCGCGCTGGGCGATGGCAAGGGGCTTAGCAAGGTCATCTTGATAGCTGGCACGCTGCTTTTTGCCCTAACCTACGCCACTTTTGCCCTTAGCTTTACGAAATTTATCTTTGTGGTTGGCATCGCGATATTTTTTATAGGTTTTAACCTTCACGAGCCCATCATGCAATCAACCGCGACCAAATTTGTAAAATCCTCACAAAAAGGCACCGCTCTTGGCATCTTTAACTCATTTGGCTACTTTGGAAGCTTTGTTGGAGGCGCGTTTGGCGGATACATCATGCACACCTTTGACTTTAAAGTGCTTGCCATCGTCTGCGTGGTACTTTGTGTGATCTGGCTTGTTTTGCTATTTAGCTTGAGTGATCCAAGAATTTTTAAAAATATCTACCTAAGCCCAGAAGCGAGCTTAAATTTAGAGCTTCTAAACAGCCAAAAAGGCGTGGTGGATTATTATAAAAACGAGAAAAATCAAGTGATCAAATTTGACTCTCGCCTAACAAGCGAGGCGGCTTTAAAAGAGAGCTTGAAGTTTTGATCTACGACGTCATCATCGTTGGTGCTGGCGCTAGCGGGCTCTTTTTAGGGGCAAATTTAAAGGGCAAAAAGGTTGCCATTTTAGAAAAAAACAGCAGCGCTGGCAAAAAGATCTTAGCAAGCGGAGGCGGCAGGTGCAACATCACAAACCGCTTTGTAAGCAATAAAAACTACCTTGGCGAGCAGAAATTTATAGAGCAAATTTTAAAAGTGCTAAGCCCTGATCAGGTTTTGAAATTTTTTAGTGAGCTTAAATTTAGCGAGCAAAAGCAAAATCAATTTTTCTGTGATAGCGGTGCAAAGAGCGTTTTGAGCCTGCTTTTAAAAAGGCAAAATGCAGATATTTTTTATAACAAAGAGGTTCTTGGCGCTAAAAAAGTAGATGAAATTTTTGAAATTTTGACAAAAGATGAGAAATTTAGAGCTAGAAATTTAGTCATTGCAAGTGGCGGACTAAGCTACAAAGCCCTTGGCGCAAGCGATATTGGCTACAAGATAGCTAGCGAATTTGGCCTTGAGCTCTTAATGCCTGCCCCTGCTCTTGTTGGCTTTAGCGTGCAAAAAGATGAGTTTTGGTTTAAAGAGCTTAGTGGCATTAGTCTAAGTGCAGATGTAGTGATAAATACCAAAAACGAGAGCCATAAATTTAGCGGCGATGTGCTTTTTACGCATAGAGGCATAAGTGGTCCAGCGATACTAAACGCTTCACTCTTTTGGCAAAAGGGGCGAATTTGCATAAATTTTTTGCCTAAATTTAATGAGAAAAATTTAGTAAATGGTAAAAAGCAGCTTAGCTCAGTTTTGCCATTACCAAAGAGATTTGTGCTGGAGTTTTTAAGAAATTTTGGCTTAGAAGATAGAGCTTATTATGAATTTAGTGATGATGAAAAGAGTATCATAAAAAGGCTTTTTGCTTATGAATTTGCCCCAGCTGGGACATTTGGATTTGAAAGGGCTGAAGTTACAAAAGGTGGCGTAAA
>NZ_JAAKZB010000011.1:0-65478 GCF_015229965.1 Campylobacter concisus
ATTTTATATTTACCAAATAGACACAACATCAAAGATGGAAGTAAAAAACCACCGATTTTTTCTAATATTGTTAACACCATTTCTTTTAATGATATTTTTTTAATACTATTATTACTTGAGATTAACTTGGCCTTAAATAGAAAATCATTTTTATTAATTTTTTTTAGATTATATTTTTTTATATCTATTTTGACATATCTTTTATTCGTGTAATCAAATACGGAATTAGAAACAATATCTCCATTGCATAAGCTTATCTCAAGAAGAAAAACATGCTTCTTGTAATATTGTGCAACGTCAAAAATCACTGAATCAAAAAGGCCTCCAAATTCTAAAGAGGATGAAAAGACTGCATCAATTTTTTCTTTTTTAAACCTATCTAGCCAAAAAGATAAAGCACAATAGTATAAATATTCTTGTGTATTTAAATCACTTGTTACTCTAGAAAAAAAATGTTCCACTTTTAATTGTGTATTTCTAAAGATCTCAATTATCGAATAGTCTAATGTAATATTCCTTTTAGTAAAATATTCATTAACATCGTACCATGATAAAACAATAGGTATATTGTATTTTTTTTGTATTTTTACAATATTACTTTCGGAGCCAACTATTAATGTATCAATTTGCAAAACATTAGATCTAGCTACAGAATGTATCACGCTACAGTCTAAATCAATTAAGATAATTTTTTTTTTCATTTAAGTCAACTCTTTTTATCTGATCTTATAATTATATCATAATTTAATTTAGACTTTTATAATACATCATAACTGTGACATTTTGTTCATTTACATATTTTAAATTGTCGATTAGTAGATATACTAAAGCTCCACAGATATCATTTGCGTCAAGCGTACCTTTTGTACCATATCTCTTTTATACTGGCTAAAAATGGCTCATGATATCCGTCTAAAATCTATCCAGAAGTTATAGCATTTACACGAATATTATCTTTTTTTAACATCTCTGCTATATATTTTATCGCACCAAGAAGATCGTATTTTATGAATATGGATGAGATACTTATGATATTGCCATGACTTTGTTCTAAAAAGTACTTGATGAAATTTTGTGAGATATTAAAGTTGTCACTAAGGAGTAAATTTTAAAAGTCATTAAAATCAGTCATATCGATCTCGAAAAATCGTTTGTCGTAATTTTTACTTTTTGGATAGATATTATTTAATAATAAGTCTATATGGCTATACTTTGAGCTTAATAAAATTATAACTTCGTTAATAGAAGTTACATCACAGATATAAATTTGCAAAACCTTATCCTCACATTTTTTTGTAAATTTACAATCTCTTTTTTTAATAAATTTACTCTTTTTGTATCGACCTCAGCCATCACACTAACTCCAAATCGCTATTATAAAGGTACTTTTTCGTCCTACTGTTAATTTTATTTACGCAATTAATATCTTTTTAAACGCTCATAGTTTTTCAAAAACACTAAACGATGAACAAATCTAGCATAGTCCTTCTCTTCAGCCGTATCGCTAGGCGCAAAAAGACAAGGATAAAAGCCATCTTTTGGAAGCACTTTCGCAAGCTTTCTGGCCTCCTCCTCATTTTCACACAAAAATGGCTCGTAGCCTAAATTCGCCAAGTACCGTTTGACTATCTCACTATTTGTCACAGCAGAGCCTATGGAGCCAGCACCGTCGATAACTAGAAAGTTTGAGCTTGAGACTATCTCTTTTAGGTCTTTATCAAGCGCATTTATGTCATCTTCAAAGAGATTTTTCCTGCGTCCTATTAAGCTTAAGATATTATTCATATTATTTTTCCATTAGATAGCATTATTTTTCTATCGCATCTTTCAATTGTGCTTAATCTGTGTGCAATGATTAGCAATGTCTTATCTTGACTTGTTTCGTATATCTCATCCATTATTTTTGCTTCTGTTTCATTATCTAAAGCACTTGTTGCTTCATCTAGTACTAAAATTTCTGGGTCACTATATAGAGCTCTAGCTATTCCTATTCTTTGTTTTTGCCCACCACTTAACTGTATTCCACCATCCCCAACCAAAGTATCTATTCCTTCTTTAGAAGATAAGAAATCATATATATTGGCCTTTTTTAGAACTTCCGTAATTTTTTCTTTATCATATTCGTAGCCAAAGGCCACATTTTCTCCAACCGTGCCATCAAAAAGGTATATTGATTGTGGTATATAACCTACTTTTGACCTATAAGATTTTACATTATCAGAGGTTAATTTCTTATCATCTATAACTATTTCACCACTAAGTGGCTTATATAATCCAATAATCAAATCAACTAGAGTAGACTTTCCGCTTCCACTCTCTCCCACAAAAGCAACTTTATCGCCTTTGTTTATAATTATATTGATATTTTCTAGAACCTTTTTATTTTTGTTATACTCAAAACTTACATTTGTTAATTCTATTTTGTTTTTAAAATCTATAAAATCTTTACCTTCTATCTGCGGAGTATAGCTAAGATCACTATATACAATATCAAGAGAGTTAGATAAAAACAAAATAGTATTATAGTTAGAAAGTATTCTGTTTAATGCTGGAAGAATTCTGTATAAAGCTAGGGCATACATAGAAATAATTGGCAAAACAAAGTTTGCATCGTTATATTGAAAAAGAACATAAACAACAATTCCTATAAGAACGCTAAACCCAATCGTTTCCAGAGAAAGCCTAGGCAGTTGGCTTAAGGTATTGCTTACAATATTGGCCCTAGCATAACCATAGCTTATGTTTGAAAATTCACTATAAAGTTTTTCTTCATTTTGTATAAGTTTTATAATTTTGAAATTACCAAATGTTTCATTTAAAATTTTGTAAAATTTTGATTGCATTATTGACCTTTTTAAACCTTCTTTTTCTATTCTTCTTTTTAAAAAAAACAATAAAAATAATACTTTTGCCCCCAAAAGAATAGTTAAAACTAGAGTCATTTTCCAATCCATTAAAAGCAATAAGACATACAGCAATACTACAGTAAAAAATTCCGAGAATATCAAAAGTAGGCTTTGCATATAGAAAGAAAGATTTGAAGCTTCATTTACGATAGTCTTTATTAGTTCAGCACTATTTCTTTTTACAAATCTTTTATAAGGTAAATTTGTATAGTTTTTAAAAAGCCTAAATGCAAAAGCATGAAATCTTCCAAATGCAAATTTATTAAGTATATAATTATAAAGCATCGAATAAATAGCTCTAAAAATATAAAAACCTATTAAAAAAAGTCCAAAAAAAATCATAAAATTTGTAGCGGTAGAAAATTCAAAAAAATCATAAACCATTTTTGAGTATTTATTGCTAACTATTTTTGATGGATCTGATGCCAAAGTGATAAATGGCATAATAGCAGATATTCCAACAGTTTCAATGATCGACAAATCAATACTCATAAAAATCAAAATTATAAAATTTTTCTTTTCTTGTCTTGTTGTTATTGCTAACAGCTTTTTTGGATTAGCCATTTAAATACCACTCATAAAGTGTCTTTATCCCATCTTCAAGCTCTACTTTATGTTTCCAGCCAAGAGAGTGGAGCTTAGATGGGTCCGTTAGTTTTAGCATCGTTCCATCGGGCCTACTATCATTAAAGTATAGCTCGCCTTTAAAGCCAATTATATTTTTAACCAAATTTGCTAGCTCATTTATCGAGATATCTTTGCCTGTGCCTATATTTATATGCGTATTTCTTATCTCTTTGCTATTTTTATCATAAGTATCTTTAAAGTCTCTATTCTCCAGTAAAAACACGCAGGCATCGGCCATATCTTCTGAGTGCAGAAACTCCCGTCTAGGCTCTCCTGTACCCCAAATTTCTACTCTATCTTTTGAAATACCAAATTTATCAAGATAAGCCATAGCTTCATTTATATCTCTTGCTTTTAGATCCTTTACCACTTCATCAAATTTTTCTTCGCTTAAAAGCTTTGCTAAGTGTATCTTTCTTATAAGTGCTGGTAATACATGCGAAGTTTCTAGATCAAAGTTATCATTTGGACCATATAAATTTGTAGGCATTACAGATATGAAATTTGTACCATATTGCAGATTATAGCTCTCACACATCTTCATGCCAGCTATTTTAGCGATCGCGTATGGCTCATTTGTGTATTCAAGTGGAGATGTCAAAAGCACCTCCTCACTCATTGGCTGTGGAGCATCTTTAGGATATATGCAAGTACTTCCCAGAAATAATAGTTTTTTTACCTTATGCACATAGCTTTGATGGATCACATTATTTTGAATTTGTAAATTTTCATATATAAAATCAGCCCTATACGTACTATTAGCCACTATTCCGCCAACCTTTGCAGCGGCCAGTACTACATACTCAGGTTTTTCTTTTTCAAAAAACTCACAAACAGCTTTTTGATCCATAAGATTAAGCTCGCTATGAGTTCTTGTGATTATATTTTCATAGCCTTTTGATTTTAAATTTCTCACTATAGCAGAGCCTACCAGTCCCTTATGTCCTGCTACATAAATTTCGCTATTTTTATCCATTTTTTACTCGAAATAGCTCATTATCTCATATCCGCCATCTTTTAAATAGACGTCTTTTGTCATGAGCTTTAAGTCTGATTTCATCATATCATTTACTAGATCTTGAAGGTTAAATTCTCTCTTCCAGCCTAGTTTTTTCTCTGCCTTACTAGGATCTCCAAGTAGCAAATCAACCTCCGTTGGTCTAAAGTATCTTGGATCCACACAAACCACAGTTTGACCAACACTTAAATGAGATAAATTTAAATTTAACTCTTTTGCCTTTTCAAAATTTAGTGAGTCCACGACTCCTACTTCATCTACGCCGGCTCCTTCAAATCTCAAATTTATACCAGCATAGGCAAATGCAAATTTTACAAAATCTCTAACCGCTGTTGTTTGGCCAGTTGCTATTACCCAGTCTTCTGGCTCTGGAGCTTGAAGTATCATCCACATCATCTTCACATAGTCTTTTGCATGACCCCAGTCTCTTTTGGCATCTAAATTTCCAAGATAAAGCTTGTCTTGAAGCCCAAGCGCTATCTTACTAGCTGCCCTTGTGATCTTTCTAGTTACAAATGTCTCACCTCTAACTGGTGATTCATGGTTAAACAATATACCATTACAAGCAAAAATGCCATAAGCCTCTCTATAATTAACCGTTATCCAGTACGCATACATCTTTGCGACAGCATAAGGGCTTCTTGGATAAAATGGCGTAGTCTCGCTCTGCGGTGTCTCTTGCACTTTTCCGTAAAGCTCAGATGTAGATGCCTGATAAATTTTTGTCTTTTTCTCAAGCCCTAGTATCCTTATAGCTTCAAGAAGCCTAAGAGTGCCTGTGCCATCAGCATTTGCGACATACTCTGGAGTCTCAAAGCTTACATGCACGTGGCTCATGGCAGCTAGGTTATAAATTTCATCTGGCTGTACCTCTTGGATGATCCTTGTTAAATTCATAGAGTCCGTCATATCACCATAGTGTAAGAAAAAGTTTCTATTATCAACATGTGGATCTTGATAAAGATGATCTATCCTATCTGTATTAAAAAGACTTGTTCGCCTTTTTATACCATGGACTATATAACCTTTTTTTAGTAAAAATTCCGCCAGATACGATCCATCTTGACCCGTTATACCAGTTATTAACGCTACTTTCTTATCCATAAATCACCTTTTAAAATCATCATCTAGGCGAATTATATCATCTTCGCCTGTATATTCGCCGACTTGAGCTTCTATTAAAACCACAGGGATCTTACCTTCATTAGATAGCCTATGAATTTCACCCATTTTTATATAGATAGACTCATTAGGACAAACAAGTCTAGTTATCTCACCGATAGTCACAGTGGCACTACCTGATAGTACTATCCAGTGCTCATTTCTATGAAAATGCTTTTGCAAAGATAGCCTTTTACCAGGCTTTACCTCTATTATTTTTATCTTATAGCCATCTTGATTTTCAAGAACAGTGTAGTTTCCCCAAGGCCTATTTGTAGTAAGGTGAGCATTACAAAGCTCGGAGCTCTCCTTTTTTAAAATTTCCACCACATTTTTTACTTTTTGGCTAGAGGACTTTTTAGATATTAAAAGAGCATCTTTTGTATCAACTATAGTTAGATCATCAACATCTATCAAGGCTATTTTTTTGCCACTGGATAAGACTAGATTATTGTGAGAATTTATCTGCACCAGATCGCTATTTATTGTATTGCCATTGGCATCTTTTAGTAGCTGCTCATCCAAACTATCAAAGCTTCCAAGATCGCTCCAAGACGCATCTAGAGCTACCATTTTTACGATATCTGATTTTTCCATCACAGCATAATCTATGCTGTTTTGTGGGATATTTTGCATATCGGTAGTGTCTATTTTAATATCAAATTCGTCTTTTTTTGCGTTATTGAAAGCTAGCTTACATGCTTCAAGTATCTCAGGGGCAAAAATTTTCATCTGATCCAGAAAAACACCTGCTTTGAAGACAAACATGCCTGAATTCCAGTAGAAATTCTGATCTTTTAGAAATTTAACTGCCCTTTCATAGTCTGGCTTTTCATAAAAAGCCTTTACATCACCGCTAAAACTCTCAATATAACCAAATCCAGTCTCAGGCGAACTTGGTTTTATGCCAAAAGTAACTAAAAAATTTTGTTCAGCCAGCTCTTTTGCTACCTTTACGCTCTTTTGATACTCTTTAATATCCTTTATCAAATGATCCGATGGCGTTACTAAAACCACTTCATTTGGATCAAGTGCGAGACAAGCCAATGTGATCGCTGGAGCAGTATTTCTACCAACTGGCTCAAGCAGATATTTGAAATTTGTGATATTTAAATTTTCTATCTGATCCATTGCTAAGTAGTAATGATCAATGTTTGTTATAACAAATGTCCCATCACAAATTTCACTATTTCGCAGTGCTGTTAGCTGAAAAAGAGACCTATCATCAAATAATTTAATAAATTGTTTTGGCATCAAAGTCCTGCTAATAGGCCATAGTCGCGTACCAGAACCACCGCATAATAATATATTAGTCATAATTTATTTCAACTTTAAATTAATATTAAAAATTTTATTTAATTAAACCAAAAACTCACTTTTAAATAGATAAATTTGATGACCTTCACTCACTAGATCATAATAACTCTCTCATCTTATGCGTTAGCTCCAAGCTCGCTTCTATCTCGGCGCGTTTTGCCATTACGCTTTCTATATTTATGCTTAAATTTAGCCCATTTTCATCGCCAAATTTCTTTAGCTCGCACCAAATTTCTTTGATGATCTCGCAGCTACTAGCTAGGTAGTCAGAGCTTAAATTTAGCCTCTCTTCGACTGAGTTTGGCACACTCACTCCGAGCCATTTGATAAATTCAAGCGTTTTTGCATTGCCCGCTGTGCTAAATGTAAGAAATATCGGCTCGCTTATCTTTGCAGCCGCGCAATCCTCTAAAAATTTACTCGCTAGCTGTGCGTCAAATATCGCTTGCGATATGAAAAATTTAGCCCCAGCTGCGATCTTTTCACGCATCCTTTGTGGCTCATCGCCCTTTTTGCCGTGACGCTCTGCGATACAGACACCGCCCACTGCCAACTCTTTAAATTCGCTAGCGATCTCATAGGCGCGAGCTAAATTTAGCCTCACTTTTTGCGTGCTAGAAGTTGCCCCAACTAATACGTTTAAATTTGAGCTTTGAGCCTTAAGCGCTGCGCGAAATTCATCCTCACCGTATCCGCTAGCCACGCGGTAAAATATACTAGGTGTTGCGACGTTTAGGTACTTTTTGTAGTAAATTTCTGGGCTTAACATCCCACTAAACTCAAATGTCCTCTCGCTATCATTTCGCTCGCTCTCGTCTTGCACCTCGTAAAGCACGAGCCCGTCGGCCTTGATATCATTTACCCGCCCGCTCCAGCGCTCTGATATCTCACGCAGCTTTGCCTCTTCAAATTCAGCCTTTGGCGGCGTAAGGCCATATAGCACGAGCCCTTTTTCTTTATTTAAAATTTTCTCTTTTAGCATTTTCTCACTTTTGAACTAGATCAGCCCTCATCACCACGCCAACAGAACTTTTTGACGACATGCAGACAAACTCGTCTTTTAGGTATTTTGCATCGGCTCGCCAAAAGCTTACGATATTTGCCACGTCAGCATTTTGCTTTTTAGCAGCTATCATATATCTTTTTATGACGGCGACAAAAGCCTCTTGGCAATAGCCCTTTATATCTCCGCTATCAGTGATAAATCTTTGAACCTTTACATTTGCCTTTATTACGCTTTTATTTTGGTCGTTTGAGCCAAATTCAAGCCTCACATTTTCAAAGCCTGCTAGCTCTTTTTTGGCAGCTTCTAAATTTAAAGTCTCGCTGATACTATAGATATTTGTTTGCTTGTACGCACCTTTGTTGAGTGGTATAGAGTGGCGTCCAGAACTACATCCGGACGCAAATACAACTAATATTACAAATAGAAAAATCCTTTTCATTTTTCAAATCCTTTTTAATTAAATTTTATAGACCTCTTACGATCTTGACGGCTTCTACCATATTTTTAAGGCTTGGCTCGACCTCTTCCCATTTTCTGGTTTTTAGGCCGCAGTCAGGGTTGATCCAAAGTTGCTCTTTTGGCAAGACTTCAAGCAGAGCTTTGATCTGAGCGACGATCTCCTCGACACTTGGCACGCGTGGACTGTGGATGTCGTAAACGCCAGGTCCTACCTCTTGTTTGTAGCCGACGGCCTTGAAAATTTTAAGTAGCTCGTTGCCACTTCTTGCAGTCTCGATACTGATAACATCAGCATCCATTGCCTCAATGGTCTTAATAATATCGTTAAATTCAGAGTAGCACATATGCGTGTGGATCTGAGTTTTTGCCTCTGCTGAGCTTACTGAAAGCTTGAAGCAATCAACCGCAAATTTCTCATAAGCTGGGATATTTTCAGCTCTTAGCGGATAGCCCTCTTTAAACGCCGCCTCATCGACTTGGATCACTCTGATGCCCGCGTTTTGAAGGTCTGCGATCTCGTCGTAGATACAAAGTGCAAGCTGTTTTGCTACTTCGCTTCTTGGAAGATCGTCACGCACAAAGCTCCAGTTTAGCATCGTTACAGGTCCAGTTAGCATGCCCTTCATTACGTGTTTTGTGATGCTTTGAGCGTATTTCATCCACTTAACAGTCATCGGCTCTGGGCGGCTTACGTCACCAAAGAGAAGTGGTGGCTTGACGCAGCGACTGCCGTAGCTTTGTACCCAGCCATTTTGGCTAAATGCATATCCACTGATCTGCTCGCCAAAGTACTCAACCATGTCGTTTCTCTCTGGCTCGCCATGCACTAGCACATCTAGGCCGATATCTTCTTGGAATTTCACGCACTCGTCGATATATTTTTTGATGCCTGCTTCATAAGCGGCCGCGTCGATCTCGCCTTTTTTGAAATTTTGGCGAAGTACGCGAAGATCAACCGTTTGAGGGAAGCTGCCTATCGTTGTTGTTGGCAAGATACCGTATTTTAGTGTTTCGCGTTGAATTTTGATGCGATCTTCAAATTTCTCGTCACGCTCAAATTTGCTTAAATTTTTAACGCGATTTTGAACGCTTTCAGAGTGGATGAGCTTTGAAGTGGCGCGAGTTTTAACAGCATTTTTGTTCTCTTCATAAATTTTTGTTTCGCTCTCATCAAGCTTCTCGCCATTTGCTAGTTTTGTGATGATCTTGATCTCATCAAGCTTCTCAACCGCAAAACTTAGCCAGCTTTTGATCTCAGGGTTTAAATTCTCTTCATATTTTAGAGTGTATGGCACATGTAGAAGTGAGCATGAAGTGCCGATGTAAAAGTCTTTGCCGCCTATTTTCTCTGAAATTTCACGAACAAGTTTTACCTTCTCATCGATGTTGCTTTTCCAGATATTTCTACCGTCGATCACACCAGCAAATAGCGTTAAATGGCTATTTTTGATAGTCTCAAGGACTTCGAAATTTCTCTTGCCGTGGATGAAGTCAAGTGCGATGCCATAAATTTTAGTTTTAGCCACTTCACTAACTGCCTTGATCGCATGCTCAAAATATGTCGCAAACACGATCTTGATGTTGCTAGCAACGCCTGTTAGTTCGTTATAAACCTTTGTGATAAGTGGTAAAAGGTCGCTTTCGTTTTTGTCAGTTACGAAGATCGGCTCGTCAAACTGCACTAAAATTTCATCATCAAGCTTAGAAATTTGCTCAAGTAGCTTTTTGTACTCGCCTACAAGCGCGTCAAGATGCTTAAATGGGCAGCTGCCGTCAGTCGTCTTTGAAAGAGCCAAAAATGTGATAGGGCCGATCAAATTTACCTTGCCTTTTACGCCGTTAGACTTCGCCTCTTTGTATTCATTTAAAATTTTATCCGCTTTTAGGCTAAATTTACTCTCACTGCTAAGCTCTGGCACGATGTAGTGGTAGTTTGTGTTAAACCACTTTGTCATCTCCATCGCAACGCCATTTTTGTTGCCTCTTGAGCAAGCAAAATATTGCTCCAAGCCGCTTAAATTTGCAAATCTTGGAGGCGTAGCGCCAAAAGCGATGATGTTATCGAGCATTAGGTCGTAAAATGAAAAATCATTAACGCTAATAGCCGAAATGCCAGCGTCTTGTTGATATTTCCAGTGTCTTTGGCGAAGTGTCTTTGCAGTCTCTTGCAAATTCTCTTCGCTAAAACCCTCTTTACCAGCCCAAAAGCCCTCTAACGCGCGCTTTAACTCTCTTTTCTCTCCGATTCTTGGAAAACCTAAAACATAACTTTTTATCATTTTTATCCTTTTTAAATTTCTTTTTAAATTAAAACTATGCAGAGCACAGCCACCTTGAATATTTTTATGCAGGTATATCCCTGCGACCCAACCCCCCCCCAGCACGTTCAATGTTGTTGCGCTGCGCACAAGTCTAGGTCACCCAAAACATGGTGGATGACACCCGCTTCTTCTTAAACTAAAGTAAAATTTATAAAAAACCCTACTAAAAAGATCCTTGCCAAATTTTAGGCACTGCTTAGCTTTACTATTAAAGATGCAGTTACAATGCAGCGGACCTGCTAGCAAAAATGGATTTATCTCAATGTGAAAAAATGTAAAATCATTTAAAAATTTGCGTGTTTTTTGAAAATCGCTGATATGTTTTTTGCCGAGATTAATGAGCTTTACGCATGGGACAAGGCATCAGCGTTTTTCCTTTGTAGTGAATTTTTGTCGCATTATAAACGCTCTTTGCCAAATTTTTGTTTAAAGTTTGGGCGCTACTAAATTTCACGCCCAGAATTTTTAGTCTTTTTTGCCTTTATTTAGGGATTTTAGCTTAGCGTCCATATCAGCTGTAAGCATAGTAAAGACTTTGTTTGTAAGATCCTGTGTTAGATCTTTAGCCTCTTGCATAGTCTTTTGGCTAAATTCATTTAAGAGTTTGTCCGCTTTTTTCTTATCTTTTTTGTAAAGTTTTACGTACTCATCTTCAAATTTAGCCTGTTTTACCGCCAACTCTTTTTCAAATTTAGCGTAGGCCTCTTTAACCACTGGCGAATACTTCTCATAGTCAGTCATCACAAGAGTTTGAAGCTTTCTATAAACCCAGTATATCGAAGTATCATCAGCATCGTATGAGCCATCTGAGTAGCCTTTTATAAAGCCATCAAGCCCCTCATAATACGGCAAATAAACGCTAAGATCAGCCATACCAAGAGCGACGTATGTCACACGGCCGATCTCTTTTGGTAGCCATGGGCGCACCTGCATGACGTGAGACTCGTATGTTCTAAAGACACTTATAGCGCGGTAGATGTTTTTCTTATCTTCATCTTTGCTAGCGTAATTATCAAACGGGGTGCCGTCGTAGTGGGCTCTCATCGCAGCTTTTAGATCTTCTACACTTAGTTTTTTCTCTGGTTTTAAAAATACTGGGAATTTCTGACCATCGGCGAAGTCTTGTTTTAGGCTTGGATTAAACATACTTTGCACCCAGCAAACACGTGGGTAGTTGTAAGTCACATCTCTTTCATCATCCCTTGTATAGGCCTTTGTAAAGTTAAATTCGCCATCTTTTGCAGGATCATAAGTCTTGTTGTCGATCGCAAATTTGATGACATCTTTTGCTCCCATGAAATTTGGATCATTTTCTTTATAAGCGTGAAGTCTGCCTTGGTTTGCAGTGACAAAATACTCATCTTGTGGGATCTTTGAAGCAATCCACTTATGGCCTGTGCCAGTTTCAAAGTACCAAAGCTCGTTTGCATCGACAAATACCACGCCAAAGCCCTCGCCAGCGCCTTTTGTCTCAACTATCTCGCCAAGAAGCTTAACGCCCTCTTTTGCGCTTTTGATGCGCGGCAAAAGCACGTCTGGGATGTCATCTTCTGTGATGCCGGTCTCTTCGTTATATGGGTCGATCTTTAAAAGCTCATCTTTTGCATAGATGGTCTCAGTGCCACTAAGTCCAACGCCAGCCTCGTTGTAGCCGACTGCTCCGTGAAGTTTTGTGTGTGAGTTTGCGATAGTTGTGTATCTCATGCCATCTTTTGGGAGCGGATATGTAAAGTCATTTGCGCCGTCATGTGCCTTTGAGCTGTGCATGCCAGTTTGGTTTTTCGTAGCTGGATGTATCAAAAAGACTTGAGCCTTTATAGCCTTGCTATCAGCGCTCCTAGCCACTAGCATAGAGCCGTCATTTGAGGCTTTATCTCCTACTAAAATGGTAGTGCATGCCAAGCTACTTGTGCCTAAAATCGCACTCATAGCGACGATTGATGCAAGAATTTTGCCTTTCATTTTTACTCCTTTAGTAAAATAAAATTTCTTATATGTAATTATATGCCAAATTTAATAATTTAATTATAAATTTTAAAATTCTTTTAAGTTTAATGTAAATTTATTGCAAATTTTGTCTAAGTGAAATTTAAATTTTCTAAAGGATTTTTCGCTATAATCCAAATCTTACGCACTTGCGTATAAAATTTCAAAAAGGATTAGCATGCCAAAGATGAAAACCGTTCGCGGTGCTGCTAAGCGCTTTAAAGTAGGTAAAAATAAGATAAAAAGAGGCTCTGCTTTTAGAAGCCACATCTTAACAAAAAAACCTACTAAGCGTATGAGAGATTTGCGTGGCCCAAAATACGTGGACAGCACAAACATCTCAGCCGTTCGCAAAATGCTCGGCGTATAAAGCAGCGTAGATTTAAGTTTTTGACAAAAAAGTCATTCAAACTCCCCCAAATTTAGGGGCAAGACTCACTTTGTGAGCGCCAATTTGTAAAAGGATAAATATGGCAAGAGTAAAAACAGGCGTAGTTAGAAGAAGACGCCATAAGAAAGTTTTAAAGCTAGCACGTGGCTTTTTCAGTGCTAGACATAAACACTTTAGAAAAGCTAAAGAGCAACTAGAGAGAAGTTTAGTTTATGCATACCGCGACAGACGCCAGAAAAAACGTGATTTCAGACGTTTATGGATCGTTCGTATAAACGCAGCTTGCAGACTAAACGACATTAGCTATTCAAGATTTATCAACGGCTTAAACAAAGCTAAGATCGAACTTGATAGAAAAATTTTAGCTGATCTAGCTATGAATGACGCGAAGGCATTTGCGGCACTTGCAAAACAAGCAAAAGATGCTTTGAAATAACACCTTTTCTCCGCTTCGGCGGAGATCTTCTTTTATACACTTTAAATTTTAATAACAAAAACTCTATAAACTCTTTGTTTTAATTTACTACCCGTGACTTTTACAAACTATTAGCCAAATTTAACTACCAGCAGCCAAATAGCTAAATTTAGAACTCGTATCAAAGCAGTGTTTAAAAGCTTCAGTAAATAAAATTTCGGCGGAGATTTTTACACCTCACTAAATTTCATATAAATTTATTCTTGAGATATTTAAGTAGCTAAACTCTTAAACGTTTTTACTATCAAATTTCAAATCAGTACCGCTATAAATTTAGCTAGCTGTTGGGCGTAAAATTTAATAATATAAATTTGAAAATTTGCTTGCTCTGACTAACCAAAAGCAAGCACAAAAACTCGCTCTAAAAGCTAAATTTCGATACTCGTATCAAAGCAGTGTTTCACCGCTCCGCTAAATAAGATTTTGCCATTTTCTAGCCTAAGTCCAAGCTCCTCGCCGCTTTTTGGATAGACTTTTAGGCATTGCGCTGCGTTTAAATTTAAAGTAGCACCGTAAAAGCAAGCCGCCATGCCAGTGCCACAAGCTAGCGTCTCGTCCTCCACGCCCCTTTCGTAGGTTCTTACTTTTAAAACTCTGCCATCAAATTTGGCTAAATTTACATTTGCATTGTATTTTTGACGAAGCACCCTGCACTCTTTGACGTCAAATTCATCTAAATTTTGCGTGAAATTTACAAGGTGTGGCACGCCAGTATCGTAAAAATACCAAGTTTTGCCGTTTTCATTTAGTGGCTCGCTTAAAATTTTTGGATTTGTTAGCACGACCTCGACGCACTCATCTTTCACGCTTGCCATCACCTCGCCGCTACCAGTTAGCAGAGCAAATTCGCTTGAACTCACAAGGCCGTTTAGATAGGCATATCTAGCAGCCGCACGCGAGCCGTTGCCACACATCGCAGCGTAGCTTCCGTCGCTGTTGTAAAACTCCCATTTCACGCCCTTTTCGTAAGGCAAAAGCACGATGAGCCCGTCAGCTCCCACGCCGTTTGTTCGGCTGCAAATTTGTCTTGCAAGCTCGCTTCTATCTTTGCTCAAAAATGTATGAAATATGACAAAATCGTTGCCGCTGGCGTTATATTTTGAGACTTGCATGAGCCATCCTTCTATTTTTTGCGTGATTTTACTAAAATTTAGATAAGAGTTATTAGTGATTTTAAAGGAGCCACTTTGAAGAGCTACATCTTAAATTTAGAAAAAGAGTTTTCTTTAATAGAAAATGGCTTTAAAGAGCAAGAAAGAAGGGCCTTAGCTGACTATAAAGCAAAGGGAGCTGAGTACTGCAAAGGGCTTGCATACCTAGCATACGGCTCGAAGCTCTATCAAGTGCGGATGTATGCGGTTTTTCTCTTTGGACACCTATCAGATCGTGAAGAAATTTTGGCGTTTATGAGAGATGAAGTCTCAAAAGACGAAAACTGGAGGGTTCAAGAGGTGCTAGCAAAGGCGTTTGACGAGTTTTGTAAAAAAGTTGGCTACGAGCAGGCACTTTTTGTTATCGATGAGTGGCTAAAAAACGGCAACGCAAATGCAAAAAGAGCCGTAACAGAGGGCCTTAGAATATGGACAAACAGACCTTATTTTAAAGATAACCCAGATGAGGCCATTAGGCGCCTAGCCAGCCTAAAAGAAGACGAGAGCGAGTATCTTAGAAAGTCGGTTGGCAATGCTCTAAAGGATATAAGCAAGAAATTTCCAAATTTAGTAAAAGCCGAGCTTGATAGCTGGGATTTGAATAGTAAAGAGGTTTTGCAAACATATAAATTTACTAGTAAATTTATTAAGAAATAGCGCAAATTTGCTTTAGAAATTTCTCTAGCTCAAGCTTTAAATGCTCCATGTCGCTGCTATTATCTATAACAAATTTTGCCATTTTTCGCTTTTGTTCGATGTCCATCTGAAGCCCTACTCTAGCTTTTGCCTCATTTAAGCTTAGCCCATTTCGGCTCATTAGACGGCTTAGCAAAAGCTCTTTTGGCGCGTAGATCACAGCTACATTTTTAAACTCAGCGTAACGCTCTTTTTTTTCAAAAAACAAAGGGATATCGACAAAATAAACTTGCCCCAATCGCTCAAGCTGCGAAGCTTTGAAAAAAATTTCAGCTTTTATCTTTGGGTGCAAAATTTGCTCTAAATTTTTAAGCTTTTTTGGCTCGTTAAAGACGATAGCGCCCAGTTTTTTGCGATCTATCCTGCCAGCCTCATCTAAAATTTGCTCGCCAAAAGCTTCTACTATCTCACATTTGCAAATTTCAAGCTGTTCGTGGGCGATGAGGTCCGCATCTATCACGCTAAAACCTCGCTCTTTTAGTAAATTTACAACCGTGCTTTTGCCGCTAGCGATCGAGCCTGTGATGACGTAGGCGTTTGGAAATTTCTGCAAACTCGCTCCATTTTTGAAAATTGATAACAATTTTAGCAACTTTTGGCTAAAGTTTTAAAAAATAACCAAAAGGGTGAAAATGATAAGTTATAAAGATGCCGGAGTCGATATAGATGCTGGAAATAGCTTTGTTGAGGCAATCAAGCCTTTCGTAAAATCTACGCAAACACCAAACGTCATAGGCGGTATCGGATCATTTTCAGGTGCGGTCAGACTGCCAAGCGGATATAAAAACCCAGCCATTTTAGGCGCGACAGACGGCGTTGGCACGAAGCTTCGCCTAGCTATCGACGCTAAGAAATTTGAAGGCGTGGGCGAGGATCTAGTCGCTATGTGCGTAAATGACCTCATCTGCAACTTCGCCACACCACTCTTTTTCCTTGACTACTACGCGACTGCAAAGCTTGAGATAGAAAGCGCCAAAGAGGTGGTAAAAAGCATCGCAAATGGCTGCAAAAAGGCGAAGTGCGCGCTGATCGGCGGTGAAACAGCCGAGATGCCGTCGATGTATGAAAAGGGCGACTTTGACCTTGCTGGATTTGCCGTGGGTATCGCTGAGGCTGACGAGATCGATAGAAGCAAATTTGTAAAATCTGGTGACGTTTTAGTCGCACTTCCAAGTAGTGGCCTGCACTCAAATGGCTTTTCGCTTGCAAGAAAAGTAGTAAGCGAGCTTGGACTAAAATTTGATGAAAAAGTGGGCGATAAAAAACTTATCGACGTGCTTCTTGAGCCAACTAGAATTTACGTGAGCGACTTTTTAAACTTAAAAGATAATATCACAGCGATGGCACATATAACAGGTGGTGGCATAGTTGAAAACTTACCTCGCGTCTTCCCTGCTGGACTTGGTGCGAAGGTGCAAAAAAGCGCTATAAAAACGCCTGAAATTTTTAAAATCATCGCTCAAAAAGTAGAAGACAGCGAGATGATGAGGACGTTTAACATGGGCGTTGGTATGATCCTTGTTGTGCCTAAAGAAAACGTTGATGCTGTGCTAGAAAATAGCGATGGCTACGTGATCGGCGAAGTGGTAAGTGGCAAAGGCGTTGAGCTAGTTTGATGCAAGAATTTAGCAAAAAACGCCTGCTAAAAACCAAAAATAAAAGTTTTTTTGATCTTAGCGTTTATATAGGCTATTTTGGCGTGCTAAAGAGCGAGATAAAAAAGCTTGATCTTTATAATCACTGGTGCGAGGTCTCGCGCACCTCTACTATGCTTTGTGTCACGCATGATAACGGCGAGAAAATTAGCCAAATTTTTATAAATACAGGAAAGTAACTTGTCAAAGCAAAAGGCAAAAATCGCACCGATCTGGGCTAGAGTAAAGGCCTTTATCATCGATCTTTTTATCATCGGTATGCCAGTATTTTACATCAGCACATATCTTGTTCTTGGCGGTAAAGAGGACTTTTTAAACAACCAGCTTGCAATCTTTGTGGTAAATAGCATCATATCATTTATAATGTGCCTCTTTTTTAGCATAAAGGCGCAAACTCCAGGCTACAAGGCGCAAGAAATTTATCTCATAAATTTACAAACCGGCAAAAAACTAAGCCTTTTTCACGCGATCTTGCGCCAAATTTGCTTTGCATTTGCTGGCTTTAGCATCATCGGACTTTGCCTTTGCTTTTTTAGAAAAGACAAACTAAATTTACACGACATCATAACCCACTCAGCCGCCGTGCAAAAAACAGCTTAAATTTACTTCGCTCTGTGCTAAAGTAGGCGGTTTTTGCCTAGCTTTGTGTTGATACTCTTTTTTTATAATAGAGCAGATATACTCTTTAAAAAGCCCTATATCTCTTGTCCTTTGCAGGGTAGCAAGCACCACTAAGAAGCTACAACCCGCACCCATCATCATAATATGGCTAATCTATGCACTTATTATTTTTATTTTTGTATCATCCTGCTTTTAAATTTTATGGTTAGCAAAGTCTATAAGCACAGAATTTCAGTCGCTTTATCACAAAATAATGTAAATTTAGCTGATGAATTGTTGTTTCAAATTTTTGGTCATAAATCGCCTAAACTAGCGAGATAAATAGAGAAAAATCAAGGTCAAAAATGAAGAAATTTAGCTACAAGCCACGAAAAATTTTTGATTAAATTTAGATGAAATTTAAGCGCTTTGTGAGTAGAGTTTGACTTCGTTTATCAAAAACTCATAAACTCTTTGCTGCACTAAAATTTCCTCCTCGCAGCCACTCATCAAGCGGCGAAGGTGCGAAAAGTCTATCTTTTTAGCATATCTTTTGTGATCTTTCATATCTTTATCTATGCTTAAAAGAAGTGTGTCAAGCGTGATCCTATCGTTTCTTTTGACCCTTGCCACGTACTCTCTAACGGTTTGGATTAAGAAGTCTTTTCTAGTCTGATCGTTTTCATAAATTTCATTTACGATGTCATTTAAGATGAAAAAATCATCCTCATCTGGGTCAAATTTAGCCGAGATAATCGCAGCAAAAATTTTGGCACGAAACTCTAAAGACTTGTGATGATAGACAAAAAAATCTCTAAAGGCCGATAAAAAACGAAGTTTGATCTTTCCTGACATTGCCCTACTTTTGGTGAAATTTATGTGAGATTATATACTCTTAAAGCTAAATTTTTAAAAATGTAACTATAAAACTAAATTTAAGTATAGTTTTTGTATGATTGCGAAGCTCCTTCTTAGACCTGTGCAATGCTTTTTATGAGCACCGCTTCAGGGTGGGAACACAGCAGAGCACTTGTATTAAGTGTGTGCCGCAGTCATCTGAGAGGGGGTCTTTCTAAACCAAAATGCTCATTAAAATCATCGCAAATTTCTAAAAAATCAACTCCGTCGATCTTAGGTTTTTCGCTAAAAAATTTATACATATTATTAAAGCCATCAGTTAGCTCTTTTGACTTGACACCGTAGCTTATAGAAATTCCAGCTTCAATGTAGGCTGAGAGCTTGTCACAGTATTTTAGCGCTTTGCCATCGATCGGGTTAAATTTATCCTCATTTACGTTCTCCATAGTCCCTTCGTGGCAGATGATCTTGCGCTCGAATGTTCTATTTTCAAACTCATCTTTTATAAATTTCTCGCCATCTTTTCTGATACCAAGGATGTAGCTAAACTCATCTCTGATCTTTTCAGGCACAAATGGCAAAATCCTCTCATCAATAAGCCTCATCTCATACTCGCTTATGATCTCATTTAGCCCCTTTACGCCGTATTTTACAGGGCTGATGATGTCGCGTGTAAGGCTTTCTGGCAGGTCGTGAAATAGCGCGCAAAAGAAGTTATTTTCCAAGCGTTTTTTGCAAGCTTTTGCTTTTAGTGAGTAAAAGTAGCTAAGTATCGCAACAACTAGCATATGTCCTAAGACCGCAGTTTCAGGGATGCGAGGCGTTTGTGCCCAGCGCTTTTGAAACCTTAGCCTGCCACTTAGATCAACAAGACGGGCTAGTTTTTGGTTTATAGCGATCTTTCTAACGCCAATTAACTCGTAATAATCCTCCATCTCCTCTTCAACCTTCGCCTTAAGCTCGTCGATGTCGCTTAAAAACTGGCTCGTTTGATAGACGATAGAAAATTCCCACCTCGTGGCAAGATAGCTAGCTGCTTTTAGTATAAGGCGCTCTTTTTCGTGGCTTTTGTCGTTTTTATAGTGGTTTTTAAATCTCTCTAAAAACTCGCCACCTTCGATATCTAAGATGAGCGTCTCAAGGTTACTTAAAACCCAACTATTTATCTGCTCTTTTTTTGTCTTTTGGATGTGGTGAAAGACGTCAGGGCGTATGTCTGTGACTACGACCCTGCTTAAAAACTCAAAAATTCCAGCCTCTATGATGTAGTTCATATCGGCGTCTTGCTCTTGTTTTGCTATAAAATAAGCGATGATAAATTTATGAGCCTGCTTGTCAAGCTCAACTAAATTTGTCATCTTTGGATAGTCGTTCCAACGTGATATAGATGCTGCTTTAAAGATATGTTCTATAAGCTTAGCACTTATCATTATTTATCCTTTTTGACTACTTTTGGCTTCTTATCATCGGCGTAGCTTATCTTTCTAAAGCCCTCTTTATTTGAGCTTCTTCTTGGCTTGTCATCTTTTTTAAATTTATCATCTCTGCTGCCTCTGCTACGTCTCTCACGCGCTTTGTCACTAAAGCTTCTCTCCCTACTTCTTGGAGCGTATTCTTTCTCTTCAGCTGGCTTTTTTACCACTAGATCAGAGCTGATCTCGATAACCGTATGGACATTTCCACGTGGGTTAAAGTCACCAACTATCTTCATAAATTTAGGCTCAAGTTTTTTCTCTAAAACAGAGTAAATTTCATTTATACTATCTTCGTGGCTGATGTTGCGGTTCATAAAGCTATTTATATAAAGCTTTATCGCTTTTAGCTCAACAACTAGCTTATTTGGGATATACTCAAGGTATATGGTCGCAAAGTCAGGATAACCAGAGCGAGGGCAAAGGCAGCAAAACTCAGGCAGAGTGATCTTTATGACATAGTCCCTTGTTTGCTTATTTTCCCAGACCTCAAGGTCACTCTCTACGTCAAATTCTTTTAAAATTTTCTCACCATACTTCATCTCTTCGCTCATTCTTTATCCTTTTTTCTTTTATATATCCAAGTGTTTAACGTCTTTTGCGTGATCTTGGATGTAGTTTCTTCTTGGCTCGACCTCATCACCCATAAAGAGATTAAACGTATCAGAAGCGCTTATAGCGTCGTTTATATCGATCTTTAAAAGTCTTCTGTTCTCAGGATTCATCGTAGTCTCCCAAAGCTGCTCAGGGTTCATCTCACCAAGACCTTTGTAGCGCTGGATATATGCACCTTTTTTCGCATTTTTCTCTACTTCATCAAGCACGTCTATAACGTCGCTATGCAAGTCTAGACCGCGCTCTTTTATCTTTTGGCTGATGTAAAGCGCCTCTTCGTAGAGTGGATTTGTAAATAAATTTTCATTTACCACAAGCTCTTCTAGGCCGCTTTCAGTTTGGACATAAATTCTAACCTCATCTTCGCTAACGTAGTGGTTTAGGATGTTGTGACCCTCAGCTTTTAAGAAGTCTCTTAAAATTTCAAAAATTTCATTGTAGCTTTTTGAGACGATGTCTGGATTTTCTATCATATAGCGGATCGCTGAAAGGACGTTAAAGCGTTTTTCAAGCTCTTTTAAGACGCTTCTATAAGCTGCAACGATCTTTAAAAAGTCGATGAGATCCGCACTGCCGATACCCTCTATATCAACGCCCTCGATTCCAGTTTCGATAAGAAATTCGTTTAGTGCCTTTTCATCTTTTAGATAAATTTCTTTCTTACCTTTTTTATAGCGGTAAAGTGGCGGCTGAGCTAGGTAAATGTGGCCGTTTTCTACAACTTTATTTAAAAATCTAAAGAAGAATGTTAAAAGCAGCGTCTGGATGTGGCTACCATCGACATCGGCGTCGGTCATGATGATGATCTTATGATATCTAAGCTTTTCAGCGTCAAATTCATCTCCGATACCACATCCTAGCGCTGTTATCATATTTTTTATCTCATCAGATTTTAAAATTTTATCTAGTCTTGCCTTTTCAACGTTTAGAATTTTACCCTTAAGCGGCAATATCGCTTGAAAAACTCTATCACGTCCTTGCTTTGCAGAACCGCCCGCAGAGTCGCCCTCCACTAGGTATAGCTCGCTGATAACTGGGTCTTTGCTCTGGCAGTCAGCTAGTTTGCCAGGGAGTGTGCCTACACTCATGCTCTCTTTTTTGCGAGTTAGATCCCTAGCTTTTTTAGCAGCTTCCCTACCACGAGCTGCCATTAGAGCTTTATCCATTATCGCTCTTGCTTCGATAGGATTTTCTTCAAAATACTTTGTAAGCACGTCAAAAACCATCTTTTGAACGATAGGTTTTACGTAGCTTGAGCCTAGTTTGCCCTTTGTTTGTCCCTCAAACTGCGGCTCTGGCACTTTTACGCTCACAACTGCGATAAGTCCCTCACGGATATCTTCGCCAGTTATCTTTGTATCTTTTTCACGTGCAGCAGCGTTTGCTTGAACGTAGTTTGTGATAACTCTTGTAAGACCCGCTCTAAAGCCAGCTTCGTGCGTACCGCCATCTGGAGTTTTGATGTTATTTACAAAGCTTAGTAAATTTTCACTATAAGTGTCGTTGTAAAGCAGTGCAAAATCAACCATAACATCATCTTCGCCGCCGCTAAATGAGACTGCTTTGCTGACAGCATTTGCCTTGTTCATATCAGTTACAAAGCTCTCTAACCCACCTTCAAAGTGAAAGCTCTCGCTTCTGCCATTTCTTTGATCTTTAAAATTTATAGTTATCTTTGGGTTTAGATATGCTAGCTCGCGAAATCTTTTTACTAAAATTTCATCGTCAAATTCAGTCACTTCAAATATACTGTCATCTGGCCAAAACTCGACTTGCGTACCTGTGCGGTTTGTAGTTTTTATCACTTCAAGATCGCTTTGAGGGATACCTTTTGCAAATTCTTGTCTGTGAAGCTTGCCATCGCGTTTGATATTTACGACTAGCTTTTTAGAAAGGGCATTTACGACAGATACACCAACGCCGTGAAGACCGCCAGAGACCTTATATGTGTCCTTGTCAAATTTACCACCGGCGTGAAGCACAGTTAGAACAACAGTCGCAGCTGAAATTTTCTCAGTCGGGTGCATATCTACTGGGATACCACGGCCATTATCGCTAATGATCGCTGAGCCCTCACGTGTAAGCTCAACATCTATCGTATCGCAGTATCCTGCCATCGCTTCGTCGATAGAGTTATCAACGACTTCGTAGATCATGTGGTGAAGACCGCTTATGTTAGTATCACCTATATACATGCCTGGGCGCTTCCTGACCGCCTCAAGCCCTTTTAGTACTTTAATATTTTCTGCGCCGTAATTATTTTCCATCATAAACCTTTTTTAACTTATATATTTAATGGACTTATAACCGTTAGAAGCTCTTTTGAGCTAACAACGAAAGGTAAATTTTTATCTTTAAATCCAAACTCAAATTTCTCATCTTCTATGCTTTGTAAGAAGTCTATTAAATTTCTATTTTTTACATTTATGCTGATATCTTCTTCAAGTCCAGTTTGAAATTCTATCATCGTTTTTGCTTCAGAGTTATCCTCTATGATGCTCTCAAATGTGATGCTCTCTTTTGAAAAAGTTATCTTCATCTGATCACTTAGCATAGAAATAGTCTTGATACCCTCAACCATCTTATCTCTGCTTAGCTCAAATCTTATAGCAATATCTTTTGGTATAACGCGCTCATAGTCAGGGAATTTACCATTTATCAGTTTTGTGAAAAACTCAAAATTTTGGCTTTGAGCGATGAGGACGTTTTCATCATAATAAATTTCTATCTTGTCGAAAAATAGCTTTTGAATTTCATTTATCGCCTTTTTAGGGATGATCAGTGAAAACTCATTGCTAGCTTCATTTGCAAATTTAAATACAGCTAGCCTTTTTGTATCGGTGCCTACTATATTTATATAGTTTTGTTTTATATCTAGTAAGGCGCCATTTAGCTCAAATTTAGGGTTGTTACTATCGATGCAAGGTAAAATTTTCTTTAAGCTTCTGCCTAGCATTATGGCGTCTATGTCAAATTTAGCCTTGCCTTCTATCGTTGGAAACTCTGGGAAGTCTTCAAATTTATACATTGGAAGTTTGTATTTTGAGTTTTTTTGCTTGATGTAAAGATAGTTATTAACAGTTTCAAGCGTTACCTCTTCATCTTTTAGACTTTTGATAATATCAAGTAGCTTTTTACCATTTGCAGTCGCATAGCCCTCATCAACGATCTTTGCGTTACTTAGTTTATATGCTAGTCCTATCTCATGATCAGTCGCTTTTATGTTTAAAACTCCATCTTTTGCAGAGATATAGATGTGAGAAGTTATAGCACTAAGATCTCTTTTTTCGAGATATGGATTAGTGTTTGTTACTATGCTCTCAAGCATGTTTTTGTTTATTAAAACCTTCATTAAATACTCCCTCTTATTTTTAATTTTCTTTTTGTTGTATTAGTTGGTAGCGTGAAAGTGTGAAAACCATCTTTTCTCACGCCAGCATCGTTATTTAAAATGTGAAAAGAATTTTTCATTTCTTCACATTTATTCACGAATTTCATTCTATTTTTATCCTTTTGTTAAAATTTTGTTCTTTATCTCAGTCACTCTGAGGTTGAAAATTTCGTTGCTCTCCATGAGCTCGTTTATCTTTTTTATATTGTGACTAACGGCGCTATGGTCTTTCATACCAAAATAGTTTGCGATTTGTGGCATTGAATTTGTAGTGAGCATCTTCGCAAGGTAGATGATGATGCGTCTAGCCTCGACGATGTTTTGCACTCTTGACTTGCTTTTTATGTCGCTTGGTTTGATGTTTAGCTCTTTGCTAACGATCTCTATAATGGTCTCTAAATTTATATTTTCATGCTTCTCTTTGATGAGATCTTTTAGTGTATTTTTAGCAAATTCAAGCGTTATCTCAACTCTCATCAAGCTTGCATAGGCGTTTAAATTTATGATAGCACCCTCGATCTCACGGATATTATCGCCCATGTTTGTAGCGATGTAGTCGATCACTTCTTTGTTTAGATAAATTTTGTCAAATTCACACTTTTTGATGATGATAGCTATCTTTGTATCAAGCTCAGGCGGCGTTATATCAGCCATTATGCTTTGTTCAAACCTAGACTTTAGCCTCTCATCAAAGCCTTTTAGTATCTTTGCAGGGCGGTCTGAGGTCATGACGATCTGACCTTTTTTGGCGATGAGCTCGTTAAAGGTGTTGAAAAACTCCTCTTGAATTTTATCGGTCTTGCCAAGAAACTGCACGTCGTCTATTAGTAAAACATCGCAGTTTCGGTATTTCTCACGAAATTTAGTCATCGAGTGGCTATTTAGATGCGTGGTAAAATCAATCATAAACTGATCGCTCGTCACGCAGATAACGACCTTGCCTTGATCTAGGCAATAATTACCAACTGATTGAAGCAAGTGCGTCTTGCCAAGGCCAGTTGTGCCATAGATAAAAAGTGGGTTGTAAAGCACGCCAGGCTTGTCTGCGACTGCTTTTGCGTTTAGAAATGCAAACTGATTTGAGTCGCCGCAGACAAAATTTTCAAATGTATATCCAGGGTTTAAAATGCTACTTTGCGCCTTGATCTGCTTTACATTTACTTGGTTTTGCTTTATGTTTTTTAGCTTTGTTTGGCTAGTTATCTCGACTTCTGGCTTTTTGCCGGTTTTTACTTCGTAAAGGTAGGCGATCTTTTCAGCGTATCTAGTTTTTATAAATTTAGCCATCAACTCACTCGTGGCGTTAAAAACTATAAAATCTTCGTTTGAAGCCTTTTCGTTAAATTTTAATTGTTTGATGTAGCAGTCAAATTCATTAGCGGATATTTTTGTCTGTAAAAGCTCTAAAATCTCGTCTGCTAGCAAATTTAAACCCTTTTGAAGTAATTAATTTTATTAGCGATTTTATCTTAAATTTAATAAAACCTTTGTTAAACTCCGACAAACTTTTTCACGCCGTGAAAAAGTCGTGAAAAAGTATTGAAAAGATTGTGATGAAAATTTTAGGAATCGATCCAGGCACGAAAAATTGCGGTTACGCGGTACTTGAAAAGAGTAAATTTAAAACTACTCTTCTTGAAGCTGGGCTTATAAAGATAAAGCCAAATACGCTTCAATACCAAATAACAGAGCTTTGCGAGGGGCTTGATCTCATCTTTAAAAACCATAAATTTGATGAGGTCGCGATAGAGGACATCTTCTTTGCCTACAACCCAAAAACGGTCTTAAAGCTAGCTCAGTTTCGCGGGGCACTTAGTCTTAAAATTTTGCAGCTACATGGGGATTTTGCCGAGTATACGCCACTTCAGGTAAAAAAAACGGTCACTGGCAAGGCAAAGGCTGACAAAGAGCAGGTGGCATTTATGGTGAAGAAAATTTTAGGCATAAATAAAGAGATAAAACCGCTTGATATCACCGATGCTATCGCGATCGCGCTAACTCATGCGAATAATTTAAGAATAAACTAAATTTGATAGGAAAAATATGGCAACACTAAAAGCTTTACTAATAGGAGATGTGAAAAACTACGGCTCGCAAAATGCGACTGATAAGCTAAATTTACCTTGGAGCTCAGCTATTTTTAAAGTGGCTCAAAATGGCGAAATTTTCGCAAATGAGCTTGGCTTTGAGGGCGATAGCGTCGCTGATACGAAGCACCATGGTGGCCCTGAAAAGGCTGTTTTTGCAAATTCATTTGCAAACTACGCCGAGTGGGAGAAATTTTTAGGATTAAAAAACATGGCTTATGGGGCGATGGGGGAGAATTTATGCGTTGATGGGCTTGATGAGAGCTGCGTTTATGTGGGCGATATCCATAAGGTAGGCTCGCTTGTGCTTCAAGTCTCGCAGCCTAGAAAGCCATGCTTTAAGCTTTCAAAAAGATGGGGCAATGAAAATATGGCTACTCACATCTTTAAAACAGGCCTTACTGGCTGGTACTACCGCGTCCTTACGCCAGGCTCATGCAAAGCAGGCGACGTGATAGAGGTTATAGAAAGTGACCCAGTTCATATGAGCATTTTAGAGATAAACAGACTCTTTTACGCGCCAAGTGAAAATTTAAATTTACTTGAGAAATTTAACGCCCTCACTACTCTTACAAATGGTTGGCATGATGATATGAAAAGACGCATCGAGGGAATTTACAGCACCGAATTTATGAGAACACTATAAACATTTATACTTTTGCTCCGATTTTGTTTTTCAAATGGATTTCAAACAAAATTTAAAGGAGCAGAGGTGTTTCGTTCTATCACAAATAAGATAGCGCTCGCCTTGATGATCTTACTCATCATCTCGTTTTGCGCTATCTCGGCGGTTAGTTATTTTACTTCAAAGGACAAGATCGTTGAGCTTGTCAGTGGCAAAGAGGATCAGGTTCTCAAAGATATAAAGAGTGTTGCAAACACTTTTTTTGATGAAAATTTAGAGCATATCAAGAAAATTTCATCAGTCGTTGAAGGCGCTCAAAGTGGCGATGAGATAATGAACTTTGTCTTATCAGAAAAAAAGGTCGCAAACTCTGCGGTGAAATATGTCTATTACGGCGATGAGGATGGACACTTCTTTCAGTCAGACGGCAAAAGAACAACCGTAGCTGATAACTACGACCCAAGAACTAGAGGCTGGTATAAGAGCACAAAAGAGAAAAATAAAGAAATTTATACCGAGCCAAGGGTCACTTCTACAAATGATCTTGTTATGAGTTTTACTGCTCCTGTTACTAAAAATGGTAAATTTGTTGGCGTTGCTGGCATAGATGTGGATGTAAAGAAAGTTAGCGACAAGATCATCGAGATAGGCAACACTGGCGATGGCGGATATGCTTATGTGATGAGAAAAGATGGCACTATGCTCTTTTCTGACGTAGCTTCAGAGGTTGGCACTATCTTACCAGCTACAAAGGTCGTCTCAGAAAAATATGCCAATAAAGAATTTGACGAAAATGGTCTGATCTCATATAAAAACTCTAAAAACCAAGATGTAACGGCTAAAATTTTGCCTATCAACGATGATGGCTGGCTTGCAACCGTTGCCATAGGTGCGGATACCTTTTCAAACCACACTATGCCTATCTTAAAAGCTCAGCTAATGCTTGCAGTGCTCTTTATAGTCATACTCTCAGCTATTGTTTTCGTGCTACTAAAACGCTCACTTAAACCTATCGGAGTTATCCAAGAGAAGCTCTCTGATACATTTAAATTTATCACTTACGAGAGCAGCACCGCCCCAAGCAAGCTAGATATCCACACGACTGATGAATTTGGCGTGATGAGTGAAGAGATAAATAAAAATATCGACAAAGTCATAGCTGGCATCAAGAAAGATAACACCATGCTTGAAGAGCTAAATGTAGCTGCAAATAACATGATAAGAGGAAATTTAGGCGTCAAACTAAGTGAGAATCCAAACAACCCATCGCTTATCAAGCTAAAAGATCTGCTAAATACCTTCTTTAGCTCTATCAGTCAAAATTTAGGCAGCGTCATAAATATCCTAAAAGCCTACTCAAATAATGACTACACCGCTAAGATCGAGTTAAGAGATGACATAGAGGCTGATCTAAAAGCTATGATAGTTGGCATAAATAATGCAGGTGACGCTATAAGCGCTATGCTAAATAGCAACCTAAATCAAGCTCAAATTTTAGAAGAAAAAGCAACTATGCTTGCTGAGTCTATGAGAAATTTAACTGATGGTGCTAGCAAACAAGCTGACTCTATCCAAGAGAGCGCGGCTGCGGTTGAGCAGATGAGTAGCTCGATGAATGCTATCTCACAAAAGACAGGAGATGTCATAAGACAAAGTGAAGAGATCAAAAACATCATCGTCATCATCCGTGACATCGCTGATCAGACAAATTTACTAGCTCTAAATGCCGCCATAGAAGCAGCAAGGGCTGGCGAGCACGGACGTGGCTTTGCGGTCGTGGCTGATGAGGTTAGAAAACTAGCTGAGCGCACACAAAAAAGTCTAGGCGAGATCGAGGCAAATACAAATGTCCTTGCTCAGTCAATCAACGAGATGAGCGAATCTATAAAAGAGCAAGCTGAGGGCATAAATATGATAAATAGAAGTGTTGCTCAGATAGATAACGTCACAAAAGAAAATAGAAGCGTTGTTAGTAACACAAATGACGTAACTAGCGAGATAGACGGCATGGCGAAGGTCATACTAACAGACGTTAGAAAAAATAAATTTTAATATCTCAAACTATTAAAATATTACCAGGCTCATGTAAATTTACGTGGGCCTTTAAATTTTTAAATCTTTTTTACGCTAAAATTACCAAAAATTTAAAGGAGAATATATGCCACTACTTGATAGTTTTTGCGTAGATCATGTAAAGATGAAAGCCCCAGGAGTTAGACTAGCAAAGAGTATGAAGACCCCAAAAGGCGATGATATCAGCGTTTTTGACTTGAGATTTTGCAAGCCAAATGAAGAAATTTTGCCAGAAAAGGGCACTCACACTTTAGAGCACCTATTTGCTGGCTTTATGAGAAACCATCTAAATGGCAACGGCGTAGAAATCATAGACATCTCGCCTATGGGTTGCAGGACTGGCTTTTATATGAGCGTGATCGGCACACCTAGCGAAGAAGCTGTAAAAAAGGCATGGCTTGCTTCGATGAAAGATATCTTAGAGGTCAAAGATCAAGACAATATCCCAGAGCTAAATAAATTTCAATGCGGCACTTACAAGATGCACTCACTTGATGAGGCGCACGCCATAGCAAAGAAAATTCTAGATCACGGCCTAGTCATCATAAACAATGACGAGATCAAGCTTGACGTTGATGCTATGGGACTAAAAAAGCACTGATTTGAAACCAGCAAAACAAGAAAATCAAGCCTATCTAAAAGAGCAAATTTTAACCTATCTTGGTAACAAACGCTCTCTTTTAGGCTTTATCGAGCGAGGCGTAAAATACGCAAAAGACGAGCTTAAAAAAGAGAAGCTTAGCTGCTGCGACCTCTTTAGTGGAAGCGGCGTAGTGGCTAGGTTTTTAAAACAAAATAGCGAATTTCTAGTCGCAAACGACTTGGAGCTTTATAGCCTCATCACAAACTCATGCTACTTGCAAAACGCCACAAATGAGCTAAGAGATGAGATAAATTTCTGGCAAAAAAAGCTTGAAAAAGAGATAGAAGAAAACCTTTCTGAGGGCTTTATAACAAGGCTTTATGCCCCACAAGATGACGAAAATATCGCTTGGGGCGAGCGGGTCTTTTACACGAAAAAAAATGCCAAATTTATTGACACCGCAAGAAGGCTCATAGATGAGATATTGCCAGCTGAAATGAGAAAATTTTTCATAGCTCCACTACTTTATAACGCAAGCGTGCATGCAAATACGAGTGGAATTTTTAAAGGTTTTCATAAAAATAAAGAGGGCATCGGTCAGTTTGGTGGCAGGGGGCAAAATGCCATCTCAAGGATCACTTCTGATATAAATTTGACTAAGCCTATTTTTTCAAATTTTAGCGTGCCATTTGAGGTCTATCAAAAGGACGCAAATTTACTGGCAAAAGAGCTTGATGGGCTTGATCTAGTCTATCTTGACCCACCTTATAATCAGCATCCATACGGCTCAAACTACTTCATGCTAAATCTCATCGCAAGCTATGAAGAGCCAAGTAAAATTTCAAAAGTCTCAGGCATCGCAAAGGACTGGAACAGGTCAGTTTTTAATAAAAAATCATCAGCAAGCGAGGCATTTTTCGAGCTGATAGCAAATTTAAAGGCTAAATTTGTGCTCATCTCGTTTAACTCAGAGGGCTTTATCAACCAAGATGAATTTGACAAAAACCTAAATAAAATGGGCAAAGTTCATCTACTTCGCCAAAAGTATAACGCCTACCGCGGCAGCAGAAATTTAAAAGCTAGAAACATCCACGTAGACGAGCTTCTTTACGTTTTAAAAAAGTAAATTTAAAGGATATAAGATGACAACTACAATTTTTAAAGGTGATATAACGCCTCAGATAGCCCAAATTTTACAAGATGCCTACGAAGCTATAAAAAAGATCGACCCTCAGTTTAAGATGGAAAATGATGGATATAGACTTTGCAAAGAGGATGCAAAATATCTAAAAGATGTAGCCTTTAAGGCTAAAAATAGTGAGCTTGAATGTGTTGAAGAAGATGAATTTAAAAGCCATAAAAGAGAGTTGCTCATAGGACTTGGTGCAAATGAGAGTAAAATTTTCTAATGAATTTGAGCAAGCTACTAATAAGATCACTAAATTTATAGCTAAAGATAGTGTTGAGAAGGCGGTACTTTTTTACAATGATCTGATAACAAAGATCGAAGAGATAAAATATATGCCGTATCGTTTTCGTAAAAATTTAGATATAAACGATGATGATGTTAGAGACTTGATATTTCATGGTTATGTTGTTCCATTTTATATCGATAAAGAAAAAGAGACTATAACTATACTTTTGATCTACAAAGAGAATTTACCAAGCATAAAATTTTAGTTCTTTCTCTTTATTTAACTACTTTTAATTTTAACCCTCCTCTTCTGGCAAGCACTTCTCAAAGATAAATTTATGCTCATTTGGCAAGGCGTCGTAGATAGCATTTGCTAAATTTCTTATCTCCCAAAGGGCTGATTTTGAGCTTCTTAGAGAGATGAAATTTTGCAAGCTTCTAGCATTTATGCTCCATGTAAGCTCGGTTTTATAGCACTCTGGCAAGCAGTATTTAACTATATCAAGGCTTTTTGTAGTTGAGGCTAAAATTTCACGTAAATTTTCAAGCGCTTTTATGCTCGCGTTATCGACCATTTCGTCATTTGTTAGCACGATAAATTTAGCCGCACGCTCAAACTGCCCTACTTCAAATTTCTCCTCTTTTTTTAGCTCTTTTAGCGTGTAGCGGGTTGATTTGACGCTTAGGCTTGCCAATCGGTGGCGGGCTAGCTCTTGAAGTAGTGCGCGCGAGATGCCTTGGATGTAGAAGTTGTAGTAAAGATGCTCTAGCGTTGAAGCGTGTTTAAATTTATTACCCACCCTATCTATCAGCTCGACGTCTTTTTCGCCGCCATTATCGCCTTTTTCAAAGCTTTGCCAGCATGTGCGGATCGCGTGAGAGCAGATATTTAGTGGAGTGTGATTTAGTAGTGTTACTTGCATATTTTCTCTTTTTGTGAAATTTTTTAGCATTTTACAAAAAGAAGGCTGATTTTATTTGTAAATTTAAAAGGGAGCGAGCGCCCCCTTTATTATTGTTTTAGTTGAAGAAGTGTGTTTAACATCTCATCGCTTGTTGTGATCGTTTTTGAGTTTGCTTGAAAGCCTCTTTGGATGACGATAAGATCTGTTAGCGCACGGCTTAGATCGACATTACTAGCTTCTAGTTTTGAAGCTGCGATCGTTCCTTTATCGCCAGTGCCTGCTGCGCCGATGACTGCTTCGCCTGAGTTTGCAGTTTGTGAAAAGACGTTTCCGCCCTCACTTTGAAGACCCTCGTTGTTTGTAAAGCTAGCAAGTGCCACTTGAGCTAGACCAAAGCTTTGTCCGTTTGTAAATGCACCGATGATCGTACCAGTTTCGTCGATCTTTAGGTCGTTTAGTGTGCCACCTGTGTAGCCATCTTGTGAGATAGACTCAGTTGAAGAGTCTTTATCAAAGCTTGTTAGTCCGTTAAAGTCTGTTCCCAAGCCAAAATTTAAACTAACATTTTGACCACTTTGTGAGCCGTTGTTAGCTGAAAATGTTATTGTAGCTGGGTGAAAGCTAGCAAGTGAGCCGTTTGAATTAAATCTCAATGAACCAGTGACAACGTTATCTGGACCTTCACCTGTGTAGTTTATCTTAGCAGGCTCTGGCACTTGGATGATCATATTCCACTCTGTACCACCATCTGTTGTAGTGCCTGTCTTTGCCCATCTGATACTAACTGTGTGTTTTGAGCCAAGTGAGTCAAAAATTTCAGCCGTTGAGCCGTGGCTTGACATCATCATCTTACCGCTCGCTCTTAGTGCTTGACCTGGGCTTAGTGCGCCATCAAGTGCTTTCATGATGTTTGTAAAGCGAACGTTTTCATTTACTGCTGCGTTGTTTGTGCCTTGAGCTGGTTTTGTAAGACCAGTTGTAGTCATATAAAGGGCTTGATCAGCCATTTCGTTTGTAGGGTTTTCTAGTTGAAATTGACCTAGTTTATTTACAGTGATCTTTACGCCGTCGTTTGTATCATCTCCAGCTGCTGCTTGAAGTGCTGCGATACCTGCTGCGTGTTTTTGATCAGGTGTGCCTGCTGCTGCTGCATAAGCGTTGTTATATGCTAGTGCATAAGCTGGATTTGTTATAGCTGCGCCACCTGTACCTGGAGCTACCTTGTGAGCAGCAGTTGCAAGTTTTGCTGCATCAAGTGCGTCAGAATTTGCATTGATCTGACCATCGCCGTTATAATCAACGTGGTTTCTAGCATCCTCTTGCATAGCAGCGCGAAGATCTTCTGTTGTTGTTATTTGTCTTGCGATTTTGTCGTTGTTTGGATGAACAGCTGTTGTTTGTGAGCTTGTATAGACATATTGATAAGCTGTGATGATATCTTTACTAGCTAGACCGCCAACTGTGTTTCCAGCATTTACTGTTAGGTGGATGTTTTTTGTCTCTTCAGTTGTACCTGAGTTGTTTCTGTTTATAAGTGTTAGTTTGTTGCCCTCTGAAATTTCAGCTCTAACGCCAGTTTTATTGTACTGAGCGTTGATAGCAGCGGCAACGTCACTGATACTTGTCATCGTGCCAGCTTGAGTTTTGATATTTTGTCCATTTAGTGTTATATCAAGTGTAGCTGGTGGGTTGATCTGACCGATGTTTTGTGCTAGAGCGCTACCTACGCTAAATTTTTCAGTCTTAGCATTTGCGTAGCTTACCCAGATACCTTGTCCATCTCTTAGTGCAAGTCCGTTTCCAAGCTCGTCAAATGTAACACCAAGATCGACGCCACGCTCTGTTAAAATTTGCTCGTTTCTTGAGTTTGTATAAAATTCGTCGTTGTTTGTATCATTTTCGTTGTGAACTTCGTTGGCATTTAAAATTCCATCATTATTGTAGTCACGTCCGCCTGCAACTGAGTCAAGTGCATATATAGGCGTGCTTCTTTGACCGATGCTGTTACCTGAGTCAAGGTTGCCTTTTATTTTAACTTCTGTTGTCGCTCTTGCTGGAGTTGTAAGACCTTCTTTGATGACGATGTTGCTTATAGGGCCTGTTGAGTCGATAGTGCCAGTCTCGTCATCTCTAGTCCAGCCTTGAACGATATAACCGCTATTATTTACGAAGTTACCAGCCTTATCACGGACGAAATCGCCGTTTCTTGTATAGTATCTTGTTGTTCCGCCATCTGGAGAGACGACAAAGAAGCCATTTCCTTGAAGAGCAAGGTCGGTTTGCTTATCAGTGGCTGTTAGTGTGCCTTGTGAGAAAATTCTTGTAGTTGAGTTTATAGTCGTTCCTAGACCTATTTGCATAGCGTTTTGACCGCCTAGCTGACCTTGTGGAGCGGTAGCAACTCTTGGAGTTTGGCTTAGTATATCAGCAAAATTTGCTCGGTTGTATTTAAAACCATAAGTATTGACGTTTGCGATATTGTTGCCTTCTACGTCCATGGCTATCTGGTGGGCTTGTAGGCCTGAAACACCAGACCAAAGTGATCTCATCATGAGCTTATCCTTTTTCTCGTTTTAAAATTTTTATAATCTTTCTAAAGCAAAAGATGTTCCAAAATTTATATCGGCAAAAAATAATAGTTACTGAGGATATTTTAAATTTGGTAGATTGTGTTTATAGATTGATATGATAGTGATAGTCTGTTCGCCCTCATCTATGACAAATACAACAACATATCCCTTGAAGATCAAGTCTCTTACTTGGGTATCTTTCATAGTTAGATTTTCTCTGTAAGAGTATGGTCTTTCAGGGATTTTTATGATTTCATTTTTTAGACTATCGCGAAAGTTATATGCACGATCCTTGCTATCTTGTTTTATAAATTTTAATATCTCTTTTAAATTCTCTTTAAAATCATCTGTAAAAAGAATTTTCATCTTAAATTTTGCCTTCTATTACGGCATCGGTTTCAGCGATCACATCATCAAGAGTGCAATATTTAAGCTCGCCACGTCTATGCTTTGCAATCAGTTCTTTCAAATTTTGTTCATTTTCTTTATTTACGTAGTAGTCGTTATAATCTACAAATTCAACCCTTGCATGAGGGTTTATTCGTTTTATCTCTTGAAACGCTTTTTGTAAAATTTGAGTTATCTGTGGTGTCTCTTCGGCAACTAGCATACCTATCATTTTTACTCCTTACATAATTTTGGTTGTTTTTTATCTATCATAATTTATCCAAGTATCAACGCACCTACGACGCCACCGATGATTAGTGGGATATTAAAAAATATAAATGTAGGCACGCAAGTATCATATATGTGGTTGTGCTCACCATCAGCATTTAGACCGCTCGTTGGCCCAAGTGTGCTGTCGCTTGCTGGGCTTCCAGCGTCGCCTAGAGCTGCTGCTATACCAACTAGCAAGATGATAGCTGGCACGCCAAAGCCAAGGCTAAGGCAAAGTGGCACGTAGATAGAGGCTAAGATAGGGATAGTTCCAAAGCTAGTGCCTATGCCCATCGTGACTAAAAGTCCGATAAGTAGCATCAAAAATGCTCCGCCTATCTTGCCGCCAGAGACCAAGCTGGCGTATTTTACAAGCTCGTCTATACCGCCACTCTCTCTTAAAATAGTGCCATATCCTGCAGCAACAAGCATGATAAATGCGATAAAGCCCATCATAGCAAGGCCATTATCCATGATCTTATCTACTTTTTTATATTCGATACCGCCAAAAACGACCATGACCAAAAGTCCAAGTAACGCGCCAAGTGGCAAGAGCGAAGTGTAAATTTGCACGACAAAGGCGACAACCGCACCAGCTAAGACCGCCCACTCTTTTTTAGTCATCTCAAGGCTTTTTGCACGCTCGATCTCATCAAGCTCGGCTTTTTCAAATTTAGAAGTTTTATAAATCCTTTTTTTACTATAAAAAAGTATGGCTAAGATGAGCCCCACAAACATCGATGCACCGCCTATCCACATGACTGATGAGATGTCTGAGATGGTTGTGTTTATGCCGTTGTTGGCTAGCTCTTTTTTAAGGATATTGTGAAAAAGCAGACCAAAACCAACGCTAATGCTCACATAAGGCGCTTGCAGTCCAAATGTAAGAGCGCAAGCCACCGCGCGTCTATCTATGCCCATCTTATTCATAAGAGCAAGAAGTGGTGGGATCAAGATAGGTATGAAGGCTATATGAACTGGGATCAAGTTTTGAGACAAACAAGCGATAAAGGCGATGGTTAGCGTGAATATCACCTTATTTGAGCTAAGAAATTTACTCATTGCATTTATCAAAATGGCTGTTAAATTTGTATTTGCGATGGCAGCTGCAAGAGCACCTAGCAAGATGTAGCTAAGAGAGGTTTCAAGGTTGCCTTGCATGCCACTTATGAGGCTTTGCGTGGTCTCTTTTAAGGCCGTAAAAAAGCTCTCAAAACCGCTTGCCAAACCACTTTCAAATCCGCTAAAACCATGCTTATACATAACCCCAGCAACAAGCGCAGAAACGAGGATAGAAAGCAGGATGTTAAAGCGCAGCAAACATAGCACCGTCATCACCAAAATGCTAAAAACAACAGGGTTAAAGAGAAGCATGAGTGTCCTTTTTGTATGAGTGCAAGAATTATACAAGGGCGGGGCTTATTAAATTTTAAAAAGAGTGGCTTAAGTGGGTATGTGTTAAGATTTTTGGCAAATTTTAAAAGGAAAAAGCGATGGATTTAGAGAAAATTTATAAGGACGCTGGGGCATATTTAGAGGGACACTTTTTGCTAAGCAGTGGCAACCACTCGCAGTTTTATCTACAAAGTGCAAAGGTGCTTGAAGATCCTGCTCTTGCAGCAAAGCTAGCAGATGAGCTAGCCACTGTGATAGAGAAATTTGGCATTAAATTTGATAGCGTTTGTTCTCCTGCACTTGGTGGAATTTTAGCTGGCTATGAGCTAGCTCGTGCGGCGAAAAAGCGTTTTATATTTACAGAGCGCGTTGATAGAGTGATGAGCTTAAGGCGCGGCTTTGAAGTGAAAAAAGGCGAGAAATTTATAGTTTGTGAGGACATCATCACAACTGGCGGCTCAGCGCTTGAAGCAGCCCACGTGATAGAGAGCCTTGGTGGTGAGGTGGTTGGCTTTGCGGCACTTGCAAACCGCGGTTTTTGTAAGGTTGCAAATTTGGGCAATGAAGCTAAGGCAAATGCAAAACTGCCAAGCGACAAGCCATTTTTCGCTTTAGGAAATTTTGAATTTGAAATTTACGAGCCAGAGCGCTGTCCGCTTTGTAAAGGCGGTAGCAAAGCTATTAAGCCTGGAAGCAGAGGCAACTAAAATTTATAAAATTTAACACTCAAAGCTTAAAATAATATATTTGTAACTTATTCGTTATTTTGGGCTTTGAGTAAATTCTCTCATCAAATTTTCTCTTTTTTCCTTAAATTTTAAAAGTTAATTTATAATTAAGATTTGAATGTATAAAATGGCACGTAAATTTTTAGGAGATCCCAAAATGCAAGGATGTGTGCTATGAAAATATCTACAAAGATAATTCTCACTTTTGTTTTCTCAGTTTTGCTTGTCAGCTGTTTGCTCATCTTTTTAAATAGCAAATTTTCAAGCGATCTAACCCAGTTTTTCACCCATAAGTCCTACGACGAGATGGTAAATGCCAGAAAAGAAAATTTAAAAGATGACGTCGAGACGATCAATCAAATGATGCGTGAAATTTACAATGGCGGCAAAGAAAAAGGGCTAAGCGACGATGAGATAAAAAAAGAAATTTTTAGAGTCGTCTCAAAGCTAAAATTCTTTAGCGACAAGACCGGCTACATCTTCATCTACGACTACGACGGCGTTGTTTTGATGCACCCTGAAAAGCCATCTCTTGTGGGTAAAAACCTAATCGGTTTAAAAGATCCAAAAGGGCTACTTCTCATAAAAGAGCTCATCGAAAAGGCTAAACAAGGCGGCGGCTTTGTCACATTTGGCTGGGCGAAAAAAGAGGGCGAGGAGCCAGTGGAGAAGCTTGGCTATGCTGCAAATTTTGAGCCATATAAGTGGATGCTAGGAAGTGGCGTATATGTCGATGACTTGGCTGATGAGATAGAAAAGACAAAGGTCGTGCTAAACGAGCAAAATAGCCAAAATACAAAAACTTTTATCATCGCTTGCGCCCTGATCACGGTTGTTTTGATAGCTGTCGTGTTATTTATCTTAAGTAGGGCGATCATCAAACCTATAAAAAATATCGTTGCAAATTTAACCGAGATGTCAGATGAGATAAAAAGTGGCAGAGGTGATCTTACTAAAAAGCTTGAAGTTAGCGGTAAAGATGAAATTTCAAACATCAAAAGCTCAATAAATGACCTAACAAGCGAGCTAAGATCTGTTATAGAAAGTGTTAAAGGCCTAGCGCATGAGAACTCTTCTATCGCCGAGCAACTCTCTTCAACATCAGCTCAAACTACAAATTTAACCAGCAAATCTTCACTAATCGTCACAGATACGACAAACATGGCAAAAACCATGTCAGAAGAGATAAAGAGTTCATTTGAAGAGGCTAAGAAGAGCAAAGAAAATCTTGAAAGAACCTGTCTATATATAAATGAGGTCTCAAACGATGTTTTGGGGCTTAGCAAAAATGTAGATGAGGCTGCAAATAGCGAAATTTCACTCGCTAGCTCGATGAAAAGCCTAGCTGATCAAGCTAAAAATGTAAAAGATGTCTTGAATATCATCGATGACATCGCTGATCAGACAAATTTACTTGCCCTTAATGCTGCGATAGAAGCAGCACGTGCAGGAGAGCATGGACGTGGCTTTGCAGTTGTGGCTGATGAGGTTAGACAGCTAGCTGAACGCACGCAAAATAGCCTAAGCGAGATAAATGCAACTATAAATTTAATCGTTGAAGCGATCTCAAACTCAAGCCAAACCATCGGTGATAATGCCAAAAAAGCTGGTGAGCTTTGTAAAAAATCAGCCCAAATCAATGAAAAAATAGAAAATATGAACCAGCTAATGAACGAGAGCGTTAGCTTAAATGAGACCTCTACGAAGGACTATATAGAGACTGGAAATAAGGTCGAGGAGCTGATAAAAGGCATCGTAAATATTGATGAAATTTCAAAACAAAACTCAAAAAGCATGGATGAAATTTCAGTCGCAGCCGCTCATCTTTCAAAGATGACTGACAACCTAAACACTAGCCTTTCAAAATTTAGAACCTGATAAATTTAGCCAAATCTTTGGCTAAATTTAACTTTATCTTTTAACTTTATCACTTAAGTAGCGAGCTGATTTTTTACTTTAATCTTACGATCATTATGTAAATTTATGAAATGATTTTTATTTTGTGTTATTTAAGTCGGCATTTTGGCTTAAGAGATGAGATGACGTATGCAAGAGTATGATATTTTAGATGTTTTATCAAACAAAAAGGTCCTTTGCCTAGAGGATGAAGAGGCGATTTTGCGAAATATCTGCGCCTCGCTGGAGCTCTTTTTTGCAGAGGTTAAAGGCGTAACGGATGGCTTTGATGCGCTTGAGCTTGCAATGAGTGGGGCGTATGACGTGCTAGTGCTTGATATCAGCGTGCCAAATATCGATGGTCTTGAGATCGCTAAAAAAGTAAGAGCTATCAATCAAAAAATCCCTATCGTGATCTTATCAAGCCACGTCGAGCAAGAGTATCTGTGGCGCGCGGTTGAGCTAAAGATCACAAGATATCTTGCAAAACCATACGATAAAAAATCTTTCATCAAAGCGCTTGAAGATGTGGCTTTTGAGCTAGTTGGACGCACGCCAACTATCAGGCTAAATGACGAGCTTGAGTATGATTTTGGCAAAAAAGCGCTTTATGTAAATGGCGAAATTTCTCATCTAAGCAAGAGCGAGAGCAAGCTTTTGGAGTACTTTTTAAACAACAAAAACCAAACTATCACTTATGAGCAAATTTTTGACTACATCTGGGACTACGAGCAGCCCACAAAAGAGGCGATAAAGACGATCGTAAAAGAGCTTAGAAGAAAGCTAGGTAAAGATGTGATCAAAAATTTATACGGCGTGGGCTATCTTTGTGAGATATAAATTTCAGCTAATTGTCGGTGCTTTTATCTTTGTCTATCTGCTAGTTTCAGCACTTGTTTTAAATTTTTACAACGATCTTGCGATGAAAGACGCTAAAAAAGAGGCGTATTATGTTTTAGAGGGCATAAATTCTGTAAGAGAGTACATAGCTGGAGTTCAGCGCCCACTAATCGAGCAGTTAAAAGAGCAGGGCATCTTAAAAGAGGACTTTTTTGACGAGAGACTTCTATCATCTTCGTATATAAGCCGTGAAATTTACAACATCCAAAAGAAAAAATACAACCTTGAATTTGACTACAAGCTAGTTGCTATCGCTCCGCTAAATAAAGCTCACGAGCCAAATGAATTTGAATCGAGCGTCTTGCATGGCTTTAAAGAGAATAAATTTCAAGAATTTGTAAAGATAATAAAAGATGAAAATGGCTCACAGCTCTTTGTGGGTCTGCCTATAAAAAACCAAAGTCCAAGCTGTCTAGCCTGTCATAGCAGTGCAAATGCCCCACAACAAATGCTAGAAAAATACGGCATGGAGGGCATAGAGATCCCAGATGTGAATGAAACGGTTGCGATGATCTCTTTTAAGATCCCAATCCGCGCCATTTTTACCTACCACTTGCAAGAGGTCATCGTCATAATGGGCGCTATAACGCTTATCTTTGGGCTATTTTTGCTACTTGTTTATAAGATGCATAGGCGAGGCGAAGAGAGCAAAAAGCAGACTGAGCAGCTGATGATACATCAAAGCCGCCTAGCCTCTATGGGCGAGATGATAGGCAATATCTCGCACCAGTGGAAGCAGCCGCTAGCGCAGATAAGCTCATCTTTGATAAATTTAGAACTCTATCAAGAGCGAAAAAAGCTTGATGAGGCGAAAATTTATGAATTTATAGAAGAGACTAGCAAGCAGATAAATTTCATGTCAGAAACCGTTGATGACTTTAAAAATTTCTTTAGTCCAAATACTTTGAGAAAAGAGTTTAAAGTGCTTGAAGTAATAAATCAAACGATAAAAATTTTAAACGCAACTCTTAAAAAGTATCAGATCGAAGTGCAGTTAGACGTGAGAGAAAATTTTGAGGTATTTGCAAATTTTAATGAGATAATCCAAATTTTAATAAACATCATAAACAACGCAAAAGACGCATTTAAGCAAAGCTACACAAAGCCAAGAGTGATAAAGATAAGCGCCTTTTTAAAAGATGATCGCAAGAATTTATGCGTGCAAAATAACGCAGGAGCGATAAAAAATTCATTTTTAAAGGTCATCTTTGAGCCACACTTTAGCACAAAAGAGAGCGGTAGCGGGCTTGGGCTATATATGAGCCGCCTTATCGCTCGCAAAAACAACGCCCTAATCTTTGCTAAAAATGTGGATGAAAACCACGTTGCATTTACAATTAGTTTCGAAAATTTATAATTTGTTAATTTTCCCCCTTTTCTGCCCTTTTTTGGTGTTAAGATTATCAGTATGAAATCATTTTGATTTTAGGATAAAAATTCAAAGGAGGAGACGTGAGAAACTTACACAAAGCCTTAGCAGGCTTACTCATGGGTGTTAGTATCTTTGCTTCACAAGCCTGTTGCGAAGAGCATAATATGCAGATGTCCGATAAAGCACGTGATGTTATCGCAAATCCTAAAGGCACACTGCAAAGTAGAGGTGTTGTCTCCTTGCAAGACTACGTCGTAGAAGAGCAAGAGATGTATAACTGGCTATTTAAAAACCACCCTATTTTTACAAAGTATGGTGGCAAAACCGTCGGCAAAATGGTCGTTCATGACCGTGGCTTAGAGTGGCTTGCCGAGGGACATGGCTTTGATATGTCAAAGCTTAGTAAAAGAGATGGTGGTAAGGGCTATAGCTCTATGATGTATAGAATTCCAGCCACCTCATCGCTTCAGTTTCCTAATAAATTTGTAGGACCAGAAAAGTGCGGTGAGTGTCACCCAGCTCAGTATGAGGTCTGGAGCAGATCTCGCCACGCAACTACTATGCGCTTCCCTGGCGAGCACCCAGAGGTCAATAACAACCTAACTGAGCCAGTATTTGACAAAGATACAGCGTCTATCCTTCCAAAAGGTATCACTCCAGATGTCATCTATGCAACCGTTGGTCACTTAAGAACCAAGATGGGCTACGTCGATGCATGGCTACTTCGTGGTACTTACTACGTTGAGGGTGGTTTGCTAAGAGATGGCACAGGTCAGATCGTAGCTGGCGGTAACCAATGGCAAAGAACATGGGCGTTAAATTTAGACGACGCAACTGTTAAAAAGATAAAAGAGCTCGTCCCAGAATTTCCTGGCACTCTTGAAGAGTATGGCGATAATGGCGGATACGTACGTGGTCTTGCCTCATACGCTGCAAAACATAAAAAGTCGATGTTTTTCCAAGCAAACTCATCATATTGTGAGGTTTGCCACCCAGTTAAATTTGACTTTAAGTCAAAAGCAGAATTTTACGCAGCACTTGGTAACGCCAAAGAGCTTCAAAAACACACTATCTCAAAAGGCGTAAGCTGTGAGGAGTGCCACGGAGCTGGCGGTCACCTTGATGGAGCTACAAATTTTAGAACATCAAACTGCGAACGCTGTCACCAAAGATTTAACTTTAGCCCAGATCTAATGCGAGCTAACCCACTTAATAACGGCAAGCTTGATCTCTCACTAAGCTCTAAATTTAAATCAATGGGACCAGGATGCGGCTCAGAAGGCTCACAATCATACTTTACCGCTCACTACGATAAAGGCATGAGATGCGTCACTTGCCACGATCCACACGACAACACAGGTAACGTTGTAGGTGATAAGAGCGTAACTGGTATGAACTATAACCCAGATCAAGGCTATCTAAGTGCATTCTACACTAAACCAAAGATCAAAAAAGATTGTAAAGATTGTCACGAAACTCAAGCATATATCGCATCAAAAGCAGATACACACAAAAACAACACTTGTGCATCTTGCCACATGCCATTTATGATGAGTTGTGAGAATTTCTACGCTGTTCAGTTCCAAGACAACGCTGGCTTTGATACTCAAAGACGCTCTCACATCTGGAAGATCATGGTCGATCCAAAAGAGAAATCTCTTGTCCCAGGCGACGCTGCTAAAGGTCCAAGAGATGCTAAAGATTGGCACTTTGAGAGAGATAAAAATGGTCACAACTATGTTGATTTGATGTGGGCATGCGCTAGAACATCTTGGGCTGATAAAGACATGAAAGATAATAAAGGCTGCCATAGCCCAGTGCTATCTGAGCTAAAACCAACACTTCATTTTAAAAACCAAAAACAAGTTTATGATGAGGTTATGGGATGGCAAACTCCAGTTAAAAATGAATTCTCAGAGGTCAAAATAGGCATCGAGGGAATTTACTCACTACTAGAGACTAAAAAGCTAGATCCAAGTGATAAAGCAAGAGTTTATGAGCTTGTCCAAAACGCTCAAGAGATCATCGATATGGTCGAAAAAGATGGTTCGTGGGGTATGCACGGATTTAAATTTACTAAACAAAGACTAGATGCATCTAAAGAGTATATAAAAGAAGCTCAGAGAATTCTAAACAAAAATTTATAGCATTTAGGGGCTAGTTTTAGCCCCTTTAATCTTAAGGGTTTGAAATGAAAAATGCGTTTTTAAAATGTTCGCTACTTCTTAGCCTAAGCGTGGCTAGCCTCTTAGCAAATGTCGATACAAACGACTCTTATGCCATAGGCGCAACAAGTGGCGGATATGTTTTAAAAGGACTGCTAGATCAAAAACAACTAGGTGTTGGCTATGACGCTGATGCAGTGATAAAAGGCTTTAGCGATGCGCTAAAGAGCGAGCTAAAACTAAGTGATGATGAGATAGCAAAGCTACTAAACAAAAGAGCTGAAAGCTTAGAGAAGATAGTAAAAGAAAAAGAGGCTGCCAAGCTAAAAGAGAATTTAGCCCAAGGCAAAGCCTATATGGAAAAAAATGCAAAAAACAAAAATGTAAAAACAACAAAATCAAATTTACAATATGAGATCATAAAAAGTAGCTCAAAAGGGGCTACACCAAAGCCTGAGAGCATCATCATAGTAAATTATAAAGCAAGCTTTGCTGGTGGCAAGGTCTTTGACGAGACAAAAGAGGCTCCAGCTCATCTTTCGATGCTAAATTTGATCCCTGGTCTTGAAGAGGGACTTATGCTTATGAAAGAGGGCGAGAAGTTTAAATTTGTCATCCCGCCTGAGCTTGCATACGGCGATAGCGGCATGGAGGGGATACCTGGTGGCGAGACTATCGTTTTTGAGATAGAGCTTATTAAGGTCTTAAAGCCTGGCGAACTAGCTGAGGCGGCAAGAAAAATTCATGAAAAAGAGCAAAATGAGGGCATTAAAAAGCCTCATTAAGGCATAAATGGAGTTAAAAATGCAAAATCAAAATAGCAGAAGAGCCTTCTTTAAACGCATGGCAGTTGTGGCTGCTGGTGCTAGCGTGGCAAGTAGTGGTTTTGCTTTTAAGAGTGAAGAGAGTGCGAAAAAACCACATTTTGGCATGATATTTGACCAAAACAAATGCGTTGGCTGCACGGACTGCGAAGTGGCATGCAAAAAGGTAAATTTAGTCCCAAAAGGACAGATGAGACTTTTTGTAGAGGATAAGACTGATCCAAAGAATTTGCTTGATAAAAGATATGTAAGAGTATCTTGTCAGCAGTGTGAGGATGCGCCTTGTGTGGCTGTTTGCCCAACAAAAGCCTGTCACAAGGACATAAAAACTGGCATCCAGACTACAAACATAGATGACTGCATCGCCTGTAAATACTGCATCGTAGCCTGTCCTTACGACGTGAGATATATCGACAAAGTCAATCACTCAGCCCAAAGCTGTAACTTCTGCATAGATACAAATTTAAAGGATAAAAAAGATCCGGCCTGCGTCGAGGCGTGCAGATATGAGGCTTTGGTATTTGGCGATTTAAACGATGAGAGCTCGCACATTAGCCAGCTTCTAGCTGTCAAAGATAGCATAAGGCTAAGGGCAGAACTTGGCACAAAACCAAGCCTTAGATATATTCCTAAAGTAAAAGCGGGGGTGTAAGATGGATGGTGCATTAAATTTCACTGCGACATTTTCGCACGCAGTTGAGTGGGGCTGGCCGATCGCTGTTTATCTTTTGCTAGCTGGTATGAGTGGCGGAGCGCTAATAGCTGCTATAGTTCTAAAGCGCTACAAAAGGCAAGATGGCTTTAGTCCATTTTTCAAGGCTGCTTCGCTTTTGGCCTTTGTTAGCATCATGCTTGGTATGGTTTGCTTGATAGCTGACCTTGAAAAGCCACTTTTGTTTTGGAAAATTTTGATTAATTACAACTTCACATCGGTTATGTCTATCGGTGTAGCCGCGCTTTGCGTGTTTATACCGCTTAGCTTTTTGATGTGTCTATATGCTTTTAATGCGGAGTTAAAGTCATTTTGTGGCTTTTTTGATGGCGTGATGAAAATTTTATCGCCACTTTATCCGCTCTTAAGCGCGCTTTGCCTGATTTTTGCGGTTATCATTTGCGCATATACAGGCTTTTTGATCTCGGTGCTCATTAGATTTCCACTTTTAAACACCGCCGTTTTACCAGCGCTTTTCATAGCTTCAGGGCTTAGTGCTGGCATAAGTGGTAGCAGCTTGATAGCGGCACTATTTTTCAAAGAAGATCCACACTCAAGCGACCTTAGCTCGCTTCATGGCGTGGAGTTTTACGTATTATGCGCTGAAATTTTACTCATTTTAATGCTTTTTGTCTCACTTTTGCTTGGCTCAAGCTATCAGCAAGAAGCAGCAGTTGCATTTTATAGTGGCGTTTGGGCTAAATTCTTTTGGCTTGGGGTTGTTTTAGTTGGCTTTGTCTTGCCTCTTGTTTTAAATTTCGCGCTTGGCAAGATGAAATTTAGCTTCTACCTTGGCTCGTTTGCAGCAGTCGTTGGCGTTTTATTGCTTAGGGTTTTTATACTTTATGCAGGACAGACTTATAGCATTTAAGGCTTAAGGGCAGGTGATGAAAATTTTAAACATTTATCGCTTGTCTTTAATATTATTATTTATCCTTGCTTTTGGTGCAGGGGTGGCGACCTTTTTGGAAAATTTTTATGACACACAGACGGCTAGAGTGCTTGTTTATGAAGCGCTCTGGTACGAGTGCGTCATGGCAGCTTGTGCTATTTGTTTAGCCATTAGCATCGTAAAAACCAAGATGTATAAGAAATTTGGCGCATTTTTGATACATCTTGCTTTTATTCTGATCTTCATCGGTGCTGCTCTTACAAGATACTTTGGCGAAGAGGGCGTTATGCATCTTAGAGTAGGCGAGAGTGGCAACTCTATGCAAAGCACAAAGCCCTATTTAAGAGTGCAAATTTCAAATGAAAGCTTTGAATATCCACTAAAACTTAGCCTGCTTGGCAAAAACGACTTTGGCTTCAAAAAAGATATAAACGGCAAAGAATTTATTATAAAGATAGTTGGCTACAAAAAAGATGAGAAAAACGCTCCAGCCACGCTTAGCATAGAGGCTGGCTTTGCTGGGCAAAAGAGCAAAACCGCCAAGCTAAAAGGTGGCGCTGGATACGATCTTGAGCCAAGCATTTTGAGCTTTGATGGACAAGAGGCGAAATTTTACTTTAGCTCAAGGGCTATAAATTTACCATTTTCGCTAAGGCTTGATAAATTTATCCTAGAGCGCTACGCAGGGCTAAATAGCCCATCATCTTACACGAGCAAAGTAAGCATCGCAGGCAGCGAGCATGAAATTTCGCTAAATCACCCAATAAGCATCATGGGCTATAAAATTTTTCAGTCATCATACGATGCTGACGAGCTTGGAAGCGCCTTTGAGATCAGCTTTGATCCTGGCAAAGTGCCAACTTACATCGGATATTTTCTGCTTTGCCTTGGCTTTGTGGGAAATTTATTTAGCAAAAAGAGCCGATTTTTTAGACTTTGTAACTTCATAAAAGGCACGCAGTTTGCACTTTTAGCCCTGCTTTTGCTAAACGCCACGCCAAATTTCGCAAGCGATGAAGCCATAAATTTTAAAGCTCACGCAGATAAATTTGCCAAAATTTTAGTTCAAACTGATAGCAGGATCGCCCCAGCTAGCTCTTACACAAGGGCAGTAATAAGCAAAATTTCAACCAAAACCACACTCTTTGGGCTTAGTAGCGATGAGCTGATGCTCTCTTTTGCCATCTCGCCACAAGAGTGGATGGATAAAAGGATGGTAAAGATCACGAGTGAGCGCGTGGGTGAGCTTCTTGGCGTTAGTGAGAAATTTGCTAGCTTTAATGACGTTTTTAACGAAAATGGCGAGTATAAGCTGGCTAAATTTGTAGAAGCTGCCAATGAAAAATCCGCCTCAAAAAGAGATAAATTTGATAACGACGTCATTAAATTTGACGAGAGGCTAAATGTCTTATACCTTGCGCTAAAGGGCGAAATTTTAAAATTTATCCCCGCTAAAAAAGGTGAAGTGATCAAGTGGCTAGGCGTAAATGAAGCCTTTAGCAAAGATGAAATTTCAAACGAGTTTAAAAGCGTTTTAGGCGCTTACATAGAAAATTTAAGCCTTTGCGTAAAAAGTGGCGAGTGCGCGAGCGCCAATAAATGCTTGGAGCAAATTTCAAACTATCAAAGAAGCACTCTAGGCTCTCTTGCGCCAAGCGAGGCAAAGGTGGAGCTTGAAGTGCTTTATAACCAAATGGAGATATTTAAATTTCTTATCTATTTTTACATGATCCTAGCTCTTGCTTCGCTCGCTCTTGGCTTTTATAGGCTATTTTTTGGGAGGAAATTTAGATTTGAAAGAGCGCTTAGCCTTGCATTTTTCACTGCCTTTGCGGTGCATGCTCTAAATTTAGCCCTACGCGCTTACATCTCAGGTCACGCACCTTGGAGCGATGCTTATGAGAGTTTAGTCTATATCTCGCTTATAAGCGTGCTAGCTGGAGTGCTATTTTTCAAGCATCAAAGCTTCGCACTAGGCGCTGCTTCGCTCTTTGCAAGTGTTAGCTTGCTGGTAGCTCATCTAAATTTTATAAACCCACAGATAACAAATTTGGTCCCAGTTTTAAAGTCATTTTGGCTTAGCGTGCATGTAAGCGTCATCACCGCAAGCTACGGCTTTTTGGGCTTTGGCTTTGTGCTAGGTCTTGTGGGACTTATATTAATGGCTCTAAAAAATGACAAAAATGAGCAAAAGCTTAGCGAGCAGATAAGATACCTAGCCGCCACCGACGAGCTAAGCCTCATCATAGGTCTTAGCTTGCTAACTATCGGGAATTTCTTAGGTGGCGTCTGGGCAAATGAGAGCTGGGGCAGATACTGGGGCTGGGACAGCAAAGAGAGCTGGTCATACATCACGATCATCGTCTATGCCATAGTGCTTCATCTAAGGTTTATACCAAAGCTAAAGGGCGTTTTTACCTTTTTAACAGCTAGCGTGCTATCATTTGCTTCGGTGCTTTTTACATATTTTGGAGTAAATTTCTACCTTAGCGGACTTCACTCATACGCAAATGGTGAGAGCTTTGGCGTTTCTGGGCTGATATACTTGATCTTAGCAGCTCTTGCCTTGCTGATCGCCCTAGCCTACCGCGGTAGAGATATAAAAGTAGTTTAGGAGATATGATGAAGAGTTTGGTTTTATTGGCTGCTAGTTTGTGCGTTTTAAATGCTGGCTACATCAAAGAGGCTTTAAGTGCAAAAGATGATCACAACAAACTAGCGCAAATTTATGAAGATGCTTGTGACAAAGAGAAAAAGGCATCAGGTTGCTACAACTTAGCTGTGCTTTACAGCAGGGGTGATGGCAACGTCAAAAAGGATGAGGCAAAGGCGGCTATGCTTTATGAAAAGGCTTGCGATCAAAATTTCGCTATGGCTTGCAGCAACCTTGGCTACGTCTATGAAAAGGGCAAAGGCGTAGAAAAAGACCTAGCAAAAGCAGCTAAATTTTATGAAAAAGCATGTAGCGACAACGAGGGCTGCACGGAGCTTGGCTTGCTTTATGCAAACGGCACCGGCGTGGAAAAAGACCTAAAAAAAGCAAAAGAGCTTTATGAAAAGGCCTGCAAAGCAGGCGATGGCATGGGATGTAGCAACCTTGGCTACCTATACGCTCAGGGCGAAGGCGTCGAGAAAGACTACGCAAAAGCTAAAGCAAACTACGAGATGGCTTGTGCGAACGAAGCTGGCATAGGATGTGACAACCTTGGCTTTTTATATGTCTATGCCCAAGGCGTCGATCAAAATTTAACAAAAGCGACAAAACTTTACGAGCAAGCGTGCAAATACGCCTATGAAAAAGGCTGCAACAACTACGCTATCATGCTAGCTGAAGGCAAAGGCGTGAAAGAAGATGTGGAAAAAGCACGTGAAATTTTCACTAAAAGCTGTAAAAATGGCCTAAAAGAGGCGTGTGAGAATTTAGAAATTTTAGGAAAGAATTGATGAGTTTTAAAAACTGGGGCAATAAAGAGGCAAGCCTAGAGGCGCTTTATCTGCTAGATAGTGTCTTTTTAGAGCCAGATGAAGAGTATCTACGGCTCATTTCTAAAAAAGAGGATAAAAATATCCTAAGATACGTGGTAGATAACGGGCAGGGCGATCTACTCGACGTTATATTTACGCGTGAGACGGTGCTGGTTAGAGGGTTTGACCATGAAAATGAGCTAAATGCGCTTAGCATGGCAGATAAAAGCGTGATAGAGCAAATTTATAGTGGCGAGGCTGCTAAATTTCGCTCTTACTTCTTGTCAGATGAGATAGAGCAGACGACCTTTTTTATCTGGTATGACGGGGCGGAGCATCAAAATTTAGTCGGTGGCAATAACGGCGGACGCTGGCTGCTTGGATATGCCTTTGATGATTTTGCGAAATTTAGCGAGTTTGTAAAGGGCTACTACGAGATAGACTTTGATGATGAGATCTTAAAAAAGCTCTATGAAAAGGGCGAGTTAGAAAAAGAGAAACTAAAGGAGATAAGATGAAATTTATAGCTTTGTTGCTTAGTGCGGTTTTTGCCTTGTGGGCTGGAAATTTAACGAGTGAGGCAAACATAAATGCCTATAAAGGGGCAAAAGAGCGCATCGAGCTACCAAAGGATGCAAGATGTGCAGTGTGTGGTATGCCTATAAAAAACAAGCAGTGGGCGACACTTATAAAAGCTGGTGGTAAGGATTATTACTTTGACGGTGTAAAAGATATGGCGCACTTTTACTTTGCTGATGAGGTGGCGAAAGAGGCTTACGTGAGTGATTATTACACACTTGAAAAGCTTGATGCAAAAGAGGCGTTTTACGTTCATGGCTCAAACGTTTTTGGACCAATGGGCGAGGAGTTTATCCCGTTTAAAGACGAAGCAAAGGCAAATAGCTTTATGAAAGATCACGCTGGCAAAGGTGTCATAAAATTTGACGAGATAAAGACTTATATCGGTAAATAAAGTGAAATTTCTAGCATTTTTGGCGTTATTTTTTGGACTCTCTTACACGCTTTTAGCGGCGCACTACCTTAGCTTTGACCGCAAAGCAAAGCAAGATGAGCTAAGAGAAATTTCAAAGATAACAAGGGCAAATTTAGCTTCTAGCTTTAGCCTAAAAGAGCAAAAAGGCTTTGTCTATGATAAGTAGAAATTTCATAAACTACGCTGTGGTCCTGCTCTTTAAAGACAAAAAGGACCACCTTTTTAGCTTTTATCTATTTGCGCTCATTATCTTCGTGTTAAGCTCTGTGCTTTTCATCTCTAGCTCGATCCAGCATGATCTTATAAATTTGGTAAAAGATAGATCAAGCATCGTTGTTAGCGCCTTTCGTGCTGGTAAAAACGATCTCATGCACCCTGGCTACATCTACGACATCTCAAAGATCGATGGCGTGGCTGACGTTAGGGGCGTGGTTGATGGGGAGTATTACTTCGTGCAAAAGCGAGTTTGGTTTCATCTATATGAGGATGATAGCCTAAAAGAGGACGAGATGATCGTTGGCGAGGGCGTAAAAGCTGCTATGAACGAGCTTTACTACGATGAGAGCTTTAACTTCTTAACTGAAGAGCGCATGATACCGGTAAAAATTCTAAAAACCATGCCAAAACAAAGCGGACTTATCACAAATAATGCGATATTTTTGCATCCAAAAACTTTGCGAGCTATCTTAAATTTAAAAGACGAAGAGTACACAAAGCTCTATGTCGATGTGCCAAATAGCGAAGAGATCAGCCAAGTGGCCTTGAAAATAGAGAATTTATATCCAAACTCATTTGCCGTTAGTATAGAAGATGAGGTGGCAAACATTAGGCATCTTTACTACTATAAGGGCGGAATTTTTATGAGCATCTATGTTAGCGTTATGCTGATATTTTTCGTGCTACTTAAAAACCAAATTTCACTTGCTTATGGCAGTAAAAAGCGTGAGATAGCTATTTTGCGAAGTATCGGCTTTAGTATAAAAGAGATCATCTTTTTAAAATTTATACAAAATTTCATCGTTAGCGTTAGCGCCTTTTTGCTTGGCGTTATGTTAGCTTATCTCTTTGTGTTTGTTTTAAATGCTCCATTTTTAAAGGGGATATTTTTAGGCGACGAGCTTTTAAATTTTACAAATTTCACGCCTATTTTGGAGTTTGATAAGCTCTTTTTGATCTTTGTCTTTGGCGTCATACCATTTTTGGCGTTTGTCCTTATCCCATCGTGGCGTGTGGCGTGTGGCGACATAAATGAGGGGCTAAAATGATAAATGTAAGAGGCGTTAGCCTAGTCTATAACCAAGGCAAACAAAACGAGTTTTGCGCTCTAAAAAATATAAATTTAGACGTTAATAACGGCGAGTTAGTGATACTAAAAGGCGTTAGCGGAAGTGGTAAAAGCACACTGCTCTCGCTCATAGCCCTACTTCAAAAGCCAACTAGCGGAGAAATTTTGATAGATGGCACTAACATAGCAAAGTTGCCTGACGCATTTTGCTCTGAGTTTAGACACAAAAGGCTTGGGCTTGTCTTTCAAAATTTTAACCTCATTGAGGGTTTAAGCGTCTATGAAAATTTGTTAGCTCCGTTTGCTCTAACAAATTTCAAAGCAAACGTGCGTGAAGAGATGATAAAAAAGGCTCTAAACCTCGCAAATATCTCTCACAAAAGAGATGAAAATGTATCAAATTTAAGCGGTGGCGAGCGCCAAAGATGTGCGGTGGCTAGGGCTTTGTCAATGGGTGCTGATATCATTTTGGCTGATGAGCCAACGGCAAATTTAGATAGGCAAAATTCGCGTGCATTTTTAGGTCTACTCGAGTCATTTAAAGCGCTTAAAAAAAGCGTCATAGTCGCCACTCACGATAGCATTTTTGACGAGCTAAGCGCCACAGATAGGGTGGTTAGCTTGCAAAACGGAGAGATAGTATGAGCGTATTTTTATCAAACGCCGTTATCGCCTTTTTGTTAGCGGAGTTTGTGCTGTTAGTTTTGATGGGTATTTCGCTATTTTATGTCGTTAGGATCGTAAGATCATGGGACTATAACGCGCTAACATCGCTTCAATACTCACTTGAAAAGCAAAACTACCTTGTAAATACGATCTTGCTCTTTAGTGTCTGCACAAAGATCGTTTTGTTTATATTTTTCGCACTTTGTCTAAACGAGCTCTCTGACATCGTGCCAGGGGCTATGTGCTCAGCTGGCGTGATTGGCTCAAATAAATTTGGCGGCATCTTGATGCTCACTAAAATTTTGCTGATCTTTGGGCTTGGTATCTGGCTGGTTATAAATAAACTCGACTTACAGGCTCTAAATTTCCCATATCTAAAGAAAAAATATGCCATTTTCATCTGCCTTTTTGTGATGATACTGCTCGAGCTTGGCATAGAAATTTCGTTTTTTTATAACATCCCGCTAAAAGTGCCAGTCTTTTGCTGCTCTGTCACTTTTCAAGCTCCAAAGCTCCCTTTTGGCTATACAAATTTTGGCTTAGTGAGCGTATTTTTCGTGCTATTTTTTGTCATTTTGGTGCTAAATTTCTTAAAGCAAAGCATGGCAAGCTTTGTGGCAAATTTGCTATTTTTAGTGCTTAGCTACTACGCTATCACCTACTTTTTTGGTCTTTACGTTTATGAGCAGCCAAATCACAAGTGCCCATACTGCATGCTAAGAAGCGACTATTTTTACGTTGGCTACCTTATCTGGGGCAGTTTGTTTTTGGGTGTTTTTTACGGCCTTATGCCATATCTTGTGGAGATCATCACAAAGACAAACTACTCGCACAAGCTCAAATTTTCATCGATCTGGCTGAGTGTTTGCGTGCTGATCTGCTCGCTTTACGTGCTCAAATACTATTTATTAAGAGGATTTTTATTTTGATAAAGCAAATTTTTTCTCTTTGTTTGTTGGCTCTAGTCTTAGCTGTGCTAGCCTATAATGCCGACATAAGCGATGATAAAATTTTAGTCCTAAATAACGGCAAGTCTGAGCCCATAGAGCAGCTTACGCCAAATAAATTTATATGTTATGAGAGTAGAACGCTCATCGCTGATAACAACGACACAGCTCAGGCGATCATGTCAAATGGCGACATCTACTTCTTTAACGACATCACAAATTCTTTCATCTGGTATATGGCGCAAAAGAGCAAAGATAAGATCAAGCTATATGTCTATTCAAGAGATACAAACCGCTACATCCCAGCACAAAATGCCTGGTACTCGAGGGTCGATATAACTCCCATGGGATACGGCATAGGGGCGTATGAGTTTCACACGTATGGCATAAACGACAACTACTTTAAAGAGGTCTTGCTCTACGCAGCACGCGGCGAAACGCTGCTAAATCCATACATAAACATCCTACTTTCAGAAAATAAGATATAAATTTAGAGAAGCTCTAAATTTGTTAGAGCTCGCTAAGTTGTTTTTGGTATTAAAAGCCTCTTTCGTTTAGTTTTTTATAGGCATCGCATCCTTGTTGAAGCCCCAAATCACATGCTTTACCAAAATACTCTTTTGCAGTGTGGTAGTCTTGTTTTATGCCTTGACCATTTTCATATAAAATTCCTAGATTATAACAGCTCATATCATCTCTACTATCACAACCTTTTTGCCATAACTGAGCCGCCTTATAATAGTCTTGTTTTACACCTTGACCTTTATTATATAAAGTCCCTAAGTTGTAACAACTCATGCTAAATTTGTCGCCGCAACCTTTTTGCCATAATTGAGCTGCTTTATAATAGTCTTTCTCTACGCCTTGACCGTTTTCGTATAAAAGTCCTAAATTAGAGCAACTATCATTAACTCCATCATCACAGGCTTGTTTGTATAGTTTGGCAGCTTTGGTATAGTCTTGCTCTACTCCTTGTCCTCTTTCATAAAGAACGCCTAGATTATGGCAACCAGTAGTATCTCCACTATCACAAGTGTGTTTATATAAGGCGGCTGCTTTATTATAGTTCTGTGCCACACCTTGACCGTTTTCAAATAAAGTTCCTAAATTAGTGCAACTATCAATATTCCCACCATCACAACTTTTTTGCCATTGCTTGGCGGCTTTATCAAACTCGCCCTTGTCGTAAGCTTCAAGCCCAAGCTCGAAAAGATCTTTAGAGAAGCCAGTAGTTAGTAAGATCACGGATAAAAGAACAATCTTTTTCATTTCTCTTTCATAATTTATAAATTTAGCTTGTCTCTTTGTTATAGAAACAAGCCTAATGTTAGTATCTAATGTTATTGACTTTCAAAAAGTCTCTTAAGTCTTCGTATTCGCTATTTTCGAAGTAGCGCCATTTACCAGGCTTTAGCATATCAAGGCTAACACGCCCAAAGCTAACACGTTTTAGATCCATCACTTCAAGGTCAAAGTAGCCAAAGAAGCGGCGTAGCTCTCTGTTTTGACCCTCGTTGATGATGACCTTTAGTTTTGTATAGCCGCCGCTTGAGCCAAAGACTTTATAGGCTAGAAATGGCTTAAATTCCATTGATTTTATAGTGGTTTTTGCGTGCGCGCCTTTGGTGGCGTCCTTGGCGAAAAAGCCATTTGTCATCGCCTCTATCACCTCTTTTGTCACTTCGCCTTTTACTTTTAGGTAGTATTCGCGCTCTAAGTCGCTATTCATGAGTGCTGTGGCGATCGCTGGAGCGTCAGTTAGTAAAAGTAGCCCATCGCTTGCGTAGTCTAGGCGTCCCACGCTAACAAATTTTGCAAATTTCTTATCTAACGTGTCGTAGATCGTCTTTCGTCCGCGGTCATCTTTTTTGCTAACTAGCTCGCCCTTTTGTTTGTGATAAACGATAACGGTAAATTCCTTTTTTAGCTTTATCAAACGGCCATTTATACGCACTTTGTCATCTTCATCCACGCTTGTGGCAAGGTCGCTAACCACACGCCCTGCTATGCTAACCTTGCCAGCTTTTATCAGCTCATCTGCCTCACGGCGTGAGTAGTTTGTGTTATGTGAGATAAATTTATTTAGTCTTGTTTTTTCCATTTTATAGTCCTAAATTTGCAAGGTCATGGATGTGTAAAACACCCACAGGCACGCCATTTTCTACGACAGCTAGAAGCTGAATTTTATACTTTTCTATTAAAGCTAACGCATCTACGGCTAACATCTCTTTGTCATTTATCTCTTTTGGATGCAGTGTTGCAAATTTCATCGCTGGCTCGTCTAAGTCAAAGTCCTCTCTCATAAGCGCGCGCCTAAGATCGCCATCACTCAAAAGAGCGTCTAGCACGCCATCTTTACCAACTATTAAAACCGTGCCAAGCTTGCCATGCGTCATCGTATCGATCGCACTTTTTAGGCTTGCATCCCAGCGAACCATCGGTAAATTTTCGCTTCTCATCACATCTTTGACCTTTAAAAATAGCCTCTTGCCAAGGCTGCCACCTGGATGAAAATTTGCAAAGTCCTCTTTTTTAAAGCCTCTCTTTTGCATCAAACAAACAGCTAACGCATCGCCAAGAGCTAACGTTAGCGTGGTTGATGCCGTTGGAGCGGCATTTAGTGGGCACGCCTCTTTTTCTACATTTATATCTATAAAAGCGTCGCTAAATTTACCAAGCGAGCTTGTCTTGCTTCTTGCCATGGCGACTATTTTTACGCCAAAGCGCTTTACGTGAGGCAAAATTTTGATAAGCTCATCGCTTTCGCCACTAAAACTAATGGCTAACAAGATGTCGTCTTTTTCTATCATGCCAAGGTCACCATGCATGGCCTCTGTCGGATGTAAGAAAAAGCTTGGCGTGCCAGTGCTTGCAAGCGTAGCAGCGATCTTTGCGCCCACATGACCGCTCTTGCCCACGCCTGTTACTATGACTTTGCCTTTTGCATTAAATATCAAATTTACGGCATCTTCTATCTCTACGCTTTTAGCGTGTCTTAAAAGCTCGTTTGCTTCTATCTCTAAGACTTCAGCAGCGATTTGGTTGGCTTTTTGCATAAATTTTCCTTACATTAGATAGATGATCGGCACGATAGTTGGGTACTTTTTGACCTTTCTAAATATGTGCTTTCTGATAACTTGACGCACTTGTGACTCGAGTAGTCTGCTATCTTTCAAAAGCTCCTCTTTGACGTTGCTTAGGTATTGCTCTAGCACGCCTTCCATCTCTTTTCTAAACTCAGCGTCTTGCTTGTCGCCCACAAGGCCGTAGCTGATGACGCGAGGCTTGTTGATGAGTTTTGCGCCGTGACGTGAAATTTGAGCGATTATCATGACGACACCTGCTTCAGCAAGGTTTTGTCTATCGATGACGACATCGTCTGAGATTTGTTTATTTATTTGATTGTCTATGAAGACTTTGCCGGTTTTTACTGTTTTTACACGTTTTAGGTACTTTTGACAAACCTCCATCTGATCGCCGTCGCTCATTAGATAGATATTTCTCTCATCCACACCACAGCTAATGGCCGTCTCTTTGTGCTTTGCGATGTGGTTGTACTCGCCATGCACTGGCAAGAAAAATTTTGGTTTTATGAGGCGAAGCATCAGCTTTTGCTCTTCTTGCGCTGCGTGGCCGCTGACGTGGATCTCGCTAAAGTCTTGGTAAGCGACGCTTGCGCCTGATTTTAGTAAGAAATTTAGCACCGTTGAGACGCTGTTTTCGTTGCCTGGGATCGCTTTTGAGCTGATGATTATCTGATCGGTCGGCTTTATCTTTATATATTTGTGCTCATCTGTCGCCATGCGGTAAAGCGCGCTCATAGTCTCGCCCTGGCTGCCAGTAGTGACGATAAGCACCTCGTCATCTTTAAATTTGCCAACCTCATTTGCATCGATAAAAATTTTCTTATCAAGCTTGATGTAGCCAAGCTCCATAGCAGTGTATAAATTTCTCTCCATTGATCTGCCGATGACACAGACTTTGCGGTTGTATTTTAGACCCCACTCGATCGCTTGATAGACGCGGTGGATATTTGAGCTAAATGTGCTCATTATGACGCGACCTTTTGCCTTTGAAAATATCGCGTCAAAGGTCTTGCCAACGCTGCTTTCGCTCTTCGTAAAGCCCTCTTTGTAGCTGTTTGTGCTATCGCTTAATAGACAAAGCACGCCACGCTCGCCATAATACGCTAGTCTGCCAAGGTCTGTTGGGTAGCCATCTATCGGCGTATGGTCGATCTTGAAGTCGCCTGTGTGGATGATCGTGCCAGCCTTTGTCGTGATCGCAAGTGCTGAGGCATCGATGATAGAGTGCGTGATGTGTATCCACTCGACCTCAAAGTCACCTATGAGATATGGTTTTCTTTTTTCGACTGATCTAAAGAGTGAGCGCTCTTGCTTTAGTCCGTGCTCTTCAAATTTATTATTTATCATGCCAAGTGGAAGCGGTGTGGCGTAGATAGGAAATTTAAACTCTTTGTAAAAATAAGGCACTGCGCCGATGTGATCCTCGTGTGCGTGAGTGATGATGACGCCTTTTATCTTATCTTTTATCTTGCGAACATAGTCAAAGTCTGGGATGAGGATATCCACGCCGTGCATGCTCTCGCTTGGAAAGCTCATGCCGATATCAACGATGATGGCGCTAGTTTCTGTCTCAAAGACCGTCATATTGCCGCCGATCTCGCCAAGACCGCCAAGTGGCGTTATGCGAATTTTATGTTCGCTTGAATTTAGATATTTTAGTGGCTCAAGTCTTAGCTCATGAGTGGCTTTGTTTGCCTCCATCGCGCTTGCGATATCTTGTTGCCACTGTTCGTTGCCATTTAGTTTTGCGGGTAAATTTTTCTTTGGCTTTTTAGCCTTTTTTGGTTTTTCTTTTTGCTCTTTTGCCTCGTTTTTAGCTTCGGCTTTTGGCTCTTGTTTTGGCTTTTCTTTTTGCTGTTTTTGCTCTTTTGGCTTATTATTTTCGCCATTTTTGTTTTGATTTTTATTGTTTCTTTGCTTTTTTGGGCGAGGATTTTGACTTTTTGGCTCGGCATGCGCTTCATTTTCAGCTTGCTCTGCTGCAAAGAAGTTATCTATCACGCTTTTGCTTGCTAGTGAGGTTTGCTCGGTAGTTTCGCCCTCTTGTTTTGGCTTATTTTTTGGTCTAAATCTTCGTCTTTTGTTGTTTTTACTTTGGTTAGTTACAACTTTCTCTTCGTTTTTGTCGTTCATTATCTTCCTTTAATCTTTCAAATACTTTTAGATAAGAATCGACATCTAGTTCGTGTGGACGTAAATTTTGAGCTAAGCTTAGGTCTTCAAAAATTTCTTCTAACGCTTTTTTGTCAAAATTTGTGGATAAATTTTTCAAAAGCGTCTTTCTTGGCGAAACAAACGCAGCTCTTAAAAATGCTTTAAAAGCCTCGTATTGTTTTGCATCTTTGAAAATCCCGTCTTTGCCGAAAATCTTTTTTGTTTTTTGTAGTTTGATGACTGAAGATGTGACCTTTGGAGGTGGATTAAAAAGCTTTGCATCCACGTCAAACAAAAGCTCGCACCTGCCTTGAAGTGAAGCGAGGATCGATAAAGCGCTAAATTCTTTATCCTTGCTCTTTGCACTAAATTTAAGAGCAACCTCTTTTTGTATCATAACGATAAGCCCAAGGCATTTTTCGTCATCTATCGCATTTAGTATCATCTTTGTAGCAACGTAATAGGGCAAATTTGCGACCAAAAAGTAGTTCTGGCTACTTAGTCCGCCCTCTTCTTGCCACTGCTCTAAAGCATCTTTACAAAAAAGTTTTAATTGTCCATTTTGGATCTCATTTGCAAATTTGACCTTTAAAATTTGAAATAGCTCACAATCTATCTCAAAAGAGGTCGTCTTGTAAATTTGCAAAAGTCTAAATGTCAAATCACCTAAGCCAGGCCCAATCTCAACGACGTTTGCTACGTCCTTGGGTATCGCTTGGATGATCTTATCTAGTGTCGCTTTGTCTTGTAAAAAATTCTGTCCAAAGTGCTTTTTTGCCTTTATCATAGCCGCGATATTAGCCAAAAATTACTTATACTATGATTACAAGTTTAGTTTAATCATATATAAAATGGACTATAATCACTAAATAACAACAAAATAAGGCGCAAATTTGAGTAGGGCAAATACCTTAAAATACTTTTTATTATCACAATATTTAGAGCCAAAAACCTTAGACGAGCCAAAAAAGACAAATAGCAAATTTAAAAAATCAATGGACCTTGAGATCGCAAATTTCGATGAGAAATTTATGCAAATTTTAAGAGCATTTGATAGGTCACTTTTAAAAAATGGTGTAGAAATTTCGATTTATGGTGGCATTTTTGAGACTGACTTACTCGCCCTTGCGATATCAAAGCTAGCAAAGGTAAAATTTGAAAAAGAGCAAATTTTAGAGGAGCTACGCTCTGAGCAAACTAGCTTTGAAAAGGCATTTTGTTATAAGCTTAAGCTCTCTGGCGATCTAGTATTTTGCAAAAATGAGCAAAGTTTTGCTTTAAAAGATGCAAATTTAGATGATGAGTTAAGTCCATTTTTTACGCCAAACTCATCAAATGAACTCTTTATCCCAACGGCTCCTTGGGCGATGGTGCGCTTAAACCACCTAAAAGAGATCAGCCAAAACGACTTTAACAAAGAGTGCGAGCACATCAAGGATAAAATTTCTATCCATAAAGAGAAAATGAGGCTTAGCGACTATGTAAAAGTGGTGCACGAGGAGCTAAAAAGCTCGCTAAAGACGCCATTTTGCAAAGATGTGATCAGGCTTGAAGTAAGGATCGCTGATCCAAATTTTAAAGAGAACGACGCCCTTTTAAATAGCTTTTTTATAGATGATATAAATTTACTTATCAAATTTTACGAGTCAGGCAGGACGCACGCGCTGACGGATCAGTTTTTAGACGAGGGTGGTGAGAATAAATTTGAGAGGATTGATGTTAGAGATGAGCTAAATCAAAGGACGGTGAGGGACTTTTTTAAGGCTGAGCGCTACCCAAGATCGGCTTTTGCGAGTGATTTTGCACTAAATTTCTCACAGCAAATGGCGCTAAATAACATCATAGAGAAATTTAAGGAAGGTAGCGGCGGGATTTATAGCGTAAATGGCGCTCCAGGCACGGGGAAAACGACACTTTTAAAGGACGTGATGGCTGAAGTGGTGACGCTTAGGGCGATGAAGCTCGCGCAAATGAGCAGGCACGATATCTTTGAGCCAGTTTATGACAGCGACGAAAAGGCGCTTTATTTTAGGCTAAATGACGAGCTACAAGGCTACGAGATGGTCGTTAGCTCTTGCAATAACGGCGCAGTTGAAATTTTGAGCAAGGAGCTAAGCCAGTTAAAGAGCATAGGGGATTATAAGGACGAGATTGATTATTTTAAATTTATAGCCACAAGGCTGCTCTCGGCTGATGAAAAGAGCAAATATGGCGAGAAATCCTTTATCTCAAAGCCAGCTTGGGGGCTTTTTTGCGTGGCGCTTGGCTCAAAGCAAAACAAGTCAAATTTTGTTTTTAACGCAATTAATGGCGTAAAGATCGAGGCTACTCACAGCCAGTATGACAAGATCACAAAAGAGTATGGTGAGTTTTTGGAGCAAGATGGCTTTTTGATGGGGCTTGGTAAGTATCTGGCAGTTGGCGAAGGCGTTGATGACTACGACGTGGCGAAAGAGAAATTTAATCTCGCACTTCACGAGGTAAATTTACTTTTTAGTGAGATCAGGATCAAAGAAGAGGAGCTAAAGAGCCTTAAAACAGAGCTAGCTGACATCGATAGAAGGCTAGAGAGCTATAACTCAGCCAAGCAGATAGAGGAGCTTTTATCTCCGCTTGAGAGCGAATTTGCTAGTGTTGGTGACGAGCTTGAAGATAAAAAGGCTGAATTTGGCGAGCTAACAAGAGTTGTTAGTCAAAATGAAGCGTTACAGGAGTATTTAAGCGCACCAGAAAAGCCGCCATTTTTTCTATTTCAGCAAATTTTTAAGACAGAGGCCTTTGAAAAGTATAATGACGAAGCGCTAAAGGTTGGCGAGATAAACCGCCAGATAGCTGAGCAAAATTTAAAAGCTAGCAAACAAAATGGCGAGAGCAAAGAGAAAAATGAGACAAGGCTAAATGAGCTAAAAAACGAGATAACAGAGCTTGAGAGCAGGGCAGCAGAGCTTGGCACTAAGATAAATCTCTACAAAAGGCTACAAAGTGACTTTGCTAGACGTCAAAAGATACTTGGCAGGAGCGAGGAGCTGGATAGCTTTTTAAACGGCAGCTTTGGCGAGAGCAACGAAGAGATGCAAAAGAGTATGCCATTTATGATGGAATTTGGCATAGATCAGAAATTTCACAAGACAAAGCTTTTTAAGGCTAGGATAGATCTTTTTAAAGAGGCGCTGAATTTGCATAAGGCTGCCATTTTTGCCTGCAAAGAGGCTGTTAGGACAAATTTACGTGCCATTAGCGTTATCTTTAACGATGAAAAGATGGCTGAGAAAAACGGCCTTGACGCAAAACATAGGCGTGAGATCATCAAGGGTTTATTTTTACTAACGCCTGTTGTTAGCTCGACTTTTGCCTCGTTTAATAACACCTTTAAAGACCTTTTAAATGGCGATATAGGCATGCTTTTGATAGATGAAGCAGGGCAGGCAAATTTAACTAACGCGTTAGGCGCACTACTTCGCTCAAAGATGGCCGTGGTGGTTGGCGACCCACTTCAACTTGAACCTGTCGTAACACTACCTGTTAGTTTAAATGACGCGATCCTTAGCTACTGCGAGGCAAAAGAGGAGTTTAACTTGCTTAGATCCTCTGTGCAACTAAGAGCAGACAAGGCGCAGAATATCGGCACATATATAAAAGGTAGCGGCGAGAGTATCTGGGTTGGCTCGCCACTGATCGTGCATAGAAGGTGCGCTAACCCTATGTTTGAGATATCAAACGAGACTACCTACGATGATATGATGATACTTGGCAGAAACGCGGCTAGTAAATTTACAAACACTAACGTGCAAACAAAGTGGATAGATGTTAGAAGCGAGGAGTGGATAGGCAACTACAACAAAGTCGAGGGCGAGGTGGTTAAAGAGCTCTTGGCAGGCGAGCTAGCTAGCCAGAAAAATAACATCAGGATAATAACGCCATTTAAAGATGTTTGTAGAAATTTAAAAGGTGCAGGCACTATCCACACTATGCAGGGTAAAGAGGCTGATGTTATCGTGTTTGTGTTAGGGGGAGCTACAAAGGGCGCTAGAGCGTGGGCTGCTAGCAAGCCAAATCTACTAAACGTGGCGCTAACAAGAGCAAAAGAGGTTATTTATATAGTTGGAAACCGAGAAAATTGGGCTAGTTTGCCATATTTTGAAGTGGCAGCTAGAAAGATAGACAAAGGATAAATTTGAATCATTTTGCAAAACGCATAATCCCGTGCCTCGACGTAAAAGATGGCAGGGTCGTAAAAGGTGTAAATTTTGTTGGACTTGTCGATGCTGGAGACCCAGTCGAGATAGCTAAAAGATACAACGACGAGGGCGCTGATGAGCTGTGCTTTTTGGATATCACAGCCTCTCACCTTGGTCGTGATACGATAGTTGATGTGGTAAAAAAGGTCGCAAGCAAGCTTTTTATACCGCTAACCGTTGGCGGTGGCATACGCACGATCGATGATATATCGCGCCTTTTAAATGCGGGCTGCGACAAGGTGAGCCTAAACTCATCGGCGATAAAATATCCAAATTTGATCGACGAAGCGGCTAAGAAATTTGGCTCGCAATGTGTTGTCGTAGCGATAGACGCTAAAAAGATCGAAAATGGTTATAGTGTTTTTATAAATGGTGGCAGGATCGATACCAAAAAAGATGCCTTTGCTTGGGCAAAAGAGGTCGAGTCGCGCGGGGCAGGGGAGATATTGCTAACGTCTATGGATAACGACGGCGTCAAGCAGGGCTTTAGTCTGGAGCTAACAAAGATCTTTAGTGCGCTTTCTATACCGACTATCGCAAGTGGTGGCGCTGGCAAGATGGAGCATTTTAAGGATGCTTTTGAGGCTGGAGCTGATGCGTGTTTAGCTGCTTCGATATTTCACTTTGGTGAGATCGAGATAAAAAAGCTAAAAGAGTATCTCAAGGCAAATGACGTTGAGGTTAGGCTTTGATGTTAGTTATCTCGGCTGGAAAAAATGAAATTTTTGACTTTGCCTTGCCGATGGGGGTGGGGCTAGTCGATATGGCGATAAATTTAACAAAGTTTTTGCAAAAAAGATCGTGCGTGGGAGCAGATGAAAAGAGCATAAATTTAAAAAATATTGATCCACACTATCTTGCAAAGATCGAGGCTAAATTTGCAAATTCATCAAACCCAGAACTGCAAAATATAAGTCAAAATTTGACAAAAAATCCCGAGCGAAATTTATATCAGATGCCAGAAAAAATAGTTTTTGTTGGCTCGGCTGGTCTTTATAAAGATGGGGAAATTTTGCAAATTTATGAAAGCTCGGTTGGGGCAAATGTTGAAATTTCTAGTATAGAAAATAGATCTTACTCGCCTATCGAGTGTGAAATTTCCTCTATCGTTTCACGTGGAACTATCAAAACAAATTCATCAAATTTCATAACGACAGACAAAAATTTGGCCCATAAAATGTTTGAAAAGGGATATTTTTTAGAAAATATGGAGTTTTTTTCTGTTCTAAAAGTAGCTCAAATTTTTAAAATTCCAGCTTATGGAATTTTCGTAGCGACAAATTTTTGTGATGAAAATGCGCATGCTGATTTTATAAAAAATCACTCTGTGGCCAAAGAGCTACTAACAAAATATGTAAAGGAAAATATGTGAAAAATTTGCTTGATCTTAGCATCGAAGAGTTAAAAGAGTTAGTCTCTCCCTCTTTTAGAGCGACGCAAATTTATGAGTGGATATACAAAAAAAATGCGACAGAATTTAGCCAAATGCTTAATTTACCAAAGGATATGCGTCAGGATCTGGCCAAGAAATTTTATCTTGATCCTCTAAAATGTGTGAAATTTGAGCAAAGTAGCGACGGCTCGATCAAGTATCTTTTCGAACTAAAAGATGGGCTAAGGATAGAGAGCGTTTTGTTGCCGATGAAAGAGGAGGTTAGCGACGAAGATGGCAAGGTGAGCCGCCATGCTCGTTACACTGTTTGTGTTAGTTCGCAGGTTGGCTGCAAAATGGGCTGTGCTTTTTGCCTAACAGCAAAGGGCGGGCTTGTTAGAAATTTGACTGCTGGCGAGATTGTAGGGCAAATTTTGTGGATAAAAAGAGAGAATAACATACCATACGAGAGGCGCATAAATGTCGTTTATATGGGTATGGGTGAGCCGCTTGATAACCTTGCTAACGTTAGTAAAGCGATCAAAATTTTAGCTCTAAATGAGGGTCTAGCTATATCGCCACGACGTCAAACCGTTTCAACTAGCGGCCTTGGCAGTCAGATAAAAAAGCTTGGCGAGATGGATCTTGGTGTCTTGCTGGCCATATCACTACATGCTGTTACTAACGAGCTTAGAAGCCGCCTGATGCCGATAAATAAGGCGTATAATATCGAGACCGTTATGGATGCTGTTAGGGGATTTCCTATCGATATGCGAAAGCGTGTGATGTTTGAATACCTTGTTATCAAAGACCTAAATGACAGCGTTAGTGACGCAAAAAAGCTGGTTAAACTGCTGCATGGTATCAAGGCAAAGGTAAATTTGATCTACTTTAACCCGCATGAGGGGAGTGAATTTGGACGGCCTGAGCTTGCTAGTATGTTAAAATTTCAAGAATATCTAAGGGATCATGGCGTCACTTGCACGATCAGACAGAGCAAAGGGCTTGATATAAGTGCGGCTTGCGGACAGCTAAAACAGCGAAATGAAAATCCTAAATTTAAAGCTAACGTTAGCGATAAGAACGCAGCTAAAGCAGAAGAAAAACCAACTAACGATAAAACTAACGTGAGTAAAAAATGACAGCTCTTGATATCGCTGAGATAATTTTTATAGTGTTGGTTGCTGGTGTTGGACTTGGGCTGATCCTAAAAGTTTTAAAAGAGGAAAATAAAACTTCAAAATAAAATCTGAAAAATTTGGCATGAAATTTTGTGAGTGGAAAACAAAAACACAAAGTTGATTGCCAAAATTTAATTCACAATGTGGCGACACTAAAAAATCTAATTCTATCTTTTAATGGAAATTC
>NZ_JAAKZB010000012.1:0-62335 GCF_015229965.1 Campylobacter concisus
ACTTTAATGGTATATATGATTTGCAATATAAAAATTCTGACTTTGTAAATAACCTTTTTGGTTATCTAGAAAAAAATAAGAAAAGAATATTAGAGATAATAGAGATTGATTCTTTTTTATTATATATAGAAAAACTAGGCGAATTTGACGAAAAATATAAAGAAAAATATCATAAATTTGCTATCGAAGTATTATTAAAACATTTAAAATCTATATTTGACAATAAACAATATGAATATTTTGATACAGAGACTATCAATAAAATGAATGGCTTTGATGACCAAATCAAAGATTTATACAATAATCTTATGCGTGAAAAAGAGTTTTTTAAAATATATACTGCAAAAGGTATAATAGAAAATATTTTCATGAGTAAGAGCCCAATACCAGAAGTATTGTCATCTAAAATAAAGAGTGAAGACTTAGAAAAATATTGCTATGCGAATAAAGATTTTGTATATAGTGCAGTGAAATTTTTACGCTCTGATAGGCATCCTGAAGCCGATGAGCTTAAAGATAAAATACTAGGTGTATTTAAAAACATATCGAAAAATGGCAATGAAAGTCAAAGACTTAAAATGGGGTTAATTCTGAAGTATTTAAATAATAAGGATTGCTAAAAAACTAAACTCATGATTGTTGTAGGAGAAATTTAGCCACCAAAGATGGCTAAATTTGAAGTTATCTTAGAATTTGAATTTTTGCTTTTGCGCGGAGTTTTTCAAAGTAATCACTCATTAATTTTTCTTGCTCGCCTTGGTAAAGCTCGTTTATAACACCATCTTTTACATCAGCAAAGCTTGGTGTATATGAGCCAATCTTCTCTTTTACCAAAAACATATCAAAGCTGTCAGGTCCTTGCAAAGGCTGTGTGTAGTCGCCGTTATTTGTGCTTGAGATGATCGCAGCAAGCCTTGGATCTATGCTTTGATAGTCCAAACTAACCTCCTGTGTTTGCACGCCGTCTAGTAGTTTCGGGCTTGTCTTTTGAGCTTCAAGCAGATCTGGGTCTTTTGCTCTATAAACTACGACTCTAGCGGTGCTAAAGACCTTAAATTTATCAGGATTAGCGTCAAAATACGCCTTTGCTTTTTGCTCATTTATATTTTTGCCAGCCTCAGCAGCTATGCTTTTATAAAGCTTTTCTTGAAGCATCTTGTGCTCTAAGTTGTTTTTAAAGTCCAAAAAGTCCATGCCTTGAGCTTGGATAGAGTTTCTAAACTGCGAATTTGTCATGCCATTTTGCTTTGCGATCGCCTCGATCCTGTCGTTTAGCTCAAAAGGTGTCACGCTTAAATTTAAGTTTTTTATCTGTGCATCTTCAAGCCTATCTCTGATAAGCAAATTTAAAGCATCCTGCTCTGTTGTCTTTAGCTGTTCTTTTAAGCTATAAACCTCGTAAAGCGTGATAGGCTCGTTCTCCACGATAGCTGCGATGCCGTTTATCATCTGAGCTGAATATAAATTTAAGGCACTTAACACGCCAGCAGCCAAAAAGAGCAATTTTTTCATAATGAAACCTTTATTTAAGTATTTAGTAAATATAATTTTGGGCAATTATAACATAAAAATAAGGCACAAAATGATAGTTACTAGATTTGCTCCGTCGCCTACTGGATACCTACATATAGGCGGACTTAGGACAGCTCTTTATAATTATTTATACGCAAGAGCTAACAATGGAAAATTTCTGCTCCGCATCGAAGATACTGACTTAAAACGAAACTCAGAAGAAGCCACACAAGCGATAAAAGAGGCATTTGCTTGGTGCAAGCTAGATCACGACGGCGAAGTGACCTATCAGTCAAAGAGATTTGATCTTTACAAAGAGTATGTTAAAAAGCTGCTTGATGAGGGCAAAGCCTACAAATGCTACATGAGCAAAGAGGAGCTTGAAGAGCTTAGAGCCAGCCAAGAGGCTAGAAAAGAGCGCCCAAAATATGATAATAGATATAGAGATTTTACTGGCACGCCTCCAGCTGGCATCGAGCCAGTCATCCGTATAAAAGCCCCGCTTAGTGGCGAGATCGTCATACATGATGGCATCAAGGGCGAGGTTAAATTTAAGGTTGAAGATATCTTAGACGACTTCATCATCGCTAGAAGCGACGGCACGCCGACATATAACTTCACAGTTGTGATAGACGATGCGCTAATGGGTGTAACAGACGTTATTCGTGGCGATGATCACCTCTCAAATACCCCAAAACAGATCGTTCTTTACGAGGCGCTTGGCTTTAAGGTGCCAAAATTTTATCATGTCGCTATGATAAACGGTGAGGACGGTAAAAAGCTTAGTAAAAGGCACGGCGCAACTGACGTTATGGAGTATAAAAAGATGGGCTACTTGCCTGAAGCGCTCTTAAATTTTCTCGTTCGTCTTGGCTGGAGCCACGGCGATGATGAGGTTTTTACTATCGAGGATATGCTTAAATACTTCAATCCAAACGATATCAACAAAAGCTCAAGCACCTATAACGCTCAAAAGCTTGACTGGCTAAATTCTCACTATATAAAAACTTTGCCTTACGAGAGGCTAGCGCACGATATGCTCGAGTTTGGCGTGGATTTTAAGGCTTTGGTAAAGGGCGAGCTACTACTAAATTCGCTCCGTGAGAGATCAAAGACACTAATTGAAATGGCAAATAGTGCAAATGCTATCATCAACGCTCCAAAAAGCTACGACGAGAAAGCTTGGGCTAAATTTATAAATGAAAATAGCAAAGAAATTTTGGCAAAATTTGCTCAAATTTTAGACCGTGACCTTGACGCAAAGGGATATGAGGAGCTAACTAATAAATTTTTAGAGCAAAATGGCTTAAAACTAAAAGACCTAGCTCAGGCCCTAAGGATAGCGCTAACTGGCTCAAGCGTGAGCCCAAGCATATTTGAGGTGCTTGAAGTAGTAGGTAGCAACGAGATCAAAAACAGAATACAAAATTTATTAAAGGAAGAGAAATGACACATGTAACTAAAGAAGAGGCACTAAACTACCACATAGGCGGTAAGATCGAGATCAGAGTAAAGACACCTTGTGAGACTTCAAGAGACCTTTCAATGGCCTATACTCCGGGCGTTGCTGAACCATGCCGTGAGATAAATGCAGACACTGAGCTAGCTTACAAATACACAAATAAGGCAAATTTGGTGGCTGTCATCACTGATGGCACGGCTGTTCTTGGACTTGGTGACATCGGCGCTATCGCTGGTAAGCCAGTTATGGAGGGCAAGGCGGTGCTATTTAAGAAATTTGCAAATGTTGATGCCTTTGACATCGAGCTAGATGAGCATGATCCTGATAAGATTGTTGAAATTTGCAAGGCTCTAGCTCCTACATTTGGCGGTATAAATTTAGAAGATATCCGCGCTCCAAAGTGCTTTGAGATCGAGCGAAAGCTTCAAGAAGCGGTCGATATCCCTGTAATGCACGACGATCAACACGGCACAGCGATGATAACAAGTGCTGGCATTATAAATGCGATGGAAATTTCTGGCAAAGATATATCTAAGATAAAGATCGTAGTTAGCGGCGCAGGTGCAGCTGGCATCGCGTGCGCTAAGATGTATAAAGCACTTGGCGCAAAACACATCGTGATGATAGATAGCAAAGGCGTCATCCACTCAAAAAGAACAGACCTAACTCCAGAAAAGGTTGAATTTGCGCTTGAAACTGAGGATAGGACTTTGGCTGATGCGATGAAAGGCGCTGATATGTTTTTAGGTCTTTCTAAGCCTGGCGTTGTGACAAAAGAGATGGTTGCGTCGATGAATAAAGAGCCTATCATCTTTGCTTTGGCAAATCCAGTGCCTGAAATTTTCCCAGAGGACGTCGTAGCTGTAAGAGATGACGTTATGATGGGCACAGGCAGAAGCGACTATCCTAACCAAGTAAATAACGTTTTGGGCTTTCCATTTATCTTTAGAGGCGCGCTTGACGTTAGAGCTAAAAAGATCACTGAAAATATGAAAATGGCTGCAGCTAAAGCGCTTGCTCAGCTTGCAAAAGAGCCAGTGCCAGCTGAAGTTTTAAAAGCAAGTGGCGTTAGTGAGCTAAAATTTGGCAAAGAGTACATCATCCCAAAACCATTTGACAAGCGCGTGCTAACAGCGGTCGCTCCAGCAGTTGCAAAAGCTGCAGTTGAAGATGGCGTAGCGAGAGTAAAAGATTTTGATGTTGAGGCTTACAAAGCCAAACTTGCAAAAGGTTTTTAATTAAATTTAGCCCAAATTTGGGCTAAATTCTCCTCTTGGCATTTTGTAAAAGACAAACCTTGTAAAAACAGTAAATTTAAGGACAAAAAATGCAAAACGTGAAGCTCATCTCACATCCATTGATCGAGCATAAATTAACAATCTTACGTGATAAAAACACCCAACCTTTTCAGTTTCGCATGCTAGTTGATGAGATCAGCTACCTTATGATCTTTGAGGCGACTAGAAATTTAAAGGTAAAAGATGTCAAAGTCCAAACACCAGTTGCGGTGGCAGAGGCAAAGAGGCTAACTACAAAGGTGATGATATGCCCTATCTTAAGGGCTGCTCTTGGTATGCTTGATAGCGTCTTTACCATCATCCCAGATGCGAGTGTTGGCTTTTTGGGCTTTCAGCGAAACGAAGAGACAGCGCAGGCTGAGTTTTTCTACGCAAAGCTTCCAAAAGATGCAAAAGAGCGCATGGCGATCATCATCGACCCTATGTTTGCGACAGGTGGCACGGCGATAGACGCGGTTAAGTTTTTGCGTGAAAAGGGCGTTAAAGAGATCAAATTTGTCTCTATCATCGCCGCACCTGAGGGGCTAAAGAGATTTAGCGAAATTTACCCAGACGTTGAGGTCTATACGGCTTCGATCGATGAGAAACTAAACGAGAAAAACTACATCGTTCCAGGTCTTGGTGATGCTGGCGATAGAGTTTTTAACACTCTTTAAGGGCTAAATTTGAACAAAAGACTTTTGCCAGCTCTAGTTGCCTTTGTTATTGCTATCATCATCGGCACATTCTTTTTTTCAAAAGAGGGTGGCGAGGCAAACAAAAACGCTCAAATTTTACTTGAGCAGCTAAACAAAGAGGGGCAAAAGAGCCAGAGCCTCGCAGAAAATGGCTCATATACCTCAAAAGATGAGGTCGCTCTTTATATCTATAAATTTAACAAGCTACCAAAGAATTTCATAACCAAAAAAGAGGCACTTGAACTTGGCTGGGACGCAAAAAGCGGAAATTTATGGCAGATAAGCGGCGGCAAAAGCATTGGCGGGGATAGATTTTCAAACAGAGAAAAGAGGCTGCCTGAGGTTGATGGCAGAAAGTGGTTTGAGTGTGATGTGAATTATAATGGCGGCAGGCGCGGCGCTGAGAGAATTTTATATTCAAACGACGGGCTTATCTACTACACGCCTGATCACTACGAGCATTTTTACCTGCTTTATGAGAAGAGGATGCAATGAAAAGCGTGATCTTAGATGCCAAAAAGATGCTCAAAAAAGAGAAGATGCATGAGTATTTTGCTAAGAAATTTGACCTGCCAGAGTACTACGGTAGAAATTTAGACGCGCTCTTTGACTGCCTTTGCGAGATAAATGAGCCAACGCTTATAAAGCTAAAAAACGAGAATGCTTTGGATAGTGCCACAAAAGAGAGCTTAATCCAGCTATTTCGCGACGTTTGCAACGAAAACGCGCTAGTTAAATTTGAGCTTGTAAAAGATGAAAAATGATATTTGGAAAGATTGATTATCTAAATTTACTCCCATTTCACGTTTTTTTAAAATCAGCCCCACTAAGCTCTCAGATAAAAAAGGCGATCGAGTTTAAAAAGGGCGTGCCAAGCAAGTTAAACAGAGCCCTAAACGCCAGAAAGATCGACGCTGCGGTGATCTCAAGCATAGCTAGCAAAAAGGCAAATTTAAAGAAGCTAAATTTTGGGATAGTCGCCAAAAAAGATGTAAAAAGCGTGCTTGTGCGCAAAAACTCAGCCCCAAAGCCAGATCCTGCCTCAGCTAGCTCAAACGCCCTAGCCAAAGTGCTTAATCTAAATGGCGAGGTGATCATAGGCGATCGCGCGCTAAAGGCATACTTAAGCGAGGGCAAAGAGTGCTTTTACGACCTTGGTCAAATTTGGCACGAAAAGACAAATTTGCCCTTTGTTTTTGGTAGGTTTTCTTACGTAAAAAATGGTTCGTTTTACAAAAGACTAGTCGCAAAATTTTTGCAAAAAAATGTAAAGATCCCAAACTATATCTTAGCCCATTACGCTAAAAGTCGTGACATAAGCGAGCAAGATATCAAGTGGTATTTGAAATTTATAAGCTACAAGATCGGCCCAAAAGAGCAAAAATCACTCCGCAAATTTTTTAAAGAACATAGGTTTTTAAGAGAAGTAAAGTAGTAATAAGTCTAGGTAAATTTGCTAGCATTATTTTTATTATATTTGACCTTATAAATGGCGAAGATAACGAGGCCCGATACGCTATTTAATAAATTTTAAATATATTTTTAAATTTTAAGCTAGTATTAATCTTAGCGTGAAATTTATGTTATAAAGATTTACTACAATTACACACAAAGCAAATCATTTTTGTTATTCCTTTTACTGATTGAGGCCTTGGTTTTTGCCAAGGCTTTTTCTAAATTTTATAAGCTTTATGAGTAGAGTTTATAAAATTTATCTAAAGGAGATGTTATGAAAAAGACTTTGAGTTGTGTTGCACTAGCCTCTGTGCTTTGCTCGAGCGCTTTTGCGATAGGCGGTCCAAGCGGGGCTAAACTTGACTACGCTATCACTGGGCAGATCGGCGAAGTAGTAGTAAATCCATACGACACAGCGCCACTTACAGCAGTCATCAAAAATGGCGGCTACACACTAAGCAATGCAAAAGTAACCATCGTGCCAAAGCAAGGCGGTCAGGTGATAAGCTACAAAGTGGCTGACAAGCATCTTCGCACACATGGTGGCATCCCAGTTTTTGGCATGTATCCTGATTATCAAAACACCGTTGAGGTCGAGTACGACAAGAGCTACAAGGGCAAGACTGAGCATATAAAAGAGAGCTATAAAATTTACGCCCCAGCTATCTACCTAGAGAGCGCTGGCACGCCAAATCAAAAGGGCGCACTATTTGACAAGATCGAGGTTACTAAGCCAGCAAGCGCTAAATTTGCAAACCGCCTCTACTATGTAAATAACTTTGTAAATAAAACAGGCAAGGGCACAAAAGTCGTTTGGAACAACCCAGCTGGCGGTGCGATCGAGTGGAACTACAGCCCAAATAACTTCATACTTGATACAAAAGGCGAGGTTAGATGGTACCTTGAGCCAAGTAAAATTTATGATCTTAAACAGCCATTTCACGCTGGCGTTATGATGGGCTTTAAGCAAAATGACGACGGCGCTATGACTTGGGGTTACGGCCAAAGATACGCAAAATACGACATCATGGGTAGAGAAATTTTCAACCGCGAGCTACCAGCTAGCTACAACGACTTCTCTCACTCAATGGACGTAGCACAAAACGGACACTACTTCTTGCGCGTGGCAAATGCTGACTACAAAAGGGCTGATGGCAAAAACGTAAGAACAGTGCGCGACGTCATCGTTGAGCTTGATCGAGACGGCAACGTAGTTGATGACTTTAGACTATATGAAATTCTCGATCCTTACCGCGATATCGTGCTAAAAACACTTGATCAAGGCGCAGTTTGCTTAAACATAGACGCTAAAAAAGCAGGCCACACAGCAAGCTCTGATGAGCTTCAGTCTATGGATACGCATGATAAATGGGGCGACATAGTTGGCGCTGGTCCAGGACGTAACTGGGCACACGTAAATAGCGTGGATTACGACCCAAGCGACGATAGCATCATCATCTCAAGCCGCCACCAAGACGCAGTTATCAAGATCGGCCGTGATAAACAAGTAAAATGGATCATGGGCGCTCACAAGGGCTGGAGTGATAAATTTAAAGATAAACTCCTTCAGCCAGTCGATAGCAAAGGCAATAAGATCGTCTGCGAAGATGAGTACTCAAAATGCCCAGGATACGAGAGCGACAAAGGTGGCTTTGACTGGCAATGGACTCAGCATACAGCATTTAGGATAGATAGCAAGTCTAAAAAAGGCGAAATTTATCTAAGTGTCTTTGACAACGGTGACACAAGGGGTATGGAGCAACCAGCCATCGCTGGTATGAAGTACTCTCGAGCGGTCGTTTATAAGATCGATGAGAACAAAAAGACTATCGAGCAAGTTTGGGAGTACGGCAAAGAGCGTGGCAAAGAGTGGTATAGCTCAGTTACAAGCCTTACGCAGTATCAAGATGACCTTGATAGCGTGATGGTCTATTCAGCCGTTGCTGGCATGCAGTTTGACATCGCAAAAGGTCGCCCAGTAGGACTTCCAAGCCCACACATCGATGAGTTTGAGTGGGGCGCAAAAGAGCCTAGCATAGAGATAAAAATGACAAATGCTATGGGCTATCAAGCGTTTCCATTTAGCTTACAAAAAGCTTTTGAAAAGTAAATTTTTCCTCCTTTGCTTAGGCAATGGAGGGCTTTTAGTTTTGTGTGATCTTAAAATTTATTTGCTATTTTGCTCTTTTAAAATAACCTTTGCATTTTTCTCTTTTTTACAAAATTCCAGAAATTCTCTCCCATTTTTTGTATCGTCATTTAGTCCGATGCAGCCAAAGCCCTTCTCATCATGTGGATAAAGCGCTAAATTTAGGTTTGGAAAGATAAAAAAGCACCACTCGTTTAAGGAGTATGTATAGAGCATGAGTAATTTAGCTAGATCTTTGATCTCATCAAATTTCAAAGCATCTATCCTAAGGCAGATGGCAGGTAGCAAAATCTCACCATCTAAACCAAGGTCAAAGTGCTCATTTAGCTCTTGCAAGATGCCTAGTTTTTTAAATTTATCGTGCAAAGTTTTTATTTCAAGCGTTTCATCGCTCAAGTTAGTATCGTCGTAGTTTAAGGCGCTTATGACAAACACCTCTTTTTTAAATTTATTAAAATATTTATCAAATAGTTTTAGCGCGGCATCTACGCCAGAAGCCCAGTTTTCATCCTCTATCTCAAAAAAGCCGATCCAGTTTTTAGAGTGGCTAAAGGAGTTAAAATTTATATCGCTAAGCTTTAGAGCCTTATTTATCAAGCTTGATGATTTTTCCATTTTGTTTAATGCACTCTTGCAAGAGCTCTATAAACTAAGAGCCTCTCGCATAGAAATTTCTATCTTTTTCTCATCGAGGCTGCCATTATAAAATAAATTTAACGCTAAAACCGCTTGATACAAGAGCATATCAGCTCCGTCTTTGCATGCTAAATTTTGCCTTTTAGCCTCTTTTAAAAATGGCGTTTGCTTGCCGTATATCACATCAAATGCAAATTTAGCGCTTTTTAAAATGCCATCTAAAATCTCTTTTGGTGCTGGCAAAAGGTCATCTTTTAGCCCTGCTGAGGTCGAATTTACTACTAGATCAAATTTATGCTCTTTATAATCATCCCAGCTAAAGCACTCATAGTGATCTTTAAATTTTTCAAGTCTTGCCTTGCTTCTATTTAGTATGCAAACATCTATGTTTTGCGATCTAAGTGCGTAGGCTAGGGCGTTTGCGGTGCCTCCAGCTCCAAGAATGATGGCGCTTTTTGCCTCTTTGAAATTTGATATCGCTTTTAAAAAACCAGGCGCGTCAGTGTTGTAGGCATAAATTTTCTCATTTTTTAGCACCAAGGTGTTTGCAGAGCCTATTTTTTGGGCTGCCTCTGAGGCGTCGTCGGCTAAATTTAGAGCAAATTCTTTATGCGGGAGTGTGACATTTGCGCCGTTTAGTTTTAAGGATCTAAATTTATTGATTAGCTCATTGCCATCTTTTAGCAAAACCCTAGTATATAGGGCATCAAGAGCCAGATCGGCAATGGCTTTGTTGTGTAGTCTTGGAGATACCGAGTGAGCTATCGGATCTCCAAAAACTGCGAAGGTTTTCATTTTGCTCTAAAGACAAAAGCGTCTTTATTGACATCTTTTCTTATGTCATTTACAGCTTTTTGTAGCCCTTTTTCATCAAATGGACCAACTAAAATTTTAGTTAGCTCGCCAGCTTTTATAGTCTTGTAGCTATAGCCTTTGGCTGCTATTTTTTTCATATAGTCGGCATTTGGGTTAAATTTACTAGTCGCAAATACTTGAACGTAAGAGCCTTTTGCGACGCTCTCGACTTTTGCTGGAGTTTCAGCTTTTTTCTCTACTTTTTCTGCTTTTGCAGGAGCTTCAGCCTTTTTTTCTACCTTTGTTTCAGGTTTTTTCTCAGCCTTAGTTTCAGCTTTTTTCTCAGCTTTTGCCTCAGTTTTAGCTGGCTTTGCTTCAGCTTTTTTCTCTGCTTTAGCTTCGCTTTTTGTTTCAGCTTTCTTAGCTGGAGCCTCTACCTTTGTCTCAGCTTTTTTAGGTGCTTCAGCTGGATGTTCGACAGCTTTTACTACCTCTTTTGGCTCTTCAGTTTTAGGAGCTGACTTTGCACCTTCTTTATCTTTTAGCTTTTTGATCATATCTTCAAAATCATCTTGTTGCTTGTTTTCAGGCACGATAGGTACTTGCTCGAAAAGCTGAGTATCGCCTTTTTTAACATCTGAATTTGTATCTTGTGCAGGTACCTGCGTATCGACTGGCTGCTCTGCTGGCACTGGAGGCAGAACTAGTCTTGAGTCGGCTTCATTTTGTGCTTGTGTAGAGTCGCTTGAGTTTATAAGCTTCATGGCTACGATGATGATTAAAAAAAGTATAACAAGAGCTGCTATAAACATAAGAAGTTTCTTTAGTTTTGCACCCTTTGCCTCATCATCTTTTTCTAAAAGTATATCTTTTAACTCTTCGTTTTCCATTATTTCTCCTTACATATATTTTGACCAACTTGCCCCACGCTCTTTTTGATAGAGGTTATATGGCAAAGTTAGGATGTTAAATTCTTTTGGCATATCTTGATTAGGAAACATTCTCCACTCTTTGGCTAACTTTTGTGAGAGCTTTGCGCTTAGCATATTTGCAAGCGTGCAAGCTTCATTTAGCGTAGTGTGACCTTTATGCACATAAAGGTGCAAATGCCCTGGCGTCTTGGTCTCGTAGGCTGTGAAATTTATAAAGCCTTCTTCTCTTAAAAGAAGCTGAGCTCTATGCCAAAACCTATCTGGAGTTCTGCCGTTGTAGTCAAAGACTATATTTTCGACCTTATCACTTGCATTAATTAGCGAGTGGGCGATTATAGCTTTGCCCTCCTCATGCTCTTTCATGACACTATAAGTTAGTGGTTCGTTGATCTTTTCAAATTTATCAAAGAAAATTTTACCCTTGTACTCTATCTTATTGACGATCGTGTCACGTTTGATGTAGTAGTGGGTCGTTATTATCTTTATAAGAGATGTATCAATACTTTGCATCAAAATGTCGCTTTATCGTAGATTATAAATTTATGAGCAAGATCGACTAGTTCGGCTTTTATCTTCTCTTGTAAAGATGCGTTGTTGATGTCGCTTAGCACGTCAGCGATCTTGTTTGCTATTAGCTCAAATTCAGCCTCTTTCATGCCGCGCGCTGTAAGAGCTGGGCTACCTACACGTATGCCACTTGTGATAAACGGACTTCTTGTCTCACCTGGAACTGTATTTTTATTTACAGTTATACCAGCATTTCCAAGAGCGATATCAGCGTCTTTTCCGCTAAATTCGCGGTTTAAGAAGCTCATTAGGATTAGGTGATTATCAGTGCCGCCACTTACTAGATCAAAGCCTCTACTTATTAGCACTTCGCCAAGTTTTTTAGCGTTTGCTTTTACTTGTTTAGCGTAAATTTTCCACTCAGGGCTAAGGTTGTGCTTAAAGCCAACAGCCTTTGCAGCGATGACATGAACTAGTGGTCCGCCTTGGATGCCTGGAAAGATAGAAGAGTTTATCTTTTTAGCGTACTCTTCGTTGTTTGTCATTATGATGCCGCCTCTTGGGCCTCTTAGAGTTTTATGAGTAGTTGAGCTTACGACATCGCAGTATGGGAAAGGATTTTGATGCTCACCAGCTACTACAAGGCCAGCGATGTGAGCAACGTCTGCAAAGAGTATCGCACCAACAGCGTCAGCTATCTCTCTAAATTTCTTAAACTCGATCTCTCTTGTATATGCGCTTGCACCACAAACGATCATCTTTGGTTTTACTATCTTTGCGATATCCATAACTCTATCGTAGTTTATGCGACCATCAAGCTCTACGCCATAGAAAAAGCTCTCATACATCTTGCCAGAGCTGCTTACCTTTGCGCCGTGAGTTAGGTGTCCGCCGTGGCTTAGATCCATACCTAAAATTTTATCGCCTGGGTTAAGCAAAGCACCATAAACGCCTTGGTTTGCCTGAGAGCCTGAGTTTGGTTGAACGTTTGCAAATTCGCATCCAAAGAGCTCTTTGCATCTATCGATCGCGATTTGCTCGATCTCATCGACAAATTCACAACCACCATAATATCTCTTACCAGGGTAGCCTTCAGCGTATTTGTTTGTTAGGATTGAGCCCATAACCTCCATAACATCTGGATATGTGAAATTCTCGCTAGCGATCATCTCAAGGTGATCACACTGGCGTTTTAGCTCTAAATTTACTAGATCGTAAATGTCTTTATCATAGCTTTGCAAACTCATTTTTCGTTCTCCTTTGTCTCAGTTTTTAGTGGCCTCATCGCTGGGAAGAGGACAACGTCGCGTATTGATTTTTTATCTGTTAGAAGCATCACAAGTCTATCTATGCCTATGCCTTCGCCTGCAACTGGCGGCATGCCGTATCCTAGAGCTTTTACATAGTCCTCATCCATCTCATGTGCTTCGTCGTCGCCTGCGTTTTTAGCATCGATCTGCGCTTTAAAGCGGTTGTATTGATCGATCGGATCATTTAGTTCGTTAAAGCCATTTGCTAGCTCACGACCAGCGATAAATAGCTCAAATCTCTCTGCCACATCAGGATTTGTGTCGCTTCTTCTTGAAAGTGGGCTAATAGAGATCGGATAGTCGATGACAAAAGTTGGGTGTATTAGCTTACTCTCCACGTAGTTATCAAAAAGTTCAGCCTGCAAGTGACCAAGGTCAAGCTTCTCGTTTGCCTCAAAGCCATCTGCTCTTAGTTTTGCTAAAATTTTAGCCTTATCGCTTACGATATCTTCAGCAAGTCCGCCTATCTCAACTAAGGCTTTTTTATAGCTTATGCGTTTAAATGGCTTGCTAAAATCAATCTCCATGCCATCAAAATTTATCACTTTCTCCATGCCAAGTTTTTCTAAAATGACATTAAATAAATCCTCTGTAATGCCCATTAGATCGTGGTAGTTATGGTATGCCCAGTAAAACTCTATGCTTGTAAATTCAGGGTTGTGGGTTAGATCCATACCCTCATTTCTGAAGTTTCTATTCATCTCATAAACAGCTTCAAAACCGCCAACTACAAGGCGTTTTAGATATAGCTCAGGAGCGATCCTTAGGTATCTCTCAACTCCAAGGGCGTTGTGAAATGTCACAAATGGTTTTGCATTTGCGCCACCAGCTATTGGGTGAAGCATCGGAGTTTCAACCTCTAAAAAGCCCTTTTCTTCAAAAAATCTTCTAATCGTGCTTATAATCACTGAGCGCTTTTTAAAATCAGCCCTAACTTCAGGGTTCATTATCATATCAAGGTATCTTTGGCGGTATCTTGTCTCAACATCAACTAGCCCATGGTACTTCTCTGGAAGCGGACTTATCGATTTTGTAGCTAAGCTAAGCTCATTTACGTGCATTGAAAATTCGCCAGTTTTTGTTATAAAAGCGTAGCCTCTAACATAGACGATGTCGCCTATTTCTACATATTTTTTAACGATTTTAAACCACTCTGGATCAAGCGTCTTGTTACTAAAATAAATTTGTAAATTTCCATTTTCGTCTTCAATGTTTGCAAAGACTGCTTTACCAGCGTCACGGATCAGCTTTATCCTGCCTGCAAGGCCAACTAGCTGCCCCTCTGCTTTTTTCTCTTCTGTATCTTTTATATAGTTAAATTTAAGTCTAAATTTAGAGATATTCATATCTCTTCTAAGAAAATGTGGATATGGATTTATGCCTAAATTTCTAAGCTCATCTATGCTTTCTAATCTTTGAATTTCATGTTGGTTGTCAAATATCACCTTACTTTCCCTTTATATTATTTTTTGAACATTTTTCGCAAATTCCATAAAGCTGCATCATGTGACCAGTTAGTTTAAAGCCATGCTCTTTTGCGATGCTTATTTGCCTTTTTTCTATCATAGGATCTTCAAATTCTATGATAAGACCGCACTTTCTGCATATCATGTGGTCATGGTGTGGCTTTGTGGCAAGCTCAAATTTCTTACCTTGAGAGCCAAAGCTGATAGATGTTACCATCTCTGATTCTTCTAGTAAATTTAGTGTCCTATAAACAGTTGCTATGCCGATATTTAGCTCAGGATAGGTCTCTTTTATAAAAAGATATAGCCTCTCTGGCGTAAAGTGTTCGTCGTTGTTATAAAGCGTTTTTAGTAAAATTTCACGTTGTTTTGTATATTTTAAACCGTTGTCGCGAAGAACTCTTTTAAATTTCTCAAGCAAGGCATCGTATTCTAAATTTTCTATCATCTTTATTCCCCTTTGGTGACATTTGTGTCGGTGTTTGTGCTTGCATTTGCATCCATTGATATAAATGCATCACTCTTGTTTGTATCCTTTGGTCTTACTACCATTTCATCTAGCTCATTTTTGATATTTTTCATATCGACGTTTGTTATCCATCTGCCAGTTTCAAGTAGGAGCGGATAGACTTTGCTATTTGTGAAGTATGGCTCGATCATTTTATTTAGCGAAGTGCCTGACATCACGGCAACGACTGCTGAAAATGTGAGGAAAATTTTGCCACTTCCCATGACAAATCCACCAAACCTATCTAAAAAGCCAAGTCCGCTTACTGAAACCATCTTTGATAAAAATTTACCAACTAGCAGACAAACTAGCCAAAAAACTAGCCAAAGTCCGATAAATGCGACAAATTGTAAAAATGAAGGATTTTCAAATTTATATATATTTTTACTTATGAAGCTCTCAGCTACATCTGAAAATCTACTAGCGACAACTAGACCGCCGATAAGTCCGATAAGTCCAAAAGTCTCTTTTATAAGCCCGTTTATTATGCCTTTTACACCAAGTATCAGGACAAGGGCGATGACGATAATGTCAAACCAAGTTACTAAATCCATCATACAGTTCCTATTAAATTTTGAAGTTCTTGCTGGCTAGTCGAGTAGGCTAGCGCGTTTTCTTTTGTGATCAAGCCCTCTTTTAGCGCTTTCATCAGCGCTTGAGTCTGCGTGCTCATGCCAGTTTGTTGCTGATTTAGCTGCATTTGAGAGTAAATTTGATGCACTTTATTTTCGCGTATCAAGTTTGATATCGCCATGTTATTTATCAAAATTTCATGCACAGCGCACCTTCCACCGCCTATTTTTGGTATCAGACTTTGTGAGATGACAGCAGTTAGAGAAACGCTAAGCATATTTCTTACTTGAAGCTGCTCGCTTCCATCGAAGCTATCAACTATCCTATTTATAGTTTGTATGGCTGAGTTTGTGTGAAGCGTGCCAAAGACTAGGTGTCCAGTCTCAGCTGCTGTAATAGCCGTAGAGATCGTCTCTCTATCCCTCATCTCGCCCACAAGTATGATGTCTGGGTCCTCGCGAAGTGCAAATTTTAGCGCCTTTGAGTAAGAGTGCGTGTCGGTGCCGATATTTCTATGTGAAAATAGGGCTTTTTTGTTGTTGTGCACAAACTCTACTGGGTCCTCAACGGTGATGATGTGCTTTCTATAATTTAAATTTATCTCATTAAGCATCGCCGCAAGCGTCGTTGATTTACCACTGCCTGTTGGTCCAGTAACCAGGATAAGGCCTTTTTCTCGTTTGATGATATATTTAAAAATTTGTGGCGCATTTAGATCATCAAGCGAAGGGATGTCGATAGGTATGATACGAAAAGCTGCGGCTAGATCGCCATTCATCGTGTAGTAGTAGTTGCCACGGAAGCGGCCGATATTTGGAAGCTCTATGGCAAAGTCAAGCTCTTTATTGTTTTCAAGCTCGCTCTTTTGGGCGTCTGTGATTAGAGCGTAACATAAATTTTCTATATCTTTGCCACTTAGCACGCCAAATTCAAGCGGTCTTAAAGTGCCATCTATCCTTATTTGAGGCTCAGACCTTGAGACTAGGTGGAGGTCACTGGCTTTATTGAAAACAACGGTTTTTAGAAGCGTTTGGATGTCACCAGAGAGATTACTCTCTGATGCTTTGGTTTGGGCATCCGAGCTTTGCGCTCTTAGTTGTTCGATTAGATCCATATTTTACTCTATGATCTTTGGCACGGCAAAAAAGTGTCCTTCACGTGAAGGGGCATGCTTTAAAATTTCATCGACAACGTCACTTAAATGTGGCTCATCTTCTCTTAATGGAGTGCCACCTTTTATAGAGCTAACTACGGCCTCATCGCTGCTTAGATCGAGCTCATTTAAAACATCGACAAAAGATACGATTTCACTTAATTGCTTCTTGATCTCTTCTCTTTTTTCATCATTAATTTGTAATGCTGAGAGTTTTTCTAGTTTATTTAAGAGAGTGTCGTCTATTTGCATTATTAAGCAACCTTTTAATTGATTTTGAGGCATTATATCACATTCAAGCTTTAATTTTGGGCTACTTTTAATTTAATTATGCTAAAATCTGCGAATTAAAATTTTTCAAAAGCAAGGAAAAACGTTGGCTATAAAAGAAGACTTAACCGAGATAAAAAAAGAGATCGACGCCCAGGAGCAGTTTCTTGAGAGTATGATCAAGGGAGAGCGTTTTTTTAGGAAATACAAAACTTTGCTGATCGTGCTATGCGTGGCAGCTATCGTCGCACTCATCGGATTTTACGCTAGTAAGGTTTTAAACGACAACAGAGTTGAGGAGGCAAATTTAGCCTATTCAAAGCTTATTTTAAATCCAAATGACACAAGCGCTTTAAATGTTTTAAAGGAGAAAGAGCCAAGCTTATATGCGCTTTTCTCACTTGGGCAAATGCTTGATAAAAACGATACAAAAGGCATTAGCGAGCTTGCAAATTTAAAGGTAAATCCGATCGTAAAAGATATCATCCTTTCACAAACTGGCGATACAAATACTCAAATTTTAAGCGAATATAACGCGCTTTTAAAAGGTTTTGAGCTTTTAAAAGAAAACAAGATCAAAGAGGCAAATGTGGAATTTGACAAGATCGCACTTGACTCACAACTACAAACTTTAGTTAGAAATTTAAAACACTATCAGGGAATAAAATAATGAAAAAACTTACACTATTCTTGGCTTTTGCCTTGGCTTTAGTTCTAAGCGGATGCGGCACAAAAAGACAATATTTTGAGCCTGCGCAAACTTCTGGCGAGATATCTTTGTCAAAAGATCTTCCTTCTTACATCAAATCAGCAAATGCAAATGGCGCAACGCTGGATAATGGCAACATCATCACGAAAAATGGGCTAAATAAAAGCATTACCTTGCCTGAAAATTTCAACTTCTTAAACGAAAACAACGGCTTTGTTATCTCAGCTAGCATAAATGGCGATCTAAACGTGACTGATCCTAGCGGCCACAGCGTTTATAGTGGTAAATTTCCAACTGCGATCGTAGCAGCCTCACTTGATCAAAACCAACTTGCAGCTATCAGCGCATCAAACCACATCTATCTAATCGACATCAACACAGCTACGACACTAATGGAGTACAGCTCATCTGACATCGCAGCGGTTGATTCAAGAGTTGTGGCACCTTATTTCATGAGCTCACTCATCGTCTATCCAGCACTTGATGGTAAAATTTACATCGTGCAAAAAGAGACTGGTAGAATTTTGCGCGACGTTGTCGTAAGCTCTGAAAATTTCTTTAACAACATTATATTTTTAGGCGTTGAGGGCGATAATCTAATCGCAGCAACAGCCAAAAAACTAATCGTCATCAACCCAAGCCAGACAGTCTATTATGACGGTGAGATCAAAGACGTGCTAGTTCATAACGATGAAATTTACATCTTTAAAAAAGATGGGACGATAGTAAGAACAGACCTTATGCTAAAAGAGCAAAATAAGGTAAATTTCAAATTTGCTATCTTCTCAGCGGCTACTATCATCAACAATAAGCTCTATGTTATCGAAAAAACAGGCTATGTTATAAAGACAAATTTAGACCTTAGCGGAGCTGAAATTTATGAATTTAGCGACGAGATAAAAGATAAAAGCTTCATGGGCAATGGCGCATTTTACTACGATAACGAGTATGTTAATCTAGGACAATGAACCAAAAAATTTGGGAGCTTTTTGAAGCTAAAAAGATCTTGCTAAGGGATCTAAAAAGGCTTGAGCTTAGCGAATTTACCAAGAAACGCTCGCTTGAGGCGTTTTTTGGTGTTGATACAAAAAATTTCTACGAGATCGTTTTTTTAAGAAGTGCAAATAGCAGGCTTTTGCTTAAAGAAGCCAGCGAGATAAATGAAATTTGTACTAAATTTGAAGAGAAATTTCAAACCAAGATCAAAAAACGTGTGATCTTTTACAACTCTCAAATTTGCTCAAAATCCCTAAACTACTTCAAAGAAGAAGGCTGGAGCTGTTATGATTTTGTGTGATATCGGCAACACCAACGCCTCTTTTTTACAAAATGGCAAGATCACACACATAAAAGTTAGTGAATTTAAGAACTATAAACCAAACGAAAAGGTCTATTTTATCTGTGTAAATGAAGAAATTTTGCGCATGATAGATAAGGATGAAATGTTTGTAAATTTAGAGCCTTACTTTGAGATAGACACGATATACCAAGGTCTTGGTGTAGATAGAAAAGCAGGTTGCTATATGATAAATGATGGCGTTATAGTAGATGCTGGAAGTGCTATAACTGTCGATATAATGGCAAACTCACTTCATCTTGGAGGCTACATCTTGCCAGGCATCGCAACTATGTTAAATGCCTATAAAAGCATCTCGCCACGCCTTGATGTGACGCTAAATTCGCAAATAGACATCGAAGCGTTACCTCAAAAGACGAGCGACGCTGTGAGTTATGGCATCATAAAGCCCATTATCACGCTCATTTCAAAGTTAGCAGGCAGCAAAAAAGTCTATTTTACTGGCGGAGATGGTGACTTTTTGTCTAAATTTTTTAAAAATGCCATTTGCGACAAGATGCTGATCTTTCGTGCCATGCAAAAAATAATCGATGAGAAAAAGGAAATTTTAAAATGATAACAGTAGCCTTGCCAAAGGGCAGGATCGCAGAAGATACACTTGAAATTTTTAGAAAAATTTTTGGTTCGAGCTTTATGTTTGAGGATAGAAAACTCATCCTTGAAGAGGGAAATTTTAGATTTTTAATGGTTCGCAACCAAGACATACCAACTTACGTCACCGAAGGCGCCGCGGACATCGGCGTAGTCGGTCTTGACGTGCTTGAAGAGCATAAGCCAAATGTAGTGAGACTGCTTGATCTGCAAATAGGCAAGTGCAAGGTCTGTATCGGCATAAAAAACGAAGAGGAGCTTGATTTTTCAAGGTCTGAGCTAAAGATCGCTACTAAGATGCCAAATATCACTAGAAACTACTTTGCCAAGCTTGCTGTTGGTGTCAAGATCATCAAACTCTATGGCTCGATCGAGCTAGCACCACTTGTTGGGCTAAGCGACGCGATTGTCGATGTGGTCGAAACTGGCTCAACCATGAAGCAAAATGGGCTAAAAGTGGCTGGCGACATCATGCAAAGCTCAGCCTATCTGATCGCAAATAAAAATAGCTTCATCATCAAAAAAGATGAAATTTTGGAGCTTTATCAAAAGATAAAAGATGAAATTTCAAAGTGAAATTTGAAATTTCGGCTTCTAAATTTAAAAAATTATTAAATTTATCAACTTTAAAGCTACTAAATTTAACCATGTAAAATATTAAATTTATATGGCTTACTTTATTTAAATTTTAAAAGCTTTACCACTAAAATTTAAGCTAAGTAAGATAGAGCAAAAGCCGTAGCCGCCACTAAATTTAAAAGTTAAATTTGAATGTATTTTGTTGGGTGCAAATATGTTTTTCGGTTAGGCTTATGAGCTAGCATGATCAATTTTATTTCGAAACCAAATTTGATATAGGTAGAGCCAGTTTAAATTTGAAAAACAGAGCTAGTTTTACAGAAGCTGTTTAAAAAACAAAATGCTTAAATTTCAAAATCTATTTTTAAAAGACTTTGCTGTTAAAATTTAGGCAAATTAAAAGTTGTATCCACAACTAAATTTATAAGTTAAATTTAAAAGGGGAAGCAGATATGCTTTGCTTTGCGGTTAGGTTTCTGGGTTGCTATGATAAATTTTAAATTTTTATTCCAGACTGACTAAATTTGATATAGATAAGCTGGTTTAAATTTAAAAAACAGAGCTAATTTTGCGAAAGCTATTTAAAGCAAAGCGTTTAAAATTTCAATGAGATTATGATATAGCTAGTTGTATCTGTGCTGGTACTTAAAAATAAAGTGCTTAATATCCAAAACCTATTAAATTTAACTCAAAAAATTTAACCTAAATTTTCCCGCCAAACATCTCATACATCGCCTTCTCCTCGCCCCAAAGCTCGCGGTGCTTTTTGATTGATGATTTGATAGCGTTTATGAGATAGAGCACGTCCTCTTTTGTGTGCGTGTAGTGCATGCTCACCCTCACAAAACCTGGCTTTTTCTCTAAGATCTTATTCTCTTTAAGCCCCAGTAGTTCAAAAGCATAAGGTCCAGCGCACATCACACCAGCGCGGCTTTGTATGCCGTGGTTATTGCTAAGCGTTGCAGCAAAGTCATATGGCGAAATGTCTCGCACATTAAATGAAAAAATAGGCAGTTTTTCTGCATTTTTAGGCCCATAAATGGTGACATCTTTGATGCTACTAAGCTCTTTTTCAAAGAAATTTGCCAGCTCCTCTTCGCGAGCTTTGATATTTTCTACTCCGACACTTGCTTGCAAGTTGTAGGCTAGACTTGCTCGCACCAGCCCCAATATAGATGGCGTGCCAGCCTCTTCAAGCTGCTCGGCATTTTTTATAAAAAGGTGCTTTGATGGCGTCGCAAGCGCGATGGTGCCGCCACCTGCAAAGCTTGGCATATCGCTTGTGTAAAGCTCTTTTTTGATCGCTAAAAGCCCACAACTCCCAACTCCGCCAAGTAGCTTGTGAGGCGAGAAAAAGGCTGCGTCAAAGTATGTGGCGTCTAAAATTTCATGCGAGCTGGTTGCTGCGCAGTCAAATGCCACCACTCCGCCAAATTTCTTAACGAGCGAGTAGATTTTCTTGTAGTCAGTTTTTACGCCTGTGACGTTTGAGGCGGCGCTAAAGCAGGCGATGATCTTTCTTTTTTCGTTTAGTTTTAGCGTCCTCTCAAGCATCACGTAGTCTATCTCGCCGTTTTCATCAAGCCCGATGCGCTCGCAGTCGCAAAGCCCTTCACGAAAGCTGATCTCGTTTGAGTGGTGCTCATAGGGGCCTACTAGCACTAGTGGTAAATTTACGCTTCTTAAATTTGCTTCGCCGATCAAGGCTCTTGTGGTTGGCGGCAGATAAATTCCCATTATCTCCTGAAATTTTTTTATCGCAGCCGTTGCGCCTTGTCCTGTTGCTATTAGATAAAAGCTATCATCAAGCCCCAAAAGCTCTTTTAACTCGACTCTTGCGTTTTCGTAGCGTTTTTGCGTTAGCACGGCGCTTGAGCTGCTGTCCGAGTGAGTGTTTGCGTAGGTTTTTAAAAATTTTGAAATTTCATCTTCGATAGGCGCATAGGCAAGGCCTGAGGCCGTGTAGTCAAAATAGTAAATTCCATCTTTTAAAATGATATTTTTTCTTACTTCATCTATGGTTGGCACGATTTTCCTTTTGGTTAAAAGCGCGATTATAGTGAAATTTTGTATAAAGTGAGGTTACAAGCGGGCAGAGCGCCCACTCGTGTGTTTATTTGTTTAAGAAGTTTTTCTCTAACCACTCGTTAGCTTTTGCTTCACTCTCAAATCTTTGGCTCTTAGCAACTTGGTTTGCACCCTCGTAGAAACGGATACGAATGCCGTCTTGAACGCTATCGATCTTGATTCTAGTGATCTTATCTTTGTTTAGATAAGTCCTGTCATTTAGTTTTACATACATGTTTTTCTCCTTTTAAAAATTTGGTTTATTTTTTATCGTTTTTCTTTTCGTCTTCTTTTAAAAATAGCTCTTTAAAGCGCTTATTTGCATAGTCTTCGATGTCGTTTTGAAGCTGTTTATAGGCGTTTATAAGCTCATGGGCCCTATCATTTAGCGTGGTGCCAGCGCTATCTCCTCCACCTTGCTTGGTTGTAAAGATATCTTCTTTTAAATTTTTTTGCAAAATTTGCAGATGCGACCAGCATTTTTTATAGTTCATACCTAAAATTTCAGCTGCCTTTGATATCGAGCCAACCTCGGCTATAACGTCTAAAACCTCGGTTTTACCCTTGCCAAATATAAGCTCGCCCTCGTCGTTTTCTATCCAAGTCTTTGTCTTTACTCTCATCTTTTTGCCTTTCTTTTCCTTAAAACAGCCTAGCTGACAGTACTTCACGTCAAAGCCGTAGTCTCTAAGCGTCGAGCGCATGGTCTTTAGCCCGCCGCTAGTTGCCGCCATATCCCTTGCATCTTTGCAAAAAACTCTGCCCTTTTCGTCGCTCACTTCTTTTAGTTTTAGTGACAATGTAAATTTACCGCGGTCTTTATCCAAGCCACCAAACTGCCCAAGCTCGCAGTTGTCTATCTTGATGCCTAGCCTAGTTGCCTCGTCGCTTACCTCGCCGACTTCTATGCCAAGCTTGTTTGCGATCTTAAAAGCCGTACCGCAGTCAAGTTTGCCACTTTTATTTAACGTTTGTTTTATTAGCTCTTCTAAATTTTCACTCATAAATTCTCTCTTCACCGCTATAAACGTTGATATTTTCGCCCCTTGCAAAACCACAAAGTGTGAGCTCAAATTTACGAGCGATCACTACGCCAAGGCTAGTCGGTGCTGTCCTTGAGATAAGCGCTGGGATGCCGTGCATAACGGCCTTTGCGACCATCTCTGAGCTAAGCCTGCCACTCACCATCAAAAATGAATTTGCTAAGTTAGCTCCGTCTAAAACGGCCTTGCCAACGGCTTTGTCTATCGTGTTATGCTGAGCGATATCCTCGCCTATGTAAAATTTATCTTCGCTCACAAAGAGCTTTGCCGTATGCACGCAGCCAGTCATCTCGTAAAGCTCGCACTGCGTGTAAAACTCCTTCATTTGAGCAAGGATCATATCTTTGTTAAATTTAGCTCCGCTCTTTACAGCTCTTGCCGCCATCGCCTGTGGGTCGATATTTGCCGTTGAGCTTCTGCCACAGCCGCTTATTATGACCTTTTCTTCGTCAAACTGCTCTAAGCGTTTTTCATTCACTTTGGCGCTTACATAGACGCTTAGCTCGTCGCTTGAGAGCCTAACTTCGGCTATGTTCTCTGGCTTTGTGATGACGTTTTCACTGATCAAATAGCCCACAGCAAGCGCCTTTTGATCCGTTGGCGTTGCCATAACGGCACCAAATTTTTTGTCATTTATGTAAATTTCAAGCTTGATCTCACGCACCAAAATATCATCAACATGCGCTTTTTGCTCGCCTTTATATTTGATGATCTGCGTTTTATAAATCGGTTCCATCTTGCTCCTTGAAGTTTTCACAAATGATAGCCCAAAAAGCTAAATTTAATTTTGGATTGTAGTAAAAACTTGCTTAAACAAAGCAAAAAGCTTAAACGTATTTTGATACGAAATAAACGTTATTATAATTAAAATTTGATATGCAAGATAGGCATATTTCTTAAAGTATAAAATTAGAGAAAATAACAAATTTTATAGGTGCAAAAAGCACCTATAAATTTACGCTTTTAGTTTTAGTCTGTCGCCAGCGTAGTAAGCGATCTTCCAAACAGTAGTTTGTTTTAGGTTCTTTTCGCCATAACCTCTTGCAGCAACTCTGTCTTTGTAGATTTTTTCGATCACATCTGACTCGCCAACTAACAAAGCCTTTGTAGAGCACATCGCAGCACAAACTGGCACCTTGCCCTCAGAAATTCTATCTTGTCCATATACTTCGCGCTCTTCTTCGCTATTAGTTGGTAGCGGACCGCCTGCACACATGGTGCATTTATCCATTACGCCCCTTGCACCAAAAGCACCATCTTTAGGGAATTGTGGCGCACCAAATGGGCAAGCATATAAGCAGTATCCACAACCTATGCAGATATCTTTATCGTGAAGTACGATGCCATCAGCTCTGATGTAGAAACAATCAACCGGACAAACAAGCGAACAAGGCGCGTCTTCGCAGTGCATACATGCGATTGACGTTGAAATTTCTTTACCTGGCACACCTTCATTTAGCGTTATAACGCGGCGTCTTCTTACCCCGATAGGCAACTCATGAGCTTCATCACATGCTACTGCGCAGCCGTTGCAATCAATGCATCTATCTGTGTCGCAGTAAAATTTAAGTCTATTGTTATCGTTAAATGCGCTCATGTTATGCCCTTTCTATGCGGCAAAGACCGCCTTTTGTTTCTGGAATTTGAGTGACTATGTCATATCCGTAGTTTGTTACGGTATTTGCGCTCTCACCAACTGCAAAAGGTCTTGTTCCCTCAGGGAAATTTCCAGTCATATCAACACCTTGCATATATCCAGCCCAGTGGAATGGCAAGAAGATCATATTAGGCTTGACTGATGGCACTATCCTTGCACGAACCTTGATCTTGGTACCCTCAGGCGAATGAACCCAAACAAAATCCCAATTTTTAATGCCATGTTTAGCCGCTAGCTCTGGGTGGATGTCAGCAAACATCTCAGGCGTAATGCGTGATAGATACTTACTAGCACGCGTCTCCATACCAGCACCACTGAAATTTACGAGACGAGCTGTGATGAGATTGATAGGGAATTCTTTTGAGAAGTCCTTACTTTGCTGCAAGCTTTCAAATTTAGTATCAACGCGGTATTGTTTTGCTTTATCTTTAAAGCTTGGATACTTCTTGGCTAGATCTGGTCTTGGTGAGTGGATCGGCTCTCTGTGTTGAGGGATCTGATCAGCAAATGTCCAAACGATAGTTCTAGCACGTGCATTGCCATACGGAGCGATGTTTTTCTCCAAACATTTTGTTGCTATGATATTACTATCATCAGTTGACCAGCTAGCTCCTATCCTTGCTTTTTCATCATCAGTTAGTGTGATGCCTAAAATTTTCTCGATATTGTCTTTTTTGATCTCAGGATATCCGCCATTTATAGATGAACCAACTGGCGCTGAGCCTTCAGCTGCTAGCTGGCTAACACCGTTGTGCTCTAAACCAAAGCGGTTTCTAAAGCCCATTCCACCTTCGCGAACTGATTTGTGTGTATCATAAAGTATTGGGCTACCTGGGTGATTTTCTGTCCAGCATGGCCATGGAAGTCCGTAGTATTCGCCCTCAACAGGAGTGCCAGGCTTGCCAAGAGATGTTACTTCATCAAATTTATCCCAGTTCTCTTGGTGGCGTTTTAGGCGCTCAGGTGTCCAGCCAGTCATACCGATAGTTTTTATAATATTTGCTATCTCGTGAGTAGCAGCTTCTGGCCACTCTATCTTGCCGTCAGCGTCCCTTATAGTGCGAGTTAGCTCATCATAAAAGCCTATGCGTTTAGCTAGTTCAAATAACAATTCATGATCAGGTATGCTCTCATAAAGTGGTTTGCATACTTGGCTTCTCCATTGACCACTTCTGTTTGTAGCTACGACTGTGCCGCTAGTTTCATACTGAGTTGAAGCAGGTATGACATATACATTATCTTTTTTATTTGTTATAACGGCAGCGTCATTTACAAACGGATCTACACAAACAAGTAACTCAAGTGCATCAAGACCCTCTTGAACCTTTGCTTGTTGTGCAGTAGATGTTATGCCGTTACCTATAACTACAAGAGCTTTTAGGCTATCTCCTGCATTATCGATCGCATCATTGCCATCTTTACCATTTAGCGTACCAGCCCACCAGCGTGCAAGTGAAAATCCTGGCTTAAACATCCACTCAGGCTTGATAAAATTCTTTTGCAACCACTCGAAATCAACCTTCCACATTTTTGCAAAATATTTCCAGCTTCCTTCATTTTTAGGGTAATAACCAGGTAGGTTATCTGGTAAATTTGCCATATCGGTTGCACCTTGAACGTTGTCGTGGCCTCTTAGGATGTTACATCCGCCGCCACTTACGCCCATGTTGCCAAGCACTAGTTGCAAGATCGGAGCTATACGAGTGTTTGAGCTACCTATTGTGTGCTGAGTTAGACCCATCGCCCAAACGACTGAGCCAGGGCGGTTTTTAGCATAGACTTCCGTGATCTCTTTAAGAGTTGCAGCTGGCACTCCAGTCACGTCTTCAACGACTTCTGGTGTCCATTTTGCAGCCTCTTCACGAATCAGATCCATGCCATAAACACGGTCATCAATAAATTTCTTATCCTCCCAGCCATTTTCAAAGATGAGATTCATCATGCCATATACAAAAGGTATATCCGTTCCTGGGCGAATTTGTGCGAAATAATCAGCCTTTGCAGCTGTTCTTGTATATCTTGGATCGATTACTATTAGCTTAGCGCCCTTTTCTTTTGCTTTTAAAAAGTGTCTAAAGCCAACTGGGTGATTTACCGCTGGGTTTGATCCGATTATAAAAATAGACTTCGCGTTTTGGATATCTCCAAGGTGATTTGTCATAGCTCCATAACCCCAAGTATTCGCCACACCGGCGACTGTAGAGCTGTGTCAAAGACGTGCTTGGTGATCTAGGTTGTTTGTCCCAAACATCGCAACGAATTTGCTTATATAGTAGCTTTGCTCGTTGCAGTCTTTTGCTGATCCTAAAAACATTACTTGCTCTGGATTTTTCTCGCGGTAAGCTTTTAGTTTTGCACCGATCTCGTCAAGTGCTTGCGTCATAGAGATGCGTTGCCACTTGCCACCAACTTTTTTCATCGGATATTTTACACGGCAGTGTGAGCGCACCATATCGATAACGTCTGCTCCTTTACAGCAGTGACCACCAGCACTTACTGGGTGATCTTGTGCTACTTCTTGACGCACCCATACACCGTTTTCTACCTCTGCTAGTACTCCGCATCCTACAGAGCAAACTGTGCAGACAGTTTTTACTATTTTTGAGTCTGGAAATGGGTTTGCCATCTCTTGAGCTGTTGCTTCTCTTGTGACATTGCTTGCTGCAAAGCCGGCCGCTCCACAAGTACTTGCTAATGCAGCCATTTTTAAAAACGATCTACGGCCGATGTTGTTTGGCGTAGCGTTTAATCTAGCTTCAGACATTTTCATCCTTTCTTAAATTTCTATCAAATTTTATTTTGCTTGTTTGTAGTAAAGTTCCCAGTTTTTGCTTCTTTTATAAAGCACTTCGGTCTTTTTACTCTTTCCTGATTTTAAATTTTCATTAGCATTTGCTGCTACCGCACCACTTGCTGCCACAGCGCCAACTAGACCGACTTTTTTTAGAAATTCGCGTCTATTTTGCATATGTACCCTCCGTTCTTAGTTTTCTTATCCTATTTTTTTCTCTTCTTATGCTTTCAGATCTTGAAAGACCATCGCTCTTTTTGTGGTCTATCTTGACTGGTTTTGGTGAGTTTAGTGCCACGCGCTCAAACGCGATAAATTCGTTTAGCAAAACGGCCACATCCTTGTAAATTTCACTATTTTTATGCTCATATAAATTCTCTATAAACTCATCAATGTTTGGATTTATAATATTTTTAAAAAGCTCATCTTCGCACTCGTCAAATTTGCCGATAAACTCGTTCATAAGCGTAAAGACAAAGCCCACGTTATCTTCATTCTCTTTAAATTTACTCTCATCTCTTCTGATGTTTGTCTTAGCTAAAATTTTACGCACATTAGCGCAAGCATGACCCACTTCATATCCCTCATCGTAAAAAGAGAGCGAGTTTCGAAGCGGACTTGGCGGAGTGTGAAAAATGTCATCAAATTCGGTGATCAAATTCTCTGGATTTTTTTCATTAAATTTACTTTTTATATTAGTAGCAGCTTGCGAGACTTCATCGTTTAGGCTATATTCTTTGATAAGATCAAGCATTTTACTAAGGCCATCAAATCTCTTTTCATCTTCACTAAATACGAAGAATTTAGAGAAAGTAGCGTAGTAAAGTTTTCTGCCAGCTGCAAATTCCTCTTTTGTGCTCACCTTTTTCCTTAAATAGTTTTTTAACGACACTGAAACTATACAATTAATTGCCTTATTAATGTGGCTTAAAATAAAATAAATTAGAAAAGTTAAAAAAAGCTTAAATATGCCTTGATTGCATATTTAAAAATGCTATTTTTAGGGGGTTATATAAGATATGATTTGTTAGCATGATTATTAAAATTTAGCTCTTTTTTGACATCCATTTTTATTTTTGGGCTAAATTTAAAAAGTGTGTGTAAATTTTACTCCAAAGCTAGCATCGAGCCATCTTCAAATTCTAAAAATACTCTCTCACCGATCTTTGTAATTTCATCATCGTGGCTAAAAATTTTGATCAAAAAGTCGCCAACTTTGACCTTCAAAAGCTTTTCATCGCCCATGTAAAGCGAGGCCGAGTGCAAAATCCCTGAAATTTGACCACCACCACCTGTTTTAGAAATTTTTATCTTGCTTGGGTTGATCGTGATCTTGCTTTTACCTTTAAAATTTGAAGGTAAATTTAGCCGTGCGCCACCACCAAAGCTTAGCACTCCACCTTCTATCTCAAAAATATTTTTGTATTCAAACTCGCAGACCCTGCCTTTGTGCAAAAACACGCACTCGTTTGCTAGCATGCTAAGCCACTTCTCGTCGTGACTTGCGATGACAAAGCCGCAGCCATATTTCTCGTGCATCAAATTTATAGCCTTGCTAAAGAGCTTTGAAGTGCCGATATCAACGCTATTTGTCGGCTCATCAAGCAGATAAAATGGCACTCTTAAAGAAAGTGCAAGTGCAAATGCGATGCGCTGCGTCTGACCAGAGCTTAGCTCAAAGTGGCGCTTGTTTAAAAACTTCTCATCAAGTCCCACAAAGGCGAGTGCTTCGCTGGTTCGCTCATCAAATTCGCTTAGTAAATTTCTACTTTTTAAAATGGCTTTGAAATTTTCTCTAACACTTCTTTTTAAAAGGGCAGGTTCAGGCAGTAAAACTGAAATTTTACGCAGCATTTCAAGGCTTGGTTTGCTCTCTCCCCAAAGTGAAATTTCACCGTTATTTGGGCTTTGTAGGCGTGAGAGCACACGTATGAGCGTGCTTTTGCCACTGCCATTACTGCCCATTAGAGCGGTTATCTTTTTAGTATTTATATCAAGGCTTGGGATATTTAGGATCTCGCTTTTGCCGTAGCTTAGGTGTAAATTTCTTATCTTTATCAAAATTTGCTCCTATTTGTCTAGTTTTTTGAGCGCAAAGATCGCTAAATTTACTAAAAATGCGATAAATATCAAGACCATAGCCAGCGCAATACCCATGGCAAATTCGCCCTTGTTCGTCTCGAGCGAAACGGCTGTGGTGATCGTTCTAGTAAAGTACTTGATGTTGCCACCTATCATCATCGCAACGCCAACTTCAGCCACGATCCTACCGTATGCGGTGGCGATGACGACCATGAGAGCGTAGCGCAGCTCGTAAAGCACACAGCAAACTAGCTTTGTAGGTGCAAGGCGTAAATTTAGGATAGTTAGATAGTGCTTTTTCTCCATATTTTCAACCACGCTTGCAGTAAGCGAGATGATGATAGGAAGGGCTAGCACAAACTGGCCTAGCATGACCGCTTTTAGTGTAAATAGTAAATTTAGGCTGCCAAGCGGGCCGTTTCTAGTGATAAAGGCGTACAAAATAAGGCCGATCGCAACCGTTGGCATAGCAAGAGCCGTGTCACTTAAAAGGCGTAAAATTTTTCGGCCCCTAAAGTCATAAAAGCCAAGCATGAAACCAAGTGGGAAACCCACAATAACAGCAAAAAGTATCGACACGCTTGATGTGTAAAGAGTAGCCTTGATGGCTGAATATGTTTCAAGGTTGCCGTTTAAAAGCAGATTAAAGGCTTCTGCAAAGCCGTTAAGTAAAAAATCCAATTATTCTTTCCTAGCATATTTCTTAAGATTATTTTAAATGTGCTATAATATCACAATTTTTTTTAAAGGAGAAAAATGAAAAAGATTATTTTAGGCTCACTAGCAGCCGCAGTTTTGGCGTTTGGCGCTGACAATGAACTAATCATGGCGACTACAACAAGTACAGATAACACTGGCTTGCTTGATGCGATCTATCCAGCTTATAAGGCAAGAACAGGTGTTGATATAAAATGGACAGCTGTTGGTACAGGTGCTGCACTAAAGCTTGGCGAAGACTGCAACGCTGACATACTTTTCGTTCACTCACCAAAAGTTGAGAAAGAATTTGTAGAAAAAGGTTTTGGCTTAAAAAGAAATGCCGTAATGTACAATGATTTCGTCGTTATCGCTGATAAATCAATCGCTGATAAATTTAAAGGTAAAGATATCAAACAAAGCTTTGAACTTATCAAAAAAGATGGTATCAAATTCTTCTCACGTGGCGACAAATCAGGCACAGACAATAAAGAAAAAGGCATCTGGAAAAAGATTGCTGGTGAAGTCCCTGAAAAAGATAGCTGGTATATGCAAACAGGTCAAGGCATGCTAGCTACGATAAATGCTGCTGCTGAGCAAAAAGGCGTTACATTTACTGATCGCGGTACTTACATTAAATATGAAGCAAATCAAAAAGGTCATCCTGAGATGGTCATCATCAATGAGGGCGACAACGACCTTAAAAACTTCTACTCTCTAATCGCAGTAAATCCAAAACACTGCCCTAAAACTGACATCGAAAATGCAGAGAAATTTATAAAATGGGCGACAAGCGAAGAGGGTCAGAAATTTATAGGCGACTTTAAACTTCTTGACAAGCCACTTTTCACTCCAGACGCAAATACACGCAAAAACTAATTCAAAGGGCGAGCAATCGCCCATCTTTTTATAAATTTTCATAATCTTTAAATTTATTTTTAATCACTTAAGCTAAAAACCAAATTTAAAATAAGACAAAAAATGGTAAAAAGCTCCGTAAATTCAGCGTCAAAGTAATATGCAAATTTTGCATATTACTTAAAATTTTTTTAAATAAAATAATTAATTTTAAAACTACTTTTATTTTATAAGGTATATAATAACCGAACTATTAGAAATATTACTTGAAAGGAAATCTATGCAAAAGATTGTTCAAACAACCTGTCCGTATTGCGGAACTGGTTGCGGCATAGACCTTATCGTAGAAAACGGTAGGATAGTCGATGCAAAGCCGACTGAGAACCACCATGTAAATGATGGCGAGTTGTGCTTAAAAGGTATGTTTGGTTGGGAATTTGTAAATTCTCCAAAACGTTTAACTAAACCAATGATGAGAAAACTAAACGGAGAGTTTAACAAAGAGGGCAAACTTGAAGAGGTTAGCTTTGAAGAGGTTTATGAATTTTTAGGAAAGACTTTTAAAAATAGCGTTGAAAAATATGGTCCAAGCTCTATCATGGGCTTTAGTTCAGCTCGTTCAAACAACGAAGACAACTATGTATTTCAAAAATTCTTTCGTGCTTTAGGAAGTAACAACGTAGATCACTGCGCTCGTCTTTGACACGCTCCAACAGTGGCAGGTCTTGCCAGCACCCTTGGAAACGGAACGATGACAAACGATCTTGTTGAATTTGCGACTGATACAGATGTATTTTTACTAATAGGCACAAACACAAGCGAATGCCACCCGATCATCGCTATGCAGATGCAAAGAGGCTTAGAGCGTGGTGCAAAAATGATCGTTGTGGATCCAAAACGCACCGATATGGCTAAAAAAGCCGATATATTCTTGCAAATTCCAGTTGGCTCAAACATCAAAACACTAAACACAATGATGAACGTCATCATCTCTGAAAATTTACAAGATACAGAATTTATCGAAAAATATGCAGAGGGTTTTGAGTACCTAAAAGAAGCGGTAAAAGACTTCACTCCTGAGAGATTTGAGCGTGAGACTGGTGTGAAAAAAGAGCTCATCATTGAGGCTGCTAGACTTTATGGCAAGGCTGGCACTGCGGCTATTTGCTACACTATGGGTATCACTCAGTTTAGCGACGGTACATCAAATGTATTCTCACTTTCAAATTTAGCGATCCTAACAGGAAATTTAGGCAAAAAAGGCGCTGGAGTAAATCCACTTCGTGGACAAAACAACGTTCAAGGCTCATGCGATATGGGCGCACTACCTAACGTCATCCCAGCAGGTGCAGTAAATAGCGCTTACGCACAAGAGCAAGCTCGCAAAGTATGGCACTTCGAGCTTAATCCAGTGCCTGGCTTTAAACTAACATACGCACCTGATAAGATGGATAGCGGCGAGCTAAAAGTGCTTTACGTTTATGGCGAAAACCCTGTTATGAGTGACCCTTGGACAGAGCACTTTGTGCATGCTACACATCACCTAGACTGTTTCATCGTGCAAGATCTATTCTTTACTGAAAGTGCTCAAAAGGCTGACGTTGTCTTACCTGCAGCTGGTTGGGGTGAGAAAGATGGAACATTTATCAACACATCTCGCCGCGTTCAAAGGACTAGAAAAGCAAGCGAACCAGTAGGTGGCGTAGAGCCTGACTGGAAAGTAGTTTGTAACATTGCAAAAGCTATGGGACTTGAGGGATTTGACTTCTTAAGTGCAGAAGAGGTTTGGGACGAGCTTAGAAAACTAATGCCTAAATTCTTTGGCGGTATCAGCTACTATAGACTTGAAAAACTAGGTGGCATCAGCTGGCCATGCCCTGATGAAGATCATCCAGGCACACCTGATCTTTATACCGATCACAAATCAATGCTACCTGATGGTAAATTCCGCCTAGCTCCAGTGCTTTACGCTGACGATAAAGATAAGCGTGCGAGCATGGAGGCTGAATTTAAAGCCAAAATGCATATACCTGATGGCTATCCAGTAGGTTCAGGGGCGATGAGCGAAGTGCCAGATGAGGTATATCCTTGCTTATTTACAACAGGTAGAAAAGTGTATCACTACCACACAGGTACGATGACAAGAGAGTGCCCACCACTAGAGTATGGCGCTGGTATCGAAGGTCCGCTAATCGAAGTAAGCCCTGATATCGCAAGAGAAAGAGAACTAGAAGATGGCTGCTATGCAATGGTAGAGAATAAACGTGGTAGGATCGCAGCTAAACTTCGCGTAAATCCTGACCTTAGAGAAAGTACGATATTTACGACTTTCCACTATAGTGAGGCTGACGGTAACGAGCTTGCAAACGCACAAGACCACGACCCACTCTCAGGTATCACACCTCTTAAGATCACTATAGCTAACATAAAAAGGTTAAGCGAAGAGGAGTATATAGCATTTAGACAACAAAACGAGATGTCTATGCACTCTGAAAAACCTTATCTTTCACCTGTTAGATCATAATTTCAAGGGCGCAATGCCCTTGAATTTTTAATTCAAATTTTCATAGCAAATCAACTTTTATTAACTAAAATTTTCTATTGTTTCTAGATGAAATCTCATAGTAAGAATGGGTTGTTTTTATAAAATTGCTATAAAGTGCTATCTCTATTTTTTACATCTATCAAGGCTCTTAGACTTTTAAAGCTTGTATGCGCCGGCTAAAAGCTTTTGTTGGCTTTAACTTTTAAATTCTGTGATCACTAGCTGGCATGAGAGTATAGGTATTGTTTTTCTTTTAGCTGACTAAGGCAAAATTTTTGGCTGTTTTTGAATTGTCTGTCAAATACTCAATATTCTTATGTAGTGGAATTTGCCTATATTTGCTAACGCCTCCTTTTTGCTTGGTAGTCTTAACATTTATAAATTTTATGCCATCTTCTTCTCCTACACTTTTGCTATCAAGTTGCCAAATTTCATTAAACCTTAGCCCAGTGTGAAGAGCAAACATCATATAGTTTCGTAGATCAAGCCTTTTTGTATCAAAAACTATTTTTAGTTCATCTGGGCTAAAGTTATCTTTCGGCGACTTCTCGTCGGCTGGAATTTTAAAAGATGTAAGCATTTTAAAAGGATTGGTCGTGAGCTTGCCCATCTTTATAGCATAGTCAAAGAGCCTTTTTGAGTAAGATGTGTAGTTGTTGATGGTCTTTTTATTGAGCTTTTTGCTTGCTAGAGTTGTTTGAAAATTTTCAGCATCGCTGTAGCTAAACTCTTTACTTTGATGATCCTTAAAAAACTCATCCAAGAGCTTGCCAGTTTTAACATAATAGCCCTTTGTCTTATCGCTAGATTTTAGCTTTAAACACTCTGTTTGCACATATCTTTTAGCTACCGCTTCAAAGGATATTGGTGTGGTTTCTTTTGGACTTAAAGATGCATCCAATAATGTTTTGAGCTCTTTTTCAAGCTTTTCTTCTGGAGTTACTAGATTGTAAAATTTAGCTATTACCTCTTGTGACAGCTCTTTATATTTGCTAACATCTAAAAATATGCCATTTTGTTTAATGCGCCGCTCATTTTGCCTTTTAATGTTTATCAAGGCTCTTAGGCTTTTAGAGTTTGTATGCGCTATGGTTACCTTTTTAGTAAGAGCTTCGTTGGCTGCAGCTTTTATAGAATTTGCCAGTCTTGCCGCCTCATCTAGATCTTTTGTGAAAAGGCAAAATTTAACAGTTAGCTTTTTACCATCTTTAAGAGCAGTATCAAAAAAGTAGAAATTTGGTCTGTTGGGAACCTTGGTGATCAATCTAGAGCTCATAGTATGATCCAAATAGTTTCTGTAACAAAAGTGCAAATTTTCTGTAACAAAGCTGATTTGTCTGAAATTTAGGACAAAAATATCTGCTAATAAATGTGGTTAAAATACCGAAATTTAGGGAAGTTGGAAAGAAAAATATTGTGTTGGTGGCGGACAGAGAGGGACACTCCGCCAAGTTTATGACTTTTATCACTTTTTAACCTTTCAAAAGCCCGATATATGCGACTTTTTATTGATATGGAGATTATATATTTTAAAGCTTTATTTTTGCTGATTTTCTGTAACAAAGTCTCAAATTTTCTGTAACAAGTATTCTATGATTTTAAGGAGCTTTTAGAACATTTTTAATAAAAAACTTGTCCAATTATCAGGACAAGTTTTTCTAGAATTTTTAGCTATAGAAATTTTTGTTTTAATAAAATCAAAGACTCTAAAGTGTTATAATCTACCCAAATTTAAAAGGACTCTTATGATTACCATGATAAACATTCAAACAACTGCAGATAATACAACTCTCGAAGCGATAAAGGCTCTACTTTTTAAAATAGATCCAGCTGCTATTTTTGAAGCCTATGGTGAGCAGCAAAACTATCTTAGTAAAGAGGACGAAGAGCATCTAAAGAGGATTTCTGATATGGATGATAAAGGAGAGCTAGAGTATGTCTCAATGGACGAAATGAATGCTCATGTAAATTCTCTTTTTAAAAAATACGGTGCCTAAATGCAGCAAATTCCTTATTTAAGCAAGGAATTTCTAAGCCAACTTGATGCGATTTTGGATTTTTACTCTAAGGATAGCGTTGAGACTGCTTGGATTTTTTATTGCGAGCTATTAGAAAGGCTAAAAAGCATCTCTTATATGCCTTATAGATTTAGAAAAAATAAAACAATCAATAGAGAAGACACGAGAGATCTTATCTTTAAAGGGTATGTGGTGGTCTTTCGTATAGAACAAGATTACATAAAAATACTTGCAATATATAAGCACAATCTCACTCCTTACTCATAGAAATACACTATTAGCTTAAATTTATAAAGACTGTAGCTCTAAATTACTATTTAGCTCTTGCACCTTAATCCCCACAGGAAAGGCTATACCAAAGTGTTCAAGCTCTCTTTTTAGCTTGATATTTGTATTTGCATGAGTTATGACTAGATTATAAATTTCTTCTTTTACTTGCCTTATCTCTTCTCTTGCAAGCTCTATTTCACTATTCTTTTTGATAAGCTCTTCATTGGCTTTACAAAGCTCATTTTTAGTAGTTTGTAGCTTCGTCTCTTGAGCTTTATATAAGCTTTCTTGATCGCTAAGCCTTGTTCTTAGTGTTTGATTTTCATGCTCTAGCTCTTCTATCTTTACTTTTTGATCTTCGCTGTATCCAGTAATGATCTCTATATATGTCTCATCTTTTTCAATGATAGCCTCTAGCTCTTCTAGTTTTTTCATAAGCTTATCATTTTCGCTAGCCACTCTAAAAGCTTTTAGTTTCTTATGCTTACTGCCACCATCTCCTTTTATCATTCCCAGAATTTCAGCATTTGTGTTATATACAGTTTTAAAAACGGTTTTATAGTCCAAATTTGGATCAGTTGTATTCTTTTTGAATCTTTGCATTTGGTTTCTGCCATTTACTAAGCTATTCCATTCTACATGAGCATGCTTTTGAAATATTGGTTCAAATTTTTCATATTCCAGTTCAGCCCCTTTTTCATAGTATTGCTTGCCATTTATGCTCTCTTTTATATGAATATAATAAGCCCTGCCATCCTTATCTGTAATGTATGTGCCACCTAGTTTGCCATTTTCATCATGAAATAGTGGAAATATCTCCTTATTATCGCTCTTTCTCAAAAGGTGCCCCTCATCACTATGAATGTATAAATTTATGGGTTCAATATTTAAAATTTTGCTTACAGCTTTTATGGATTTTAGTAAGCTTGATAGTTGCGTATGCTCATTTAGTCCTATGACGCATTCATAGTGACAGTTTTGCTTTAGTGGCTTTTTGCCTTTATATTTATCTACTAGCTTGATCTTGCCAAGATGTGATACTTCATACTTCATCTCGTCTCTTCTTTTTTGCCATAAATCATCGAAGCTAAACTTATTTAATCTTATGTACCTCACAGGCTTTTTCAAGATGCCATATTTTTCGTTTAGATAGTATCCTGGCATTAGGTAGCCAGGTTTTTCTTCTCTACTATTGTGAGTATTTGTGCGGTTACTAGCTAGCTCAAATGTTATGTTTGCTTGTTGGTTTTTAAACATATTGCCTCTTTAAATTTAATATCTATTTATAGTAATTATATGTGTTTGGGCAAAAATCATTAGCCTAAACCATTTTATTGCCCAAATTGGTTTAGAGAGCTCTAAACCTTTGGGCTCTGCGAGGCTTTTTAATGTAAAAGAGAGATTTGACCTACATTCTTTTAAAATATAAGTCATATTCTAGAGCTAGACTAAATGAGTCCTTTATGCCTTAGCTTGTTTGTGCATCATCTGCTACATAGGCATTTTTCTAATTGCATATTTTACGTATTTTATTTTTTATCTTTAAAGCATATCTTTACAGTATGTTTCTCCGCTTAGCACTGCGACTACTAGCGGATCACTTGATGATATAGTGCCTTTTATCTTATATCCACATAGACAGCGATACTATCTTTTTTCTTTTAAAAGAACATCTTTACCATATATCCTTCTATGGATAAAACAGCTTTTGCATCCAACAAGCTTATAGCCATAAACGTTACAATTTTTATAATGTTTTCACATTATCTCTTTTATTTTTATAGTTTCTAAAATCTTCTTAAGATACTTTTTAAATTTGTCAGCAGATGTTTTATTATCATTTTTTAATACACTGAGTATAAAAATTTTGTTTTCAGAACTATGTCTTATGTTTTTTGGCTCATTAAAGACGTTACTTTTGGCATAGATTAGAATTCCAGTGTTTGAACCGGCTTTCTCCACGTATTGTTTTATTTGTAGCAAATTCTTGCAATCAGTTTCACCTATATAGGCATTATAAAAATGCCTATATTTAGCATCCAAAACAGCTAAAATTTTCCCTTCTTCATCTTTTATCGCAAAATCAGGTCTCAAATCCAAGCCTGGAATTTTATACTGAGTCTCTAGGCTAAATTTACCGCCAAATTCGCCTAATACACTTCTTATGAGCCTCTCGACATAAAGTTCAAAAAGGTTGGGCGCATACAGTAAATAACCAAAATTTAGATTTTTGACGGCGCTTTCGTTCGTATATCTAGAATCTTGCAAAATGATAATCCTAGCGATTTGAAGGGCAATTTTGTAGTCTTTGTAAAGCTCGTTCATCACGGATTTTGAGTTCAAAGCCGTATCTATGTCTCTGATACTCTTCATCTTGCCATTAGCATTGGCTAGCAAAAAATTCTTTATTTCTTTGTCGTAAAGTGCGAATTTAGTGTTTTTTCTAACCAAGATATCGTAAGCTTTTAAAAGCACCCTTGCGACCACTTCGTCAGGCACTCGCGAGCTTTTTCGACTTGAAATTTTACCCATAAAGGGCTGATCTTTTTTGATAAAATTTTTAACGTCAAGGCTTCCGTGCAGGGCGTAGTCTCTAAAAGGAATTTTCTTATAAACGCTTGGAAAGCCGCTTAACTTGGCTAGCTTTAAGCGGCTGATAAACGAGGCGTAAAGGATGTGGTCCATAGGGATCTCGCCATTTATCTCGGCGACGCTACTGCCAGAGCTAAAAAACGACGAGTCGATAGTTTTAAAAAGCTCGGCTTCTAGTTCTTTGCCAAAACGCGAGTTTATGATATATTCTTGTCCTTCAAAGGTAAAACGGCCTATGTAATTGTCAAATACATAGTTATCGTCTTTGCATCTTTTAAGGATATAGTGCGCATCTTTGCCGTCTTTTTTCTTTGGATCAAATTTATCGTGCCGTCCATTTAAAAAAATTACATCCGTCTTACCTTTTATCAGCTCATCAAAGGTTATTTCTTTTTGATGCTCGGCACACTTGTAGCAGCTGTTATCTTCAAACATCGCACTAGCCTACGAAAATTTTCTTAGCCATCTTTAGTTTTTTCTCTACTTCGCCGTCGCCAAACTGCGTTCTGATATATTCACGCAAGATCGGCTCTATATGCCTATCCCAAATTTGCTGCTCGCTCATTGTTTCCTGTTTGAGAAAATACGAATGTCCAATCTCGTAAGCTCTGCCTAAATTTAAGCCGTTATTTTCCGATGAAACTATGTGCTTATTTAAATTTTTGCATTTTTCTTTGTAACCCTTATTGTTTGCCTCTATATTATTTAGAGTTTCATAATCACACTCCATCAAAACCCACGTAAAGCGCCTTCTTAGAGCCAAGTCAAAGCAGTCGATGCTTTTGTCCACGTCGTTCATCATACCTATGAAATATACGTTGCTTGGTATAGAAAACTCCTGCTTACTAAGTGCATAATTTTTAGTCTTTATGCTTTTACCTCGGTAATTCTCCTCTAAAAGCGATAACGTTTCGCCAAATACTGCTGCTATGTCGGCTCTATTTATCTCATCAACTATGAAAAAGAAATTTTCTTTTTCATTTTGCGCCGCTTTTAAGCAAAATTCTTTAAATATGCCGTTTGTCAAAGCTAAATTTAAATTTCCGTTTTGTATGCCGATCGGTTTTATGCCGTCTATAAAATCCTCGTATTCAAAACCGCTATGAAACTGTACCCATTCGGTTCTAGTGCGGTTCGGATCTAAAATATCAAGGCAGTCTTTTACGAATTTCGTTTTGCCGGTTCCAGGCGCACCATAGTAGATGATGTTTTTAGAACCCTTAGTAAGCTCTCTTAGAACTTTATTTTTAATAATTATGCCTATAGCTTCCCAAATAGCTTTTCTAAAATCCGCAAAAATTCCAAAGAGATCGCCTAAAATTTCTCTTAGCTCATCATCTGTTAGTTGCTCTCCGCTTCCATCGTTACTCCAATTAATCTTGGACAGCAACAAGCAAAGTATTTGATGAATTTTAAAGCACATATTTAAAGCCCAGTTTTCTCCTCGCATTTCTTCAGTGCCACCCTTTTGCGTATAAACATAAAAGCTATTTTTACCATCTTTAAAATATTCTATTAGCTTTTGAAAAATATTTATATACAAGACCTTTTTATCGCTATCGAATTTAAAATCGCAAACTTGTAAAAGCTCATAAAACGCTGTATATAAAATTACAAGGTCGTCTTTTTTGATCTCGTTTGGAAATTTATTTAGCAGAATCGAAAAGTATTGATCTATATTTTGGTTATTTTTTATATCGCCTATCTTAAAATTCGATGCGGTTATACCAAGAGTTTTTATGTCGGCGTCACCTATTTTAAGCATAGTTTTTGGATTTAAATAAAAAGTATTTAAACCGTTTTCATGAATTTTATTAAATTTTTGTTCATCGCTTTGTTTTTGGTTGGCTTCATTTCTATCAAACGTGTCTTTGTATTTAGTATTGTTTGCGCTATCCACGTATTCTCTTGTATATACAATAGGAAAAATTTGATTGTTAAATTTACCGCCTGTTTCAGTTAAACTCCAATCAAACCCCCTAAACACTTTCAAATTTCCCTTGCAGTCGACAACTCTGCTAAAAATTTCGTTTATTTTTATTATCTGTTCTGCCGTAAAATTTGTCATTTTATTCTCCAAAATTTAAAAAGCTCCCGTAATGGGAGCAAAAGGCTTTTCAAAGCGCCTCCATTAAGTCCGAATTTCTCAAAAAAAGAAATTTCAAAAATCAATCCTGTCGGACGCACCGCACGAAGTAGCGATGAGAAATGTCGTCCCAGCCAGCGCGGCCGCTATTGAAACGCATGATCATCGCATTAGACGAGTAGATGTTATGTTTGGTAGAGCTCCAGTACCATGGTAATTCGGAGTCTGCTATGTATTTAAAAGCGGTATTTAGAGCGAGGTTGGATCTTACTTCATCCGTTATACTTAGCAGCTCTGTTCCGGTCGGTAGCCTCCAGTCTTTGTATCCGGCTAGGTTTACTATCTTGCAGTATTCTTGCGCCTGCTCCCACGTTCCTTCAAAAATTTGTTTTTCATCCTGCCACATTAGTCTTCCTAGATTCTTTTCACTACATATCACTACGTTTTTATCATTATCTCGGTAGCACACAGTGCTTAGCGCCTCTGCGTGAAGCAGTCCGCAAAGCAGCAAAGATATAGTTATGCATTTTTTCATCCATCTTCCTTTACTTTTTAAAGTTATATATCGCTTGGATATTTTCCAGGCTTTCATTTATCAAAGCCACCTTTTACTTAGCCCATTTTATATGAGTTAGAAACGAAGCTTTTTTAAATTTATAAGTTTTCACCACACTGTTTTCTAAATAGACGCAAAATCTCATAGAAGCTCTAAATATAGAAAAATTTTTATATCATAACTCTTTCAAATCCTTTCAAAAATCAATACTGTCGGACGCACCGCACGTAGAGAGGACCGCTGTTCCCGGAACTTCCACCATTCCAGAAATCCACGTACCACGCAGGCAAGCCGTTGACGAAAGTTTGGCTCCAGTACCATCGATAACCAGAGTCTGCTATGTATTTAAAAGCTGTATTTAGAGCGGGGTTGGATCTTGCTTTATCCGTTATACTTAGTAGCTCCGCTATGGTTGGTAGCCTCCAGTCTTTGTATCCGGCTAGACTTAATGTTTTGCAATACTCCTGTGCCTGCTCCCACTTTCCTTTAAAGTTTTGCTTTTCATCCTGCCACATTAGTCTTCCCAGTTTCTTTTCGCTACATATCACTACGTTTTTATCGTTATCTCGGTAGCACGTAGGGCTTAGAGCTTCTGCGTGAAGCAAACCGCAAAGCAGCAAAAAAACGGCTATATGTCTTTTCATCTTTTATCCTTTCTTAAATTTTAAAATCAATACTGCCGGACGCACCGCACTAAGCCTTTATGAGATGAAACGCTGTAGCGGAAATCTTCGCCGTTATCGAAATCCACGACCCACACATCAGACGAGTCGTCGGCGCTCTTTGTAGAGCTCCAGTACTTGCCGCTAGGTATGTCGGCATACTTAAAAGCTAAATTCATAGCAGAACTATACTTGCTGTAGTCAATGATGCTTAAAAGCTCGTTTACTGTAGGTAGCCGCCAGTCATCAAAGCCAGCAAAATTTAAATTTTCGCAGTATTGGACTGCTTTGTCATAATACATACGAAATGGTGGCAAATCACCATCTTGCCACATCAGCTTATATATATCGTCTCTAACGACTTCCAATCGGTTATCTCTGCTAAATCCGGTAGTTATATCGCCCACAATTTGATCAAACGCAAACGCAGAGCCGCAACACAGCAAAAGCGCAAACATAAAAGCTATCTTTTTCATCTTTATCCCTTCTTGTTTTGCTTGAAATTAGACCTATTAACCTGATGACGTATGTTGGTTTATAAAAACTATCACTATTAAGAAAAAATTTACTATACGGATAATCTTATTAGAATTATTCTTATTGAATACTTAATTCATATAGTATTTTTTTATCAATTATACTTCTTAAATTTAGAGCAATTTCAAAGAGTGTAAAATGCAAATTTATGAAAGAATAAATGCGATCCTAAGAAGTAAAAAGTTAAAGAAAAAGGACTTTGTCCAAAAATTTATAGATCTTGAACCTAGGCTAAAAAGCACAGGCGAAGTGCCGTCTCTGCCATCTATATATAACTATCTCAATGGAAATAGAGAGATCAAAGCTGAGCTTATACCTTATATAGCAAAAGCCCTTGAAGTAAGCGAGCAAGAACTTTTCATAGACGACCTTAACATCTCAAGCTTTTTAAAAGATATGGTCAATAAATGTAATTACAATGACAAAGAATATGAAAATTTACAAAACATAAGTCGTATCATAGACCTTTGTCAATATGCTTCAGAACCACTCTTATCAAGGCTAATAGAAATTCTAGAGAAAAACAAAGAGCAAACGCTAAGACATATGAGAGATATTTCTCTTTTATAACCACCTTCTACTCGCCATAAAGACAACCATACCTAGAAACTATGTAGTTAGAATAAATTTTATATTAAATAAAGTTCGTAATGAATAATATACTTGAAAATTTTTACTTATAGAAAAAGGCATTATTTATTATATGCTTTTTTGCTAGTATGGTATATGGATTGGAAAGAGGTGCTACTAGCAATTTCAAATACATTATAGATACAGGTGTTCAATCAATCTATGTGCTTCAAAATAGAACAGACGGCTATGACTTATCATTTCAGCAATATTATTGCTTTGTTTTTTGGAAAACTAATAAAAATGTAGATAGAATTTTGGTGGATGTAGCTTATTGAAATACTACGGGTCTATTAAAAACTACAAGGATAAAATATGTCATTCGAGGTCGAATATAAACTTTTTAATGGTAGAAGCAAAAAGAAGTCAAATAATAACCTAAAAATAAATCAAACACCTATTTTAAACTCTCTTGTAAATACATATGCACTCTCTCTTTTTGTTGGTAAATTTTATGATTTTAGTAAAGAAAATGATCTACCTATACTGAAAAGGTTGGTTGATAAAGAAAGAGATAAGCAGACTGAAAAATTTATGGATGAAGTTTGCAAAGTTTGTGGTAAAGACGAAGATCTAATAGTAAATGTGCCAAGACTTCGTGGCTACATCAAAAATTTTGATGAAAAAATAGACAGCAAAAGAAGGCAAATAAATATAAAGCTAAAAAAAGTATGTGAAGAGTATGCACTTATAAAGCTAGATCGAAATTTATCACTGAGCCAAAAACAGCATATAAATGATAAAAATAGTTACATCCTAGCTCCAAATGAATACCTAGAAAAGCATGTAAAATCTCTAAAAAGTAGATCAATAGACGATGATGAAAAATTTACATATATGCAAGACGCTGCTTTTATAATGATGTGTTTAAGACCAGGAAATTACCTTTGGGATTGCGAATACAAAGACTTTTCAAGTAGCCAGCCAGATGGTATGCCGCTTTATCTTTTAAGCTATGTTTATGACGAGGCAAAAGTTCAGAGATTTTTAAAATCCATGAATGTTTTGATCATAAAAAGAGGCTTTGTGATGGGGCTAGATATGGACAATCAAGCGCTAGTTTTTAGCAATATGGGATCTGAAATTTTTGAACTTGAAATTTTTAAAGATAGATATATAAGCTTTAGAGAAGATGATGCTTTGGTTATATTTTCACCTGCATTTTTTGGTAACTTTGATCAAATTTATGATGAAATTTGGAAGATAAAGCAAAATATGATAAAAATAAAAACCACCCCTACTAAAAAGCGCTTAAGATCTTTAGATGATAGCTCACTTTTAGATCCTGAGCTTATATATAAATCCCTTAAAGATGAAAATATCTTTGTATTAAGCAAATTTAAAAAGGAGCTAGATAATCTAAAAAATGATCTTTCTTACAAAAATTTTGAAATAAACAAAGATAGATACGCAAGGCAGTGGCTTATAGATGATATCTACGGACTATACCTTGCCACGCATGCTCCTTTTAAATATAAAAACTCTAAAGAGCTAGCTAAAATTTACTTCGAGGATCTCCTTGGTAAGAGCTTAAATTTATTCATCGATGAAAAAAGATCTCCTGCTTTAGGACATCACATAAACGATATAGAGCTTTTATAAACTACCAAGCCACCGGCTCTAGAAGCAATAGGTGGAATTTAAAGACTCATCTACTATCTTAAACTTCTCTCACAAAAATCAAAACAAGGAGAGAAGATGGCAGAGTTTGACAAGTTAAATTTCGCCGACATTCACATGAGCTTGCTAGCTGATAGAAATATCTTTTTATATGGGCAGATAGATCAAGAAATTTGCCTAACTACACAAAAGACGCTTTTGTATCTTGACAGCGTAGATCAAAGCGACATAAACATATATATAAGTGGCCCTGGAGGCTCGATATATGATGGCTTTGGGCTAATCGACTTTATGAAGACCATAAAATCACCAATCAATACATTTTGCGTGGGGCTAGCTGCCTCTATGTCCGCACTCATATTTTTAAACGGAGATAAGCGCTATATGTTGCCAAACTCAAGCCTCATGCTTCATCAGCCTCTTGGCGGTGCATCGGGTCAGGCAAGCGACATAGAGCTGATCGCAAATCAAATTTTAAAAATCAAATCAAAAGTCAATGAGATGATAAAGGCTAACAGTAACCTAAAAATAGCAAAGATAGAACAGCTCACCGATAGAGACTGCTATATAGACGCATCATCAGCCATCGCTTATGGCCTAGCTAATGAAATAATACCAACTAACAAAGGAGAATAATATGTCAGTTTTTTCACTAATTAATAATACAAAAGGTGCAGCCCAAATCGCTACTTCAAACGCTCTTAGCATACCTATTAGCTTTACGCATGCGATGATAACAGGGCAAACAGGTTGCGGTAAGACCACTTCAGCGATCCTGCCAGCGATGGATGAACGCATAAAAGTAGGGCATGGGATGCTTGTCTTTGACTACAAAGGAGTTGAGCATAAAAAGGTTAAATTTCTAGCCAATAAGCATGGCAGACTAAAAGATGTCGTAATGATAAATGTGCCATGGGGGAACAAAATAAACATAATGGATGATGCAAGTGAAAGTTTATTGATGAATTTCTTTCAAAAGACATTTGGTACAAAGCGTGATCCTTTTTGGGGAAATTTAGCAGCAAATATCGCTACAAAGTCCCTTTCAACGATGAAGGCGATATGTGACCTTACAGAGCAAGGTTTTTGCACCCCATATATAGAAAATAGAACAAAAGATCTAAAGCCAAGCTTTGCAAATTTATGCAAATCAACCCAGCAGCTAGGCGACTTTAAAAAATTTTATGCCTTAGTTAAGCTGGTAGATGATCATGTAAAAAGCGACACGGCATTTGCAAAAGGTATAAGCAAAAGAAGACATTTGGCTAACTCTTTAAATGAGAAAATTTGGGCATTAGGTGAGTTTAATGAAAAATCTGAAAATTTCATACAAGCTTTTAAGGAGTATGAGGGTGTAAGAAATGATGAAGAATCACAAAAAGCAAGGCTTTTCTCAAACTATACATTTATGCTCTTTGCCTTGCAAAGCATAGCCGACGATGAGATGCTAAACTATCATGGCAATAGCATAAGTAAGCTACTAAATGAAGGAAAGATAGTCGTTGTAAATTCTCAAGGACTAAAGGATAGTGCGGTTGAGCTTATGCTAAATTCCACCCTTTCAAATATGGCGCAACGCATAGCAAATGAAGAGAAGGTGCCAGTTAGTATCTTTATAGATGAGGCGCAGCGTGTGCTAAATCCATCAACGGACCTGCACGCTGACGTGCTAAGAGAAGCTAGGGTCGAGCTCATACTCGCCTTTCAAAACGAAGATGTGCTAAAAAGCAGCCTTGGTAGTGACTCAAGATATAAAGAGCTGGTGGGAAATTTAACCAATCAATACTTCTTTAAAAACTCGGTCAGACAATATGCCAGCGGAGAGGATAAAGACTTTAGCAAGTTAAAAAAATTTGAGTATTACCACGATGGTAAAATTTATAAAGCCTCGCCTATATTTATAGATGAAAATGACCTATTAAAGGCTGAGTTAAGCTATCAAAAAGAGCTTGGCATCGGTAGTAGTTTTACTAATGTAACTCTTGGGGATAATGAAATTTTAGTATATAACGAGCAGCTATTTAAAAGGCGCTCTTTGCTCATAAAGCAAGACATAGTGACAAAAAAGAAGTCTGAAGTACCAGTGCTAAATCAAAAACTTGATGCACTGCTTAAAAAGCTAAATGCTTTAGTTCAAGAAGCAAACGAAGCAAACGAGGCAAGTGACGAAGATAAAGAGCTCTGGGAGATTTTATAAGATGTAAATTTACTCATGGGAGAGCTTCCCATGAGTGTTTAGTTGCTAAAATATTGATTAAGTATATCTAGTGCTTTTTTATCGCCCAGTTTATAGTATGCTTTATTTAGCGCATCTTTTGCCTCTTGTTTTGCATTGGTATAATTGCCATATTTGCATAATATTTCGCCTAAATTTGTGCATCCCCTAGCATAGTTGTAGTCATAACAAGATTTTTTGAAGTAAGAGTATGCGTTTTGCATATTTTTTTCAAAGCCAGCGCCATCTCTATAATTTACGCCAAGGTAGTTACAACCTCTACCACTTCCTGCGTCACAAGCTTTTTTATTATATTCATTAGCCAAAGTTAGATCTTTAGTTATCCCATAGCCATATTTATAGTTATAACCAAGACTTGCACATCCATCAGCATCGTTATTTAGATCGCAAGCTTTTTGATAGTATTTATTAGCTTCTTTAAGATCCTTTTTTATACCATCGCCTTCTCCGTATCCAGCACCAAGGATAAAGCAGCTCTTGCCATCTTTTAGATCGCACCCTTTTTTAGCAAATTCGATAGCTTTTTTTAGATCCTTAAAAGAGTTTGCGTCATCCTTAAAAAGTTCGCTTGCATACCCACAAGATTTAGCCATACCAAGATTACAAGCTTTTTCAAAATTTATAGCAGCACTATCTATCTTTTCTTCAACTATATAATATACAAAAGCTAGGTTTTGGCAAGCAAAACCATCTTTAATATCACAAGCTTTTTGGTAAAACCCTTTTGCTTTGTCTATATCCACTAAGACTCCTTTTCCAGTTTGGTAATTAGCGCCTAAATTAGTGCAAGATTCGCCATTTCCTAAATTACACCCCATTTCATAATATTCATTCGCTTTCTTGTAATCACCCTTGTTGCTATATTCTAATCCCAATTCAAAGCAAGCAAGACTATTGTTTAGAAGGCATCCATGTTCGCCGTTAAAAACTGTATTTGCTTTAGAGGCATCAACTTTTTTATATATCTCATAAGCTACTTTTATATTTTTTTCAGAGGGATTACCTTTTAGTAGATTGCCAGCTAAAGCCTTGCAAGCTTCTTTGTCGTTATTGTTACAAAGCTTTGTATAGATCTCGTTTGCATGCTCTAGGTCGTTTTTTTGTTCATAATCTTTAGCCAGTTTTATGCAGCCATCGCTTATCCATATCTCGCAAGCAATTTTTGCATCGTCTTCAAGTGCTTTTTGCTTATCGCAAGCTTGTGTATTATCTAATTTGCAAGATGTTTTGTAATATTCATAAGCCTCTTTATAATCTACATTTTTTATCTTCTCTAAAGTAAAACTACTAGTTTGATAGTCGCCATGTTCATAAAGCAGGCCTAGTTGATAGCAGGCTTTAGAGTCAGATTTGCACTTCTCTTTTAGAAGACTTATTGCTTTGTCTGCATACAGCTTTGCTGCAGTGTCATGCTTCTTTTCATAAAAGTATGCCAACTTCATACAACTATCACCATTTTGATTTTCGCATTCATTTTCTAGACTATAAATTTCATATCTACTTGGATTTCCTAAGAATATAAATGCAGAAGCTACCGCTACAGCAAGTATAAAAATAGATATAGCATATATAAATTTATAGTTTTTTATATGCTTTTTTAGTTGCTCTTTGTTTTCTCTTTTTTTGGCTTCCTCAGCAAGTCTAGCTTCTTCTAACTCACGCTGTCTTTGCTCTCTCAAGCGAATTGCCTCTTCTTCTTTTTCTTTTCTTAGCTGCTCCTCTCTTGCTTCTTCTTCTAACTTTCGCAGCCTTTTTCTTTCACTCTCTTCTTGCTCTTTAATGATCTCTTTTTTGGTTTTTGGCATAAAGTGCAAGGTTTCACCACAAAATCTGCACTTGGTAGCATTTGTCTTTACTTCTTCTTTGCAAAAAGGGCACTGTGTTTTTAGCTGTGTATCGCAGATAGGACAAAACTCCAAGTCCTTTTCTATTTCTTCAGCACAAAAAGGACATTTGACTAGATTGTTATTCATGCTCAAATCCTACTAAAAAAATAGTCTTAGAGATATCAATTGTGCAATAAGCAATACTAAAAATGCACCAATTGCCCAGCCATAATTAAATTTAACTGTTTTTACTGGAAGAACATTATTTGCTATTGCACCCGCTATGATTTGCGTCACAAGCAAACCTATTGTATAAACTATAGAAACAATATTAATCATTTCTATACTATCATTTTTTACGCCTATACCGATTAAGAAGTATAATAAAACTGTTGATATAGTTGTTAGAAATATATATAGCAGGTTATCATATCCAGTATAGTATAAAGGCCCAAACAAAAATGCCCAAAAGTTAAAACCTTGTGGTTTTAGGATTATTTTTCCATCCCACGTTTTTATAAAACCAAGCGGAATTTCATTACTATTTGCTTGGTTTTGATATGGGAAATTATTCGCCATATTTTTTTGGCTATTCATTTGTTCTCTTGCTTGATTTTTGGCTTCCTCATTTAAGAAGCTACCACAAAATCTGCATTTAATAGCATCTTTGTTAATTATCTCACCACAAAATGGACAAAATTTAGTCTCCATACTACTTTCCTTTTTTTATTTTTAAAGAATAGAATTATTCAAAGTGAATAATTCTATTTAACTTTTACTAAGCTCATTCTTAAAAATAAGCATTGCTTTAATAAATATAAGAAGGCATGGACTGCTTGAAGCCATATTGCATATCTAAACCTTGTGGTATTTTAAACTTGTCTAGAATTTTTTTAAACTCATCAAGTTTTTTATTGAATTTTTGATAAATTTCGTCAAATTCCTCTTTGTCTGTGCAGCCTATGGACTGACAAAAGAGCCCAACTAGCTTGCCCCTGATCTTAAAGACTTCATCGTATAGCTCTTTACAAAAATCTAATACATTTTGGTAAGTCAATGCCTCGCCTTGTTCGCCACCTATTGTGAAATCACTCGTTTCTGTAGTAAATTCGCCAAGAGATGAACCGCTTAAAACAAAAGAGCATTCTTGTTTTAAGCCCATGATCATCGCATCAAGCCAATCATTAACAGTCTCAAACGGATCATCAAATATATAAAGTTCGTCTGAGTAAGCAGGTCTGAACAAAAGTTCATTGTTATGAATTACTATCATTTTTTGTCCTTTTTATTATTTTTATTATTTTTATTTGATTTAATGTGTGGTATTTTATTACTTGGTATATCTAAGTATTTGAAAATACCTGAATATTCATCAAATGCTTTTATGTCTCTTAGTTTAGTTTTCAAAAGTTTAGACTGGGCGTATATGTCAAGAGCGTCGGAGAGATTGTAACCCAACATTCCCCTAACTTGGTCGTTATATTGTTCAAGATTCTTTCTATTGTTTTTATTTGTATTGTGGCCTAATTCATCTGCAACATTTACAATGGAGTCACTTATGTTGTTTATATGATCGTATTCTACTAATTTCTTAGCAAAGTTGCCTCTCAAGCGATGATCACTAACTTTTTTATCACTTATAACTTTTCTTATGCAGCCATTGGCTTTTTTATTAAAAGACTTTATTGTAGGGTATTGTTCTTTTATGGCTTTAACCCATTTATAATTATGTAAGTCTTTGATATTTTCATGTAGGACAATTACTCTTTTGGATTCGCTACTGTATTTGCCTTTTGCTGTATCTATAATGACACAATTATATGCTTGCCCATCTATTGTCTCTGTTATGAAACTATTTTCATTTAATCTAAAGAATTCTTCCATACGAAGTCCAACATGTAGTTTGAACCGAAAATAGTCTAATATCTCTTTTTCAATACCATGTTGCCCTGAAAATAATAATCCTAATTCATCCACAGTGAAATTTCGCTTAGTAGTTTTTTCATTAATGGAAAAACGTATAAGTGATGTCTTGCTAAAATAGTTAGTTTCAATAAGACCTAAATTTACAGCTCTTTCAAAAATTTTTGAAAGAAAGCCAACTATATTATTCACTCTTTTTTCGCCACGTTTCTGTGTTTCATCTTTAGAATTTAAAAGACTTTCTTGAAAATTTTCAGCTACAATTAAATTTATATCATTTATCCCAATGCTTTTACTATCAAGAAATTCTTGAAGTAGTTTTGATACCAATCTGTATTCTTTTTTTGTGCTTTCGCTAAACTTTTGCCTTGATCCAACACTTTCTAAATAGTTTTCAACTAAATCTTCTATCGTTGTTATATTTAGTGAATATTTGTTAGGCTTGATTGGCTTTATTTTGGTTTTCTTTTTCTTTTCGGTATAGTTTAATATCTCTGACACGATATAATGTGGTATAAAAGTACCAAAAACAATAAGCCCACCTTTTACCTCTACTGTATTGCCACTAGGATTTTTTTTAGCATTCTTTTTCTTGTGGGCTGGTTTTTTCTCTGGTGTAGCTGGACAAAAAATATTTATTAACTCCTCTACAGGCAGATCATCATCTATTGGGACGGCAGGTCTTGGGGTAGTATCGGCCTTGAATTTTAAGGCACTAAGTCGCTCATCTATTATCTTATCAAGCTTTTTAGCTCCAGGCAAATGGACAGAGTATGGAAATAGACCAAAAAGATTAAAGCATATTTTTAGCCAGTAATCTTTATTCTTATCACTTGTGGCTCTCTTATATCCCTTTGTGAGACAATATTTTATATCATCAGATAGTTCTTTTACCTTATCTTGATAATAAAACCTTATTCCTAGATGATTTAACTCATTAAAATCATCAACTTCAAGTTGCTGTTTAATATCTTTTGTCATAAAAACTCCTTTATTAAAAGATTTATATTAGTAATTATACTTTTCAAAGTGGTCATTTTTAAATAATTAGTAAATGATAGTCATCGAGCCCCTTTAATGCCTCTTTTTTAGCTTTCAAGGACACTCCTTTTGCATATGTGTCAGTTGCTAGGTCTGTGCTATGACCTAAAAGAACCGAAGTAAGATCTGCTAGAGAATTTTCCAAACAATAGTCTTTAATGGCTTTTGCAAAATTGCCACGTAGTCTGTGAAAACTAACATTTGCACTTGGGATAGATTTATGAATATGTCGATTTAGGCGCTTTCCAAAATAATCACTACTATCTTTTCCTTTCTTGATTTGCTCTAGCCACTTTAAATCAGCCAAATGCTCAATATTCTTATGTAGCGGAATTTGCCTATATTTGCTAACGCCTCCTTTTTGCTTGGCTGTCTTAACATTTATAAATTTTATGCCATCTTCTTCGCCTACGCTTTTGCTATCAAGTTGCCAAATTTCATTAAGCCTTAGCCCAGTATGAAGAGCAAACATCATATAGTTTCGTAGATCAAGCCTTTTTGTAGCAAAAACTATTTTTAGTTCATCTAGACTAAAGTTGTCTTTCGGAGACTTCTCATCGGCTGAAATTTTAAAAGATGTAAGCATTTTAAAAGGATTGGTCGTGAGCTTGCCCATCTTTATGGCATAGTCAAAGAGCCTTTTTGAGTAAGATGTGTAGTTGTTGATGGTCTTTTTATTGAGATTTTTGCTTGCTAGAGTTGTTTGAAAGTTTTCGGCATCGCCGTAGCTAAACTCTTTACCTTGATGATCTTTAAAAAACTCATCCAAAAGCTTGCCAGTCTTAACATAATAGCCCTTGGTCTTATCACTTGATTTTAGCTTTAAACACTCTGTTTGCACATATCTTTTAGCTACTGCTTCAAAAGATAGCGGTGTGGTTTCTTTTGAACTTAAAGATGCATCCAATAATGTTTTTAGCTCTTTTTCAAGCTTTTCTTCTGGCGCCACTAGATTATAAAATTTAGCTATCACCTCTTGTGAGAGCTCTTTATATTCGCTAACATCTAAAAATATGCCATTTTGTTTAATACACCGCTCATTTTGTCTTTTAATGTTTATCAAGGTTCTTAGGCTTTTAGAATTCGTATGTGTTGTGGTTATCTTTTTAGCAAGAGCTTCGTTGGCTGCGGCTTTTATAGAATTTGCCAGTCTTACTGCCTCATCTGGATCTTTTGTGAAAAGGCAAAATTTAACAGTTAGCTTTTTACCATTTTTAAGAGCAGTATCAAAAAAGTAGAAATTTGGTCTGTTTGCTATCTTAGTAATTAGCTTAGAACTCATGATAGAGCCTGTCTATTTTCTGTAACAAAAGTGCAAATTTTCTGTAACAAAGCTGATTTGTCTGAAATTTAGGACAAGAATATCTGCTAATAAATGCAGTTAAAACACCGAAATTTAGGGGAGTTGGAAAGAAAAATATTGTATTGGTGGCGGACAGAGAGGGATTTGAACCCTCGAGCCCCGATTAAGAGCTGCACCCTTAGCAGGGGTGTGGTTTCAGCCGCTCACCCATCTGTCCACGTTCAAGAAAAATTTTATTAAAAAGAAATGGTGGTTAGAGGCAGAATCGAACTGCCGACACGCAGATTTTCAGTCTGCTGCTCTACCGACTGAGCTATCCAACCACCTTGATAAAAGAAATTGGATTATACATTTTAAATATTTAAACTAAGTTTAAAAATCTACAAGAAGCTTTTGTTTTTAAGAAATTTAAATATAAAACTATAAATTTTAGCCTGAAAAAAGTTAAATTTAATGCACCAAATTTACTACACTTACATCTTTATCTATCTCGATAAAAAATGTTTGTGCGCCAGCTCCGCTGCCATATATGCCTTTATAGACTTGATTTAGCGCATGTCCGCTACCATCAACTGTTACTTGGTTGTGTGTATCGCCTAAAGCGCTATGCTTTAAATTTAGTGCTGCCACTTCGCTGTCTGTAGCTTGTGTAAAGATAGTGCCTTTGCCCTCTAGTGCCACTTTGTCATTATTATCGCCTTTGATCTTTAACACGGTATTTACGCTTTTTAGACCACCATCTGTTACTTGTCGGTCTATGATATCAAGCACGCTTTTGGCATCCAGTCCTATCGAGACCGCCTGAGTGCTCTTGCTACCAAGCTGTAAATTTTCAAAGCTCTTTAGTTTATCATTTAGGTCAGCCACTCTGCTAAGATCGATATTTTCAGTAAAGATGAGTGTATCAACGCCACCTTTTGCGTCTATCTTGTTGCCTTCGTAGGTAAATGTATTGTCTTGATCATCTCCCTCGTGAGTGATCTTGATATTTTTATCTATCTCAACGAAAAATGTTTTTGTGCTAGCTCCATCAGTGTATGTGCCTTTATAGACGTGATTTACTGCATGATCCGGTTTATGTATCGTAGTATTTCCGCTAGCATCGTTTGTTACGTTTTTATGATCAGGACATGTTTTGCTGCCGCTATCAGCTGTGACTTCTACTTTGTTAAATTCATCTCCAATGGCTTGACTATGTTTCCAGTTAAGCATAGTCACTTCTTTATCAGTAGCTAGTTCAAATTTATTATTTCCATCACTTATTAGCTTAACGCCATCTTCATCATCGCCTGAGATCTTTAAGACAGTATTCATATTTTGCGTATCTTGTATCTTTTTTCTGCCACTTCCTGAGCCAATGGTTATGGTGGTCTCTTTTGAGTCTATGATATCAAGAACGTTTTTAGTATTGAGTGATATTGAGACAGCTTGGGTTTCAGTACCTAGTTGCAAACGTTCAAAACTTTTTAAAGTATCATTTAAATTACTTACTTTTTCTAGTTTTGTATCTTCAACAAATATCAGCTTATCTACACCACCTTTTGCATCTATACTCTTGCCATTATAGATAAAGACATCATTTAGATTACTTCCTTCAAGAGTATTTGTATTGTGTTTTAAGTGCATTACTCTATTAAAATCATCTGGGTCATTTCCATAACCATTTAGTGCTTTTCTATAGCCATTTGTATCAGCACTACTAACGTATCCTTTATCTTCCAAAGCTTTTATATAGCTATTACTAAAAAGATGTGTGCCACTTCCTTGTGAGCCAATATTTTTATAGTCAGCATTTGTATATATAGGATTTTTATGTTTTCTTATCTGTATATCGAGATCCACATCTGTTCTTTGGTCTATATAGTCGATATTTAGCTTGTAAAAGCCTTTTTCTAAAGTTATGTAATATGGGGATGCTAAGCTAGTATCACCCACTTTATTAACTTCTGTTGTAGACCAAAGTGTATTGCCAGAGCCATCTTCTGGTTGTCCTCTCCACCATGGCGCATCTATTTTATATTTTCCAAGCTCCATATGTACATAGTCTTGAAAGTGGTCCGCCCTTACGTGATACTCGCCATCTTCTTGTATATATATCCATCCACTCATATGCATGATAAGGTCTGTTCCTACAGTCTCAGCTTCTAGCAAGGTGTAGTTACCCGAGTGATTTACATTGTAGTGGGTGCCAGTGTGGTCTGTGTAACTTGCCATAGGGGAGTGTCCTACTCTTGCCATATCATTTGTGTTTAACTCTCCCGCTGATGGTCTAGTCCAGCTTAATTTATAATCTTTTCCTCCCCTAAAGGAGACTTCATCAAACGTAGTAGTTGCACTAACACCAGCCCACTCCATCCATTCTTTATAGTGATGCTTTACATAAAATAAATTTGCACTATCTGTTTGTAAAAATGGTCCAGGATACATAAATTTATTTATAAATTCTTTATTCGTACAATCATAAAACCACATATCAACATCAAGGCCTTTGTTTGCCACCATAGTCACGGTTTGAACGGCTAAATTTCCCGCATCATCTAGTCTTTCTACTATGTAGTTTTTGCTGCCAGTGTTTTGTGCTACGTTAAAGCTTCCAGAGTAGCTTAAATTTCTATCAAGTGTCAGTGTAGTCTTCTCAGATGTCTCAGCGTCTATGACCTCTACATCTTTTGATTTTTCATCGTGTGGATTGTTTGCAGCTTCGCCTTTGCCGCTAAAATTTATAGCGTAGCTACCAGAGCTATTTTTTATATTATCAAAGTCAGATTCTATTAGTTTGTCAGGCTTTGAGTCAAGATCGACTGTGATAGTTAGGTTATCATCTCTTTGAGGCACTCCGTCAGTCCCCACGTAGGTGGCGTCTATGATGTGGTGCGTTCTATCTAGCTTTTTGCCAACCTTTTCAAAGTCTGCTATGACGGTATTGTTTTCGATCTTAGCTATAAAGCTATCGCTTAGACCTCCATTTTCGTCTTTTATCTCGATTAGCACGTAGCCCTTGCCATCACTTGTGGTGTCAGGCTTATTTATGCCAAATTTAATGTATGGCTGTTCGTCATTCGTAAGAGCGATGTTGTAGTTTATCTTTTGGGTCGAATTTGACTCATACTGGCTTGTCGAGATGATATGCTCGTAGTTCTCTTCGTTTAGGTATTTTGCGGAGTGGATATCGGCATTATCTATCTTTGTAACAAGTTTTACATCATCTATATAGTCAAGCACTCCAAAGGCAAATAGCCTACCGCTTGAAGTGCCTGATATTGCACTTCCATCATCTTTTATAAGGGTCGCATCGACTAGGGTCGGACGCTTGCTACTTACCGTCACGTCTGGTATGGTGATAGCGCCGTCACTTATCACTTTTATATCGCTTGGATCTTTTTTGTTTATCATATGCACGCCATCATCGTCTAGGATGTAGCTTACGGTTGATTGTTTGTTGGTAAGCGGGTTTAGGATGCTTATCTTTAGCTCATCTTTTGGCACTGCGCTACTTGGGAGATAGACCTTTACATCAGAGGTCGTTATAGATCCGGTGGTGTCATCTATGAGCCCATCTCCGTCAGCGTCTTTGACAAATTTAGCCACTGGGCTGTCACTAAATTTTATCTCATTTGTGTCGCTCTCGCCTTTGTTGCCAGCCTTGTCCATCATGGTCGTCGTTATGCTTGTGGTTTTGCCATGCTCTATTGGCACTGTGATCTTAAATTTACCATCATTTAGTGGCACTTCATTGTGATCAGGGGCGATTATCTTGCCATTAGTGTATGTGTAAATTTTGTGCGTTTTACTGCCGTCTGGGTTGGTGACATCGATGGCTATCTTATCGCCTTCTTTTATCACGCTTGGGATTTTTATAGATGCCTCAGTTTTTGTTGGGTCGCCGTCATTGTATCTATTTTCTGAAGTGTCTATCTTGCCATCTGGTGTTCTATTGTTATGCCCTAGGTCGCTATCAAAGCTTATCTTGGCTGATTTTACAGGTGGAGCTACTACGACGCTTGGAGTGGTTTGGTTGCTTGCGCCATTTGGTTTTGGCGTGCCATGCTCGTCATTAACCGTTGTGTTTATAGATACACTTGAGCCAGGTGTCACTGGCACGCTTACGCCTGGCACTTCAAATTTACCATTAACTATTGGCACTACCGCGCTTGGGTTATCTTTATCATAAACGCTTGTGCCATCGTCGCTTACGACAAATTTTTTTGGCGAGCCACCTATGTTTATAGAGACGCTCTCTTTTGGCTTTATGGTGCGAGGTAAATTTATCTCAACCTTTGAAGTGCCATCTCCTATCTCATCGCTGCTTATCAGCCCATCGCCGTTTTTATCAGCTGTTAGCGTCACTTTGACGGTGTCACTTACACTGCTGCTTGGCGAAGTGCTTGTGGCTGAGACGTTGCCAAATTTATCGACTACGCCAGTTTCTATGCTGCTTCCTGCTGTTATGTTTGCGATGTTTGGCACGCTAAAGCTGACTGCGCCATTTTCATCGGTCGTAAATGTATAGGTGTTGCCGTCCTCGTCAGTGGCTGTGCCATTTTCTTTATCTAGTGTAAATTTCTTCTCAACTGGCGGTTTGCCCGGCTCATTTAGCTTAAACGTGATCTTATCTCCGGTGCTAAGCTCGTCAGGCACTATAAATTTCATACCGCTAGTTTGCGTGCCACTGCCATATCCTAGCTCGGTCGCGTCTATCACGCCGTCGCCATTTTTATCAAGATCAAGCGTGGCTGTCACTTTTGAGATGGCTGGCGTGTCGTTTAGCTCATAAGTAGTTGGCGGCGCTGTAAATGTTCTGCCACCAGTGGTGTATGAGCTTGTCACGGTCGTTTTGCCATGGTTTAAAATTTCAACTCCAGTGATCTCTGCTTTGCCATTTACGATAGGTATAGGAGGCGCTCCAGTGGGCGTGCCGGTGCTATCAACTGGGATTAGCTCGTTTGTTATCGTATCTACTTTGTAGTTGCTGGTTTTGCCACCACCTTTCATGTTTGTCTTTATCGTGATGATGTCGCCATTTTTAGCAATGTCTGGGATATCAACACCTATGCTTGTGATGATCTTCTTGCCATCAGGAGTCTTTGGTAGTGAGTTTAGCTGCGCTCCTCCTAAAAAGCCCTTTTTCTCGCCAGTATCGCTTGTGAGGTTAAAATTTAGCACGATGTTTGGCTCTGGTTGTGAGTTTATAGTGCTTTTAGCACTATAAAATGCCCCTTTTATAGTCCCACCAACTGGCCATTTGACCTCGTCATGCCTAGCTTCAAGAGCGCGCAAACCTGTGTAAAAGTCGTAGATATTTGAGTAGTGGCCACCTAGTTCAAATTTGATGCCACCACTGCTTGCTGAGGCGAAGTTGTGCGATGATGAGCCGTGAGAAGATAGCTCTTGATGGGAGATTTGATCATCGTCATTTGCGTGTTCTTTGTGATTTTCAAGGATGTTTGCGTTTTTTGGGATGACTAGCTCGCCTTTATGCTCAGCAAAGACATTTATTGTGTGAAATACCGAGCTAAAGCCGACATAAGCCTTTTCGCCGTCATCAAAAACAATGGTAAGGTTTGAGTTTTCGCTCGTTTTTATATCATCACCAAGGTAAATTTCATCGCCTTTGTGCAGCACCCTCATAGTGCCGTCCCTACTTATGGCGATGGCTTCACCCTTGATCTTTTTGATAACGCCGATCCTTATGGCGTCAAAATTTGGCATTTTTTCATCCCTGTAAAAAGTGTGTATTGTAATATCGGAAAATCTCTTAAAATTTAAATAGTTTGGTGGCTTTTTGGGATGAGGTTTTTAACTCTTGTAAATTTACTACATCACCTCGACATGCACGTTTTTATCTATCTCTACGAAAAATGTCTGCCCAGCGTTGTTTTCGCCTTTATAGACTTGATTGACCACTTCGCCCCCAACTTCATCGAGTTTGTTATAACCAGCTCCGATGACGCTATTTTTTGCATTTAGCGCGGCTACCTCATCTTTTGTAGCCTTTATGAAATTTCCAACGAGCTGCACCACGTCATCGCTGTCACCTGAAATTTTAAGGATGGTATTTAGGCTTACTTTACCATCAGGCCCCTCGGTAGGGTTGGAGTCTATCATGTCGCTTATGTTTTGCCCATTTAGCTTTAGCTTCACAGCCTTTGTGTGATCAAGCTCGATGCGCTCAAAGCTCTCAAGGCGCTTATCTAGCTCACTTATCTTTGTTAGATCCACGTTTTGGGTAAAAACTAGCGTATCTATGCCACCTTTTGCGTCGATATCGTGTGAGTTAAAGATAAATTTGTCATCAAGGTTGCTACCAACGTCTTTTGTACCTTTAAATTCTAGATCAAATGGCTTATCAAAATCGCTTGCATTATCGCCAAATTTTGTACCATTTATTTCTTTCGCCTTATAAAACGTATCGCTCTCTTTTGTTACAAGGCCTTTTTGAGCAAGAGCCTCCATGTAGGCGTTGCTGACTAGTTTAATGCCTGCTACATCCGCAAGGTAGCTGTGTCCTGCTTTACCTTTTTCTTGTGCCATAAGGTTAAACAAATAGTTGTATCTCTCATCTATTACTTCGATATGAATTTTATAAAATCCGCCATCATGGGCTAAATTTAAAGCTTCTGTTGGCTTATGATTTTCTGAATTAGGTTCTATTAAAGTATTTGCATAAAATGATTCCTCTAAGATAGTCCTGCCATCAAACTCGATCTTAACCTCTGCTCTCTTGTTTTTTTCAAAAAGAACAAAATACTCAAGTGAGTTACGGTCTTTGATATATATCCAGCCATCTATAATATTTATTACCCCATCTGATACTATTTTGGACTCATTTAACCTATAGTTGCCATTTGGCTTTTCTGGTCTGCCATAGCTGAGAATTGGATTGTTTAGCCTATCGATTTTATTGATTGACTCTATATTTTTGTCTTGACCCATCCTAGCAAGCTCTTCAGGTCTTATGTTGCGGTCTTGTAATATAGATACCTCGTTTGCAGGTCTTGAAAAACCATAACTTTCTCCCACTCTATAACGCAAGTCATCGTAGGTGCTTGTCGCACTTACGTTATGATTTGCGATCCACTCTTTAAATATGCTTTTGCTAGGTTCTAGTCTATAATAATCAAGTAAACGACCACCATTTCTAGCTGAGTCATAAAGCCAGATATTTGCATCCAGTCCCCTGTTTGTGACATTTAATACATTTATAGTATCTATAAATGGCTCTTCTTTTGGTCCTGCAGCAGTGCTACTTTTTTCTATCAGCGTGCTAGAGGCGCCTGAGATGCTTTTTAGCTCGCTTGGCTGGGCGCTACTTACGTTTGGCTCTAAAGATCTGTGTTGGTTGTAAATTTGATGGATATTTGCGCTATGTCCGCTTGTAATAAAGCTAGCCGCGCTCAAAGATATGCCCTCGCTCGCGCCAAAGCCGTTAGAGTGATCGCTTTGCTCCTCAGCTGTTTTTGCTGAAATTTTTAAAATTTCATCTAAATTTATGCTTTGATGAGCGTTTAAATTTACTTGCTCGCCATCTTCTAAAGTGATTTTGGCGTCTAAATTTTTAGTAAAAATTTTCTCACCAGCGTAAATTTCATCGCCATCTTTTAGCATTTTTATGCTTCCATCTTGGCTTATGACGTAAATTTCACCCTGAATGTCTTTTATGATTAGTTTTTTATCTTTCATCTTTTCCTCGTTGTATTCTAAGCCATATCGGACAAATTTATAAAACATATATAGCTAAAGTATTATTTTTTGGGATCATAGCAAGATACGCTAGATATTATCATTGTTTTATGTCAAAGTAATACATTTAAACTCATCCTTGTTTGGTGAGTATTTAGACTATTTGTAGGTTATTTTGGTTTTTAAAAACTATATAAATCACGGATACTCAAAGCCAAATTCATATTCTTTTAAAACACCGTCTATAGGTATATTAAATGTAGCTGTATATGAGTTTTTGATATCTGACTCTTTATTTTTAACTAAAGATGTACTCTCATATATACTCTTATCACCGCAGTGGTGAAGATATATCTTATCTATATCACTAGCTTCACCTTTTTCGTTTTCAATGATGAGATTATTTAGTGTTAGAGCAAGGCTTGAGCTAGATGTTGATGTAGGTTCTGCACTGTTACCAAGAGCTAGACGAAGCTTCATATCAAACATAGCCGAGTCTTTATCATCTCTAAGAGTAAAGTTATTCTCCTTAGCGAAATTTAGAAGGTTGAAATTTAGATATTCGTCTTTAGATGAGGGGAGGGGGAAGTGGCTCATCTTTACAACACCATCTTCTAGCTTGTACTCTATCTCATCGCTACTTTGCCTTATACTAGTAAAGCAAGCACCCTTTGTCTTGTTTTTATCGTCTTTACCATCATCGTTTTCTTTATAAAGGATCACACTATCTGACTTTGTCTTTGCGTTTTTAAATTTGATATCTCTATCAGACGAAGCGCCTTTGTTCTCTTTCTCATAAGAGTCAAATTTAAAGTCAGTGAGTATTAGCTCGCATAAATTTAGCTTGCCATAGTTTGGTCTGCTAGGATTTAGCTCTTTTGGGTTTAGCTCGCTGCAGTCAAATTCTGTTTGGCTGGCTAGCACTATGGTAAAGTTGCTCTTTTTAGGCTGAAATATCCTAATAGGAGTAGCCGTCTTTATAGGGCAGAGTATGAGCATATCCTCTTGTTTATAAAGCTCTTCTTCTCTTCTTTTTAGGAGTTTGTTTATCCTTGAAGCGTTAGATGTAGAAGAGGAGGTTAAATTTACGCAGTAGATATTTTCGGTACTAAATTTATTTGATGTTTGGGAGGCTAAAAGAGAATTTAGCTTATCAGCAAATGGCTTAAATAGCTCCTCGCACTTTGAAGCGGTGCTGTTTGATCTCTCTTCGTCTTTTTGCATAAATTCTAAATGCGTGACGTCTTCTTTGTGCTCTTTGCCGTTTTTGTGTTTTGTTTGACTATTAATTATTATAGTCCTCATCTTTTTTTAAGCTATTGCTGATATTTATTTTGTAGCTTCTTATAAAATTTATCAAAGCTAGCAGGTAGCCCACTATCTATTTCTTTAAGTTTAGATACAAATTCTTCTTGTTCTATCTGTTGTAAATTATCGCTTTTAAAAATAGTTTTTCCTTGCTTAAAAACGTTCAAATACATTTTTCCACCAGACATTATGTCGCCATAAATTTCATACATGTAGTTTGAATTTCTAAATTTATACCCCATCAAGCGCTCATTTATACTATTTTTTATTGGTGTTGGTTTTGATAAAATTTCTAAACTTTTGCTATTTCTTTTATTTACCCCAAAATAACCACCATTTGTACAATGTATGTCACCCTCACATTCGAAC
>NZ_JAAKZB010000013.1:0-62263 GCF_015229965.1 Campylobacter concisus
TGGCTGATGAAGTTAGAAAACTAGCTGAGAGAACTCAAAAATCTCTAGGTGAGATAGAAGCAAATACAAATGTCCTAGCTCAATCAATAAATGAGATGAGTGAATCAATAAAAGAGCAAAGTGAAGGAATAAATATGATAAATCAATCAGTTGCTCAAATAGATAATCTAACAAAAGAAAATGTTGTAATTGCAAACCAAGCAAACGAAGTAACATCAGAAGTAGATGAGATGGCTAAAGCTATAGTTGAAGAGGTTAGGAAGAAGAGGTTTTAGCTTCTTAATAAACAAACTTAAATTTGTTTAATGAAAAACTACTGAATTTAATAAACTCCAACCTGGTTTAGGCTGGGTTGGGGGGTGATCTTTTAAATTTAATCTTTGGTGTCGTTTATAAAATCTAAATTCAACTTACAAAAATATCTACCAAATTTTAAAATTTCATGAACGAGTAATTTCGGCTCTAAAATTTGAGCTAAGCGATAAGCGAAGCCAAATTTTAGTAGTCAATTCTTGCGAGTGAATGGAATTTTAAAATTTGCAAAGACAGCTTTGTTAAATTTGTAAATTTCTTTTTATTCTAAAGGGAGACAAGGGGACTTAAATTACGAAGCCGTCCCCTTATCTCCATTTAGATACCCCAATCCCCTCGCACGTTCAAGGTGCATGCAATAGTGCTAACGCACTGCATGCGTTTCAAAAGCTCTGATAAATTTTAGATACGCTCGTTCATGAAATTTTAAAATTTGATCAAAATCTTTCTAGAGCACGTACCTATACACTTTACAAGCTTATGAAATTTCTGTCATTGCGCTAAATTTAAACAAATTTTAATAGATAAATGCCGATAATTAGGGCTTTAAATCACCTTAAAGGATAGACATGAAAAAGATCTTTGCTCTTTTACTGACAGCTTTTGTTGCTCTTTGTGCAAACGAGCTAAAATTTGGTACAGCGGCAAACTACCCGCCATTTGAATACATCGATGAAAACAACAAAATAACAGGCTTTGACATCGATTTGATAGATGAAATTTCGAAGCGTGCTGGCTTTTCATACAAGATCATAAATATGAGCTTTGATGGCCTCATCCCAGCGCTTAAAGCTGGCAAGATAAATGGCATCATAAGTGCGATGAGTGCGACTCCTGATAGACTAAAGTCGATTGATTTCACAAAGCCATACTATCTAACTGAAAACATCTATCTAAAGAAAAAAGGCAACGACGCTTTAAAAGCTAAAGAAGAGCTAGCTGGCAAAAAAGTAGGCGTGCAACAAGGCACCATCCAAGAGCTAGCTGCAAATGCGATAAATGGCGCAAAAGTAGTGCCTTCAGAAGATACTGTGCCACTTATAATGGGGCTAAAAGTTGGCAAATTTGACGCAGTCATCCTTGATAGCTCGATCGGCTATGGCTTTATCAAGAAAAACCCTGAAGTAGAGGCGTTTTTCAAAGAGGTTGATGGTAGCGAGGGCTTTTCAATAGCTTTTGACAAAAACAAAGAGAGCGAGCTTATCGCTAAGATAAATCAAATTTTAGATGAGATGAAAAAAGACGGCAGCTACGACGCACTGCTTAAAAAATACGAACTAAAATAACACCTCCCAACTAGCCTGCAAATTTAGCAGGCTAGCTTTATCTTGCATTTTAAAATTTATACTAAAATCCGCTTTTACATAGAAATTTAAAGGACGGATTATGAGAAAAATTCTGCTACTTTTGTGCCTAGCGCTTAGTCTCTTTGCCTTGCAAAATGACAAAGATATGCTAAGCGGCGAGCTAAAAAACGGGCTTAAATACTATATAAAAGAGAATAAACTCCCGCAAAATACAGCCATCTTTTACCTAGTCGTAAACTCAGGCTCGACTGATGAGAGAGACGGCGAGCAGGGGCTTGCGCACTTTTTGGAGCACATGGCGTTTAATGGCAGCCGTGACTTTAGCAAAAATGAGCTCATTAAACAGCTTGAGAGCCTTGGGGTTAAATTTGGCGCTGATCTAAACGCGCAAACTAGCTACGATCAGACGAGCTACACGCTAAGCATAAATGTAAATGAGAAAAATTTAAAGGACGTTTTCAAGGTCTTTTCAAACTGGATCGATGGCGTAAAGATCGATGCAGGCGAGCTTGATAAGGAGCGCGGCGTCATAATGGAGGAGGAGCGCCAGCGAAACACGCCAGCATATAGGCTCTATCTTGCCCAAAGCAAGGACATCTTTGCAGGTAGCATCTATCAAAAAAGAGTGCCAATAGGCGACATGAACGTGATAAAAAGCGTAGATGCTAAGCACATGCAAGAGTTTTACGAGAGGCTCTATCAGCCAAGGTTTATGAGCTTTGTAGCGGTTGGTGACTTTGATAAAAACGAGATAAAAGCTCTGATAGATGAAAGCTTTAGCGCAGCAAAAAATAGCAACTCTTACGCTCATCCAGACAAAAGTATCGCTTTTAAAGATGGGCTAAACGTCTTTAACTACGACGCAAACGAGACGGCAGCTCAGTTTGTAAGGCTTAGCTTTTTTGATAAATTTAAGCCAGTTTCAGACGAGGCTGACGTGAAGCGAAATTTAAAAGATGCGCTAATAGCTAGCCTTATAAATATGCTTTATGAGCAAAAAAATGCAAATAATTCATCAAATTTAAGCGTTGATTTTATGGCGCAAACACTTCAAGCAAAGCAAAAAATTTATAGCTTTGAGGCAAATGTGATCGGAGATGATTTTAACGCTAGCATTAAAGATATGTTAAGCGTTTTAAATGGTATCGAGAAATTTGGCTTTAATAAAGGCGATTTTACCGATGTGAAAAAGGCGTTTTTGGCAAATGTAGAGGCTAAATTTAAACGCTCAAAAACTAAAAAATCAAGCGTTTATGCAAGTGAAATTTTAAATATGATCGAAAATGGCGGCTTTGTGCTAAGCGATGAAGATAGCAAAAACCTTAGTCTAAAGCTCTTAAACGAGATCACGCTAGAGGATGTTAATGCTAGATTTAAGCAAATTTTAGCCATACCTGATGAGCGCGTGAGGGTCTTTAGCAAAGATGGCTTTAAACTTAGCAAAGATGCCTTTTTGAAGCTAAAAGATGAGGCTAGCCCTTACGATACAAATTTAGTTAGCCAGAGCCTAAATAAGAGCCTTGGCAATGAAAATTTAGAGCCAAAAGATATCCTTTCTAGCGAATTTGACCAAAAGCATGGCATCTATACTTATAAGCTGCCAAATGGCTCGCAAGTCATCTTTAAGCCACTAGCCACCAAAAAAGATAGCATCTTGTTTGCGGCCATTAGCAAAGGTGGCACTTCAGATTTAGCTGATCCTAAGCTTGGTGGCTTTGCGGTTGCGCTTACAAATGAAAGTGGCGTTGGCAAATTTAACAACTACGAGCTTTCAAAGGTGCTAAACGACAAGATAGTAAGCTACGAAAAGAGCATAGAGGCGCTTACACAGGGCATTTACGGCTCTTCAAGCAGTGGCGATCTTGGCTCGTTGCTAGCTGTTATAAATTTAGAGTTTAACTCCCCAAGAGCCGATGCAAACGTGCTTGAGAGGATAAAAAAAAGGGCAAAAGATGAGCTAGCTAAAGAGCAAAATTTACCTGAATATAAATTTAGCACCGAATTTAGCAAGTTTTTTTACGAAAACAACAAGCGTGTAGCGCCCATCGAGATGGCGCAGATCGACGCGCTAAAGCTAAATGAGCTAAAAGAGATCATCAAAGATAAATTTACAAACGCTGCCTCATACACCTTCGTAATCATCGGCGACACCGACGAGGAGAGGCTTTTGCCACTTGTTAAAAAGTATATCGCTACCTTGCCAAAGCTTGGTGAGGCTGAAAATTTTAAGGATGATGGCGTGCGAAGCATCAAGGGTCAGCACACCTTTAAAAGAGAGTATCAAAGCACAAAAAGAAGCGATGTGAGCGTGGATATCGTAAATTTAGATACAAAATACAGCTTCAAAGAGGTGATCAAGTTAAGAGCGTTAAGCTCAGTCTTAAAAACGGTGCTTCGAGAAAAGATCAGAGAGGATAAGGGGCAAACATACGGCTTTAGCCTAAACGCTAGGCTCGCTCGCTATCCGTATGAGCACTCAAAGGCGGTGATCGGCTTTACTTGCGACCCTGCAAACACGGACAAGATCATCGCCGAGATAAAGGAGATAATAGCTAGCATCAAGCGTGATGGCGCACTTTTGCCAAAACATTTGGAGGATTTTAAGGCGCAGAGTGAAATTTCTATAAAAAAAGATTACGAAAAGCCTGAGTTTTGGCAAAATCTCATCATCTCAAATAAATTTTTTAACACGCCACTTTATACGGCTGATGAGTATATAGATGCGATCAAAGCGCTCACAAATGACGATATCAAAGAGGCTGCTAGGCTATATCTTGATGAGAAAAATATGGTGATAAGTATAAATAATCCGAAGTAGAAATTTGGGGGACAGCTGGCTAGCTCTTTAAATTTAAGACTAAGCAGAAATTTGAGTAGCTAAGCTAGCCTCCAGAAATTTATATCTAAATAAAATTTTAGTTATCTAAGCCGGTTTTTTAAATTTAAATATAAATAGACATTTGAGAAGTGAAGCTGGCTCTTTAAATTTAAATATAAATAAATTTAGAGGGCAAGGCCAGCCTCAAAAATTTAAGCAAAATAAATTTAGCGCGCCAAGCCAGCCCCAAAATTTAAACCCTAAAGCTAAGCCAGTATATCCTTTGGCTTTAGCTTGTTTAGCTTTTGCACTAGATCATCAAAGCTCGCTCCATTTTCGACCTCGCGCCTGATAAATTCCTCAAAAAACTCGCGCTTTATGTCTTTATTGGTATAGGTCACGCTCTTTTTGGTAACTTGCATAGGCTTAAATTTCTCTTCTTCTATATCTTCGTCGCCATCTTCTCTAACTGGCGTAAGAGCGATATTTTGCAGCACATCAGCGATATTTTCGCCCTTTTCATAGCTTGTTTTTAGAAATTTCAAAAACTCATCTTTGCTATTTTTATCAGCGTAGCTTACACGCTGTAGCATCGCTTGACCTAGGATTTCTATGCGCTTCTTAGCCGATGTTTGCTCATAAGAGAGAGCGCCGTCTTTAAAAGAAATTTTCACATTTGCATGCTCACCAAGTATCCTTTCGGCGGTAAATTCCAGCCATTTGTCTTTAAAATCGTCGATACTTAGATCAGAGTCTAGCAAATTTCTAGCCTCACGACTTAGATGAAGTACGCCAATGTCGTGATTGATTAGAGCGCCAAGAGCTTTGGTGGCATTAGCGGATATGTGATAGGTTTTGTTAAACTCATCTACACTAAATCCGTTTTTCTCGCTAGTAAGGATGGAATTTAACCTCCAAAGCTTCGTGCTATCAACGAAATTTTTAAGGCTAGCAACCTCGTCTTTACCCATAGAGCTATCAAGCCCGTTTATCTTGCCCCAGATAGAAATTTTATAATTTGACGAGTAGCCAGAGAGCGATAGATGCTTGATGTCTAGGGCATTGGGAGAAATTTTTACTTTGCTTAAATTTGCGATAGTCGTTGGCTGCTTACTAAAAGCGTCTTGATAGTTAAAGCTTTGATTAAATCCATTTAGTGCGTTTATCATGTCAAATCCTTTAACACTATATCGGCAAATGGATTTAAATTTTAAGTTGAATTATTTTTTATTGCGGTATTTTTCGAAAATGGCGATCATCTGGTGCGAATCTTGCGCGACTTTGAGCTTGTTTGGGTTTTTGCTAAGCAGCTCTTCTCTTAAAGCGTCGATGAACTCCTTGTCTTTTTTGCAGGCTTCAAGGCTCACACGTCCTCTAAGTATAGCCATAAATATAACATCGGCAGTCGCGTTTATCATCTCAAGCATCTTTTCTTCGCTCATTTTTTTAAATTTTGTCCTTTTTTAAGCAAATATTATTCCTTTACGCTTACAAAATTTATTATTTTCACCTCTTGGCTCTCTTTGCAAGCCTCCAGCGCAGCCGCATTTTTCACCATGTGAGCGCTCTTCATGTGCTCTTTTTGGCTCTCTAAATTTTCCCAGCTCTCCATAAAGCAGTATTCGCTTTTAGAGCCTGCAACTACGCCACACTCGTAGCTTATGCAGCCTTTGTCTTTTCTTGAAGCTGGCACGATCTCTTTTAAAATCTCTTCAAATTTCGCCTCGCATCCAGCTTTTAACTTTACATTTACATAAAATCCTACCATTTCTTATCCTTTAATATTTTTTGGCTAAAATAACGCAATTTAGACGCAAGTTTGCGTATCACATTACAAGGCCTTTTCATGACAAGATGATACAAAATACTAAATTTATAACTCATAAAACCAACCAAAAACAGTAAATTTAACCAAAATCGGAGAAAAAATGAAAAGACGAGACTTTTTAAAGCTTGGTGCCTTAAGTGCAGCAAGCCTTCAGGCAAAAGAGCTTGACGGAGCAGCTCAGGCGCTTTTTGACAAGCAAAGCGGGCTAAGTGCGAACAAATTTGGCCCATTTTATGTAAGAACTATCGCAGGGCGCGTTGTAGAGACTGAGCCATTTGAGGGCGATGCGTGCCCAAATGAGCTAAACAACGCACTTCTTGATCATATCCAAAATGAAAGCCGTGTAAAATATCCATTTGTTAGAAAGAGCTTTTTGGCTGACCCAAACAACCCAAAGCCAGAGCTTCGTGGCAAAGAGGAGTTTGTGCGCGTTAGCTGGGACGAAGCGATAAAACTAAGTGCAAAAATTTTAAAAGAAAATTTTGATAAATACGGCGCTGAAGCGATCTACGGACAGGTTTATCAGTGGGGTAGCCTTGGCAAAGTTGGTCACAGCCAAAAGACCGCAAAGAGGCTACTTAACGTGCTTGGCGGATATGTAAATGAGCTTGGTGGCTACTCATACGGCGCAGCGACTGTCATCATGCCGCACATCACTGGCTCGATCGACCCAACACTAGCACCAACAAAGTGGGAGGCTATCTTAAAAAATGCCAAGACTATCGTATTTTGGGGCACAAACCCAGTCGTTTCAAACAAGATCGCCATTGGTGTGCCGCTTCACAACTCATATAAATACTACGACGAGATCAGAAAAAAAGGCGAGAGCGGCGAGATGAAAATTTATAGCGTAGACGTTTATCACAACGAAAGCGCAAAATATTTTGGCGCAAAGTACCTTGAAGTCGTGCCTTGCACCGATACGGCGATGATGATAGGTATGTGTAACTACCTTTTTGAAAAGGGGCTTTACAGCAAAGAATTTATAGAAAAATACACCGTTGGCTTTGATAAATTTAAAGAGTATATGCTCGGCACAAAAGACGGGGTCAATAAAAACCTAGCTTGGGCAAGCAAAATTTGTGGCGTGAGCGAGCAAGAGCTGGCGAAATTTAGCGAGGATCTAGCTAAAAACGACTCAGTCATAGTTAGTGGCTACGCCATCCAAAGGCAAGATCACGGCGAGATGGCCTACTGGGCGCTTGTGACGCTAAATGCGATGCTTGGACACATCGGCAAAGAGGGTTGTGGCTTTGTCACAAATGACGGCATGCACAAAAACGCTGACGAAAGCTTCATAGCGCCTAAACTAGCGGCTTTTGAGACGAAGGTGCCACAAAAATTCATTGATAGCGGGCTAGTGCCAAAGACTAAGGGCTATGAGCTGCCAAACTCAAGGCTCATAGACGCGCTTTTAAGCCCTGGCAAAGAGATAACAAGAAATGGCAAGAGCTACAAACTGCCAAAGATAAGAGTGATGTTTAACGCCAATGGCTCGACATTTACAAGGCATCCTGACGCAAACAGAGCGATAAAAGCTATGCAAAAAGTTAGTGCGATCATTACTTGCGAGCCATTTTGGACGAGCACGGCAAAACTAAGCGACATCGTCCTACCAGCTGCGCTTGAGTGCGAGCGAACGGACATCGAGATGGCAAACTCGACTAGCGAATATCTCTTTGCTATTAAGCCGCTTGTCGCGCCATTTGGCGAGAGTAAAAGTGACTTCGAGATCGCAAGGCTCATTGCAAAAGAGTGGGGCAGGGAAGAGGCATTTAGCGAGGGCAAAAGCGAGCTAGAGTGGGTCAAAGAAATTTACGAAGATGCCGTTAAAAAGGCTGCTGGGCTTGGGTATGAGAGCATGCCAAGCTTTGATGAGTTTTGGCAGAAGGGATATTTTAGATTTGACAAGGTTGATGAGAAAAAACGCTACTTTACAAACTACAAGAAATTCCGCGACGACCCAGTGGCAAATCCGCTAAAAACGCCATCTGGCAAGATAGAAATTTACTCTGAAACGGTCGCTGGCTTTGGCTATGATGACTGCCCACCGCATGCGACTTGGCTTGAGCCATTTGAGTGGCTGGGCGCAAAAAATAAAAAATACCCTATCGCCATCAGCGGCGCGCACTCTAAATTTAGACTTCACTCGCAGCTAAATAACTCCGTGCTTCGCCATTTTAACGAGATCGCAGAGCGCGAGCCAGTGCTCATAAACCCAAAAACAGCCGAGGCTAGAGGGATAAAAATGGGCGACGTGGTGAAAATTTACAACGACAGGGGCGAAATTTTGTGCGGTGCATTTGTGACCGAGGACGTGCCACAAAACGTCGTCATCGTGAGCGAGGGCGCTTGGTACGACCCAGATGTGCCAGGCGAGAAGAGCCTTTGCTTGCACGGAAATTTAAACGTGCTCACAAAAGACGTGCCATCAAGCAAGATGAGCCAGAGCAACACCGCCCACACGAGCCTTGTCGAGGTCGAGAAATTTAAGGGCACTTCAAAACGTGTCAGGGCGTTTGACGCACCAAAGATCGGCGCAAGAAAGGCCTAAAAGTAACACTTTGAAAATTTAAAGTGCCAAAAGCTATCCTTTTTTAAATAATTAGAGTTAAAATCTAAGAAAAAAGAAAGGATAGCTCATGAAAATAGCCGAAATAGACACTCCAGCACTGCTCATAGACAAAGATATAGTGCTAAAAAACTTAGACAAAATGCAAAAATATGCTGATAAATTTAACGTAAGCTTAAGACCACATACCAAAACGCACAAGATGCCATATTTTGCAAAACTGCAAGTAGAGTGCGGCGCAAAGGGCATCACGGTGGCAAAGGTGGGCGAGGCTGAAGTGATGGCAAAAGAGGGGCTAAATGACATCTTCATCGCAAATGAGATCGTCACAAGGCAGAAATTTGCTCGCATCATAGCCCTTGTAAGATCTGGCGTAAAAGTGAGCTTTGGTGTCGATAGTGTGGGCATTTTAAGGCTCATTGATGAGGTATTTGGCGAGGCTGGCGAGATAGCTAGGCTACTTGTCGAGATAGAGGTTGGCGAAAACCGCTCAGGCGTCATAGATGAGGGCGACTTTAGAGCTTTGATGAGCGCTTTTAAAGAGTGCAAAAACGTGGAATTTTGCGGTGTTTTCTCGCATGATGGCCACTCATACAAGGCAAAAGATAAGCGCGAGTGCGAGCAAATTTTTAATGTTGCTACCAAGAGAACGCTAAAATTTGCTGAAATCGCGCGAGAGTTTGGATATGAAAATTTCACCGTTAGCATCGGCTCGACGCCCTCGCTGATAAATGATTTTGAGATACCAAAAGGTGTTACGGAGCTTCGCCCTGGCACATATATATTTATGGATGCGTCGCAGGCAAATGCTTATGGTAGCTTTGATATGAACGCTGCTAGCGTGCTTAGCGTAGTGATCTCAAGGCCGACTGCGACCCGCACGATCCTTGATGCTGGGGCAAAGGCGCTAACCAAAGAGAGGCGCAGCGAGGGCTTTTGCACGACGCCTGGCATGGGGCTCATCGCGGGGCATGAGGTGTGGATAGATAGCCTATTTGACGAGCATGCGATCATCTTAAACGAGAAATTTGCAAAAAGCGTGCGCGTGGGTGATCTCGTGTACATCTATCCAAATCACATCTGTCCGGTGGTAAATTTATATGACTACGCCTATCTCGTAAGTGGCGATGAGGTCTGCGAAAAAGTACCAGTTTTGGCAAGAGGTAAGATAGAGTAGGGATTTGGCAGATAAAACCTGTATTAAACAAATTTAAAACACTGTATGGATCGTAGTAAATTTATGCTTTTGGGCAAATTTTAAAACTTCATTCACTCGCAAGAATTGACTACTACAATTTGGCTTCGCTTGCAGCTTAGCTCAAATTTTAGAGCCGAAATTACTCGCTCATAAAATTTAAAATTTGCAAGACACTTGCACGCGCAGTTTGAGTTCAAATTTTACTTTAATATCACCGAACTCTCTTGCAGTTTTTCTAGCTTTAAAATTTGCTCTTTTGGTTTTGCTTTTAGGTGCTCAAGCATCGCTATTTTTTGGGCGTAAATTTCATCAAATTCGGTCTTTATATCAAGCAAATTTTTATTTAAAAAAGAGTTATTTGAGCACATAAGATCGTCAAATTCATAAAGGCTAAAGGCATTTAGCATGCGCTCAAAAACCTCTTTTGCGCTTGGGATGTAAAGTGGCGTGCCCATTTGCAGGTGCGAATTTAGCGAGTTTTCGATCTTTTGCTTTAGAAAATAAACCGCAAGTTTAAGCGCGTTTTCGTAGTTTGACGCAACCTTTACGTCAAGCTTTTCAAAAAAGAGCGAAATCTTTTGCGTCGCCTTAAATTTGGCATTTTCATACTCTCTTAAGAAATTCTCATAGGTCCTGCCAGCGTAGGTATTTATCGATTTTGTCTCGTAGTTTGAGGCAAACTCATCAAATGGATTAAAGCTCTCGTAGCGAGATTTGTAAACGAAAAGCTCATATTCTAAGCTTTTATAAAGCTCATCAAAAGCCGATATGATCTCATTTTCAAGCTCTTTTAGATCCCTTTTGTAGCGTTTAAAAAATTTAGAAAAAACGACGTCTTCATATATGAGCTTTGAAAAGACCTCGTCCGTGTCAAGGTTTATCATTTCAAAATTTTCACGCTTATAAATTTCTTTGTTTAAAAGCGTCTTTGCTGGGTTAAATTTTGTCCTAGAAAATGGCTTAAGCAGCTTAAAAACTTCATCGCTTGCAAGTTTGATAGCCTCGCTCATATCGCTGTATCGCAGGGCGATTTTAGGCTTAAACTCCTCTTTTATCGCCTCTAGCTTTTCTTCAAGTGTGGCATTAAATTTATCCAAAATTTCATCAGCTGCGCCATAAACTTTTAGGCGATTTTCTTGCTCGCTAATTAAAAAATTTACTATCTTTTTCGCCCTTGCTTTTATGAAATTTTCTTTAAAGCTCGCGCTTAAAAACGCCTCTTTTACCGCACTTAGTGCTTTAGCGAAATTTGAGCTTTCTAGCTCGCTCTTGTTTTCATTTGTGATGCCAAGGAGTGCTTGCTTTGACGAGATGGCGATGATATCTTCAAAAAGCTCGCCATAAGTTTGCCTAGCGTGCTTTAGCAAGCTTTCAAGCTCGTCAAGACTTAGCTTGTCCTTTTGGTTGATGAAGCAAAGAGCCTTTAGATCGTTTGTCTTTAAAATTTCTTCTACGCTTTCAAGCTCGCTAGCCTTTGCAGCGTTATTTGCGAGGCTTAGCCAGATCGCGCCACAGACCTTTTTTAGCGTGTTTTTGGTCTCTTTTGTATCGGCATCTCGTAGTGAGTTTAGCCCAGGCGTGTCGATGAAATTTACCTCTTTTAAAATTTCACTTGGCGCATAAAGTGTCATGCTTTTTATCTGCTCGCTCATGGCGTTTAGCTCTGCAAGTTCGCTGCTAGCTAGCAAGCTCTCGCTGCCATTTGTAAATTTCACGCTAAGAAGCGGCATCTTTGCAAATTTTAGCCGTACAGCCTTTGCCGTGACAGGCGTTAGACCTGATGGCAAGATGTTTTGTCCAAGCAAAGCGTTTAAAAATGTTGATTTGCCGCTTGAAAACTGCCCTATAACAGCGATAAGAGGCGGCTCATTTAGAGTGTCGATTAGTAAATTTAGGCTCTCTTTTATCTCATCACTTGCGTGCAGGCTTGGATCATTTAGCTCATTTACCAGCCTTGCTAGCTCACCCTTAAAGTCGCTTGTAAAAACCTTAAAATATCTCGCCTTATAGGCATTTATGAACTCATTAAACATTTTCTAGCTCCCCTAAAAGCGAGCAAATTTCATCTTGCAAGGCGTTTTGCTCTTTTAGTTTTAAAAGTGAGTTTTGATTTTGCGAGCTAAGCTTTTCTAGCTCACGATCTAGCTCTTTTAGCCTCTTATCAAGCGTGGCTTTTTGAGCGCTTTCATAGGTTTTTATGAGGTTTAAAAGGCGGTTTTTTTCGTGGTCAGTTAAAATTTCACAAAATTGAGAGATATTTTTATCTTTTAGCAAACCCTCTTTTAAGCTTAAAAGTGCTTCACTTGCGTCACTTGAAATTTTAGCTCTAAATGTAGCTAAAAGCTCCTTAAATTCAAGCTTTACGCCCATTTGTTCTAAAAAGTCATTGATGTTAAAAACCTCATCTTTACTCATCACATAATCATCAAAATTTAAAGCGATATTTTGCTCGCATGATCTTGTTTGCACCAAAGTTTCGTTTCTAGCCTCTCTCATAAGTGCCATCACACCGTCTCGAAGCGTCGTTTTTGCGATTTGCTCTAGACGCTCAAAATTTAAGCTTTGCTTTTTACTTTTGCAGTAAGCTATCTCACTTTTTACCTTGTCGTTTAGATTTTGTAAAAGTGTCTCAAGCCCCATTTTATAGATATTTTTGGTGTTGCTACTTTCAAGTTTTGCAAGCTCATTTTGAGTTAGACTTTCAAGTTTAGAGAAATTTTCACTAAGTGCGTTTTTGACGTTTGCCTGCTCATTTTGAAGCTTTTTAAGCTCTACTTCATAAGCTTTGAGCGACAAAATTTCAGCCTTAGTAGCTTCAAGCTTGCTATTTAGAATATTTTTTAGCTCCTTTTGATACGAGCTTAAGATAAGGGCTGATTTTTTAGAATTTTTACCAAAGAGCACCTCGTAAAGATAGTCCTTAAACTCCTCTACACCGCTATTTGCAGCGCCTTCTAAGTAGCTTTTTGCACTAAGTGCAAAGTAATCAATCTCCACGCCATTTATCTGCTCGCCGATCGCTTTTTTAGTGTAGTTTAGCGTCTCGTTTAGCTCTTTGGCACTTAGCTCATCAGCGTGAGTTAGTACCACGGCAAGCCTTACGATATGCGAGTTTTCAAGGCATTTTTTCAAAAATAGTGCGTCCTTTTGCGTGGCACTTTGTGAGGCGTTCATCAGGTGAGCTAAAAGGTCGCACTCTCTCATAAAATTTGTAGTGATCTGCTCTCTTAAAACCACCGCATCATCGATGCCTGGCGTGTCTATGATGCAGACATTGTCCTTTAAAAGCTCCAATTCGTCATAAAGCTCGACACTTTTTACAAGATTTGCTGTTTTTGAGCTTGAAGATGTATAGTTTTTTATCTCGTCTATGCCGATATCTACACTTTTGCTTGGTAAATTTTCGCTTGGTACGCCAAGTGCTAAAAGCTCATCTAAGGTGTAAAAATTTACCCTCGCAAAGCTATCTTTGGAGTATTTTAAAATGGTTAAATTTATCGTTTCTGGCACGTTTGAAGCGCCAAGGACGGATTTGTTTAAAAGGGCATTTAAAAGGGTTGATTTGCCAGAGTTTATGACGCCACTTGCAGCTATGTTAAAAAGCGTTTCGTTTGATCTTTTTTTGGCTGCTACAAGCGCCTCTAAAAATGTTTTTTCGTTATCAAGCAAGCTGGCTTTTTCGTTTATCTCGTTTAAAAAGTCTAGGTTTTTATGGAAGTGATCTTTTGGCTTTGTATGAGAAATTTTAGCCTCATTAGCGCCCTTGTTTTTGCTTATGATCTTTTCTAAAAAGGTAAATTTCTCATCATCTATGATCTTTTCATCACGCAATATTTCTAGATATTTTACTATCTCATCGCTTGAAATTTTAGCCTCGTTTAGTGCCTTAAGAGTCGCAAGCTGCGCACTTTGTATGCTAAATATATCAAGCTCGATTTTAAGCCTTTTTAGCACCGCTCTAAACTCATCAAGCGCCATAAACTGATCTAAATTTCTCTCGTCACAAACTAGAAGAAGAGCTAGCAGATCTGGGTAAAATGGCACGCTAGCAGCAGCATTTGTATAAATTTTATTTGCACGCCAAGCCTGTTTTAAAAACTCATCCATAAAGACTCTTTTTGTTGATATTTTGGGATTTTATTAAATTTTTACTTATGAAGCTATCAAAAAATGAGGATGGCGCTCAAGCAAAAAGATATAAGAAAACTTCACACAGATACAAAAAATAGTATCAAAAAAGCACCGAGTTTTAGTTACAAGTAAAATACAACTTTAATTTCTAAAATAGCTAATTTGCTCTTGCAAATAAGTGAGAGCATTGCTTTTAAAATGTAATACTTTTAAACTTAAAGATATTTGTTTTAGTAGCAAAATTTATCTTGCATAAAACATCGCAACCAAACCGCGGTTTATATCTTTTGTATCACCGTCATCTATCTTTGTAACCTTTGAGATGCTCACACTTTTATCGTTATTTATTGTGAAAGTGAGCTCAATAACTCTCTCATTTATCTTTTTAGTATTTTCACCAAAATAGATCACTTCTGGCTCTTTTTGCGAGTAGTAGGCGGCATATTTGCTTTGGGCTACGACGTTGTCAAAGACCCATTTTTGTTTGATATCTAAAATTTGAGCAAGCTCGTTTTTAAACTCAAGGTCACAGCTAACAGAGGCTAGGTAGCCAGCACTTTCTTTTGTCGGATCAAATTTACAGTGCTTGTTTGCGGTGGATAAAATAGTCTCTTTGTCTATGCTTTTGCCGTCCTTTAATATGCTATTTGCGCTATCAAGTGCTAGCTCAAGGCTGTTATCAACTCTTTTTTGCTGAGCAGCTTTGGCATTATTTAGAGCTTTTATGTAGCCGCTATTTTTTCTTTCAAACTCATCTTCAAGTACATTTTTCCCCACCACGCAGCTTACTTTAACCACTTTTTTATCGTCGCTACTGATGTCTTGCCACTGTGTGCTTGTACAGCCTTTAAAGCTATCTATCGCTGAGCCTATTGTTATTGATTTATTACCTTTTAAAATGTAGTTTTTAACAATGCCTATGTTGCTTTCCTTGCAGCCCACTAATAATAAAAGTGCGCTAAATCCTAGAAATAGAGCCTTTTTCATCATTTTACCTTTTTGTAAATTTGACAAAATAGTACCAAACTAAAGTTTAAATTATTATGATTTTATTGAAATAAATTACATAAATATAATTTATTAAAATAGTTTTAGCGGTCGATTCTTACCAATAGTGAAAGTTTTAAAATTTTGTAAAAATAGTTTTTTTAGAAATTTAAAGTTTTTATCAAAAAAAAGGAGACAAGGGGACTTGAATTACGGTTTGCTTGCAGTTACGAGGCAAAGCCCGAGTAAAATCCCCCACTCGCACGTTAGAAGTGCATGCTTTAGTGCTTTGCAATGCATGCATTTTATTGAAATTCCAGTAAATTTTAAAATTTCATGAACGAGTAATTTCGGCTCTAAAATTTGAGCTAAGCGGTAAGCGAAGTCAAATTTTAGTAGTCAACTCTTAGGGGTGAATGAAAGTTTTAAAATTTGCTGAAAATATATACTTTTCACTAAAATTCAAAAACAAATTTTTGCTAAAACCAGCTTAGTTTCAGAAATTTAGCTCAATTATTCTTTGTAAATTTTTGATGTTTTCTTTGATGTTACCGTCTTTATAGATTGCTGAGATGACGGCGATGAGATCGGGTTTTACGTGGGGAAGTGAGCCGATATTTGTCTCATTTATGCCACCTATCACGCAAACAGGTAGGTTTAAAATTTGCTTTGCCTCTTTAACTACTTCAAACCCACATTTTGGGGCATTTGGCTTTGTGGGGCTTGTAAAAATAGAGCCAAAAGCAACGTAGCTAGCGCCGTTTTTAGCGGCATTGATGGCTAAGCTTATATCGTTATAACAGCTAACGCCCACGTATGCGTCCTTGCCTAAAATCTCAAACGCCTCTTTTATATTTTCATCGTCTTTGCCTAGATGAACGGCCTTTGCGCCTATCTTTTTAGCAAATTTGACATCGTCATTTACGATAAATTTCGCACCAAATTTCTCACATAAATTTAAAATTTCACTTGCAAGCTTCTCGTTTTTGACCGCTTTTTTTGATCTAAACTGAAAAAATTTAACCCCGCACTCCAAAATCTCTCTTGCATACTCCAAAGCCAAATTTTCAGGCATTAAAATATCATCACTAATAGCGTAAATTTCAGCCATTAAGCCCTGCTTTATGATCTATAAGTCTTGTGCCAAATTTACTTTTATGAGCATTTTTTATCCCATTTGCCACAAATTTTTTAGCCATTTTTATGGCGCTTACTAGATCACTTTGCTGCGCTAAAATGGCCGCTAGCGAGCTTGAAAAGCTACAACCAGCCCCGTGCATCACTCTAGGCTCAAAAAGCTCCTCGCTAAATTTCATAGCGTCACCATTTTTTAGATAGAGCGTATCCTCGCAAATTTCATCAACCTTCGTTCGCTTTAGCACCATATCGCAAGGCAAATTTGTAAAATTAATACCCAAAATCCTAGCCTCATCTACATTTGGCGTGGCGACGCTTGCTAGGTTTAAAAGCTCTTTTAGCGCTTCGATCGCCCCATCTTCTAGCAGTTTTGCCCCTGACTTTGCCACACAAACTGGGTCTATGACAACTGGCACATTTTTAGCTCTTAACTCCTTTAAAAACGCGCTTACAACGGCTATTATCTCCTCATTAAAGAGCATGCCAACCTTCACAGCGTCTATGTCAAGCTCAGCTAGCACCATCTCAAACTGAGCTTTCACCATCTTTGCTGGCATCGCAAGCACGCTGCTAACGCCATTTGTATTTTGCGCGGTCACGGCTGTGATGACGCTTGCGCTAAAGCAGCCAAATGCCTCGCAACTTTTTATATCCGCCTGCACTCCTGCACCGCCGACGCTGTCGCTTCCAGCAACTATCAAAACATTTTTTTTATTCACCTACACACCCACTTATCTCTTTTATGTCAAAAGGGTCTTTGACCTGCCATGAAAGTGCGTATTTCTCGATACTTTTCTTGATCGCACTTACCAAATAATCAATATCCTCAAAGGTATGCGTATAGTGCAGGCTAACCCTCACCCAGCCTGGCTTGTGGGTGAAATTTGGATCCTCTTTTAGCCCTAAAAGGTCGTGTCCGTATGAGCCTGCGCACGAACAGCCAGCACGTGTTTGTATGCCATACTCTTTGCTTAAAATTTTTGAAAGCTCGTATGGAGCTACATTTTTTACATTAAATGAAAATATCGCAAGGCGCTTTAAATTTGGTGGGCAGTAGCTTATAAGCTCTGGGATTTCCCTTAGCCTTTGGCAAAAGTATTCGCTAAGCTCGCTCTCGTTTTCGTAGATAGTCGCAAGTCCTATCTCTTCTCTTAGCTTGTAAGCTAAATTTGCCCTTATAAGCCCCAAAATAGGCGGTGTGCCAGCCTCTTCAAGTGCCTCTTGATCCTTTAAAAATATATGGTAGTTTTTGCTCACATAGCTTACCGTGCCACCACCTGCAAAGCTTGGCACATCGTCATTTGCTAGCACTTTTTTGATTGCCAGTAGCCCACAGCTACCAACTCCGCCAAGAAGCTTATGCGGCGAGATAAAAAGAGCGTCAAAGTAGTCGCAGTCTAAATTTGCATAGGCACTAAGGCTCGCCACGTCAAATGCCACGATGCCGCCAAATTTCTTAACGAGCGTGTAAATTTGCTTGTAGTCACTTATGACGCCTGTGACGTTTGAGGCTGCGCTAAAGCTAGCGATGATCTCGCGTCCTGCGTTTATCTTTAAAATTTGCTCCAAGTGAGATAGGTCGATGCTGCCGTCTTTTGCAAGCCTGATGCGCTCAACCTCACAAAGCGCCTCTTTAAAGCTGATCTCGTTAGAGTGGTGCTCATAAGGGCCAAGTATTACTAGCGGCGAGTCGTTGTTTGGCTTTAGATCAAACCTTCTTTTGGCAGCTGGAGGCACATAAAGTCCCAAAAGCTCTTGAAATTTCTTGATCGCACCAGTGGCGCCATATCCTGTGGCTATGAGATAAAAGCTATCATCAAGCCCTAAAAATCGCTTTAGCTCGCTTCTAGCGCTATCATACAAAAGCTGTGTTTTATAGGCGTTTGAGGATGTTAGCGAGTGGGTGTTGGCGTAGGTTTTTAAGATATCAGCGACCTCGTCCTCGATAGGCTTATAAGCAAGCCCTGAGGCGGTGTAGTCGAAGTAATGTATCCCTTTTTTTAAAATAATATCTCTTCTAATGTGCTCTAAATTTACCAACTTTAGCCTTTTAGTTTTTGCGTGATTATAATTAAAATTTTCTAAAAATATGCTACAATCCGCCACACAAAGGATACGAAATTTTAGCCATAAAATCGACATTTGAGCGGATGAAGCACCTTGGTATTGCTGAAGTTATAAAATTTCATCTTGTTTTTGATGACTTTTTATTAAAGGGCTCATACTACGATGTTTTTGAGGCGATTAGGGCTGAAATTTTAGATGATTATAAAAATTTGATGGCTAGGTTTTACTTTGACGAGGATAGCGACGAGGCCATCAAAATGGCTCTCATTAAGCTTGCTAGAAGCGACAGAAAGAAATTTAGCGTAAATAAAATTTTGCCCCAAAGCATGACAAATAGGGTCTATGCAAAGCTTTTTAGCAAGGATTTTTTAGTGCTTGAAAAGAGCCAAGAAAAGCCACGAGTAAAAAATAAACGCCAAATTTTAAAAAAGAGCGAGCGAGCTTACAAAATAGAGGATAAAATTCATTTTAACAGCCATTTTTCAAGGTTTTGGTTTAGATTTATCGAGCCAAATTTAAGCCTTTTAAAAGAGGGCAGGAGTGAGGAAATTTTAGAGCTTATAAGAAGAGAATTTGACGAGTACGCAAGCCTTGGCTTTGAGCTTTTAAGCGGCGAGCTAATGGCTAAAAAGCTTGGGCTTGATGGCATTTTGCTAAGCTCATTTTGGAGTAAAAATATAGAGCTAGACATGCTTTTTAGCATAAATGGCAAGATAATAGTCGGCGAAGCAAAGTACAAAGAGCGAAAAATTTGCAAAAATGTCTTAAATTTAGTCCTTCACAAGTGCGAAAGGCTAGGCATAAAGCCTGATATCGTGGCACTTTTTTCAAAAAGTGGCTTTAGCAACGAGCTTTTGGGCTTAAAAGATGAGCGACTTAGGCTTTATGAGATAAAAGATTATGAGGAGTTGCTGTGAGTGATATCGATATACAAAATGGCCTAAAAAGCCTAATAGAGCAGACCTATCTGATAGAGCGTGAGTATAAAAATTTGACCGCTTCTTATATGAGCTTGCAAGGTTTTATAAAAGATATCGTAGAAATTTTGCCAAATGCCATTTGGGTGCTTGATGAAAATGATGAAATTTTCTTGCAAAACTCAGAGGCGCAAAAGCTTGGTAAAGCGCTAAATTTCATCCCAAAAGATGAGGGCGAGCTAAACTTTGGCTCGCAAATTTATCTAGTAAAAAAGGTGATCAAAGATGATAAAAAGATCATCTCAGCTACCGACATAACGCAGGAAAAACGCACCGAGCGCCTAGCCTCGATGGGTCAAGTAGCAGCGCACCTAGCTCACGAGATAAGAAACCCCATAGGCTCTATTTCGCTTCTAAACTCCACACTTTTAAAAAGGGCTGAGCCAAAAATTTTGCCCATCGTCGAGCAGATACAAAAGGGTATCTGGCGGGTTGAGCGCATCATCAAAGCCACACTTCTTTTTACAAAAGGGCTTAGCATCACGCCAAAGGAATTTAACTTTTTAGATATCAAAAGCGAGTGCGAGGAGGCGCTTAAATTTTATGAGTATTCAAAAGATATAACTTTTGAGCTAAATTTCCCTGACGCCTTTTATTGTGGCGACTTTGACCTCATTGCGATGGTCTTTCAAAACATTTTATTTAACGCCATAGACGCTATCGAAGAGGACGAAAACGACGAAGGCGTGGTGAGACTAAGCTACGAAAAGACGCCAAATGAACATAAATTTATAGTCTATGACAGCGGAGTTTCTATAAAAAATGAAAACATCGTCTTTGAGCCATTTAAGACGAGCAAACTAAAGGGCAATGGCCTAGGACTGCACCTTTGTCTGCAGATAATAGAAGCGCACAAGGGCAGCATAGAGATAACCCTTGAGCCAAAGACATTTTGTATAAATTTACCTATAAAGGAGAAGTAATGAGAGAAATTTTAAATGAGCTAAATGCGTGGCAAAATGGCCTAAAAGCGCTTAAATTTAGTGAAATTTTTAAAAATGGCAGCGAAAAAGTGGTCTTTATAAGCGTTGATATGATAAATGGCTTTTGTTGTGAAGGCGCACTAGCTAGCAAGCGTGTGGGTGAGCTCTCAAAGGACATAGCAGAGACTTTTAAGCTGGCAAGGGATAAATTTAACCTTAAAAACTACATCCTCATTCAGGATGCTCATGAGCCAAATTCAGCTGAGTTTGCGAGCTTTCCAGCTCATGCTTTAAAAGGGCAAAATGAGGCACAGGCAGTTGATGAGCTAAGAAATTTAGACTTTTTTAGCGAGATGAAGACTTTTTATAAAAACTCACTTAGCATCGCTTACTCACAGGAGTTTAATAAATTTATAAGTAAATTTGACAGCTTTGTTGTGATGGGCGACTGCACCGATATGTGCGTATACCAGCTTGTTTCTCACCTAAGGCTTAGCGCAAATGAGCAAAATTTAAAAAGGGAGATCATCGTGCCTGCAAATTTGGTGCAAACCTACGACGCTCCAGGGCATAGTGGAGATTTTTATCAAAATGTATTTTTACACCACATGCAAATGGCACTAAACGCACGTGTGGTAAAAGAGCTAGAAATTTAGCCATATATTTATATTAAAAACAATTATCAAGTTATAAAATTTAGCGCTTATCTATCGTATTTATATAATTAATAACGCGGATTTGCGCTAATTTTCAGATCTATTCTCTTTAAATTTCTCTTCTTATAAAATATTTTTAGGTTACATTTTTACAATATATTTGACATTAACTATCAATATAGTTATAATCACGCTCAAATTTTAAAAATAAGAGGTATTATGGAACTTTTAAAACACAACATTGACTATATAATCATCGGTATTTTGGGCGTTATGAGCTTTTTTGTGCTTTGGTATACGATAGAGCGTATCATTTTTTACTCACGCGTCGATATAAATAGCTACAAAAACATCGAAGAGCTCGATGAGGCGCTAACAAAAAATTTAACCACACTTTATATCATCTACTCAAATGCCCCATATATCGGGCTTCTTGGCACGGTTGCTGGCATAATGATCACATTTTACGACATGGGTATGGCTGGCGGCATTGATACAAAAAGTATCATGATTGGCCTATCTTTAGCACTAAAAGCGACCGCATTTGGCCTACTTGTGGCGATCCCGACGCTTATGATCTACAACGGCTTTGTTAGAAAAGTCGATGTCATGATAAATAGATACAAGGCCAAAAATGCGTCTAAATAAAAAAGATGGACTAAATATCGTCCCATTTATCGATATCATGCTCGTTTTGCTAGCCATCGTGCTAAGCATCTCGACCTTTATCGCCCAGGGCAAGATCGCAGTCGATCTACCAAGCGCCAAAAGCGCACAGCAGGATAAAGAGGATGAGAAAAAAGTGAGTGTCGTTATCGATAAAGATAATAAATTTTTTATAGACGATGTGGAAATTTCAGAAGATGAGCTAAAAGATAAGCTAAATGCTGTGGATATAAAAACCTTAATCGAACTAAAAAGCGATAAAAACGCTAAATTTGACAGCTTTGTAAAAGTAGTTGATATCTTAAAAGAAAAAGGTCACGAAAACTTTGCAATCCAAACAATCTCTGAGTAAAATTTCAAACTATAGTGGCCTAGCAGTATCGGCAATAGTGCATGTAGCAGCGGCTTATTTCTTGCTTTCACATAATTTTAGTGAGATAAAGATAGGCGAGCAAAAACCTATAAAAATAGCTATAAATTCTTTTACTCCGGTGCCGCAAACTACGGCTCCGCAGATAAGCGAACAAGTGTTAATACCTGAGCCAACACCCCCAGCTCCACCGCCACCGCCAGAGCCACCAAAACCAGAACCTAAGCCTGAGCCAAAGGTAGAGCCAAAGCCACTACCAAAACCAGAACCTAAAAAGATAGAAAAGCCAAAACCTGAGCCAAAAAAGATGGAGAAAAAGCCACTGCCAAAGCCTGAGCCTAAAATCGAGCCAAAGGTGGAGCCAAAACCTGCTATCACTCCACCAGCACCTGTCGCGACGCCAGCACCTGCTGTAAATTCAAATTTACCAGCAAATAACAAGTCTATCGCCTCAGCTCCAGCTCAAAAAGTAGCCCAAGAGTTAAATTTATCAAACGCACAAAGCGATGAGGACTTTAGCAAGGTCATAGCAGCTGTGAAAAAGCATAAAAGCTACCCAAACAACGCTAGAAGGATGAAGCATCAAGGCGTTGTTGAAGTTAGATTTTTGCTTAAAACAGACGGCAGCATAGACGAGCTAAAGGTTACTAAAAGTTCAGGCTTTGAATCACTTGACAACGGTGCTTTAGAAAATGTCAAAAAAGCAAGCTCTGAGTTTCCAAAGCCAAAAGAAGATCGCTATCTTCGCTTTCCAATAGCTTTTACATTAAGATAGTTTTGGTTTTTTTGACTTATTTTTTGCATAATATATTAATGTATAAAATAAAGAATTTTTTACTAAATAGAAACTTAATTTAAGTTATATTTAAAATTAATAAGGACAAATGATAAAATTTAATCAATTATTATTCTTGTGGTTGCCTTTTTAGGAGCTGCTTTAAAAGGTGATAGCAAATTTAATAAAATTTAATTTTTTGCCTTACTTACTGCTAAACAAAATATTATTATAAAATTTTTTTAACTATGAAATTTTAGTTTGGCTGTTATAAATTTTGTAAATTTATATTTATTTTATATTAAATTTTATCAAAAATGGCTTTTAAACTTAAAGTGTAGGACAAATCCGAGCTATTTTGACCCTTTTTATATAATAAAAAAGTGATATTATTAGTAATATAACAAATTAGACAAGCAAATTCCTAAAAATTAGCTTAAATATGAAATATAATTTTACTTCAAATGTCGTCCTATCAACCAAAAATCTTAAAACTTAAAAAAAATAAGTAGTCATTAATATTTAAAATCTCAAATACCTATATAATTTCACTCGGTAACAATTTTTTACTAAGGAGAAGCTGTTATGGCAACCAGAAGAGAACATGATTTTATTGGCGAGTTGGAAATTTCTGACAATTTTTACTATGGCATCCAAACATTTAGGGCTACTGAAAACTTCCACATGAGTGGCAGAACATTAAAAGAGTATCCATACTTTGTAAAGGCATTTGCACAGATCAAAAAAGCTGCTGCGCTTGCAAATAAAGAGGTTGGCGTTTTAGATCCAAAGATAGCTGATGCTTTGGCAAAAGCTGCTGATAGAGTAATAGCTGGCGAGTTTTTAGATCAATTTGTTGTTGATATGGTTCAAGGTGGCGCAGGAACAAGTACAAATATGAACTCAAACGAGGTTATCACAAATATCGCGCTTGAGAGCCTTGGTCACAAAAAAGGTGAGTATCAATACATCCATCCAAACGATCACACAAACCTTGGACAAAGCACAAATGACACTTATCCAAGCTCTATTAAAGTAGCAACTTATGCAAAGCTTACTGACTTGCTTGCTGCTATGAATTTACTAAAAGATGAGCTTGAGAAAAAAGCAAAAGAATTTAAAGATATCATCAAAATGGGTAGAACAGAGCTTGAAGATGCCGTCCCTACAACACTTGGCAACACTTTTAACGCATTCGCAAGCTACATCAAAAGTGACATCGAAAAGATCACAGCTGCTCGTGAGTCAATGACACATCTAAACATGGGCGCAACTGCGATAGGCACAGGCATTAACTGCCACCCAGATTATAAAAATGTAGTTGTTAAAAAACTAAAAGAGATCACTGGAGTTGATTTTAAAAAGGCTGATGATTTTATCGCAGCTACGCAAGATACTGCAGACTTCGTCCATGTAAGTGGTGCGCTTAAAACTGCAGCTGTTAGACTTTCAAAAATCGCAAATGACTTAAGGCTAATGAACTCTGGCCCAAGATGCGGTCTTGGTGAGATAAATTTACCTCAAATGCAACCAGGCAGCTCAATCATGCCAGGTAAGGTAAATCCAGTTATCGCTGAGGTTGTAGGTGAAGCTTGCTATGAGGTTATCGGCAACGACGTAACTATCATGCTTTGCTCTGAAAGAGGCGAATTTGAGCTAAATGCATTTGAGCCAGGCATCGCTTATGCGCTATTTAACTCTATATTCATCCTTGAAAATGCTATGAAAACACTAGCTGAAAAAGCTATCAAAAAACTTACAGCAAACCCTGAGGCTTGCTTAAAATCAGTTCTTGGCTCAGTTGGTATCGTAACAGCATTTAACCCATATATCGGTTACGAAAAATCAGCAAGCATCGCAAAAGAGGCTCTTCAAACAGGTAAAGCAGTTGGCGATATCTGCCTAGAGAGAGGCTATCTAAGCAAAGAAGAGATCGATAAGATTTTAGAGCCTAAAAATATGCTAAATCCGAGCATGGTTAAGTAAAAATTTAAGCAAAGTATTATTAAAGGCGTGCCAGAATTCTGACACGCTTAAGTGGTGATTTTAGTAATAAAATTTAATAAAGGAGTTTTCGATGGATATAATGCTGATCTTACAGATTATAGTCCTATTTGGCGGCATCTATCTTGGTGTCAAACTAGGTGGTATGGGCGTTGGCTACGCAGGTGGTCTTGGCGTTGTGATACTCGCTTTACTTGGTATGAAAGTCGATATGAAAGACATCCCTATGGATGTTATCTTGATCATCGCTTCAGTTATCTCAGCGATCACAGCTTTGCAAGTTGCGGGCGGACTTGACTATTTAGTTCAAGTAGCAACAAAAATTTTACGCAAGAATCCAAAACAGATCAACTTTCTTGCTCCGATAGTTACTTACTTTTTAACTATCCTTGCAGGAACTGGACATACTGCGTTTTCAATGATCCCCGTTATAGTTGAGGTTGCTAAAACTCAAAACATCAAACCTTCAGCTCCACTTGCGCTTTCAGTTGTCTCTTCTCAAGTAGCGATCACTGCAAGCCCTATCTCAGCTGCATTTGTTGCTATGAGTGGCCTATGTGAAAAGCTAGGTGTTAGCTATCCAGTGTTGCTATTTATTTGTATATCAACTACATTTGTTGCGATGATTATCACTGCATTTATCGTCAATAAATTTTACGATCTTGACCTTTCAAAAGATCCTATCTACCAAGATAGACTTGCAAAAGGTTTGGTTGCAGAGGTTAAGGATGTTGAGTATCACGAGCCAAAACCATACGCAAAAAGATCAGTTGCTATCTTTGCTGTTGGCGTTTTGATCGTTGTTTGCTATGCGCTAGTCATTTCAAAGAGCTTAGGTCTTGTAGAAAAACCTATCCTTTCAAGAGATGCTGCTATTATTAGCTTTATGCTAACAATTGGCTTTACAATCGCAGTAGCTTGCAAAGTTGAGACAGGCAAACTTCTATCAACTAGCACTTTCCAAAGTGGTATGAATGCGTGCATCTGCGTTATTGGTATCGCATGGCTTGGTACAACATTTGTTAATGGTCACCTTGACTCTATCAAAGAGGTTGCAAAAGACTTCGTTACTCAGTATCCATTTATCCTAGCTGTTGCGCTTTATTTCTTAAGCTGCTTGCTATACTCACAAGCTGCTACAACAAAGGTTATGATGCCTGCTGTTGCTGCTGCTCTTGGTATGACTAGCCCTGAAAATTCAGGTCAAATTTGGATCCTTGTAGCTTCATTTGCTGCAGTTTCTGGTCTATTTGTATTGCCAACATATCCTACAACACTAGGTGCGATAGCGATGGACGATACAGGAACTACAAGAGTTGGTAAATTTGTATTTAACCACTCATTCTTCATCCCAGGAACTATAATGGTTGCATTATCAGTTATCCTTGGATTTATAGTAGCTCCAGTTCTTATATAAAACTTAAGCCGAGAGAGATCTCGGCTTTTTATTCTTCTTTAAATTTTCAATTTTTATATCAAATTCTTAAATAATATCTCTTTTTAAATTTTAAATTTTTTATTTTTACAAATCACACAAAAATCGCACTAAAATTTAATCCATCTTAATTCATTATTTTTGAAATTTGCTCTATTTTGATATTTAATCTCACATATCATAAAAAATAAAAACTAAAAAAAATTATTAAATAAAATTTAATTTTAGTTTCAACTTTAAATAATAAAATAACAAAAGTAAAATTTCTTTTAAAGGGAGAAAGATGAGCTTAAATAGAAGAGAATTTTTAAAATTCAGTGCAGGAGTTAGCGCGGCTGCATCATCTCTATCAGGTGGTGCTTTGCAAGGTGCTGCAAATGGAGGCGAAAAGCACGTTCATAGCTTTTGTGAGATGTGCTCTTCAAGGTGTCCTATCGAAGCAAAAGTCGTTGATGGCAAAGTTCGCTTTTTAAGTGGCAATCCAAAAGCTGGCGGCACAGCAACCTCTCTTTGTGCAAGAGGTGGCTCAGGCTTAAGTCAGCTCTATGATGAAAATAGGATCAAAAAACCTTTAATCAGAGCCGGCGAAAGAGGCGAAAATAAATGGCGCGAGGTTAGCTGGGACGAGGCGCTTGACTATGTCGCTTCAAAAATGCAAGAGATCAAGCAAAAATATGGCCCTGAAAGCTTTATATTTACCTGTAAAAGCTCTCAGACCCATAAGTTAATGGTAAATTTTGCCTCAGCTTATGGCTCGCCAAATTGCTTTTCACACTTTTCAAGCTGCCCGATAACCTATCAAATGGTCTGCGAGCAGATGTATGGCATCGCTAAGCTAAAAAGAGACTTTGCAAATGCAAAATACGTTGTAAATTTTGGCCACAACCTCTTTGAGGGCATCGTCATAGCTGATGCTAAAAAGCTTGCTAAATTTGCAGCCAGCAAGGATACAAAGCTACTTGTACTTGAGCCAAGATTTAGCGTTGTAGCTTCAAAGGCCGATGAGTGGCTACCAGTTAAACCTGGCACTGACCTCGCCTTTGTGCTAGCACTTATCAACACTTGGATACAAAATGGCACTTATGATAAAGAATTTATTGAGAAATTTACAACCGGCTTTGATGAGATCGTTAAAAGCGTAGAGGGCAAAACGCCTGAGTGGCAAGAGAGCATCACCGGCATAAAAGCAAGTGATGTCAGACGCATCGCTGATGAAATTTACAAGGCTGCTCCAAGAGTTATTTTTGATTTTGGACATAATAACACCACGACAAGAGCTGAATACATGAGGACAAAAGCCATCATGGTTGCAAATGCTATGATGGGCAACTGGGAGGTCAAAGGTGGTCTTTTTGGTGGCAAAAATGCTAAAACCTTTAACAAGCTAGTTGGTGAGGATAAATTTCCAGTTCTTAAAAACCCAGATGATAAATTTAAAGTGCCAAAAGTTACCAGACTAGACTTCGCAGGCGACGCTGGAGTGCATAAATTTGTAAGCAGAAAACATGGCGTTTTGATGGATATCAATGAAGCGATCTTAAGCTCTAAACCATACGAGATAAAGGGCTGGTTCAATATAAGATTTAACCACCTTATAAACGTGGCTGGAACGATGAAGAGTATCGAGGCTATGAAAAAGCTTGATCTTATCGTAGTAAGTGACGTTTATCTAAATGATATGGCGACATTTGCGGACGTTATCTTGCCTGAGAGCAGCTACCTAGAGCGCGACGAAGGTATCGAGGATAAGTCAGGTCTAAAACCAGCTTATATGATAAGAAATAAAGTCGTTGATCCAGTTGGCGACACGAAGGATGGGGCGTTTATCTTTAGAGAGCTAGCTCGCCGCATGAATATAGATGAGCTTTACACTTGGAACGACATACGTGAGTTTAGGATGCAGCAAGCTGGTGGAGATGTAAATTTACTTGCCGCACTAGAAAAAGATGGCTTTATCACGTGGGATGAGCCGGGAATTTTGTTTAGAGAAAAAGGCATGATCGATAAATTTGTCGCTAAATATCCAGTCGCTGCTAAATTTACAGGAGAAAATGGACTAATGGACGATATGGCTAAGCTTAAAACAAAAAGCGGCAAGATAGAGCTATTTTTGCCTGATGTCGAGGCGCAGTTTGCAGGATATGGCGCGCTAAATGACAAAGATATGGACACATTTGACGGACACGATCTATGCCTAACTTGCGGCAAGACACCTATCCATACTAACGGACACACACAAGCCGTTCCTTATCTAAATGACCTTATGAGTGATAGTCCGATCTGGATACATCCAAATACAGCGAAAAAGAAAAATTTAAAAGATGGCGACACAGTCCTTGTCAAAAACAAATTTGGCGAGCAAAAGGGCAAGCTTATGGTAACTGAAGGCATTAGAGAGGATACACTCTTTGTTTATCACGGCTTTGGACACATCACACCAGGCCTTAAGAGCATAGATCACGTAGGGCTTAACACGAGCGTGCTTCTTGACCCAGCAGAGGGCCCAGTAGCTGCAACTATGGTCACAAACGTTGGCGTTAGCATAAGTAAAGCGTAAGGATAGAAAATGAAAAAATATATGATGATACATGATGAAAATTTATGCATCGGCTGTCAAGGCTGCTCGGTAGCTTGCAGAAGTGCAAACAACGTGCCAAGGGGACTTTACCGCTTGCAGGTGCATGCAAAGATGAGTGGGACATTTCCAAATTTAAAGACTGACTTTTTACGTCAAAGCTGTGTTATGTGCGAAGATGCACCTTGTGTTGAGGTTTGCCCAACTGGAGCTAGCTTTAAAACGGCTGATGGCGTGACGCTGCTTGATCATAGAATTTGCGTTAGCTGCAAGTACTGCATCCTAGCCTGTCCATACGACGCTCGCTATGTCTTGCCAGATGGCGAGATAGGCAAATGCACATTTTGCTATGAGAGCAGGCTAGAAGAGGGCAAAGACCCAGCTTGTGTTAGCGTCTGCCCTACAAATGCACTAACTTTTGGCGACGTAAATGATGAAAACTCTAAAATTTCAAAGAAACTAAAAGAGAGCAAATACTACTTGCCAAAAGCGGAGTTAAACACAAAACCTTCACTTGCGATGATCGCAAATACAAAAGGAGCACACCATGAATAACATGTCAGGAAGCCTAGCTCAATACACAGAAATTTACTGGGGCTGGCCGATAGCTTTTTATCTATTTTTAGCAGGACTTAGTGCAGGTGCTAGCATCGTTGCTGTGCTCATCTCAAATAAATTTGGCAAGGATAACTACTACTTTAAAGCAGCCGCAATTATTGCTCCAGTGGCGATCATCCTTGGACTTGCTCTTTTGGTGCTTGATCTTGGTAAGCCACTTAGCTTTTACTGGATACTCTTGCTTTACAACTTTGACTCAGTTATGTCAATAGGCGTTGCACTGCTTCTAGTTTATACGCCTCTTAGCGTTATATACGCGATTGGTGCGTTTAAAAATGAGATAGCAATGCTTAAAATTTCTCTTTTTGACGCGCTTGCAAATTTAGCTAGCAAGCTTTCAGGTTTGCTTGGAGTTTTGCTTTTCATCTTAGGTATCGGCGTTGGCGCATATACGGGCTTTTTGCTAAGCGCAGCTCACAAGATCGCACTTTGGAACACGCCAGTTTTGCCACTATTATTCTTAGTTTCTGGCTTAAGCTGTGCTGGTGCTTTTACATTGCTTCTTGGCGTGCTAAAAGATGAAAAGAGAGCACAAAACCAAACTGCACACTTTTTATTAAAATTTGACTTTTTAGCGATAATAGTCGAGTTTTTGCTAATAGTTGCTCTTTTTATGGTCGTAAAAGGTGCAAGTGCAAGTGGTGCGCAGAGCGTAGCAAACGCACTTAGCGCAAATTCTCTTGGGCTGATGTTTTATATCGGCGTCATAGGTCTTGGTATGGCTGTGCCTATCATTTTAGACTTAAGCGTTTTAAAGGTGCATGATTTCAAACGCGAATTTGCCGTGTTAAACGCTATTTTAGTCATTTGTGGTGTCTTTTTGCTAAGATATTACATAGTCTATGCAGGACAAATTTTTATTTAATACTTAAAAAAGAATTTTAATTTGAAATTTACCTATTAAGTATTACAATAGATAAAAATCTTATTAAAGTTTGTTTTTTAGGAGAGCATTTTGAAGATTTTGCTTTTAGAAGATGATCTAGGGTTTCAAGAGAGCGTCTGTGAGTTTTTGCAGACGCTTGGTTATGAAGTTACAGCGGTGAGCGACGGTCAAGAGGCTTGCGACCTGATAGAAAAAAATTTCTATCACCTTTTTATACTTGACATAAAAGTGCCTGGAGTAAATGGTCACGAGGTCATCAAGTATATAAGAAGTCTAAATCCAAACGCTCCTATCATGATAACGACATCTTTAGTTGATATAGATGATATGGCGATTGGCTACGAGCTTGGCTGTAACGAGTATCTAAAAAAGCCATTTGAGCTAGCTGAGCTTAAATTTAGAGTTGCTGAGCTTATGAGAAAGTACTATGGCACTGACGATAAGAACATAGTTAAGATAAATAACGAATTTAGCTTTAACCTAAATAAACGTGTGCTACTTAAAGATGGCAAGATGGTTGATCTTAGCGCAAAAGAGGTCGCTTTGGTCGAGTGTTTGGTCTCACACTTAAATTCTTACGTCAGCATGGAGGAGCTTAGAGATCTTGTCTGGAACGACAAAGAGATCGAGGGCGCTGATATAAGGATGCACGTTTTAAAGATAAGAAACAAGACAAACAATAACTTTATCATCTCAAAGAGGCGCATAGGCTACAAGATAGATGCACAAGAGCTTTAAAATCCAGATCATAGCGACATTTGTCATAATGTCGCTCTTTTGCTTTCAAAGCTTTGTGATCTTAAATTTAAGTCAGAAAAATAGCAGCTCAAAGGCTCTCTTTGGCGCTATGAAGCATGAAACCATCATCAAAAATGCATTTCTCAAAAACGAAAATATAGCTAGCTCATTAAAGTATAAATTTGCGATTTATGACGTAAATTTTAAACCAGTCATCTCAACCCTTAGCAAAGAGCCAAGCAGCTTTAAATTTGTAACCCTAGAAGAGGGCGGATATCTCTTTTACAAGAGCTTTTTTATAAAAGACAAGACCCCTTACTACATCGTCGTAGAAAAGGAGCTTGACAACAAAAAGAACATCTTTTTAACAGCCATCATGCTGCTTGTCATCCTTGTGGCGGTGCTTTTTATCGTCTATTTTTTATATCTAAGTAGCGTCAAGCCTTACAAAGAGTTTCAAAAGTATATGAACAACTTTTTTAACGACGCTATGCACGAGCTAAAGACCCCACTTGGCGTAGCTGGCATGAACCTTGAGATGCTTGGACTTGAAAACAAGTATATAACCCGCATCAAAAACGCCCTAAAACAGATGCAGATAACCTACGAAGATGTAGAGTACTTCATAAAGCGAGGCTACATCAAATTCCCACTTGAGAGGCTAAATTTAGGCGAATACGTTAAAGAGCGAGTGAAATTTCTCTCAAGCGTGGCTGATGTCAAGCACATCGTGGTAAAGACAAATTTAGCAAGCGAGGCATTTACTATGCTAAGTAAGGTCGAGGCTCAGCGCATCATCGATAACACCATCACAAACGCCATAAAATACAGCCCAAAAGAGAGCGAGATAATAGTAAATTTAGAGCTTGAAGCAGAGCGCATAAATCTTATCGTGCAGGACTTTGGCAAGGGGATAAAGGACGTCAAAAGGGTTTGGAAGCGCTACGTCAGAGAGGATGAAATCCAAGGTGGCTTTGGCCTTGGGCTAAATATCGTCAGCGAAATTTGCCAAAAACATGACATTTTATACGGCGTTGATAGCGTTTATAATGAAGGCAGCACCTTTTACTATAAATTTAAACGAGCTTAGATTAAGCATAAAAGCGTAAAATGAAGCCTTAAATTTAGAAGGAAAAACTTTGGATAGAATCGTTGAAATCGAAAAAGTAAGCTTTGAAAATGACTTTGAAGTCTCGCTTAGACCGACAAAATTTGAAGACTACATCGGACAAGAAAAGATAAAACAAAATTTAGACGTCTTTATAAAAGCAGCCAAAAAGCGAAACGAATGCCTAGATCATGTGCTATTTTACGGCCCTCCAGGACTTGGCAAAACCACCCTTGCTCACATCATCGCAAACGAAATGGGCGTAAGTATCAAAATGACCGCGGCTCCCATGATAGAAAAGAGTGGTGATCTTGCTGCGATCCTTACAAATTTACAAGAGGGCGACGTGCTTTTTATCGACGAGATCCACCGCTTAAGCCCAGCTATCGAAGAGGTGCTTTACCCTGCGATGGAGGATTTTAGGCTAGACATCATCATAGGCTCAGGGCCGGCTGCTCAGACTATCAAGATAGACCTACCAAAATTTACACTAATAGGCGCAACGACGCGTGCTGGCATGATCTCAGCGCCACTTAGAGACCGCTTTGGGATGGACTTTAGGCTGCAGTTTTACACAAGCAGCGAGCTAAGCCGTATCGTGCAGATAGCCTCAGCTAAGCTTGGCAAAGAGTGCGATAAAAATGCCTCGCTTGAGATCGCCAAACGCTCACGTGCCACGCCAAGGATCGCTCTTAGACTATTAAAGCGAATTCGCGACTTTGCCGAGGTAAATGACGAGCTAATCATCAGTCATGAACGTGCAAAAGAGGGGCTTAACGCGCTTGGGGTAAATTCGCTTGGATTTGATGAGATGGATATTAGGTATTTAGAAATTTTGATGCAAGCAAGGCGCCGTCCTATGGGGCTTAGCACGATCGCAGCGGCTCTTAGCGAGGACGAGGGCACGGTTGAGGACGTCATCGAGCCATATCTACTTGCAAATGGCTTTATCGAGCGCACGGCAAAGGGCAGGATCGCAAGTGCGAAGTGCTTTGAGACCTTTAACGTCAAGATCGATATCGAAAAAGGGCTTTTTGAGTAGCGAAATTTAAATTTGGAGCAAAAATGAGCGAGCCACATCTTTGTCCTAAGTGCAAGCAAAGGACGATTTACTTTGACGGGATCTGCTATGAGTGTAGGCAAAAAGAGAAGCTGGAGTTTTATGAAAATTTAAATGAAGACGAGATCAAACAAAAGCTAAAAAATGTCCTAGCCCACGTATATGAGATAGGCAAATACGGTGAAATTTACAGCGATCTTGTCTATATTTTCTACCTGCATGGCATTTGCGACGAGCAGATCATAAGAGAAGTGACCAAACAGGGCGAGTACTATCCATTTGAAATTTACAAAAACGCCCCAAGTGACGTAAGAGACGAGCTCATAAATAGCCTAAATGGCGCTGAAAATATCGTAAAAACAAATCACATCCTTTGCGCGCTTGCGTGGCAGGGCGATGAGGTGGTAAGAGAGCTATTTTTTAAGCTCTATAATGCGCCAAAGCCTTGGAAGACGAAGCTTTATGCCGACACTGATGGATACTCGCAGACTGCTGGCTGGAGCTTTGATAGCAGTGGCAAGAGAAGAAGCCTAGTTTTTGATAAGTGTTTTGTTTGTGAGCCAAGCAAAAACGCAGAGGCAAGCGTTAAATTTAAGGCACTAAGCGATGAAAAATGTAAATTTTGCAGTGGCGAGATGATAGAACTCACCATTAAAAAAGAGAGCCTAAAGCAGTTTGGGCTAGAGCTTAAAAATGACGCTGTGCTTAAATTTTGTCCGACCTGTGTTGGTTTTGTGCAGTACTTTTGCCAAAATGATGGCAGTAGCGTGCAAACTGACACCGTTGGTGAGGGTGAGAGTGAAGACTACGTAAGAGACGCTGTGGCAACGCTTGATGGGCAAAAATTTGAGCTAGCAAACGAGGTCTGTATGCACTATGCGGCTATGATCGATGGTGAAATTTTACTTGGCGGATATCCGCAGTGGCAGCAAGACGCTGAGTACTTGCACTGCCCAAAATGTGGTAAAACGATGAAATATCTAGCGCAAATTCCTTTTGGTGGCTTGATAGACGGCGAGGGCACGATCTATATGCAAATTTGTGATGAGTGTGAGGTCGTCGGAGCAAATTTTCAGTGCACGTAAAAGGCTGAATTTATAGAAGCTTTTGAGCTAGAAAATTTACGTAAGGCATAAATTTATCTGAATTTGCTAAGCATCAGTGCCACGCTAAAATGCCAAAAGCCTGCTTTTTGCAAATTTGGCACCAGAGCGTTTTAGTAAATTTATCAAGCAAATGAGTAGCTTTGATAAATCTGCTATAATTACCCCATTTTAAGGGAGCGAGATGAATAATAGGCTGTTTTTTGGAATTTTTGCGTTTTGTGCTTTGGCTTTGGTGGTCTATCTTTTTAAACCATTTTTACTTGACATTTTTATCGCAGCGCTGCTTGCTGTGGCTGTTGCAAACGTGCAGATCGCATTTTTAGCGCTTACTAAAAACCGCAAAACGCTCTCGTCAGGACTTACGACATTTGCGCTTCTTTGCTTATTTATCGCGCCACTTATTTACGCCGTCATCGAGATCGCAAAGTACGCAGCTGGATTTGATATAAACAACGTCACAAAGACGATTGAATTTATCAAAAACTATGACTTTAGCCTGCCAGAGTCGATAAATTTCTTAGAGCCAAAGATCAAGGAATTTATAGGCGGGCTTGATATCAAGATGCTATTTTCGCAAGTCGCTGCCAATCTTGCAAATTTAGGCAAACTAAGCCTTAAATTTGGCGTTGATATGATCATCATCCTAGTATTTTTCTTCTTTTGCAATCTTTACGGCAACGAGCTTATAAACTACCTAAAAGAGGCGCTTCCGCTTAAAAAAGAGGACACTGAGTCAATACTAAGCGAGGTTGGCAACGTGATGGGCGTCGTTTTTTACTCAACCATCGCAAATATGATCATCCAGGGCTTTTTATTTGCCATTGTCACCAGTTTTTACGGCTATGACGGCGTGCTAACTGGCATCTTTTTTAGCTTCGCTTCACTCATCCCAGTCGTTGGTGGCTTTTTGGCGTGGGCGCCTATTAGCATTTATGAGTTTGCAAATGGCAACACAGCAGCCGCTATCACGATCGCACTTTACACCATCATCGTGATCTCATTTGGCGCTGATACGCTTCTAAAGCCGCTTGTCATTAAATTTATAAACTCAAAACTAGTCAAGATACCAACAAAGATAAACGAGCTACTCATCTTTTTTGCGATGATCGCTGGCATCACGACGTTTGGCTTCTGGGGCGTCATACTTGGACCTGCGATCGTGACATTTTTTATCTCAACGATCAAGCTTTACACGCTTTTGCGAGAGAGAAATTTCGTATAAAATAGGGGCAAAATATGATATATGAAGATAAATTTATAAGGGTTGAGCGCGAAGAGAACGAGCTTCCGTGGGTGAAAATTTTTACCGCTAAGCCCTACCGCGAGCTAAGCGACTGCGATGAGGCGAGTAGGGCTAGGCTTTTTGAAGCGATGCTGGTGGCTGAAAAGGCGATGCTTGAGTTTTATAAACCAACTAAGATAAACATCGCAAGCTTTGGAAACTACGTACCACACGTGCATATTCACGTCATTGCGAGATTTGAAAAGGACGCGTTTTTTCCAGATAGCGTTTGGGCTAGCCCCAAAAGAAAAAGCGAGCTTAAGCTGCCTAAATTTGATGAGTTTGCTAAATTTTTAGAAAAAAAACTAAGGCTTAGTTTTGAGTAAATACAAAAAATATTTTAATATCTATATCGTCCTAGTCGTTTTTGCGCTGCTTGGTAGCCTTTTTTATTTTCTTTATAGCTCATACATAGCTGAAAAAAAGCAAAACAACATGCGCGTCTTTTTTGACTACCACGTAAAGCAGCTAAACAAAAGCATCGATGATGAGAAATTTTCATCGATGGCGATCTCGATCTTGCTTGCTCAAAATGAGTCTATACAGATGTGCTTGCTAGGACAAAACCGCGACGAATGCGTAAAAAATATCGAAAATTTGACCAAAACTCTTGGCGCAGCGTCGATGTATAACAACATCAAGCTTCATCTTTACGATAAAGATCTAAAAAGCTACGTAAGAAGCTGGGATCTAAACAGATATGGCGATATGATCGCTAGTGGTAGGTTTTTAGTCCAAGAGTCAAGGCGACAAAATAAGCCCATGGTTGGCATCGAGGCGTGGTATGCGGGGGTGCATATAAGGGCTGTTTCAAATGTGATGCATGAGGGCAAAAACATCGGTAGCATCGAGGTTCTGCTAAACTACGACTCACTTGGGAATTTTTATAAAACGCAAGGCATAGACCTTTTCGTGCTCCTATCAAAAGATAAGATGCCAGCACATAAAAGCGCGCCGAGTGATCAAATTTTAAGTGATTATTACATCGAAAATTTAAGCAGTGCAAATTTAAATATAGTTGGAATTTTGCGTGACATAGACCTTAAAAAGTATGAATTTTACGTATATAAGACACACTATTTTTGTGTTGTGCCGCTACTTGATGCTAGCAACACGCAGATAGGCTACTACGTCCTTCATGTAAATGCCGACGAAAAAGAGCGAAATATCTCGCAAAACTATCTTGAATCAGAAGAGCTTTTTTAAATTTAAAAAGTATGCTCTAGCGCTTTGGTGTTGATAGAGCTTTTTGCAGAGTTTTTATGGGCTACTTTTAAATTTGGAGTATAAATTTAACCCTGATACGAAAACTCTTCGCTTGGGAAAATTTTGTTTTTTACTTCGTTAGCGTAGCTTTGCACGCCTTTTCGCACAAGAGTGGCTCCGTCAAGATAGCGCTTGACAAATTTAGGTTTAAAGTCCTCGAAAAATCCCAACATATCAGACCAGACAAGCACCTGCCCATCGACGTCTGACCCAGAGCCTATGCCCACAACTGGCACACGAACCTGCCTTGTTATCTCGCTTGCCACGTTGCTAAGCGTGCCTTCAAGCAGTATGCCAAACGCACCAGCTTGCTCAAACGCCAAAGCCTCTTCAACTAGCCTTTTTGCCTCAAGTTCGCTTCTGCCTTTTATCTTATATCCGCCCTCAAATTTAAAAAACTGCGGCTTTAGTCCGATGTGAGCCATCACGTTTATGCCCTCTTCGCAGAGGCGTTTTACTAAATTTACCTGATGCATGCCAACTTCAAGCTTCACCGCATCGGCATTTGTCTGCTTAAAAAATTTCATCGCATTTTTGATCGCTTGCTTTTCATTTGTGTAGCTGCCAAATGGCATATCAGCTAGGATAAAAGTCTTTGTAGCCCCAGCACAAACAGCCTTTGTGTGATAAAGCATAGTGCTCATATCAGCGCTTAGCGTGCTCTCTTTCATGTTAAAGCTCATATTTAAGCTATCGCCAACAAGGATAACATCAGCGTAATCATCAAAAATCTTCGCAAATAGCGCATCATAGGCGGTTATCATCACGATAGGCTCGACGCCTTTTTTGTTTTTTATATCATTTATAGTGAGTTTTTTCTTTGCGATTGTTTCATCTTTCATGGCTAAGTCCGGTAAATTTTGTGATAATGCTAACAATTTTATCAAAATTTTGCTACAATTACGCCAATTTCTTAAGGACATGAAAATGGGTATATTAAAAAGGCTTGAAGTCGATTATTCTTATGATATAGTTGAGGAGTTTCTCTCCCACTACACTTTGATGTGCGATTTACTAGAGCCTTTGATAATAAATTTAGGAAGAGCTGATAAGTATAAGGAGAGCATTTTAGAGCTTTCTAGGATCTTTCACAATATCAAATCAGCAGCAGGTTTTATGCATCTTGACCCGATCTTGAAACTAACGACTTTGGCTGAAGAGGTCACTCAAGAGGCTAGAAGCTTAAAAGGTCCAGCAAATGATAAATTTATAGATTGGTTGCTGCTTATTAGCGATCAGTTTCATAAATACAAAGGCGACGTCGAGAAAGACCTAGAGTATTTTAGCGTCCTTGAGCCAAAGATCATTGACGTACCTGCAAAGCTTGACTAAACAATCCAACTAAACCATTTCATTTTTTATGGGAGCGACTTGGCTTCGACAGGAGCAGGGTGTGTACGGTGGCACGTCGCTTTGAGCAAAGCGTAAAAAGCTCAAACTAAATTTAAACGCAAACAACGTTAATTTCGCTCCTGCTTACGCTAAAGCTGCGTAAGTTCAGTTGAGCCTCGCTTTGTCTCATTCTAGCTAGGATGTAAGCGAGTAATTTAGCTAGAGTAGGCCAGCAAAGTGACTGCTTGCTAGCTGAAATTTTAGTCTTAGTCTAAATTTTGGTTTTGGAAAGTGAGCCTTTTTAGATGAAATTTTCACTTTTGCTAAGCGTGTAGAGGCTGTACGGATTTTGTTTTTGGACAGGGGTTCGATCCCCCTCGCTTCCACCATCTTGCTTTAAATTTCTCTTAAATTTACTTACTTTTTAAAATAATATAAACTAAAATAACACAACTCATATAAACAAAGGAGAGGGATATGTTTTGGGGATTTGATGGTGCTGGTAACTTTAAAGAAGGCTTTTCTGCTGTTAAAAAAGATGGCAAATGGGGATATATAAACACCAAAGGTGAGCAGATTATAGAGTGTAAATTTGATGATACTAATTACTTTAACGAAGGCTTTGCTGCTGTTAAAAAAGATGGCAAATGGGGATATATAAACACCAAAGGTGAGCAGATCGTAGAGTGTAAATTTGATGGTGCTGGTGACTTTAGTGAAGGCTTTGCTGTTGTTTTTAAAGATGGCAAATGTGGATATATAAACACCAAAGGTGAGCAGATCGTAGAGTGTAAATTTAATTATGCTTGTTACTTTAACGAAGGCTTTGCTGCTGTTGCAAAAGATGGCAAATTGGGATATATAAACACCAAAGGTGAGCAGATTGTAGAGTGTAAATTTGATTATGCTGATAGCTTTAACGAAGGCTTTGCTGCTGTTGCAAAAGATGGCAAGTACGGATATATAAACACCAAATTTGAGCAGATTATAGAGTATGAATTTGATGATACTAATTACTTTAAAGAAGGCTTTGCTGCTGTTTTAAAAGATGACAGAGGGGGATATATAAACACCAAAGGTGAGCAGATCATAGAGTGTAAATTTGATGATACTAGTTACTTTAGCGAAGGCTTTGCTCCTGTTCAAAAAGATGGCAAATGGGGATATATAAACACCAAAGGTGAGCAGATCATAGAGTGTAAATTTGATGATACTAGTTACTTTAACGAAGGCTTTGCTGCTGTTAAAAAAGATGGCAAATGGGGATATATAAACACCAAAGGTGAGCAGATCGTAGAGTGTAAATTTGATGGTGCTGGTAACTTTAACGAAGGCTTTGCTGCTGTTAAAAAAGATGGCAAATGGGGATATATAAACACCAAAGGTGAGCAGATCGTAGAGTGTAAATTTGATGATGCTCGTGACTTTAGCGAAGGCTTTGCTGCTGTTAAAAAATATGGCAGATGGGGATATATAAACACCAAATGCGAGCAGATCATAGAGTGTAAATTTGATGATGTTGGTTATTTTACGAAGGCTTTGCTCCTGTTGAAAAAGATGGCAAATGTGGATATATAAACACCAAAGGATACCCTGCCTTTTTTGATAAAAGCAAAAATGAGATAGAGGTGGTTGATAAGGTTATAGACAGGTCAAATAACACTTTCTACTTATCACGGCTAGGTGATAAATTTGGACTTTTGGATGAAAACTTTAGTGTCGTTATCAAAAATAGCATTTATGGTAAATTTGAGGTGCTTCAAAGGATAAATGAAACTACTTTTTTGATAAAAATAGCAGGGCGAGAACTCTTTATGGATAGCGAGGGTATTTTAAAATAAGCTAGACATAAAAAGCTTTGCCAGCCAGTTAAATTTAACTTGGCTGGCTTTTCATTATCTAAGCTTTGTCTCAAAAAATGCGTTAAAAAGTGAGTTTATGCCTTGCTTTGTAAATTTCTCCATTATCTTTTCGATCTGCGGTTTTTCTTGCCAGACGGGCTCATCTACGAGGCTTATTTTTGCTAGCTCATCTTGAGCGTCTATGTAGCTACCAAGGCTGTCAATTAGCCCCATTTTTAGGGCATTGTGCGCCAAAAAGACTCTTGCGTTTGCCCACTCGTCTTTTTTCTTGATATCTAAATTTCTAGCCTCCGCCACGTCGCTTACAAAGAGCATGTAAGCGTCATTTACGAGCCCTTGCAAGCTCTCACGCTCCTGCTTGCTCCAGCTTCTCATAAAGGTGCCAGCCTCTTTAAACTCCCCAGCCTTCACCACCTGCTCGCTCACGCCTAAATTTTTGGCTAAATTTTCGATGTTTGCCCCTTGTATGATGACGCCGATCGAGCCGATGAAAGCGCCTGGATTTGCTACGATAGTATCGGCATTTACGCCAGCGTAGTAGCTACCACTTGCCATGTTGCCAGCAGCGTATGCGAGCACTTTTTTGCTCTCTTTTAGCCTCTTGACCGCCATGGCTAGCTCCACACTAGGACTTAGTGCGCCGCCTGGGCTGTCGATGTAGAGCAGCACGCCTTTGATGTTGTTATCAAGCCTTGCTTTTTCGAGCGCATCTAAAATTTCGCTAGTATCCACTATCGTGCCGGTGATGTCAATGCGGGCTAAATTTGGCTCATTCATCTTGCCATCTGGCGCGAAAATAAAAAATAAGATGAGTAAAAATATGAGTGCCTTAAAGTAGTTATTGATAAATTTAAAAATTCCCAAAATTCCTCTAAAAATAAGCCTTAAAATTTGCAAATTTTGCCTCCGATATATAGTTTTTTAGCCTCGTTTGTATGAAGTATGAGCTGAAGTATTAGCTCGCTATCATCGCACTCTAGGTCGTTATAGACGGCAAGATCAGCCGCACGTCCAGCCTTTATCTCGCCGTTATTTGTCCTAAGTGCCTTTGCGCCCCCATGCGTTGCAGCGACAAAAAGCCTAGTGGCAAGCTCGTTTAGATCAAGGCTAGCGTGGGTAAATAGGGCAGCTCTTAGTTCATGCCAAAAATTTAGGCTGATATTTGAGCTAAGGCCGTCTGTACCGATATTTAAACTGACGTTGTTTTTGAAAATTTCTTTTAAATTTAGCGCCTTTTTGCCAAGTAGTCTATTTGAAACGGCGCAGTGTGTCACGCTGTGGTGAGGCTTAAATTTAGCAAAATCGCTCACATAAACGCAGTGCGTAAAGAGCGTGTTTATCTCACTAAACATCGCAAAATAGCTCTGCGCGTCATACATCGGCCTTGGATCTTGGCTAAATCTTAAAAGATGCTTTTTAAAGCCACCGCTACCGTGCTCTAGCCACTGCTTTTCAGCCTTGCTCTCTAAAAAGTGCGTGCTAACAAGAAGACCATCCTTTTTAGCTATCTCAAGGGCAGCTTTAGCTAGCTTTGGATGCACAGAGTAGGGCGAGTGCAGTGAGATAGCTGGTGTGAAATTTTGGCTTTTATAGCCCTTTGTTTTTTCAAATTTAGCTAAGAAATTTTGCAAATTTTGCTGAACCATCTGCTCATTTGAGCCTAAAATTTCACTAAAAAGCACGACTTTTAGCGGACTAGTGGCTAAAATTTCAAGCTCCAAGCCAAAGCTAGATATCTCGCCAATGGTACAAACTCCGCTTTTTAACAGCGAATTTATGGCTTCATTCATCGCCTTTTTAGCGTCCACTTTAGCTAGCTCCCCACCTTTATCGACGATAGAGCCAAGCCATTTTATAAAGTCACCATATTTTAGAGTGCTAACGTTTGAGCTAAATTCCAAATGAACGTGCGTATTTACAAACGCTGGTGCGATCACGCTATCACCAAAGTCGCAAATTTTCGCCTCTTTAAATTTCTTTTGAGCCTCTTTTTCGCTTGTAATTTCTAAAATTTTATCATCATCGATGACTAGACAAGAATTTCTTAAAATTTTTGGATTTTCTCCGCCAGTGATGATCTTTTTTGCTTTTAAAATTTCCATTTCTAGCCTTAAATTTTTGTTATTGTAGCGAAAATTTAGGAACGAAAATGTATAATTTGGGCTATTTAATCAAAAAGGAGTGACATGGATAAGAAGCTAAAAATAATGGTTATCCAAGGCCCAAATATCAACATGCTTGGCGCTAGAGAGCCAGGAATTTACGGCGTTATGAAGATGGAGGATATCCACTCTCAAATGAAGATCGTTGCCGATCAAAATGACGTTGAGATCGAGTTTTTTCAAAGCAACCTTGAGGGCGAGCTAGTCGATAAGATACAAGAGTGCTTGGGCGATGCTGACGGCATCATCATAAACCCAGCTGCTTACACTCACACATCTATCGCTATCCGTGACGCGCTAAGTGCGGTCGCGCTACCAGTTATCGAGGTGCATATCAGCAACGTTTATAGAAGAGAAGAGTTCCGCCACAAAAGCCTCATCGCACCAGTTGCAGCAGGCCAGATCGTGGGCTTTGGACCAGTTGGCTATCATTTGGCGATGATAGGCATGCTTCAAATTTTTGAGCAAATCAAAGCAGTAAGAGCAAATCAAAACGCGCAATGAATTTCATCTTAAAGGACGAAAACGCCGTATTTTACGAGTGCGGCTACAGCTGCGACAATGAGTTTTTGCTATGCGTTGATGGCGTGAAATACTTTTTTACGGACGCTAGGTATTATTTCGAGGCAAAAAGCTGCGTAAATGCAGGCGTGGTCGTTCTTTTGGCACAGAGAAATTTAATAAGCGAGGTTAGGGCATTTTTAAGAAAGATGAAGCCAAGCAGCCTCATTTTTAACCCTGATGAGCTAAGTCTAAGCGAGTTTAACGCGCTTAGCAAGGGTTTTAAGATAAATTTCAAGCCAAAGGCAAATTTCTCTAGGCTAAAGAGAATTTGCAAGAGCGAAGATGAGATAAAAATTTTAAAAAAGGCTAGCGAATTCGGAGCAAAATGCTTTGATGAATTTGCTAAATTTGTGCGTGAAAATGGCGAAGGGATGAGCGAAAAAGAGCTTCATTTTAACGCCTCGCTCATCTTTAGGCAAAAAAATGAGCTAGGTCTTAGCTTTGATCCGATCGTGGCGATAAATGAAAATGCCGCCAAGGCGCACGCGCTGCCTGGGGATAAAATTTTAAAAAGGGGTGATTTGCTGCTACTTGATGCTGGAGTGAAATTTAATCGCTACTGCTCTGATCGCACCAGAACTGCTTGCTTTGATGAAAATTTTAACTTCTCAAAGGAGCAAAAATTTAAAAAAGCAAAGATGCAAGAAATTTACGAGATCGTAAAAGAGGCTCAGGCTGCTGCGATAAAGGTCGCTAGAGCTGGCGTTAGAGCGTGCGAGATAGACCTTGCGGCAAGAAGTGTGATAGCAAAGGCTGGATATGAAAAGGCCTTTTTTCACTCGACAGGACACGGCGTGGGTGTCGATATACACGAGCTTCCAGTCATCTCAGCAAGGAGCGAAACGCTCATAAAAGAGGGCATGGTTTTTAGCGTGGAGCCTGGAATTTATCTAGAAAATGAATTTGGCGTGCGTATCGAAGATGTCGTGGTCGCAAGAGAAGGTGGGTGCGAAATTTTATGAGGCTAGCTGGAGCAAGAAAGATCGTAAAAAGCCGTTTTTGCCCTAGTTTTTTTCATAAAAGAGATGAGTTTAAGTATGAGGCGCTAGTTGGCATGGGTGGCAACATCGGCGATAGCGCAAAGAGGTTTGATAAATTTATAAGAGCGATTACAAGCGATAGCAGATTTCACGTGGTTGAAGTCTCGCCGATCCTTATAAATGCGGCGTTTGGCTACGAAGCGCAGGATGATTTTAGTAACGCTGTTATAAATTTACAAACATCTATGAGTCCTAGAAATTTGCTAAAAATTTTAGGGCATTATGAGAGTAAATTTAAGCGCGTGAGGACGTTTAAAAATGCACCACGCACGCTTGATCTGGATATTTTGTATTTTAGTAAAAAAGTCTATAAGACGCCGCGCCTTATCGTGCCGCACCCAGGGGCTAGCAAGAGGCTTAGCGTGATCGTGCCACTAGGGCTTATGAGAGGTTAAAGGATATAAATGGCTACAAAATTTCATACTTTTACAGGCGAGAGCACCATCGAGGCTTTGAAAAAGGCTCAAGAGGCGTGCGGCGAGAAGGCCATACTCGTTACCACAAAGCAAATTCAAGCCAAAACAATAAACAAAAAGCCGCTTTATGAAATTTTAGTAAGCGTCGAAGAGGACGAGGTAAAGCAGCCACCAAAGCCAAATGTAAAAGCAATAAACTATGAAAATGCCTACTCTAAATTTAGTAAAAACTACGAGCCACCAAAGCCAAAATTTGAGATAAAAGAGGAGCCTGCTAAATTTGAGGCAAAGACAACCTCACCTGAGCCTTACGACCCAAATGAGAGTGTGCTTTTAAATATCTCAGATGTCGCAAAAGAGATAAGCGCGATCGCAAATGTCGATATGAACGAAATAAAAGAGCCAAGCACAAATGGTATGAATAAAAAAATAGATGACGTAGCAAAGCAAGTAAGCGTGCTAAGCGAGAAAATAGGGCTGATAACTGACATGATCTGGGACGAAAAAGCCCCAAATCGCAACAATCTCTCGATCCCGCCAGAGTTTGCTAGCATCTACAAGCTCGCAAAACAAAGCGGCATGAAAGAGGAGCATTTGGAGGCGATCATGCAAACGACGCTTGAAAATTTGCCAGTTTCGATGAAAAGCAACCCAACCGCGGTAAAAAGGTACTTCTACTCACTTTTGCGAAATATGCTGCCTTGCAGAAAAGAGCTAAGTGATAAAAAACAGCGCATAATGATGCTTGTTGGTCCAACCGGAGTTGGCAAGACGACGACTCTTGCAAAGCTCGCGGCTCGTTTTGCTTACGGCAACGAAAAGCGCTATAAAACGGGCATCATCACGCTTGATACATACCGTATCGGAGCGGTTGAGCAGCTATTTCAGTACGCTAAGATGATGAAGCTGCCGATCCTTGATGTCATAGAGGTCGAGGACTTTCAAAACGCCATAAAGCAGCTTAGCTACTGCGACGTGATACTAATCGACACCACTGGAAATTCGCAGTATGACAAAGAAAAGCTTGAAAGACTTGATAAATTTTTAAAGCATAGCGGCGCAAAGATCGATGTAAATTTAGTCCTCTCAGCTGGCTCAAAGGTCGAGGATCTGATAGAAATTTATAATGGATTTTCATTTTTAGAGATCGACACTTTAATAATCACAAAATTTGACGAGACCAAAATTTTTGGCAACGTCTTTTCACTGATCTATGAGACAAATACGCCAGTTAGCTACTTTAGTGTTGGTCAAGAGGTGCCTGATGATCTTGTGGAGGCAAAGAGCGAATTTTTAGTAGAGTGCGTGTTTGACGGCTTTACAAAGCAAAAGGCTAGCGATGAATAACCAAGCGCAAAAACTACAAAATTTAGTCCAGTCTCAAAATAAGGCTAAAAATACGCATTTTATAGCGATAACAAGCGGCAAAGGCGGCGTTGGCAAGAGCACGATAAGCGCAAATTTAGCAAATGTTTTGTCGCAAAATGGCTATAAAGTAGGGCTTTTTGACGCTGATATCGGCCTTGCAAACCTTGATGTGATCTTAAACGTCAAAATGGGCAAAAACTTGCTTCACGTGCTAAAAGGCGAGTGCAGCTTAAAAGATATCTTGATACCTATAAATAAAAATCTCATCCTTATCCCTGGCGAGAGCGGCGATGAAATTTTGAAATTTAACAATCAATTTTTATTTGAGAGATTTTTAGATGAGGCGAGCGAGCTTGATCAGCTTGACTTTTTGATCATTGATACCGGTGCTGGCATAGGCGGCAGCACGCAGCTATTTTTAGAAGCGGCTGATGAGGTTGTCGTGGTGACTGTGCCTGACCCTGCGGCGATAACCGATGCATACGCGGTCATAAAGATCGTCTCAAGATTTAAAAATAACGAGCTTTTGCTTTTAAATATGGTAAAAAACGAGGCTGAGGCCACTAGAATTTATGAAAATGTAAAGCGAGTGGCAAATGCAAATATCGGACCAAACTTAAATTTAGAGCTAATTGGCTACGTAGCTTCTGATAAGAGCGTGGCAAGGAGCATAAAGCAAAGGACACTCTTTACAGATGACGAAGCTTACGGCTCTGCTAGCGTGCAGATCAAGCAGATAGCTTCGAATTTGCTTTATAGGTTGGAACGAAAAGTGCTTAAAGATGAGCAAAGCAGGAGCTTTGGGGGCTTCTTTAAGCGTTTGATAGAACAATTTTAATGGAGATTGAGCTTTGCGTGCAGAAAATTTTATAGCATTTTTTACGGTTTGTGGATTTTTCATAGGCATAGTTTTTACCTTGCTAAAGGTGAGCGAGCCTATCGAAATGCTCGTTTATACGCTAGTTATTACCTTATTTTTCTACCTTATAATTCACATCGTGATAATGAACTATGTCGATGTAAAAAGGACTTTGAAGAAATTTTTTGACAAGCAAAGACATGAGGAGATCGCAGACTATCTCATCTCTGAGCTAAACGTTAGGGAAAAACGGATGGAAAATATCATGCTAAAAGTAACCACCGAAAATTTAGACTCTGGTAAGCAAAATGTACGAACTAAAGCAAAAGCAGCTTAACGCTTATAAAAGCACCATTAAAAAAGAGCAAGACGAGATCGTCTTAAAATACATGCCAGCTCTGCGCGCAATGGCGTTTAGGCTAAAGGAGCGCTTGCCTTCAAGCATCGACGTAAACGACCTTATAAGCGTTGGCGTTGAGGAGATGATAAAGCTTAGCAGGAAGTACGACAAAGAGCAAAACGACTCATTTTGGGGATATGGTAAAAAGAGAATTTATGGCTCGATGCTTGACTACCTAAGAGCGCTTGACGTCGTTAGTAGAAGCGACAGAAAGCTAGTAAAGAGCATAAATACCGAGATAGATAACTACTTTAACACGCACGAAGAAGAGCCAAGCGACGAGTATCTGGCTGAAAAACTAAATGAAGATATCGAAAAGATAAGAGAGGCAAGGGGCGTTAGTGGCATCATCACCATTTTGCCGATCGATGAGCAAATGGAACTAATCGGTCAAAGCGATGTTGAAAAAAGCGTAGAAAAAGAGGATCTTATCTTAAAGATCGAAAGTGCGCTAAAAGACTTTGATGAGCGCGATCAGATGATCGTTCAGCTTTACTACTACGAAGAGCTAAATTTAAAAGAGATCAGTGAGATAATGAACATTAGCGAGAGTAGAATTTCACAAATTCATAAACGTTTGCTTGATCGCATCAGACGCAGCTTGGGGGTTTAATGGCTGATATTTTAAGTCAAGAAGAGATAGATGCGCTACTTGAAGTCGTCGATGAAGACGGCGATACGAGCAATATCGAGATAGAAGAGAGCCCACAAGGCGAGCAAAAACAGATCATTATCTATGACTTCAAGCGTCCAAACCGCGTCAGTAAAGAGCAGCTCCGTGCGATAAAAGGCATCCACGACAAGCTTGCTAGAAATTTAGCTAGTCAAATTTCAAGTGTTATGAGAAGTATCGTCGAGCTTAGACTTCACAGCGTCGATCAGATGACATACGGCGAGTTTTTGATGAGTTTGCCAAGTCCAACTAGCTTTAACGTCTTTTCGATAAAGCCACTTGATGGAAACTGCATTTTAGAGATAAATCCAAGCATAGCATTTCCTATGATAGATCGTTTGCTTGGCGGAACTGGTGAAAATTTCGAGGCAAACAGAGAGCTAACTGACATCGAGGTAAATTTGCTTGATGCGGTGCTTAGGATGATCATGCAGCGCCTAAAAGAGAGCTGGTCGATGATAACTGATATGTATCCAAACGTCGAGGCTAAAGAGAGCAGTCCAAACGTCGTGCAGATCGTATCTCAAAACGAGATTGTCATCATGGTTGTCATGGAGATCATCGTTGGTGGCTCAAGCGGCATGATAAATTTATGCTATCCAGTCATCTACCTAGAGCCGATCCTATCGCGCCTTGCAAACAGAGACATCATGCTTGGCGAAACTAGCGCTAAAAAGAGTAGAAACAAAGAGCTAAAAACGCTAATAGGCCGTGCTGAGGTGCTTTATGAGGCGATCCTTGGCAAATCAATCGTTAGCGTAAATGAGTTTTTAAATTTAAAAGAGGGCGATATCTTAAGGCTTGATAGAGGCGCTGATGATAAGGCGATCGTTTGCATCGATAAAAAAGAGGTATTTTTGGCTGAAGTTGGGCTTCATAGATTTAGAAAGTCTATCAAGATCGAGCAGCTAATCCGCTCTGACAAAGATGAGATCAAACACATCCTAGAAAAATACGAAGAAGAGCGAAAAGCAAAACTAATGGCATACGACGAGGCCAACGAACACAACAACGAAGAAGAGAGCGAAGATAATGACGAATGAATTTTTTAACATCTTTTCAAATGAACTAAAAGCGACCATCGAAGGGCTAACTGGTAGAGCGCCAGAGATCGGCGAGAGAAATGAATTTGACGCGCCAGCGCAAAATGGTATAAAACCGCCAGTTGTCATGGCTAGTGTGACATTAAGCGGCGACATCAATGCAAAAGCTGAGATCGCTTGCACGCCGGTGCTCATAAGCGCAGTTAGCGAGTGGATGATGGGCGAAGAAGAAATTTCAAAAAATGAAAATCTCGGTAGCGACGAGCTTGACGCTGCAAAAGAGATATTTTCAAACCTTTTTAGCGCATTTAGCACCTCTCTTGGAGCGCAAAAGGGCATGCCAAAGATCAGCTTTGAGGTGATAAATGTAAATTTCTTAGATGAAAACTCATCGCTTGATTTTAGCGTTTTTGAAAAGCTTTTTTTGTTTAACATAAAGATCGAGGATCTAAATGAGCATGTGGCTTTTGTCTGCGATCACACGCTTATGAGATTTTTTGAGCCTGCTAAAAGTGAGCCAGCAGATGCAGCAAAAGCCGCAGCCGCTCCTCATGCACTAAAGGGCGAATTTAGCGCAGAAGAGATGAGAAATATCGGCCTTATTATGGACGTAAGACTTCCAATGCGTGTTCGTATCGGCTCAAAAAGGATGCTCTTAAAAGATGTGCTCACTATGGATATAGGCTCAGTCATCGAGCTAAATCAACTCGCAAACGACCCGCTTGAAATTTTGATAGGAGATAAGGTGATAGCACTTGGCGAAGTTGTCATAATAGACGGCAACTTTGGCATCCAGATCACTCAGATAGGCTCAAAACGCGAGAGGCTTCAGCAGTTAAAATAATGAATGAATTAGTAAATGATCTCTTAAAATTTCCAAGCGTTTTAAAGTATAAAAACAAAAATGTAACCTTCTTTGGCTCGGCTAGATTTGATGAAGAAAATTTCTACTGCAAAAAGGCATACGAGCTAGCTTACAAGCTAAATGAGCTAGGTTTTGCTATATTAACTGGCGGTGGAGATGGCATAATGAGAGCAGCAAACAAGGGTGCATTTGATAGCGCAAAGTCCCCTAGCGTCGCACTAAACGTGAGGCTTCCATTTGAGCAAAATACAAATCCATACGTCACCGCAAAATATCTCTTTTCAAATTTAAGCCCAAGAAAATTTGCCCTAACTGATAGTTCCATTGCATTTGTCGTCTTTCCTGGTGGCTTTGGCACGCTTGATGAGCTATTTGAAATTTTGGTGTTAGTTCATGTTGGCAGCAAAAAAGTGAAAATTTTTCTTTATGGATGCGAGTTTTGGCAAGGGCTTGATGAGTTTATACGAAAGACGCTGATCCCTCAAAAAACGATAAATGAAGAAGATCTAAGCTTATATAAAATCACCGATGATATAGAGCTTATCGTAAGTGAAATTTTGGCTATTTAAAAATAAGATATAAAATATCGCCTTTAAATTTAAAAAAGGTAAAAATATGAAAATAATGGTTGCAATGAGCGGCGGCGTAGATAGCACGATGACGGCTAAATTTCTGCAAGAGGCTGGACATGAGGTGCAAGGCTGCTACATGATGCTTCATCAAAAGCCAGGATATCACGAAGAAAACATCAGAAAAGTCAAAAAAGTGGGCGAATATCTTGGCATCAAAGTGCATATCCTCGATCTGCAGGATAAATTTAACGAATATGTCTATGATCCATTTGTCAGGCTTTATAAAGAGGGCAAAACGCCCAATCCTTGCGCTTTGTGTAATAAATTTATAAAGCTTGGTGCGCTACTTGACTTTGCAAAGGCAAATGGCTGCGAGAAGCTTGCTACTGGGCATTACGTGCAGGTGGTTGATGGTTTTATAACCTGCGCCAAAGATCCTAGCAAGGATCAGAGCTACTTTTTAGCTCAGGTGCCAAAAGAGGTGCTAAAAGATGTCATTTTTCCACTTGGAGATAAATTTAAAAAAGATATAAAAGAGCTAGCAAGAGGCGTAAAAGTGCTTGAAGAGTTTGCTACGCAGGCAGAAAGCAGTGAAATTTGCTTTGTGGAAAATACCTACATCGAGGTTTTAAACAAGCACTACGATACAAATTTGCCAGGCAACGTGGTTGATAAAGACGGCAATATCATCGGCCGCCATCAAGGCTACATGCACTACACTATCGGCAAACGCCGTGGCTTTGAGGTTTTTGGCGCTCATGAGCCACACTTTGTCATCAAGATAAACGCTGATAAAAACGAGATCGTTGTCGGCACGAAAGATGACCTTGCTCAAAAGGTGGTCGAGCTTGAAAACGTAAATTTATTTATAGATGAAGTTAAATTTGAGTGCGAAACAAAGATAAGGTATAGAAGTCCTAAACTTGAGGCTTTTGTAGAGGTTGATAAAACTAGCAAAACCGCAAAGCTAACGCTAAATCAAAACGCACTTGGCGTAGCGCAAGGTCAGCTTTGCGTGATGTATGAAGGTGAGCGCGTCATCGCAAGTGGCTTTATAAAGAACTAAGCGCCTCTTTTATCACCTTAACGTGGCTAAATTCTGGCTCTTTGACAGCAGTTAGAAGCGCCACGTTTTTATACTCTTTTTCTAGCTTTTTAAGCTCTTTTAGCCCCTCTTGCTCCTCTTTGCCATTTAGCTCTTGCCTAAATCTTTTGCAAAATTCATCAAACCTAGCCTCTTTATCTTCATGAAACCATGACCTTAGCTCGTTTGACGGAGTGACTGATTTTAGCCAGATAAAGCTAGAAAATATCTCTTTTTTCACGCCCCTAGGATAAAGTCTATCGATAAAGACACCTTTAAAACTCTCGTCGTCGCTTTTAATAAAGTCGTAAATTCTACATATCTTAAACATGTTTGTTATCTTAGTCCTCATAAATTTACAAATGTAAAATGATATAAAAATTTAGTGTAAATTTTGGATTTTGGAGTAGAAAATTTGACTAAAAATAGTGGGTAAATAAATTTAAATTTAAAGCTCATTTTGATAAAATCACAACATAAAAATCACTAAAAAAGGTTACTATTATGAGAGGCTATAAAATTTTCTCAGGCACCGCAAATATCGAGCTTTCGAAGAAAATTTCGCAATATTTGTCGCTTCCACTGAGTGAAGCTAGCATTAAAAGATTTAGCGATGGTGAGATCAGCGTGCAAATCGGCGAAAGCGTGCGTGGGAAAGATGTTTTTGTCATACAGCCAACATGTGCCCCAGCAAATATAAATTTAATGGAGCTTCTTATCTTAACTGACGCTTTAAAACGCAGCAGTGCAAGCTCTATAACAGCGATCGTGCCGTATTTTGGCTACGCTAGACAAGACAGAAAAGCAGCTCCTAGAGTGCCTATCACTGCAAAACTTGTGGCAAATATGATGCAAACAGCAGGCATCGACAGGGTTGTTACTATGGACCTTCACGCAGGACAAATTCAAGGATTTTTCGACATCCCAGTAGATAACCTCTATGGAAGCATCATCTTTAACGACTACGTAAAAGCTAAAAATTTGCCAAACCCAGTCGTCGCAAGCCCAGATGTAGGCGGCGTGGCTCGCGCTAGAGCCTTGGCAAAAAATCTAAATTTATTAGATATGGTCATCGTTGATAAACGCCGCGAGAAAGCAAACGAGAGCGAAGTGATGAACGTTATCGGCGATGTTAAAGGCAAAGATGTGATCTTGGTCGATGATATGATCGACACCGCTGGCACCATCGTAAAAGCAGCTGAGATTTTCAAAGAGCGTGGCGCAACTAGCGTAATGGCGTTTTGCACGCATCCAGTGCTTAGCGGACCAGCCTATGATAGGCTAAAACTTGGCTTTTTAGACGAGCTAGTGGTGACTGATACGATCCCATTAAAAGAAGAACTCCCTTGTATAAAAGTGCTAAGCACAGCTTCACTTTTTGGCGAAGTGATACGACGTGTTTATCATAACGAAAGCGTAAATAGCTTATTTTAGTAACCATTGCAGGCTAGAGCGTTAGCCTGCTAAATTTATCCGTTTTGGCTGATTGATATTTATCTTTTGGGTTAAATTTCTAGCCAAAAAGACTGAAATATCTGCTTGCGACGAGCCTAAATTTAAAGTCAAATAAACAAAAATCACAATGAAATCTCGCCGCTAAATTTCTACATGCTAGCTACTAAAATTTAAATAAGCCGTAATTAAGATGCAGTGCTAATCAGATCCGTGTGGGAGCTGCGACAAATGCCGTGAGGATCGCACAAAAATGGACCATGATGCAGGAGTAGTTTGTAAATTTATTTTAGGCTAGAAAGGATCAAGCTCTAGCCTAAATTTATCTTGCAAGCTCGTCTAGTAAGTCTTGCAAAGTGACGTTTTTTAGCTCATTTTCTAGGGCAGTTTGCGCTCTTAAAAAGTGCCCAGACAAAAGCTCTTCTATCCTGCCGCCAACTGGGCAGGCTTTTGGTGAATCAGAGTGAATTTTAAAAAGTTTTTCTTTTTCATTTACTGCGTTAAAAATTTCAAGTAAATTTATATCTTTTGGCTCTTTTGCAAGGCTCACCCCACCAACTCCAGCTGCGACATTTACAAGCCCTGCAGCCTTTAGAGTGCCAAGCAGGCGCCTAACGATGACTGGGTTTGTGTTTATGCTGCCAGCTATAAATTCGCTTGTAACCTTCTCATTTTCAAAAAAATTAGCACACAAAAGCGCGTGTATCGCAGTTGAAAATTTAATGCCAACTTGCATGATCGTCCTTAAATTTTTCGTGATTATACTTAAATTTTCTGCCAAAGACAGCCAGCTAAATTTGACTTACGAACCTTCGCCAGCTGTCAAATTTATAAACTCAAGCTCTCTAGCCGACGGCGGTAAAGCGCTTTTGGATAAATTTCTTGTTTTTTAGCTCATCAATGATCGCAAGAGCAAGGTCTGCGTAGCTTATGTGGCTCTCATTTTTTGAGTTTAGTATGAGATCATCCCCGCCAAGCACGTATTTGCCCGTGCGAGCGCCGTTTGCGTCGTAGTCGCCTGCTGGACTTACATACGTCCAAAGCACATTTGTGCTACCTTTTAGCTCAAAATATGACTCCGCCGTAGCCTTTGCCACGCCCATATATGCTGCTGGAAAGTCTGGGGTGTCCATGAGCATAGTGCCTTTGCTATCAACAAATAACGTACCAGCGCCACCAACTACGATAAGCCTTGCGCTAGTGCCTTCTAGTAAATTTAAAAGGTGAGCGGCCACTTTTTTGTGAAGCGGGAAGGTTTCTTCGCTCCATGCTGCAAATGCGCTGATAACCGCGTCAAAGCCTGCTAAATCAGCCTTTGTAAGCTCGAAAATATCTTTATAAATGACCTTTACGCTTTCGTTTTTATACTCTTTGTTTCTAACGATCGCTGTGACGTCGTAACCTTGTTTTAGCGCCTCATTTACTAAATTTGCACCGCTTTTGCCGTTTGCACCTATGATTGCTATTTTCATTGTTTCTCCTTTAAATTTTGTTTTTAAATTTAGAGCCAGCTTGGCTTTACGTCATCAACTATCACGCCGTCAGTCATTGTGTATTGCTCTAGGCTACCGCGTTTTGTCTGGATGCAGATCATTTTGATACCATTTTTGCCAGCTTTAAAGCACCTTTTACCATCTGGATCTATGCGCACCGCGTCGCCTTTGCTTACTTTTATCACTTCGCCGTCAATGAAGAGCTCGCCATCGCCATCAGTGATGATGTAAAGCTCCTCGTTTTGTTTGTGCGAATGGACAAATGGCACGCTCACATTTGCCGCAAATTCGTTTATAGATACTTCACAGCCAGTTAAATTTAAAGCCTCTTTTAGCTCGACTCTTGGCGCATTTGCGATCTTTGCAACCTGATAATTTTTCATTTTGTTCTCCTTGTTTTTTGTTGTAATCTTTTTTCTTACAACCGATGAGCGAAGTATAGTGATTTTTTGTTGTAATGTCAAGAGTTACAACAAAAATTTTTCAAAATTTATAAATTTGAGCTAAAATTCGCAAAATTTTTAGGAGTAAATTTGCAAAATAACGCCTTTAAAACGCTAAAGAGCATAGCTACCGAGCACAACAAAAAGCTCATTTTGACCTTTGCTTTGGTGCTAGCAGAGAACGGACTTTTTCTTGCTTATCCGATATTTGCGGGCTTTGCGATCAACGCAATCATGCAAGGAAATACGTTAAATGCCCTCATTTATGCACTTTTTGTGCTCATAGCGTGGCTTGTAGGAGCCATTAGGCGCCGCGTGGATACGCAAGTTTTTGCAAATATCTACGCAAAGCTTGCTGTAAATGTCATCATGAATGAAAAACAAAATGCCAAAGACGACTCCGCCATCATCGCTAGAGTAGCGCTCTCACGAGAGTTTGTAAATTTCTTTGAGACGCATTTTCCTATGTTTTTTACATCGGTTATTTCGATCATCGGCTCAGCGTTTATGCTCATCTTTGTCGAGCCAAAGGTCGCTGTGGCGTGCTTTGCCGTAATGACCTTTTTTCTTATATTTTTACCAAGATATATCAAGAAAAATGACGACCTTTATCTTCGCTTAAATGACCGCCTAGAAAAAGAGGCAAAGGTGATAGGTGTTTTTAATAAAAGCACGCTAAATAGGCACTACGACGTCGTTTCTAAATTTCGTATAGCGATCTCAAATAGGGAGGCGATGAGCTATTTTATCATTGGCATTAGCGCTTCGCTGCTCTTTTTGGTGGCGATAATAGTGCTAAGCTCGCAGCAGACAAATGCCGGCCACATCTACTCTGTGATGACCTATATATGGAATTTCGTCATTAGCCTTGACGACTCGCCAAAGCTCATCGAGGAATTTTCAAATTTAAAAGATATCGGCAAGAGGATCGACGCCGAAAAGAAGGATAATGATGCACAATAAGAGCGTTCTTAGAAATTCGTTTTTTCTAATTTTCACGTTTATGATAGTTGAGGCCGTTTTTGGCTTCGTTTCAAACTCGCTTGCGCTTATTAGCGACGCATTTCACATGCTCTCAGACGCTGCGGCTCTCTTTTTGTCGCTGGTTGCTTTTAAGATCGCAGAAAAAAGGGCAAATTTGCAAAAGACCTTTGGCTACAAAAGGGTCGAGATCATCGCTGCTTTTATAAATGCCATCGCTCTTATCGCGCTTGCTGTTTTTGTCATAGTTGAAGCGATCATCAGGCTTTTTAACGAGCCAGAGATCAAAGCTGAAACGATGCTTTTTGTTAGTATTTTGGGGCTTGTGGTAAATTTAGTCGTGGCTGTTTATATGCACAAAAGTGCTGATACAAAAGAAAATTTAAACATGAAAGGTGCTTATTTGCACGTGCTTGGCGACACGCTTGGCTCGGTTGGCGCCATCGTCGCGGCGCTTCTTGTGATGAAATTTAACTTCACGCAGGCCGATAGTATCGCAAGTATCTTTGTATCGCTACTCATCATAAAAAGCGGTGCTAGCTTGCTAAAAGATAGCTTTAATATCCTAATCGAAGCTGTGCCGCTTAAGCTTGATACGGATGAAATTTTAGGCGTTATAAAGGGCGTAGATGGCGTTAAAATCGTGCATGACCTGCATATCTGGGCGATAAATGCTGGCACAAACGCGCTAATAGCCCACGTGGTGGTGGATGATGCGCTAAGCGTGGCTGAAATTTCAAAGATGATAAAGCGCATCGAGCACGAGCTTTCTCACGTTGGCATCGGCCATGTCACGCTTCAGTTTGAGAGCGAGAGCCTTGGACATAAAGACGATCTCATCTGCGAGCTAAAAAGCGAGCATAAAGACGAGCACTTTGGGCATCATCACTAAAATTTGACGCAAAAGGCTTAAATTTAATGTTTCGCATAAAAAATGAATATCTAATGGTCGTGGCTATGGGTTTGTTTTGCGTTTTTATGGGCAGTGTCATAGTTTCTCTTATCGCGGTAAATTTTGCAGTAGCCTTGATCTGCGCTCTATTTTGTATGAAAAAGGATTATATATTTGTTTTGTTGCTGGCGTTAAATTTTGCTCTATATTTTAATGCCATAGATGCTCCGTTTGAACAACCAGAGCTTTGGACTTATCACGTGCCAGCGCTTGCAAATGCGACATACATGCTTAGTGCTTTAGTTTATGCTTCAGGTTTTCTTATTTTTTTGCCGCTTGTGGCTTACGCCTATTTTTTATATTCGCTTTGCGTTGTGCTCTGTGATCTGCGTAAAATTTTAAGAGCTAAATTTGAGCTTTAAATTTAAGCCTTGCTAGCCTAGCAAACTCATTTTTACTCAACTTTAACGATTTTTTTTATAAAATCGCCTAAAATTTAACTAGGGATTTCATGAAAAACATTAGAAACTTTAGCATCATAGCTCACATCGACCACGGCAAAAGCACGCTTGCTGACCGTCTCATTCAGGAGTGTGGCGCCGTAAGTGACCGTGAGATGAGCTCGCAGATCATGGACACGATGGACATCGAAAAAGAGCGTGGCATCACGATCAAAGCCCAGTCTGTCCGCCTAAACTACGCACTAAATGGGCAAAATTTTGTTCTAAATTTGATAGACACCCCAGGACACGTCGATTTTAGCTATGAGGTAAGCCGTAGCCTAGCTAGCTGCGAGGGTGCGCTTCTTGTCGTGGATGCTAGCCAGGGCGTAGAGGCGCAAACCATCGCAAACGTCTATATCGCACTTGAAAACAACCTAGAGATCATCCCAGTCATCAACAAGATCGACCTACCAGCGGCTGATCCTGCTAGAGTAAAGGACGAGATCGAGCACATCATTGGACTTGACTGCTCAGGAGCGATCGAAGTGAGCGCAAAAACAGGCGTTGGCATAAAAGAGCTGCTTGAAGCGATCATCACGAGGATCCCTGCGCCAAATGGCGACGTAAGCAAGCCTACAAAGGCGCTAATCTACGATAGTTGGTTCGACAACTACCTTGGCGCGCTTGCTCTTGTGCGTGTTTATGATGGTGAAATTTCAAAAAATGACGAAATTTTGGTCATGGGCACGGGCAAAAAACACATCGTGCTAGACCTCATGTATCCAAATCCTATAGCTCCTATCAAGACCAAAACGCTTAGCGCTGGCGAGGTTGGCATAGTCGTGCTTGGTCTTAAAAATGTTAGCGACGTGCAGGTTGGCGATACGGTGACGCAGTCAAAAAATCCTCTAAAAGAGCCAGTTGGCGGCTTTGAGAGGGCTAAGCCGTTTGTTTTTGCGGGACTTTATCCTATTGAAACTGATAAATTTGAAGATCTGCGTGACGCGCTGGATAAGCTAAAGCTAAATGACAGCTCCATTAGCTACGAGCCAGAGACCTCGGTCGCACTTGGATTTGGCTTTAGGGTTGGCTTTTTAGGCCTTCTTCATATGGAGGTCGTCAAAGAGAGGCTGGAGCGCGAGTTTGATCTTGATCTCATCGCCACAGCGCCGACTGTGACTTATGAAGTCATCCAAACTGATGGGCTAAATTTAAAAATTCAAAACCCAAGTCAGTTGCCACCAGTCAATAAAATAGACTCGATCCTTGAGCCATACGTGAAGGCCACTATCATCACGCCAAGCGAGTTTTTGGGCAACATCATCACGCTCTTAAACAACCGCCGCGGCATACAAACGAAGATGGACTACATCACGACTGACCGCGTATTGCTCGAGTATGACATACCGATGAACGAGATCGTGATGGACTTTTACGACAAGCTAAAGTCAAGCACCAAAGGCTACGCGAGCTTTGACTACGAGCCTAGCGACTACCGCGTGGGTGATCTAGTGAAGCTTGATGTCAAAGTGGCCGGCGAGACGGTCGATGCACTCTCTATCATCGTGCCTGAGAGCAAGGCACAGACAAAGGGCAGGGACTTCGTAAAGGCGATGAAAGAGATCGTGCCGCGTCAGCTCTTTGAGGTGGCGATACAAGCTAGCATCGGCAACAAAATAATCGCCCGAGAAACCGTAAAATCAATGGGTAAAAACGTCACAGCCAAGTGCTACGGCGGCGACATCACTCGTAAGAGGAAGTTGCTTGAAAAGCAAAAAGAGGGTAAGAAGAGGATGAAGGCGATTGGTAAGGTGAATTTGCCGCAGGAGGCGTTTTTATCCGTCCTAAAAATAGACTAACGGCTTATCTTTTGTGTCCTTTTGAAAGAGTTAGTGAAATTTTGGCTTGATGAACTACATGTTCTATCCGCGCCAAAATTTCACGTCACAGCTTTCAAAATCATCACAAAATATCTCGCCTTATTGCGAGGTGGCGATACTGCCGCATTTGAGAGCTCGTTTGGTGGATAGGTTTTGATTAAAATTTAAGTACTAAATTTACAAAAAGGAGTGCTATGCCGTTTGTGAAAATTTGCGTGACAAAAGAGGGCGATAGCCCAAGCGTGGAGCAAAAAGAGAAGATGATAAGCGGAGTTACAAAGCTAATAAGCGAAATTTTAGGTAGAAGCGCTCAAAATACTGTTGTCATTATCGATGAGATCGATACGAACAACTACGGCATCGCAGGCGAGAGCGTGAAAAATCTCCGCAAAAAACAAAAAGAGCAAAAGGAAGTGAAATGCTAAGAGCGACATTATTAGCAATTTTTGCAGCCGTCTTTCTAACTGGCTGCGTGGCAAAAGCTAGCCTTTGTCTATCGTGCGAGGGCATAGACGGCGTGCAAAGTGCAAGCATAAGTAGCGAAGATAAGACCTATTTTGAAGAGGTTATGAGGATCCCAGCTGACTGCAGCGCTTGCAGGGGCAGGGGCGATGGCGTCTTTATAAATGGCGTCAAGTATAGAAGCGACGTGGCGATAAACTGCTGCTTAGAAAAAAATATGATCGACATAAATGTCGGGCTAAAGAAGGTCTATTTTCATAGGATCGTGGATGCTAGAAGCAGCGCAAGGTCGATTTACTATACAAGAGAAGATGGTAGCGGCGTAGTCTTTAACTCAAATCCACGCCTTGAAGTGCTCTTTTATATGTTTTTAAAACGTGAGCTAAATTCTCGTGGCATCGTGGTCGTGGATACGCAAACATCGCCTTATACATATAGGCTTGATTTTAGATTTGACGAGCTTAGAGGCACTTACTCTAGAAGCTCTGAAATTTTAAACGGACATCTATATGGCGAGCTTGTGCTTTCAGATATAAATTTCAAAAAACGAATTCCTATCTCGACTAGACACCACGTGGAGGAGCTTGAGGCGTCAAAAAGCGGTCAGTTCGACTTCTTTATCGCACTTTTAGTCAAGCAAGCTGCCATAAAAGTGGCTGATGAGATAACTAAACTTTGAAAGGAAAAATATGAGTAAATTTAAATTTCTAGCTATCTTTGGGCTTTTTGTCCTATTCTTGAGCGGTTGCACTCCTACTCAGACAGTAGTTGCGTTTGATCCTTACAAAACTGCTGCAAGTCAGCAAGCTAACGGCCTTGAAGTCTATATAAGCGCGGTGCATGATAGTCGCAAAAATAAAAGCACTATTGCAACTATAACCGATGGCAGAGGCACTGTAAAAGAGTATGTCGTGCTTCAAAACGATCTCGCGACTTATTTTAGCGACTCCCTTAAAAGAGAGCTTGCGGCACGTGGCGCAAATGTAAATGGCATGGGTGGCGTTGTGGTTGAAGTTTTCATAAACGAATTTGAAGCAAATATGAGCGGATATGGCAGCGACAACACAAAGGGCAAGATAAAGATCACTCTTAAAATCCAAAAAGGCGATCAAAGTATCATTAAAAATATCTCAAACAACCAAACCAAATTTGAGCTAGTTCGCACTGGTGGAGCATTTAAGCCATTCTTAACAGACATCATTAATGACGCCGTTAAACGCTCTGCGATCGCTATCTTAAATAGCTGATGTTTTGTGCGTTTTGCAAGAGCTTTACGCTAAAGACATTTTGTAAAACCTGCTCGCAAATTTTAAGCGAGCCAAGCCCTTTGGTAAGAGAGCTAGAGGGCTTTAAAATTTATAGTTTCTACGGCTACTCTGAGATCAAAGAGCTCATCCACTCAAAGCACCAAATGCACGGACTTTTTATCTATAAAAATTTAGCCAAATTTGCATTTAAGAAATTTGCTAAAAGCTTTAGCTTTCCAGAGCAAATTTACGCCCTGCCGATAGATGATAGAGTGCATCATGGCTACTCGCACACGGCTATTTTGGCAAATGAACTTCGTGCTAAAAACCTTAAACCCATCTTTCACGCCCTGCATGCGACAAGCAGTGTTAGCTACAGCGGCAAGGATCTTAAATTTAGGCAAAACAATCCAAGAAATTTTAAAATTTTAAAAAAGATCACTGCGCCAGTTATCTTGGTCGATGACATCGTAACCACTGGCACAACGATACTAGAAGCTAGAGATACGCTTCAAAAAGCAGGCGTTGATGTGCTTTTTGCGCTTGTTTTAGCAGATGCTAGAAACTAAAATTTATGTGAAATTTGACTTGAAATTTCATACCTAAATAATTGTAAATAGCTATTAACCATAAAAAATTTTTGCCGATATAAAGATAAAATTTTACACAAAGGGATTTTGTTTATGAAAAAAGCAGCAAACAAGATTGCACTCATTATCGTGGTGCTTTTAGTTGTCTCGCTTGGCGTGTTTTCAACGGTGAATTACACAAATACCAAGGAGAGGATTTATGATCTAGCAAAGGAGTCTAAGACTTCATCTTCAAAAGTTTTGCAGTTTTATATGAATGCATTTTTTGAAGACAAGCTTGCAGCCGTTCAAAATTTTGCTAGTTACATCGAGGCGCATCCGCAAATTTTGGATGACAAAGAGGCTTTAGAAAAAGTGCTGATGAACGCAGCGCAGGTTACTGATTTTTCTGAGTTTTACTTTGGTTATGCGGCTGATGGTGCTGTTTATAACGCTGTGCTTGATGGCAAAGAGCGTAAATTTATGGTTTTTGATCAGAGAAAAAACTATGATGCGAGGGTTAAAGGCTGGTACAAGGACGCTATTGCAAAAGAGGGCATTATCTTTTCAGCTCCATATACAAGCTCAGCTGGTGGCTTAAATTTAACTATCGCTAAAAAGATAGTTGTTGATGGCAAGGTTGTTGGTGTCTTTGGCGTGGATATGGGCATAGATAAGCTTGACAATGAGCTTAATAAGATAAAACCAACTTCAAGTAGCGCAATAGCTTTGATGGATTTAGAGCACAAAAAGATCATACACTTTACTCACAAAGATCTTGTCCTTTCTGACTCTAGTGAAGCTATGAAGATCATTGACGACTACTCAAACGAGTATAAGAAAAATGGCGATAAAACATTTACTTACAATCTTAGAGGCACAGAAAGACTTCTTGCTTGCGAGCTTTACGATCAAGCAAACTGGCTTGTATGCTCTGCAAACTCTTGGAGCGATTATGACGCAAGCCTTAGCAAAACACTTGTCTCACAAGTCATCTCATCAGTTATATTTATAATAGTCATCGTAGCACTTCTTATATTTATCGTTAGCAGATCACTTAAGCCACTTTCAAAGATATCTGATTCGCTTATTTCGTTCTTTAAATTTCTAAACTACGAGATCAAAGAGCCAGTTAAGTCAAATATCGTTTCTAAAGATGAATTTGGCGTTATGTCTTCTCTTATAAATGAAAACATCCAAAAGATCCAAACATCTAAAGAAAAAGAGAACACCTTCATCCAAAAAGCCAACACCTTTGTAAATGAGATAAAAGATGGCAACTATGAAGCAAGCTTAGAAGCAGATACTAATAACCCAGCTCTAAATCAACTAAAAAGCACATTTAAAGATCTACAACTT
>NZ_JAAKZB010000014.1:0-58336 GCF_015229965.1 Campylobacter concisus
ATACTATCTATATAGTTTGCCCAGTTTTGATTGTCAAAAAGCAAAAATGAAAGCTCTTTTAGCTTTGAATCAAAATAGGTATTAAATTTCAAAATATTTGTGTAACGAAGTTTTAGATTGCTTAAATTTCTATTTTCTTCGTTTATCTTGAAATTTCTATCGCCATCAGGGGAGCTCACTGAGGCTAGATAGTTTCTAGTGTTTTCTAGTTTTGTAGAAATTCTCGTATGTTTATCAAGCTTTTCATCAAAGAAATTTTGCGCAGGATCAAAGCATAGCATATAGACAAGATAAGCTATGATAAGCGCTGAGCCAAGAAAAATAAGGTTTGTTTCGTTTGGCTTTTTGCTATCAAAGTATTGATCTATTTTGCTTAAAATATCTTGTCTCATTGTCTAATCTCTATGCTTATATTACTTTCATACTCGTGTTTAGCGTCATCTGAGCGAATTTTTTTAGTATTTACCAAGTATTTTTCATCTTTGCTGATATCTTTGATCAACTGGGTTATCCTTTTTTCATTATCGCTAACAGCAGTTATGGTCAAATTTCTATCGTTATTTACGATGTTTGTGATATGAACTGCGTTTAGATTTAAAATATCGGTAATTTTAAAAAGATTTAAACCCTTCATAGCGTAATTATCTTTTTTATTTTCGATCTCAGCAAGCAAACCTTTTCTGAAATTTAGCTTTTCATTCTCTTTTTGAGTCTGCTCTTTTACCGCCTCTTGTTCTCTTGAAATTTTAGCTAGCGTCTCTTTTATCTGCATCTCTTGTGCGTTTAGGACGCTATATTCGTCATTTAGTCTTGCGCTGTCTTTTTCTAAAACAAGACCAGCTATGTAGTTGTAAGCTGGATATAACATACTTAGCGCAAATGCCGCAGCGCAAGTGAGCAAAAATTTACCACTTTTTCTTTTGACAAATGGATCTGGACGAAGCATATTTGAGAGGTTAAAATTCTCATAAAATGGCTCTTTGGTATAAAATCTACCAAACAAAGCCATAACGTTATAACGCTCGTTTATAGTATAGTTTTTGTTGTTTATAGCAACTTTTATGTTTATATACTCGGCATCCAAGCCAAGTTTAGTTGAGATAAAATTTGCAAAATTTTTGATCTCATAGTCACAATCTATGTAAATTTTCTTTATAGATATGCCATTTTGGCTATTTATAATGTTTAAAATATCATTAAAGTAAAAGATATAATCTTCAAAAACTGTGTTTAGATCGTAGTTAAAGCCATCATCGTCTTTATTTACAAGTCCTCTTTGAGACAAAACTTCGAGAAATTTATCATCGCTTAGGCGGTCGCCGCTTTGCTCTAAAAATTTATCTTTAAGATAGTTTAAGTTATAGCGAATTTCTCTTGCAGTAAAAAAATCACCATCTAAATATATACTTAAAAATGATTCATCTTTTCTAAGCGCTATAAAGCAGTCTGCTTGTGTGCTAGGCAGCAAGCCCTTTTTATAAATAGCAGAGTAGATCAAAGGCTCAGGTGCAAGGTAGTCGATATATGGGACCTTTTTTGCAACTGCTTTAAAGGTCGAATTTATATCTTCATTTGTGATAGCAAAAACAGTAAAAATTCTCTCTTGAGCTTTTGTAGTGCCTTCTGAGAAAAATATCTTATTATCAAGCGCAGGATCTAGTGAAAGCTCTGCATAGACCTTTGAATAAAGCTCCTCGTAAAGGGTGTCGTTATCAACGCTTCTAGGGATAAAAATAGTTGTTGTTTTTAAGTCTTTAAATTTTATGTATGAGATGAAAAAGTCGCGTTTATTGACTGTTTTTGAAAAGTTAAAAGCTTCTACATTGCTGTTATGATAACGAAATCCTTTATAGTCATACGGGTCTAGTGCAACTATAGAAATTTCACTATTTTTTTTAATATTCATCATGAATCAAAAAACCTTCCTAAACGCTTATATTGGGTATTTTAATATCTTTAAAATAAAAAATCAATAGCCGATTATCTGATTTAGGCTCTTTTCTTCTTTACTCCACCCTTTTTTAACGACTACATCGAGCTTTAAAAAGACCTTTGTATTGGTTAAATTTTGTATTAACTTTCTTGCAAAAATTCCTATTCGTTTAATAGTTTCACCATTTTTCCCGATGATCATACTTTTATGGATGTCACGCTCCGTGATGATGCTCGCATAAATTTCAGTTATACCTGTTTTTTCTTTTACGCTTTTTATGATCGCATCACTAAGATATGGTATCTCGTCGCTTAAATTTTCATAGATCGCTTCAAGTATAAATTCTCTAAAAATTTCCTTCTCGTTTGTCGTCGTAAGAAATTCTGGATCATAAAAGTACTCATGCTCTGGTAAAAGCTTGCAAATTTCATCAAGAAGTGGCTTTTTATAGGTAGGCTGCTTGGTGCTAAAAGTAAGAAGTGCTGCAAATTTATCTTGAAATTTCTGATACTTTGTGATCTTTTCAAGCACTTTTGCATTTGAGCTCTCATCGACTTTTGTTAGCACTAAGATGTGTGGTTTTTCAGGATTTAGAGCTAGAAATTTCTCGTAGTCACTTGTGTCATCATGGATAGGCGCTAAAAATACGATAAGATCGCAGTCTCCCATCGATTTTATAGCTTGGCTAATTAGCAGTTGATTTATCGCTTTGTTGCTCTCGTGAAGCCCTGGCGTGTCGGTGAATATGACCTGATCTTCGCCGTTCATCACGATGCCATTTATCTTTCTGCGAGTTGCGTTTTGCTTGTGCGAGACGATGGCGATCTTTTCGTTTAATAAAGCATTTAAAAACGAGCTTTTGCCAGCATTTGTGCGTCCTATGATGCTAACAAAGCCTGATTTCAAAGTATATACCTCGCTAGATCTTGATCTTCGACCACGTCTTTTAGGCGCTCTTTTACAAGCTCTTTTGTCACATTTATCTTCTCGCCGCTCTTTTCGCTAGCCTCAAAGCTGATATCTTCTATCACGCGCTCGATCACCGTGTGAAGGCGTCTAGCACCGATATCTTCCATCTTTTCATTTGCTGCGTGAGCGATCCTTGCTATCTCTTTTATCGCTTCATCGTCAAATTCTAGCTCGACGTTTTCAGTTGAAAGAAGCGCGATATATTGTTTTAAAAGCGAATTTTTTGGCTGTGTTAAAATTTGATAAAGCGCATCCTCATCAAGGCTATCAAGCTCGACCCTTAGTGGAAAACGGCCTTGAAGCTCTGGGATGAGATCGCTTGGCTTGCTTATGTGAAAGGCGCCAGCTGCGATAAATAAAATGTGATCTGTCTTTAAATTTCCAAATTTAGTATTTACATTTGAGCCCTCAACGATAGGCAACAAGTCTCTTTGCACGCCTTCTTTGCTAGGATCTTGCCTGTTTGAGCTACCTGAGCCAACGGCTACTTTATCGATCTCATCTATAAAGATGATGCCTTCATTTTCAGCTCTTCTTAAAGCCTCAGTTTTTACGCTCTCAAGGTCTAAAATTTTATCATTTGCCTCGCTTTGAAGGGCTTTTTTAGCGTCTTTTACCTTCATCTCTTTTTTGATATTTTTGCCGCCGATACCAATTATCTTTATAAAACTCTCTTGCATCTGCGCCATATCAGGTGGCACATTTGAGCCAGCTTCAAGTGGGTTTTGCTGCACCTCTATCTCAATGCTTAGCTCATCAAGCTCGTCGTTTCTTAGCCTATTTAGCATTTTTTCATAGCTCTTTGCGTACTCTGCTTGCTTCTCTTCGCTAGCACCTTTTGGAAGTGGCGGAAGTAGCTTTGAGACGATCTTTTCTTCGATGTAAGCGTTGATTTTATCTTGGTTTTTCTCGCTTTGCTCGTTTTTTACGAGATTATATGATGCCATAGCAAGGTCTCTTACCATACTTTCAACGTCACGACCAACAAAGCCAACCTCGGTATATTTGCTGGCCTCGACCTTAATAAAAGGCAGCCCCATCATCTTTGAAAGGCGCCTTGCAATCTCAGTTTTACCAACACCAGTTGAGCCGATCATCAAGATATTTTTTGGCATGATGTCATCTTGCAAGCTCTTTTCAAGCTTCATACGGCGATAGCGGTTGCGAAGTGCGATCGCTATGATCTTTTTGGCGTCCTTTTGACCGATCACATAGTCATCTAAAAATTTAACAATTTCTCTTGGTGTTAAGTTCATTTTCTCTCTTATTCTAAAACATAAGTTTTGATGTTTGTATTTGTATAGATGCAAATTTCGCCGGCGATCTTGAGGCTCTCTTTGACTAGCTCCTCTTCGTCGATATCAGCAAATTTATCTAAGGCACGAGCCGCTGAAAGTGCGTAGTTTCCGCCGCTTCCGATAGCTGCTATCTTGCCATCTTCTGGCTCAACAACATCTCCAGTGCCACTAAGTAAGAAAATTTTATCCCTATCAAGCACAAGCATCATCGCTTCAAGCTTTCTTAGATACTTGTCTTTGCGCCACTCTTTGCTAAATTCTATCACTGCCTTTAGCAAGTCCCCTTTTGTATGCTCTAAATTTTTCTCAAACATATCAAAGAGATTAAACGCGTCAGCAGTGCTGCCAGCAAAGCCAGCTAGGACTTTGCCGTTGTGAATTTTGCGGATTTTTACGGCGTTGCCCTTTAAGACGGTGTTGCCAAAGCTAACCTGTCCATCACCGCCGATGACCGCTTTATTTTTGCCTTTGTAGGCTAGGATGGTTGTCGCATGAAACATCTACTCTCCTTGCACATCAACCTTTAAGGTCGCATTTATAGAGTGTCCAAGCTTTATAGAGACGTCATAAAGACCAACTGTTTTTAGGTGAGTGTCTAGGTCGATAGCCTTTTTCTCAACCACCAAATGATGCGTCTTTTCAAGCTCTGCTGCGATCTCCTCTTTTGAAACTGAGCCAAAAAGAGAGCCATTTGCGCCAAGAGTTTTCTTGACGACGACTGTCACTTTTGAAAGCTCTTCTTTAAGCTTTTCTAAATTTGCGATCTCATATTTTAGCTCTTCAGCCTTTCTCTTTTGAGCTGCTTCGTATTGACGAAGGACATCTGGAGTGGCAGCTTTTGCAAAGCCTTTGCCGATTAAGAAGTTGTTGCCGTAGCCGTCTTTTACCTCTTTTATCTCGCCAGCTTTACCAAGTCCTTTTACATCTTTTATTAATAATACTTTCATTTTTATCCTTTTAAATTTTATTTTTAGTCAAATTTTCGCCCATTTTTGCGTGCGATTATAAAGCGAAGCGCATTTAGCTTGATAAATCCAGCTGCATCTTTTTGATCATAAACGCTATCTTCTTCAAATGTGCAGTATGCCTCGCTAAAGAGATTATCATTTTTACTGCTTCTGCCAAGGATAGTCACATTGCCTTTATAAAGCTCAACTTTAACAGAGCCATTTACGTGCTCTTGGCTCTTGTCGATGAGCGCTTGGAGCATATTTCGCTCAGGTGACCACCAGTAGCCATTATAAACTAGCTCGGCATATTTTGGCATGATCTCATCTTTTAAGTGAGCTGCACCGCGGTCAAGCGTGATGCTCTCTATCGCGCGGTGTGCTTTTAGCATTATCGTGCCACCTGGGGTTTCGTAGCAACCACGGCTCTTCATACCAACTGAGCGGTTTTCTACGATGTCAAGTCTGCCAATGCCGTGTTTTGCGCCAAGGCGGTTTAGCTCGATTAAAATTTCAGCTGGGCTCATTTTTTTGCCGTTTATGCTCACTGGATCGCCTTTTTCATAGCCGATCTCTATGATCTCGCTCTTATCTGGAGCATCTTTTGGGCTTACTGTCCATCTCCACATATCATCTTCTGGTGCGTGGCTCGGGTCTTCAAGCACTAAGCCTTCGTAGCTTATGTGGAGTAAATTTGCGTCCATTGAGTATGGGCTTTTGCCTGGTTTTTTGGTGATATCTATGCCGTTTTTCTCAGCGTATGCTAAGAGCTTTTCGCGGCTGTTTAGATCCCACTCACGCCATGGAGCGATGATAGTTAGATTATCGCCAAGCGCGTAGTAGCCAAGCTCAAAGCGAACTTGATCGTTGCCTTTGCCTGTTGCTCCGTGGCTCACGCCATCAGCACCAACAAGTCTTGCGATCTCGCTTTGGCGTTTTGCTATTAGTGGGCGTGCGATCGATGTGCCAAGCAGATATTCGCCCTCATAGACTGCGTTTGCTCTAAACATTGGAAATACATAATCACGTACAAATTCTTCTCTTAAGTCTTCTATAAAAATGTTTTCAGGTTTCACGCCAAGCGCTAGGGCTTTTTTGCGTGCAGGCTCTAGCTCTTCGCCTTGTCCGATGTCAGCTGTAAATGTGACTACTTCGCATTTGTATTCGTCTTGAAGCCACTTTAAAATAATACTTGTGTCAAGTCCGCCTGAGTATGCTAAAACAACTTTTTTTACATCTTTTTTCATAGCTGTCCTTTTGTTGAAATGGTCGTATTTTAGCCTAAATTGATTAATCTTTAATAAATTAATCTATTAAATAATGTAAGTAAAATTTTATTTTTCTGATAGTTTTTATCCGTAAAAATTAGAAATTTTAGTTTAAATGAAATTTGCTTGCAAATTTTAAATTTACAAGCAAAGTGTTTTCTAAACGCCTAGTAATTTAGCAAGGGCAAAATAAAATATAGCCGATGAGATAGCAGCTGCTGGAAGCGTGATGAGCCAAGCTAGGATGATAGGTCTTACCATTTTCCAATTTGCATTTTTATTTACGATGCCAATGCCCAAAACCGCGCCTATTAGGATATGCGTCGAGCTAACTGGTATTCCAAGCTTTGTAGCTAGAAGTATGACGATACTTGAAGCAAGCTCTGCGCTAAAGCCAGTCGTAGGTAAAATTTCAGCTAGTTTTGAGCCGATAGTAGTGATCACCTCTTTACCCAAAAACCAAAGTCCAACGACAAGCGAGATGCCAAAGGTTACCATTGCGATGCTAGGTATCGGTGAGCTTTCGTTTATAGAGCCAGTCTTTAGCACATCAAGCACAGCAGCAAATGGTCCAACTGCGTTTGCGATGTCGTTTGCGCCGTGTGAAAATGCAAAAGATGAAGCAGTAAAAATTTGAAACCATGAGAAAATTCTATTGATGCTCTTTTCGCTATCGTTTTTGCTCATGACGTTTATGATAGCAAGGCTTGCAAGATATGCTAGAGCTCCGATGACGAAGATGATCCAGACTGTTTGGATGATACTAAAGGCTAAATTTATATGCTCAAGCCCTTTAAAAAGCATCATTGATGAGATGACCATTGCGGCAAATCCAGCGATGATCGGGATGTGCTTTTTCATCGCCTTAAAGGTATCTATCTCTTTTTCGCTATCTTTCATGATGCGAATTTTTGAGCGGTATTCGCTGTATTCAGTGGTTTCGATCTCGTCTTCATCGATAACTGCGATCTTTGAAAGAGTGGCTATCTGCTCCTCAGCTGGCTTTGTTTTGAGTGCTTTTATAAAGCTTTCTTTATAGGCTTTTCTCTCAGCTTTTAACGCTTTTAAATTTGTCTTTAGCTCGTGCGTTGGCTCGATTATTTTGCTTTTTACATAGCCAAATATAATGTAAGACATCACGCCGCCAAGCAGTGGTGAGATGACCCAGCTAACGGCGATCCTGCCGATCTCGCCCCAAGAGACCATATTAAATGGCTCAGGATCTTTTATCATAAATCCCATAGCAAGTCCTGCGCCAACGATGCCACCAACTATCGAGTGAGTGGTCGAGACTGGCAGACCTTTTTTGGACGCGTAAAATAGCCAAAGACCTGAGCTTAGAAGAGCCGAGATCATAATGATGACAAATTTCATCGGGTTTAGATCGCTTGGAAATTTCACGATCTCGTTTCTAATCGTATTTGTAACCTCAGATCCTGCAAATATCGCGCCGCTAAGCTCAAAAATGGCTGCGATTACAAGAGCTTGTTTTAGTGTGAGTGTTTTTGCGCCGACGCTTGTGCCAAAGCTGTTTGCAACGTCATTTCCACCGATATTAAACGCCATAAAAAGACCAAACATACCAGCGATCAAGAATAAAAAGTAGTTATTTGTCGGGATGTATTGATAGCCCCAAACGAAAAATCCAACGCTGCAAATCGCAAAAATAACTAACGCCAAGAAGTTATCTCGAAGCAATCAAGCCCCCTTGTAAGAGTTTTTGGCAAAATTATATCTTGAAAATTATTAAAGTTTTTAGAATTTTCTCACTTTAAATGATACTAAATTATCATATGTTAGAATTTGGCAAAAATATTAAGGATAAATTTTGGTTATAGCGATCGATCTTGGCTCAAACACCTTTCGCGTGGCGCTTATAAAAAAAAAGCAAAATGGCTTTAGCAACGAGCAAATTTATGAAAAGATAGTTGGAGCTGCAAGGGGCTTAAACGAAAGTGGCAAGATAGGCTTGGAGGCTAAAAATAGGCTTTTTGAAGCGATAGTGGAGGCTAAAAGCAAATTTGACTTTACTAAATTTAAATGCGTGGCAGTCGCGACCGAGGCTTTTAGAGTGGCGTCAAATAGCGAAGAAATTTTTAATGAGATAAGAGAGAAATTTGGCATAAATTTTCATATCATTAACGGACAAGCTGAAGCAAAACTTACATTTTTAGGTGTGCAAAATGCCTTAAGAAAGCTTGGCATAAATGATAAATTTAGCATCATCGACATCGGCGGTGCAAGCTCAGAGATAGGCGAAGATGGAAAATTTATAAGCTTTAAATTTGGCATCATCACCTTTTACGAGAGGTTCAAAACGCTTGATCTGATGCAAGAAAATGCAAAAATTTATACGAAAGAGGCAAGGGAATTTTTAACAAGCCTTAACAACAGGCTTATCGTGCTAACTTCTGGCGTGCCGACCACTATCGCAGCACTAAAGCTTGGGCTAAACTACGAGAGCTACGATCCAAAAAAAGTGAGTGGATATGAGCTTAAAAATGACGATCTTGCTTGGTTTGTAAATGAGCTTTTAAAGATGGATGATAAAAGCGCTGATGTGGCGGTTGGAAGAAGCAGAAAGTATCCGCTCATCGCTGGAACGCTGCTTTTAGAGGAGCTACTAAACGGGCAAAAAGCTAAATTTATAGTAATAGATGACGGGCTTAGAGAGGGCGTTGGGGCGGCTTATTTAAAAGGCATATTTCAAGAAATTATCACAAAATTTTAGTTATTATTTCAAAAATTTAAAGGAGAGAAAATGAGCATAAGAGAGCAAATTTTGGCTGACATAAAAGAGGCTATGAAAGCAAAAGATGAGTTTAAAAGAGACACCTTAAGGACGCTAAATGCAGCGCTTAAGCAGGTTGAAGTCGATCAAAGGATCGAGATGACCGACGAGGTCGTGCTCCCGCTACTTCAAAAAGAGATCAAAAAGAGAGCCGACTCGGTTGAGCTCTATTTAAAGGGAGCAAGAGAGGATCTTGCCAAAAAAGAGCAGAGCGAGATCGAGCTAATCAAGGCATATCTACCAGCTCAGCTAAGTGATGATGAGCTAAAAGAGAAGATAAAAAGTATAATTGAAAAGGTTGGTAAAAATTTAGGCGCTGTGATGAAAATGGCAAAAAATGAGATCGGAGCGAGCGCTGAAGCAAAACGCATAAGCATGATCGCGAAAGAACTTTTGGCATAAAACTAGATAAACCCATGTAAATTTTCGCATGGGTTTTAAAAGCTGTAGTTAAATTTTATACGCTACAAAAGTATTTTATTTATTTTTAAATTTTTAAAAAGCTACTTTGAAAAATAAAATAAATTTACATATTTTTTTAAAAAACCTTGACAAATGGCATTAAAGTCTATATAATTACAACTCTTAAAAACATTGGGGTATCGCCAAGCGGTAAGGCAACTGGTTTTGGTCCAGTCATTCAGAGGTTCGAATCCTCTTACCCCATCCACCTTTAAAAATCCCAAACAACTCTTATCGCGGAGTAGAGCAGTGGTAGCTCGTCGGGCTCATAACCCGAAGGTCGGCGGTTCAAATCCGTCCTCCGCAACCAAATACCAAGGACTTTTACCACCTTTTAACTAAACGCCAACTCCTACACCATCACGAATATCATCAACATTTAGATGCACGTAATGCAGGCTACTTTTAATATCTGTGTGACCCATAAAAGCCATCAGTTTATGTGCGTTAAATCCCTTCAAACTCACTAACCTAGAAGCCACTGTATGGCGTAATACGTAAAGTCCGTGAGTGTTGCTAGTCCCTAAATATCCAAGATGGTTTCTAACAGCCCACCACATACGATTTGCTGTATCGTGATTTAGGTGGGTTATAGGACACTTATCTAATGGTAAGTCTTTGCAGTTATCATAAGCCCCTTGTGATACCCAGTAGTACGTCATCTTAAGCACTTGGTCGTCTTTTGTCTCTGTAAAAAGTCTCCTAGCCTCCGCTTTACTTACGCTCTTAGCTATTTCTAAGCGTTGCTTTATGGCTCTAAAGACCTCCATAACATTCTCTCCACAAGGTAAGGTTCTGCTGTGTCCGTTCTTAGGTGCTCCTATGATAGTGCCTGCACCCTTATGTGTCTTAATCGCCTTTGAGATAGTAATAGTATCATACTCAAAACTAATATCTCCTAGCTCAATAGCAAAGTATTCAGCAGGTCTTAGTCCAAGATTAGATAGGACTATAAAGAGTTCGTATATCTCTACACTTGATAGTGCTTTAGATTTTTTAGCTCTGTTATATAGAAACTCTTTAGTTTTTAGAAGCTCATCATCTCTTAAAGCAGGTCTTTTGGGTATCACTTGCCTAGCTTGAAGTCCTTTGAAGTTTGGTTTAGACTTAAACTTAACTACTTCAAGACCTTCAAGTATCCTAAGTGCTGTTCCAAGAGCTACTAGGGATGAGTTAAAAGAGTGTGGCGAATATATCTTGCCATTAACTCCCTTGTTTAGCATCTTATCCTTTAGCTCATATAGGTCAGCTGTTGTAAGCTCTGAAACCTCTTTATCTCCTATGGCTTTTATAACCCTATTAAGGCACACTCTATAATGAGTTGTATCATCTAGGTATTGCCAGTATCTATCGTGCAAGAAGTCTAAGGCTTCTGAGAGCTTCATACCACCTCTAGCAGAGCTTACATCAGTTTCCCATAGCTCATCCTCAGCTTTGCCTTTACGTATTCTTTCTTTCCACTCTTTCTCAAATCTTAGAGCTTCAGCTTTGGTGCTGTTAGGGTATCTTCTTTGAAACCTTACGCCGTCCATTATAAAATCGCTGCACCAAGTACCATTTTTATTCTTATACATCCTTACGCTCCTTTCTGCATCTTAAGCCCTTTGGCGTTCTCTTTTTTCTATCTAGCTCATACATCTCATAATAGTATTTAAGGCGCTTATAGATAGCATCAGCTCCGCCATATTGTGCTTGCTTCTCTAGTATCCTTATAAGATACTCCTCATCGCTTTCCCCTTTAAGACGTCTTGTATAGTGCCTAGATGGTTTAGGCTCTGTTGCTATCTTTTGTTGCTTTATTAAGCCATTACGATAGTTTTCTATATCTTGTTGAGCTCCTGCTATACCACATATAAGCCATAAGGCAAACATCCCAAAGAAACACCAAGCATACCAGTAGTCTAGCCAGTCTAACTGCACGCATACAAAGCAAACAAACCCAAAGACTGCTATTAAGCTAAGAGCTATCTTAGGCACTCCTAGAATAGTCATACCTAAAAAGCGTTTCTCATCTTCGGTTAGCTCTTTTCCAAGTAGTGTTAGCTTCATACTAAAATCCCCTCTATTTATAATCGTAATACATTACGCCTCTAGTATCATCATAGCCATATTCATCGCAGCCATACTCATCTCTGTAATAATCATCGCCATAGTAATAATCATAAGCACCCATAGCATCACACTCAGCTAAAAACTCTTTACTATTAAGATACTCAATAATCCTCCTAGTGCTAAGAGTTTTAAGAGTGTTAAGCGTTGCTGTAAAGTCTATAAACTCGCTGTGCGTGTGCTCGTGTTGATAGCCTATACTAAGATTAACGCAAGCAATCCCAAGAGTTCCTGCTAGGTTACTAGCATCAGTAAAGCTACCAAAAGCTGTATTATATCCCATAGCTTCAAAAAGGCATATAAGCTCCTCATTATCAAAGCCATAAAGTGCTAGTTCATTGCTGCCCCTTCTGTCAAGCCCTACAAATGAAGTTATATTAAGAGCTTCGATAGCATTGATACATCTTGAGCTACCTAATCCCCCTATCTCTTCATCTGTAAAGAAGCCAAAAGCAAACGGCACGCCTCTATCTAGTAGCTTAAGGGCTATATAAACTCCGCACCTATCGTCGCCCCCTAAGCAAGCACACTCAGCGTTAGGCAAGAGGGTTATATAATTCTTTCTTATATAAAGCTCCCTTTCAGTTGGTGCTTTAGCTGCTCTAGCATCGTTTATAGTATCTATATGCACGCACACAAGGGCGTATTGCTCCTTGCCTTTTGGTACAAAGATAATCCCACCATTAGGCACAATGATTTTATCATAATCAGCGTAAGATAATCCCTCTAAATATTGCCATAGGCTTTCTTTAGAGTATCCAAGTAGTTTTATTAAATCCCTCATATTCTCGCTCCTTTTGTTACTACTGCTTTATTGTCTAGCAGCAGCATATCCTTTGAGCTAACATAAACTTCGCCTGCTGTGTAGGCTGTCTTTAGCTCTTTAAAGCTTGCGTCTGGTCTGTGCTTCATAAGCTTACCATACATAGATACAACCTCGCCCTTGTCGCTTATATCCAAAGCCCCTTTGAATACTGAGCCATCCCTAGCTAGCTTGAAATACCCATTTATAATCATAGTGATACCTCCTGCTTTGTTAAGTTACTTAAGCTTGTTGAAAAGGCTAAGCTCCCCTTAAGATATAAAGTTATCCTTGCACTCTCTAAAAAGAAGCTATTAGGATTAAAAAAGACGTCTCTATTAGCTAGTTTTATTAATGTAAGCTCCCTTTTATTGTTAAAAAATGCCCTTATAGTCCTACCTGCTAGATAAGCGTCCCTACTATCTCTCTCGCCACCTACAATATATCCTAAAACTTCTTGTTGCCCTCTCAAGAGGTCTATTGCGCCCTCTATGTATTCTTTATGCTCTCTAAAATCTCTATCAAGGTTATAAGCCTCTGCTAAAACTTTTAAAAAAGTCCCCATATCGGCGCAAAGTATTCTATTATCTAAATAGATAACCTTATTATCTTGTACTCTATCTATAATAAGCATAGTTTTGTGCCATACACAAGATTTAACTACATATAATCCCACGTCTGTATTAAAAGCCTCTATGTTAGTATAGGTATCAAAATCCTTAAAGCCTTTTAATCCTTCTATTATTTCACTTCTACTTAGCATAGCTCAGTCCTCCCCTCTTAATAGTTTTGTCTCTAAGCCATAATACACATTACCAAACTTTAAAGATATTTCTTGTGGTAACTTATTACATTTTATAAACTCTACAAAATCGCCTTTTCTTTTTTTTGCAAAAAATGATAGGCTACCATTAGGATTAAAAAAGGCACTACCCCTATAACACTCTATCGCATCTGTATAATACATCTCCTTAGGCTCAGTATCAAAAAGGTAAGCCTTACGCTCAGGGGCGTTTATATTAAACACTTCTTTTAATAAGTTTTGTAACTTGCTTGTCGTGTTGCTATAAAACTTATTATTAAAATATATTAGTGCTCCATTATACTTTACAAGCAAGACAGTGTTGTAGTCTTGTATTGTAAATGTTTTATCCCATTCCCACGCCTTAACGTGTCCGCCATAAGTAAATTCTTTATACTCACGAAGGGCTTTAATAAGCCCCTCTTTGTTTCTTATAGTTATCATAATGCACCCCCTTAAAATCCATATTTCACTACGAGTTTATCTATCTCTTGCTCGCTATATGAGCCTAAGCGGTCGGCTAGATAGTCTTTTAGGTCTTTAGCACTCCAAGAGACTGGCACGCACTCGTCTATCTCATCTATAGGGGTAGCCTCATCAGCCTTTACATACCAGTCTTCTGCTTCTATATACATCGCATCCTCTAGGGCTATTCTACGATATTCGTCCCCTTTATAAGGTGCATAGTCTCTATTATCAGTCCTAACCCACTCAGCACTTTGACCCACAACGTCAGCAACTTGAGAGCTGTGCTCGTATGTATTTTCGTCTATATAGTCGTCCTCAATACTTGAGTAATAGGCATAATCTGAAAGCAAATAATCATCTTGCAAGTTTGAATATACAGCATCATCTTCAATTAGCCAGTCCCCTTGACTATTGCTATACACCGCATTTTCTCTGTCTATATACTCGCCCATATAATCACTATATACACAGCCTTCTGTGTCAGTGAGCTCCCTGCCCCCCTCTTTATCTACACTTAAAAAGGCTCTAGTAAAGCCCTCATTTGATGCAAGCTCGTTTAAAGTATCGTCTGAGTATCCGCCATTTACCCAGTCGTAAGAGTAAAGGCGTCCTTCTTTTTCTAGGCTAAAAGTATCTAGCCAACTTATAGCACTTGTATCGTCTATGCTTATGCTATAATCCCCAGTTTCAGGCTTTAATCTTGAATTAGTCACGCCCCATAGCAGATTAATCCCCTCAGCCTCTAGGGCTTTTATAAACTCGTCCCTATCGTTGCTATCGCCATAATATAATCTATCAGCGTAACGCTCTTTTAAATATTTGCCCTTTGTTTCGTCTAGTATAGTATCACTATCCCACACAATAGCCCTTGCGGCTATCCTTGAGCCTATTTTAAGAAGCGCTAGCTTTGCCATATTATCTAAGGCTTCAAATCTGTATCCCTTACCCTTTTGGCAGCTGTGTGGCAAGTCTTCAAGGTCGTATCCTTTTGATACCTCTACCCACTCTAAGCATGGCACTGGCTTTGTATTTGTTAAGAGTTCGATTAACTTACTCTCAAGGTTTGCAGCTTTACAAAAAGCCTCTTTTAAGCTGTCTTTGATTTTTGAGATAACTGGCTCAAAGCCCTCTTTTTGCTTTATGTTGAATAATTCGCCATTGTTTGCAATGATATAACAAGGGGCGTAAAAGCCTTGTGTGTTTGTTTTCAATTCATAGGGTAGATAATCAAGCTCAATACTACCCCTTTGATTTTCAATTAATAAGGCTTTATGAAACCTAGCGCCGTCTGTGAAGTATTGATTTTTTTCATTAGTAATAAGCCTTCTAAAATTAACAAGCTCACCACTTTTTAAGCTTTGAAATATGTTTAAAGCCAAGTTTAATGTATCATTTGATAACATTTCTTTGCCCCTCCTCAAGGGCGTATTTAGTGCTATTAATGCACTTTATACCAGCGGATTAGCTCCGCAACTTCTAAAGGGTTAGGACGTTTAAACTTTGGTCGGTCAAGACGTCTTAGCCTCTTTTTTATTTATCTCATATTTACAAAACTCTTTTAAAAGCTCTTGATGAAACCTTTGATAACCTTTTGGCTATCTTTAGGCTTTTTCAAGCTCTCTTTTTGTTTTGTTGAGAGAATTATTACATACATTAGCTTAAATAAAGCTTAATAATGTAGAGAATTTACAAATATTTTGAAAAAGTTTGTTTGGATATAAGAGAAGGTGCGTTATTTAGGGGCTTTGTGAGTTGTAAAAAGATGTTAAAACTTTTAAATGTTTGGGAGCTTTTGGGATAGCTTTTGAGTTTTTGGGATTGTATAGGGTTGCTTTTGGGTTGCTTTTGGCTTGTGTTGTGCTGCGCTGTGGTGTGAGTGTGTGGATAGTTGTGGAGTGTGTAGGATTGTTTGAGGCTGCTTGAGCTTGTAGAAGTATTATGAAAATAGCGAAAATAATAAAAAGTGTAATGGCTATTACAGAATTGAAAAAAGATAACAAAAAAAAGAGATGTAAGCTTTTGAAACTCTTGGAGTTGCTAGGGTTTGCTTTGGTATCTTTTGGCTGCTGCTTTGGCTTATCTCTCGGCTTTGTTGTAGGGAGTTTGAAACGCTATCGGCTAATGTACCCGACCGCACAAGATAGCACAAGGGCGATATTTAGGGATTAGTTAGCTTGGCAGCTTGTAGGGTGTAGGGATTTGTTAGGGGCTTTTATGTTTGTTTAGCTTATTTTAGCTTTGGATTTGCCTATATATGAATTTTAATTATTCTTTATAGGGCTTTTGATTGTGTTGCTTTGCCACCCTTTGCGTGTTGTGGCTGTGCTTGAGGATTTGTAGGGCTTTGCTTTAGAAATGTTGTAGGGGGCTATGGGGGTAAATCGGAGACCCTGAGCGTTATCTAGGGTTTCAAATATTTTTACCATTTTCTTAAACCACTCCTGAGGTAATCCTTAAGCAACTCTTAGGTAATCTTAGGCTAACCTTGATGAAATCTTGGGCTATCTTCTAGCTAACCTAAAGCTTTCATCTTATCTTATTTAGCTCTATTTATTAAAAACGTTAATAAACCTATCTAGGAGGCTCTACAATCAACGAAAGGTATCCAAAGGTAAAGTTTGTATTGCCTTAGGTTAGTTTTGCTCTCTATAGCTCTCTAAATGCTTCTAAAGGGCATATATGATTTTATCAGGTATAGTTAGGGAGCTTCAGAATTATCTTACCTCTGCTCCGAACAATCTAGTTACATCCCTACAACTGACTTCAGCCATAGTTAAAAGGAGTTTCGACATTATCTACCTCTCCGAACGGTCTTTATAGAGTTACTTAAAGACACCTATAACAATCCTTTTAACAATCCCAAAGCTATATCTTTGAGTAAGTTAAAGGTATCTTATAGCTATCTTTAAAGTTGTTATGCTTATCTTAAGGACATCCTTTTATAGATATTCTTTATAGGATTTAGATTAAGAACTCCTAAACAATCCCTAAACTATCCCTAGAGTATCACAGGATATATCTCTGTGTTATCCTAGAGTATCCTTTAGGTTATCCTTAGGATTATCCTTTAGATATCTTATAGATTATCTAAGAGTTATCTTTAAGTTTTCTATATCCCCCCTACCCCCCTTTTCTCCTATAAGTGGCGGGTGACTTCTAACGCCGTATTTTAGGGGCTTTGAGAGCTTAAGCAAAAAGTACATAAAACAATACATTATTAGTATATTTTTAGTATATTTTAAGCATAGTTGTATTATAATTCACTTATTATGAAACACACTTACACAGTACCTATTACTCAGGACAACTTGCACTATCTAATGCAAGACCTAGTAAGGGGAGACGAAATAGTCTTGATGAGTATCAAGCTTCTAGGTAAGAATGTTAAAGAAGCCCTAAGAAACTTTGGCTCTCTAAGCACAAAGGCTAAGGTCTATACAGCAGCAGGATTAAGAGTGGATAGGACACTTATAAAGAGAGAGTTTAAGCCCCCTAAGCCAGCTCCTCGCTTCTCTGTGGCTGATATGGATTACATACTTCCTTTTACTGAGCCTAGATTTGATTATATGAATAACAAATAGAAAATCAATTCTAAGGGGTCTAGGAGGCTCTAGGTTAAACGAAAGGGTTGCTAGAGGTATAATCTATCGTCTAAAAGCGTTTGCCCTTTGTAGAAGCTCCTAGACACCTTTATGAATGTTTATGATTTCTTAGCCTATTTAAAGGGTCTTTTTAAATATAGCCTAAAAATGGTCTTTAGAAATGCTAAGGCTCATAAAGCTATCTAGGAGGCTCTAGGTTAAACGTTCGCCTTTCAGAAGGTAATCATACTACCCTGATGACGTTCGTTGATTGTAGAAGCTCCTAGACCCCTTTATGAATGAAATGGGAGAAAGCAGTTAGCCTCTCCCTTAACTTTACTATATAAACTTCCTAAACTTTGTTCTTTCTCTTTTACTCATATTAAGCTCGGCTAAGTACTCATCAAGTAGCTTGTTGTCAATGCGTTCTTGATAGTTCCTTAGGAGCTTCTTAGGGTCAGCTCCAACTTGCTTTTGCCAATAAGCTACTGCCATAGCTAGTGCATCAAGGCGGTCATCGTGCCTTAAAGAGCCTCTGTCTTTTGTTATATGAGTGAGTTGATAGAATAGACTATACACAAACCTGCTATCATCATAAGAGCCATCAAGAAATGGCTTTAAATCCTCTTTAACAGCCTTATAGTCAAAGACAAGCTTATGAGCGTTTAGGACTGGCTCAAGGGTGTCTATGATACGTTTCTCTTTTTGGGTTGAGTGAGATACCTCTGAGACAGCACATTGATAGATAGTATTTAATACTGGCTTAAGAAGCTCTACATACATACCATCTCCAAAGTTACTCTCTACTAATATCTCATTTACATTGTTCTCTTTAGCTATTGATGCTAGCTTTATTAGTGTCTCTTCACTGTAACCACCTGTAAGACCACCACAAGCTGTGACGAATAACCTTCCGTGTAGGTGCTTAACTACTGCATATCCTGTCTCATCTCCACCCCTACCACTAGGGTCAATAGCCATTACTGAGCCAGTATATGGAGCATACTCACTATCACAAAACATTGGATAAAACCATCTATCTCCCTCAAAGCCAACATTAGGTAGCTCTCTTATTATCTGCTCCTTAGCACTACCATAGCTAAGGTTAATAGGTGCTTTGTCATAAGGTAAGTTAGTAACTACTAAATCTCCAGTCTTAAGAGGGTATCTCTCACTATCACTTAAGCTAGTATCTAGCATATATTGAAGAGCATATCCACTTCTGCCATAAGAGAGCTTACGCTCATTTAGGTCATCTCTTGTAAATCTCCTTGGGTCTGTTGGAGTTCCTGCTGGCTCTCCTCTTTCTATCATCTCTTCAATGCTAGGAGCTAATGCACCATTATAGGTATCCTTTTGAGGTATCTCAGCAGTCCAAACCCTGCAATGAAACCCAGTAGCCCTTAGCTTGTTATAGATACTCTCTTCAGTTTGTGGAGTACCTAGATAGATTATTTGAGACGTCTCTTTAGGTGTTAAGATAGCCTCAAACTCTTTTACAGCTTTAAGTAGCTTCTCTCTTAGGTCAGCTGTGGCTGAGTTATTAGGTACTTCAACGTCATCTGCGATTATGTAGTCAGCACGTGAGCCTGTAAGCATTGATGTTATACCTAATGACTTGACGCTCGGAGCGTGACTAGCTAATGCAGGGGCTACATCGAAGGCTACCTTAGATTGCCTTTGGTCGCTTGTAGGTATGAGATGTTGAAGTAGCGGTAGCTCACATATCAATCTTTGTGTAAATACACTAAAGTCATCAGCCCTTTGTTTAGAGGCTGAGACAACTAATACCTTAGCTTGTGGGTCACGTAGTAGTAACCAACACACAAAGCTTGAGGTAATCCAAGACTTACCTATACCTCTAAAGCCCTCTATTATCTTTCTCTTTATATCAGGCTCTTGGAGGTAATCAGCTATTTGAAACTGCACTGGAGTTGGATTAGGTAGGTTAAGGTGCTTCCACACTATAAAGAGAAACTGCTTAAAGTCTCCCTTTATACGTTCAATATCACTCTCCATCCACTATCTCCTCAGGCTCTGCTATGATTTCTCCATATTTGTTTAGCTTAGGTAGTCTTGGCATATTCTGTGCTAACTCTGCAAGAAACTCATTAGGGTCTTTAGCAACGTCAAGGTCTCTTAAGGTAAAGCCATTATCCTTTAGGAGTGTTATAGCATTTCTTATATCCTTGCTGTCTGCCTCGCCTCTCTTTAGCTTATCAATGGTGTCTTTTAGAGTTAGCTCCATTATGTCTATGAATAGACCTTGTATTCTCTCTTTTGCTTCATTCATACTGCTTTTGCTCTCCTTATCCATCCTCTTTCGTTTATAGCAAGGCTAGGGTTTTTCTCAATAAGTGATTGATAATAGGCAACTTCTAGTCTATCATAACCCAAGTCAAAGGCTAGCATATCATAGTCATTTATAGCCTTTATAGTCTTTTCTCCTATGACGCCATCAACACTTACTCCTACTAGCTTTTGAGCTGCTTTGATAGCGTTATGATGACCTGCATTAACACCAAAGATAAACATCTCGTTTGCCTTTATGTTATCATTGATGTAGTCTAGCTTCATAACATCCCAAAACTCAGCCTTATAAAACTTATATACCTGTGCTTTTAGCTCTTCATCTTTAGATAAGATAATGCTAGCTCTCTCTAGGTTTCCTGTGGCTTCTATGGCTTGGCTTACCTTATCCCAGCCTATCCAAGATGGGTGTGCGTACTTGTAGATACCATAAAAGGTTACGTCCTTTTCATTAGAGTTCTTATGGAGTATATTAGAAGGGGAGTTAAACTCTAAGGTCTCTAAGAGTGCCATAGCTTCTTTAAAGTTAGACATTAGCTCTCTCCTTAAACTTTACTCTCTCTTTATGCTCCCCTTTCTTACCGAGATTAAAGCTCTCTATTGGTCTGTGATAACCCATAACCCTAGTATAGATAACACACCTTGTTCTCTTACTATCATCTAGTTTAACCATTTATCATCATCCTCCTCAATGCTTCTTCTTTGTCTAACCATAGGTGGTACTACTGCTTGATAAGAGATGTTACTACCTTGATTAAACCTGACCTCTTTACAGCAATCGTGAATACTATCTGTCTTTGTTTTGATGTCCTTTAGGTCACTTCTGATTTCACTATTTAAATCCCTTGAATAATCCAAAGCTTGTTTAAATAGCTCATTACTTACTCTTCCGTTTTCAGCTAGTTGGTGCATAGGCTCTTTAAGAGACTTAATGGTATATACACAAAACCCAACTAGCACAAAGACAACCAAGATTAATATACCCACAACCCCTAGCTTATCCGCTTTTAAAGCAAAGTCTAGGATTTGTCCTACATTATTGCCGTCCATCCCTGTTCCTTTCATACTTTTTTATATCCTCTAGCTGTCCTATACACTTCTCATAACCACTATAAACATCTATTAGTAACACCCCTGCTTCGCTTTGGTTTGTTACGTTCCTATCTGCTATCATAGGGGCTTCAAGAAGGTAGCTTGGTATCTTGTCATACTTATTTAGTACTACCTGCTTGCTTTCGCAACCCATCAAGCACATAAGAAACGCTGATGCTAAGAGCACCAGACATATCCTTTTTGTCCTCATTTTGCACCCTTTCTTTGACTTTACTAGCCTTTATTTCTATTATTTGCTTTTGTCTGCTGACCTTTTCAATAGTATCAAGCTTAAGAGAGATGAGCCTATCTTGCTCGTTTATCTCATCCTTTAGCTTTAAATTCATATCATCGCTAGCCTTTAGATTAGCTCTTGTAACGCTAAGTTCATTATCCAAGCTTTGATACCTATACCCTAGAAACAAAGTAATAAGCAGCAAAAAGCCACTTAAATATAAACTAGGACTTAGCACTTGTATCTCTCCCATATTTGATTATGTGATAGGCTCTTACGCTGTAATAGAAAAGCAGTATCTTCCATTTTGATACCCCTAGAAGTTCCAAGAGTTCCCTAAAGGTATCATCAGCCACTTTAAAATCACTATTGTTGCCTAGCTTTATATAAAGTCTTAGCGCATCATCTGTTAAGTAATCGTGTATCACAGAAGCTGTTAGATACTCAGGACTATAAGGCTCAAACATCCACCAAAATATTCTAGGGATACTTGCACCATCTGTTATGTAGCCCACAGGTATGTCTATGTCTTTATACTTAAACGGACTAGCTGTCTCAAAGTTATCCTTACCAAAAGGCTTTACAACTATTCTTTGTAACTTCTCAGCCATTATGCACCTCCTCAAGTGTTGGCATCTCTGTTAAAATCTCATCAAAACTCTTAGGCATCTTATGCTTACCCTCAGCAATAGCATTTAGCAAGCCATAGCCATACTTCCATACCTTAGCTCTCCATATACCAAAGGCTTCTCCTTCAGCTTTGAAATCATTGTCGTAGCCTGCATAAGAGCAAGCTGAGAGGATGTCATCGTATCCTTTCTCTCTTGCCTTAGCATCTAAAAGCTCTTGGGTCTTTTCTTTAAAGAGTGCTGTAAGTTCCTCTAGGTTCTTGCTTACTATCTCATAAGATATTACGTAAGTGTCCCCTTTGACTTCGCTAGACTGCACCACCTTTTTAAACTCATCTACATTTGCTGGATAATCCTTGTAGGATACCTTTAGATACCCTAGCTCTTTTAGCTCTTTATCATCTAAAAACTTTGTATAAAGCGTACCCTTATCTGTTATAACGTAAGGGGTCTCTGCTACAAGGTCATCCTTCAAACTATATAGTTCCATTTATCCCTCCTTTAAAAGTAAGAAAGCGAAACACTAGAGAGTGTTAAGTTTATAAACTCTTTCTTGCCCCCTGTTGCTTGTACTGAAGCTCTCATTACAAGGTAAGTATCTTTTTTATAAATCCACACACTTGTTTTGTAAGCCCCTCTACTCCCTGTTGAGTTTTCAGCAGGTGTTAGCGTGATAGTCCCTTGTAGAAATCCTGAGCCACCTAAAGAGGTAGTCTGTGCCCTAAAACGCTTATTAGCTAAGGTGTCACTCCAATCCCCTATAATAAACTCTACGTTTCGCTTTGACTTAGGGATAACAAAGTTAGGGGCTGTAAGATTATCATAGGAGTTATACTCTCCCTTAGCATATAGGCTATTCCCTCTTGTATTGAAGTAATCATCTCCCCCTTTATCTCCTCTTTTAAATACCAAAGAGAAAGTAGAGTTAGTGTCATTAAGAAAATCCTCAGAAAAAGAAACTTCTAGCATATCTTTTTCTGCATAAGCAGATATTCCTTTTACAGAAAGAAGCACAGATGCTTCAATATTATAGCCTTTGAGGGGATATTGCATTCTATCACTTGCGATAGAGCTAGATAGTTCTTTAGAGCTTCCCTTATACAAGAAGCGAAGTTTATCTTCACTTCTCCATATATAGCCTAGAATTACGGACTTACTAAAATCTCCATTTTCTAAAAGCCATAATGTACTTCCCTCTGAGAAAAAGCGATAGTTTAAAGAGATGTATAGGCGACGCCTTTTAACACCACTATACTCATAAGTGTTCCCAACCTCTGCTTTAAGCACCTCTTTTGTTAAGGTATGCTGCTCCCCTTTTGCAAGGTTTAGCTCTATGCTAGCTTGAGTATTAAAATATTTAGGGGTCATCAAAGCAGGCTTACCATCTGTATAGCCACCGCCACAACCTATCATAAAGCTCATTATGCCCTCCCCATATATACTTCGCTTGCACTAGCTATGAAGTAAGAAAAGACTTCAGTTTCTCCTAAATCAGTTGGCACTTCTCTCCATTTTATATTGCTATTCCAGCTTTCTATTCTATTAGCCCCTTTAACAACTATAACACCACCCTGTCCTACGCCAAACTGAGTTGGCCAAAAAGAAAAATCTCCGCGTGTGCTGTCTAAGGTTATTATGAAGTTTTTACCTTTCCGAGGGTCAATACTCATCTCATTAGAAAGCTCTACAATATTCTCAGTATAGGGCAAGAGGTCAAGAGTTATTTTTCCCTTAGCATCTAGTCCTGCATAGCCATTTGGTTTGTTCCTAGGGGGTATGTTTGCTCTAATATCATTTAAGCCTTTCTCTGTGATTTTCTTATCAGCATAATAATTATCTAAATATCCTTTAATGTCACGAGCTCTAACTCTATATAGTGAATTATTGAAAAACACACCAAAAGTATAGTCATAGTTATTTCTTTCAAGGAATATATCATACGCAGGAGACGCTATGGAGGTGTATGAGGCTATCGTTCCAACAGATATAAAACCATCTTGCCCTCTCTTAACAACCTTATTTGCTTCATTATCTGTGCTAGCTTCACTCTTTGCTAGATACCTATTGTCGCTCTCAGTCTTTCCATAGGCATCAACCTCTTGGGAGTTTATAAAGTCCTTAATAGACATAGACCTAAGCAGACCCTCTCCAGTATCTCTTACTATAAATCTCCACTTATCAGTAGCTAAAGAGTTCTTTATATCACTCACTTCGGCTTTAGTTGTAGCATTGAGATAGACATTGGTTGCATAGATATTACCTTGAGCGTTTCTTTTTACAAGCTTACCAGCTGTGTTGCCCTCACTGGCATCACTCTCTCTTAGTACCCCTTGCAACAAGTTATTTATCTTATTGCTAGAGTAAGTTTGAGCTACACCTGCTTGGGTGTCATTAATAAGCCCTGATTTGTTAAGGCTCTCTAGGCTACTCTTTAGGGTCTCTAGGCTAGCTTTAAGAGCGTTTAGCTCCGTTTGTTTGCCTTTAAAGTCATTAAGGATAGTCTTAATCTCATTTAGAGATGATGCAGCTGTATTAAGGGCTTCATTGGCTTTTGTATCTATGCTAGCTTTAGCCACGTCTATCTCTTGCTTTGTTCTTGTAGCCACATCCCCTATATCTAGTTTAGTAGCATTACCTAAGTTTGTTAAGTCCTGCTTAGCATTGTTATAGGTAAGCAAGATGTCTGTACTCTTTGAGGTAACATCTGCTAGCACACTTCTAACACTATCTAAGTTTGCTTTTACTTCAACAGCCTTACCTTCAACATCTCCTTTAAGCTCTTTAGCTTTTGCATAGTCAGTATTGAAGCTATCTATCTTTGTCTTAGCTTGCTCTAGCTGTACTAAGGTGCTCTCTAGCTTTGCTTTAGTCTCTTCAGCCCTGCTCTTTGTCTCTGCACTAAGGACTTTTAGCTCTTCGCCTGTTTGCTCTATGCTTGCTTTATCAGAGTTAAACTTAACTAACTTAGTATCAAGCTCAGCACTCTTAGCTGTTGCACTCTCTCCTAGCTTAGTTACAGCGTCCTTTTCTTCTTTAAAATACTTTGTAGCCCAAGACTTGTTAATGGCATCCTTATCATCTACAGGGTCAGCCACATAGGTAAGCCTTGAGCTTCTTGTATCAACTACTTTACTTCCATCAGGCATTGGAGAGATTTTAAGAAACCTCTCTTCTGCATCTGCTATCTTTTGTGTAGTCTTATTTTTCCTAAAGACTTCATCAATCATTGCCTCTCCTTAACATCCATAGTGGTTGTTGTCTGTTAGCTTCATTTGCAAGTGCAGGGTCAAACCTTGTCTGCATATCCTTTTCTAGTCTCTCTTTAACTTTGTCTAGTTTCTCTTCTTCTCTAGTTATATAAATCTGTTTAGCACTAGAGTAAAAAGTTGTGATAATATCTTGCAAGAAAGCAGCCTTGTCGCTATCAAGAGCTAAAGCTTGGTAGCTAGGGTTATTCATAACATCTATAAGCTTCTCTTTAAGTCCTAGCTCTTTTACTATGCCTCTTATGATGGTTTTATCAGCTGCCTCTATTGGTAGCTTTACACCATTAAACTCCATAGTATTTCCCTTTAATGGGTCAGTGCCTACGCCTAAGCTTGCTAGTTCATACTCGATAGAGCTTCTATCAAAGGTAGCTGTATTTGTAACACCTAAAAACATTCGCTCAGCCTTAGGGCTTGGCTCTCCAAAGAGGTTAAGAGCTTTTGGCATCTCTCCAAAAGGTAGGCTAGCTGTTATATAGTCACGAAACTTTTGTTTCTCTGTCTTACTTTCATCTAACCAATACTCCCTTATCCTTCTATTTAAAGCACTATAAGGCACACGAGCACCTAAGAGGTTATAAGACCACTTAACTACCTTTTGTCCCTTCTCTTCGTTAGGGTCTGAAAACAACTCTATGAAGTCCTTAGCACCTTTCATATAAGACTTGTTTGTCGCTGTCTTAATAAATGCACCTGTTAGAGCTGCTAAGAAGCTCTCGTCTTGCTCTGGGTCACTCTCAACCTTATCCCAAGCACTAAGCACATTAGATACTAAGGCTATGTTTGATGAAAGTGGGTCAAGTCCTTCGAAGCTATAAGCTCTATCTCCTACTATGATGCTGTTTTCAGGTATGTTTGCTAAACCTAAAGCCTTGCTTTGCTTTGTATCTGTTGCTGATAAGATGATGCCATTTCTATATAGCTCCCATATAGCCCCTATAATCATAGAGCTAACAACTACTTGTGATATAGCCATAGCCCTTCTAGTGCCTCCTGCTGCAAAGTCTCCTAGCCACTCCCTACTAAAGAAGGTAAATGGAGGTATGCGTCTTAACATCTCTTTTGTAATGTTTGCTGGAGTTGTTCTAAAAGGCACTACTAATCTAGCAGCTGTTTTCATAACTATATTAGGGCTATTAGACATATCTTGTAGCCATCTTAAAGGTTGGTTAATACCTAATGAGCCATTAGCTAGTGCGTGATATACAGGCTGTGTGAGTTTGTCAAAAGGATTAGATACAGATGTAGGAGTAGTAAATGTAGCCCTTCTAGCCATATCTATTGCTCTTTGATACTGCTTAGTAGTAGGGTTATTTACAAAGTTGCTGATAAACTCAGCCTGCTCCATCTTAGAGCCAAACTTAAGCCCTTGCTCGTTCATAGTCTCAGCAGCTTGTCTATATAACTCTCCCTTATAAGATATGTTTTTAAAGACCTCATCAACTCCAGTAAGAGCCCTAAAGATAAAGTTATAGGTTAGGTCTGAGACATAGTCTTTTACATCACTTGCTACTCTTTGCTCTTTTGGTATGAGCCTACCTTCTTCATCAAACATCTTGCCAAAGACACCTCTAACATTAGCTGTGAGTGCTTCGTTCCACTTCTCTCCTACATCTAATATAGGTCTGTTATTTAGAAAGGCTTTTATGGCATTTCCGTTCTTACCATCTTTAGAATACTTAGCAAGCTTTAGGCTATCTTTAGCACCTGCCACAAACCCAGCCCACTTGTAGTAATACTCTTTAAAATGCTTAAGGTCTTTGTCTGCAATAGACCTACCTGCTAGAGCTGTAAGGTGTTCTATCTCTCTTAAGCCTATCATTGTAAGGTTGCCTAGCACGTTCTTTATGTGTGTCTGAGGACTTGAGAGCATAGCTCCTTGACCCATACCCATAACTACATCATACCAAGAGCCTCCACGAGACGCCCTTCTAGTAACAGCAGCTCCCTCTTTAACACTCATCTCATATCTTTTGGCAAAGAGGTCAAGCTCTTTGTTTATCTGAGCTAAGCCCCCTAAGCTATCTACGTTTGCTTGTAGCTCCTCTGTTGGTAAGTCTTTTAGTCTTATAGGTTTATTTAATAGCTTATGAGCGTTCAAGCCTCTACCTATCTCAGAGCTTATGCCTTTAAACATATCTTGCATACGTCCGTGCTGAAGCATCTTAGTGTATAACTCAGTAGCCTCTGCAATGTCTGAAGCTCCTCTTTCTTTGTAGCTTTTGATACCCTCAAACAAGTCCTTACCAAAGTCATTTAGAGTTCTGCCAATGGCTACAACCTTAGCGTTGATGTTTTGCACGCCCTTATAAGCGTTCTTAACAAAGTCCATATCAACATCATAGGTGTTAGAGATTTCTTCAACTTCTTTATGGGTTACCTTAGCTTTGTTTAGGTTAGCCTCTAGCTCATCAACGTGACTTACTACGTCCTCTTTTGTTATAAGCTTATCTGCTACACTCTTAGGTTGCTCTATTTCTACCTTAGTAGGCTCAGCCTCTTTACCCATAAGCTTAGCTTCCCTTTTGGTATCTATGGCTTCTTGTAGGCTCTTAGCCTCTTTTTCACTCTTAGGGGTAACTTTAGGGGTCTCTTTAGGTGCTTTTAAACCTGTGCTATCAATAGCTTTTTCTATCTCTTTTTCATAGATAGCTCCTGAGCCATTAGCTTTTAGGACAGCTGATTTCTTAATACCACCTATAACTTTAAAGATACTCTCTGCAAATGCACCAAGTCCTAAGTTCTCTATGGTCTGCTTAGTTCTAAGTAGCACTGCACTATCTCCCTCTTTAGCTCTTAAAGCTTCAGCTATGGCATTATCAAGAGGGGTATCTTTTACTAGGTCACTAACCTTAGTATCTTTACCATCAAAGGCTGTAAAATCTACTACTGCACCTCTTGCCATACCAAGTAGTGCTGGGTTTTTAATAGTATTTGCAAAAGCTCCTGCTTTAGCTACACCAGTATATGGGATTAAGAATTGAGATAGGGTTCTCATAGCCTCTCCAAAGCTATCTTTATCTTTTGGGAGTATCTTAGAGAAGTCTATGATGTCCTTTTCGTTTGGGTCATCAGGGTAAAGAGACTTTTGGTGCTCTATCATATCCCCTAAGTTCTTACCACTCCATACATCATCAGCCCAAATCTTAGCCCTATCAGGTAGTCTTGAAAGACCCTTTATGCTATCTACTGCTAGGTCTTTAGTGTTCTCAATGGCATCAAGTGCTCCACCCATAGCGTTATAGCCAACCTCAGCTAGATAATATCTAAGCTTATTTGAGTGATACTCTTCATATCTAGTAGCATCAAGCTCAGTCATACGTCCTGAGTTATAAAGGGTGTTGGCATCTTCAGGGCTAAGCTCAAGCAGTCCTTTGTTTCTAAAGTTATATCCTGCCCTTGCCATATAAGCCCCCTCTTTATCTAGTAGCCCCTTTTTATAAAGCACGTAAGCATCATCAGGCGAGCTTATGCTAAAGGGGTCTGCTACTTTACCTTGTTCGTTTAAGGGATAATCAGGGGTGGGAGTATTCTCAATAGAGATGCCTAGCTTCTTTCTTATCTGCATAGGGCTAGGCATAGAAGCTTCTTTAGTTAGCCCTCCCACATCATCTAGTGAAGAAGCTTTCGTCGAGGTCATCTCCTGTGCCTCTTTGGTCGGTAGATTTAGTGTTGTCAAATCTGCCACTTCTGATAGATTGTGTTTTACCTCCATTTGCTTTATCCTTTTTAGTTGTCTCTCTTCCTATATATTCAGGTCTTATAAGTCCAGTATCATCATCTATAACCCTATCAGTTAGGTCATCTAAGAAGTCATTTATCTCAGGCACACTCACTTTTCTTTGCTCTTGTTGAGCCTTATAGATAAACTTAGTAACCTCTCTATCTACTAGCTGAAGAGCCTTTGTAGCATCCCCTCTCATATTTTGATTAAGCTTATCTAATGTAGTTTTACCTATACGGTCATTTAAGGCTTCTTTGCCTGACATAAGAGCTTTCCACTCAGCTGTATTGTTACCTAAGCCTATGCTCTTTAAGCTTGTCTCTGTATCGCCTATGCTCTTTACTAAGCTTGTGTAATCAGTTTTTGTAAGATATGCTTTGTTAGCCTCAACATCATCAAAGCTTAGATTACCTGTTTGATTTTTTCTTAGTAACCTTGTATAAGCCTCAGTATTTGTTGTCTCTGCAAAGCCAGCGTTTTGACTAAGGCTAACACCAAACTTCATAAGCCTTGCTCCATCCTCGCCATTTATTGCTCCGCTTTGGACTGCCTGAGCTACCATATAAGGGAGGGATTTAGCATATTTGACTTTACTTGCCTCATCTAACGTGTCATAAGTATAAGCCTGCATCCACATATTAGCTGCATTCTTTTCTTGAGCTTTCTTAAGTAAAGCCTCTTGCTCTTTTCTATACTCCTCTTTAGCCTTAATGCTTTGAGCCTCTAGGTTATCCATCATATCCTTGTAAGGCATAGAGATAGCTCCAGTCTTAGGGTTACTACCAACTACTGTGTCATAAAGTAGATTGCCATCAGCACCCCTAAGTCCTCTTAGGCTATAAAGGATTGCATCAGCTTTCTTGAAGTTACCCTCATTTACAGAGGCTAACATCTTGTCTCCTGCTCTACTAACTACAAAGGTAGCTAACTCATTGGGACTAAGCCAAGAGCCTCCTTCGCTCTCTCTTGTTTGAGCTGAGATTGAGTTCATAGTCTCTTGAAAAGACATAGGGTTTAGCTCCCCTTTATCAAACATACTATCAACGTAGTAATTAACTAATGTGCTAGTAGAGTTTAAAAGCTTTGTCTTTCTATCCTCTATGTATGCTTTGTTATAGGCTTCTTCTCCCTCTAGGAGTGCCTGTTTAGCCATAAGGATGCCACTCTCACTCATAGCTCCATTACGCTCATTAGAGTTCATATACTCTTCATTAAAGACGTTTTGATAGGTTTCTTTATAGAGGGCATCTGTCCTTGCTCTAGGGTTTGGGTCATCTAAGAAGTAGTTATTTTGCTTTAGCTGTTCTAAGAATTGGGTCTTTAAATCAATAGCTCTAGCTTCATCTTCAGTAGCCCTGTAACCTCTCTTATAAGCCTCTTCAGAGTGCAAGAAGCCACCAACCCTAGAGCTATCCATCTCAAGTCTTTCGTTAGCGTCTTGCATACCCCTTAAGGTATCTTCTTTAACGTTCTCTTGATATTTAGCTCCAGCTATCCTTACAGTGTTACCTGCAAGCTCTCTTAGTAGTCCGCCTATCCTAGCGTTTTGTCTAGCACTCTGCACGTCAGAGTTAAGACTTAAATCAGTAGGCACATACATATTTATAGGCTGAGCTACAACGTTTGGTGCTGATGAGTTACGAGATAGCATAGGGGTTTCAACTCTCCTTACAGCTATCCTAGAGTTCTCTATTCTCATTTATTACCCCCAGTTAGATTTGAAGTTTGTAGCATAAGGGCTTCTTTTAATCATCAGGTTCTTTTGCTGAGTGGTGGTAGCTCCTGCCTTTGTAGCATTGGATGTCTCCATAGGGGTTGTACCACCTGTTTGATTTGTCTGAGTACTTTGGTTCATCATCCCTGATTGGTTCATAGCTCCATATACTGTGCTATACATCTGCAAGCCTCCCACAGCTCCTGCTAGGGCTGCTTCTAGGTGGCTAGCTCCGTGTTTCTTGTATTGAGACTGAAGGCTCTTAACACCACTTGTATATTGGCTAGATAGTCTCTCATACTCTCTAGCATTCTGAGCGTGTTCGTTCTCTTCATTTTGATTTATCACACTTAGGTCTTGGTTCTCATTAAACCTTGAAGCATTAAAGATTGCATCTATGGAGTTGCCTACTAAGCCTCCACTTTCAACCCTTAGTCTTGACCTCTCTCTTAAAGCCTCAGCCTGTCTCTTTTGCCGTTCGACTGCTGCCTTATCTGATATTTGTTGGTTCTGCTCTTGTAAGGCTACTTGCTGAGCCATCATATTGCTTTCTTGTTGCTTTACCTCTGCGTCTATCGCCTTGTTCTGAGCTTTGTTTTGCTCTACTGTTTGATAGGCGGTAGCTGCTGCTGAGATAGCTGCCATTGCTATTGGTATAGCTATCATATAACACATATTAAAAATCTCCTTTATCTAAATGAAACTTAACAAAGAGTGTCTCTTTATCCTTAAAGGTTACATACTCTTTATCAAAGCTAAAGCCTAAGCTCTTAAGCCACTTTATAGAGGGCTTGTTCTTTAGGCTCACATAGTTATAAACTCTTGTAAGACCTAGTTTAAAGAAGCAGTAAGCTAAGCCATCATAACAAAACGAATTAGAGCTAAAGAGGTGCTTATTAAATAACTCATCACTACATAGCACCCACACTACGCCTGCCTTCTCATCCTTAGGGTCTTTAGCAACTCCACCTGCACCTATACACTTCTCGCTCTCATCAAGGAGTAGCCAAGCAACTATTGAGCTATCTAGGCTATCCTTTAGAGCTTGCTTAGGGCTAATATCGCTTTGTGCCTTAAGCTCATCTCTCTCACGCTTGCAAATCTTAAGCTCCTTTACTACATCCCAATAGCAAGGCTTATATGTAAGTGTTCTTATCATAGTGGCTTATCTATTAGTGAGGTTAGGATTTCAAAGGAGACTGATTGAATGTATATAGGCTTAATGCCAGCACTCTCTATGCAAAGCTTATTATCCTTAGCTTCTCCACGAAGTATGAAGGTTCGTTTATAGATACTAGGACGTGCTGTGCTTGTTAGGTTATCCCAAAAGTACCTTAGCTTCTCTTTATCAAATGAGTAATCTCTTATGCTTACATAGACATTAGCAGCCTTAGCTAAATATATGGTAGCCCTTCTAAGCAGTGTTCTACCATCTATTGAGCCTACTACGTCATTAGTAAATTTAAGAAAGATTGGCGAGAAGTGATACTTAAATGAGTACTTATAGCCATAGTGCAAGCCACCTGCAATAGCATTTTGTAAGTCATTTTGAGGAGTGCTAGAGGTTATCTCAGAGCCATCGTAATACTTTCTCATAATGACATTAGGGATAGCTAGGATTTCTCTAGCGTCCTCTTTCATAGCACTAAAAGGCTTATCAAAATCTACACACTCATAGTCTGAGCCAACTAAGCCTAAGTCTATCTTACCTAATACTCCATCTCCAAAGGCAATATAGAGCTTATTATCAAAGCAAAATATTCCAGCTACACTCTTAGCAAACGTCCATACACTCCAAGAGCTTTGGGTTTTCTTATCTCCACTCCAAGCATACTTATAGACATAGAGCTTGCTTGAGTAGTCGCTTACGAATAAGATGTCTTCGTTAGGCATACCTGTTACAAGGTAGTTGCTACTTGATTTAAGAAGGTCAGGCACGTGGTCTGTGACACTAGGAGCATCATTAATCATACCATCGTTTTGTATGAAGTACTCTCTTAGGCTTACACCATTTCCTCTTGGAGAGATGAAGTATGTCATCTGTCCTAAGCTTACAGGTCTTACAGAGCCATCAAATGGATAGGATAGTATTGGCGCTACGTTTATAGTCTTTGATGAAAGGGGGTCATTACCGCTATTTAGGATAAACTGCTGGTCGTCTCCAAATATCATAAGGTTATCTCTACTTGCCTTTGCATAGTAAAGCGTTGTTACAGAAGTTGAAGGCACATCTACATCTATTGGAGCGTCATCAAGAGCATCTGTAACAGTACCTGCAAAGAAGTTAAAGAAGTCTCCAACCTTCGTAAGGCTAACTGATTGTCCGCTTAGTATGCCAAGCCTATTAGAGAATAAGAATATATCATTGATTGTATTATCTACAAAGCTTGGATTTGGGTTAGAGTTCTCATCTCCCACAGCTCTATCAGACCAAAGACAATACTCAAGTGCAAAGTAAAGACCAAGAGGATTGTTCTCACTTCTATATCTAGCTATGTCTTGCTTTCTTATTAGCTGAAGGGGCATAGTAGAGTTATCAAACTTATGGTAACCATTAGGCTCTCTATACTCTTTCCATACACCAGTTGAAGCTATCTTCTTACCTTCTTTTAGATAGCTCTTTTCATATCTTACCCAGTATGTACCCTCATCACTATCTGTCTTACCTACTATCTGAAGCACAAAGCCATCAGGAGCTTTTGGAGGCAAGGCATTAAATGCTTGCGCTCTACCTTTAAAGGCTTTAAGGGCTGCATCTCCCCAACTATCTCCAACCTCTATGGTAAAGTCTGACTTATCCTTAGCCCAAACTTCTATAACAGCTCCGTTTAATGACGTCTCAAATATCCCTCCAGCTCCTGCGTTTATCTGACTTGCAAGATTAGCTGCTATTGTCTCTGTTCTATAAGTGCTACCTTGATTGGTATTACCTGATTGATACGAGGCATTGACTGTGGTGCCTCTTTTAGTAAGGACAACCCTGTAATTCTGCTCTGCCACACCTTTACTTACATAGATGATAGCTCTCTTATCATACTCTGAAAGATTAGTTGTATTGCCTCCTGATATAGACTGCTCCATCCACCCATCTACTTCTAGTGTAAAGGCTGTACCATCCACCTTTCTAAAGTAAAAGGTAGGTCTGCCATTTTCAAAAGGGATGTTTGGCTGAGTAGCAGAGAAGCCTGTACGAGCGTTGATTTGGTCTCTAAGCTCTTGAGCTATATCATCAAGTGTCTCTGCCTCTCCAGTATCTCTCTTTTTACCATCTACGTGCGTATAGGTTGCTAGAGTAACTCCATCTACCTTTATGTAGTACGTGTGGGTCATATCTAGCCTAGCATTAATGGATAGCTTTACCATAGCTGACATATCAGAGTTAGAGGTAAAGCTATCTACAACTTGCTTCATCCTTACAACTCTACGTTTATTAACAATAAAGGTGTAGTCTCCTATGGTTGTCATAGCTATATCATTTTGTGGAGACTTTGTTGTTATGTAGTTTTGATGCTGTGTTACACCTTCTACTGGATACTCAAACCCCTTTAGGTTCATAACCTTGAGGTCTCCCTTAGCATCAAGCTTTATGATGTATCGCTCATCTTCGTCTCTGTTTATCGTATGCCAAAAGGGTTTAGCGTAACCTAGACCTGAGCTAATGATACTCACAGGAGGTCTTTGGCATAGTCCATAAACTAATGAGCTTATGGCATTTTCTTGGTAGTTGCCTTGCGTCTCAAGCCTAAGCGTAGGGGCTTGCTGGCTCATACCATTAAAAAGCCCTGCGTAGTGTTTAGTTATTAGTGTTTGCATTTGTTACCTTTAGTCTGTATTTAGGTCTTACGCTAGATGTGACAGCTTCAGGATTGTTCTCCTTATCAAGTATCCTAGAGACACTCTTGGAGTTCATAAAGGATAGTGGAGCTAAGCTTTGACCTGCTAGGGCTTTAGCTCTTATAATCATCATCTCATCTAGTACGTACTTTCTAGGGCTAATAATAGCTGTTGGCTGATGTAAGAAGCTTGCTTTATATCTTGCATAGCTAAATACTGCCTCAGGTATCTCACTATCTTCTACACCCTCTTCAATGCCTAGCTCAATCTTAACCTCTCTTAAGGCTCTGTTATAGAGTGCTTTAGGAGCTATTAGGTTTGTTATTAGGCTAGCTTCTGCATTATCCATATCCTCAGTTGTGATAGGTCTTTGAGCCTCACTTGGTATAAGAATGCTTTGAAGTCTAAACATAGTCTTGTTAAGGATGTAGTCGTTTATGACAGAGTTAAACTCACTTTGTGTATAGCCATAGGTAGCTATAAACTCATCTGTAACTTTTGCATAAAGCTCAGGTGGATACAATCTATTTGCTATTATTGCTAAGCGTAAATCAAGCTCATTTTGGTTCTTTTCAGCATCTGATATAACATAATCATCAGGGCTTAGGATAGACTTTTGAAAGTTATAACTAGCTATGACCCTTAGGGTTTGTGTTATATTACTAGAGTTACTTAGGTCTGTTGGGATTACATTACTAAAGCCATAGATTGCAAAGAGCTCTTTAGCTGTGGCTTCTAGCACCTCCATAGGTACTTCTCTTCTTGTTATGAGCCTCTTCTTAAAGTCTTGATAGCTTTGCTCTACACTCTCAATGCTTAGTGGGTATTCATCTACCTTAGCAAAGAGTATAGCTTCAAGCTTGATGAGTGCTAGGTTTTGCTTTAAGCTCTTAGGCACAAGGCTGCTAAAGCTGTAAAGCTCGCTTAGCTCTGTATCAACTTCTGCTTGGATGTTCTTAGGTATTAGCTTCTTTCTTATGATAGCTCGTTTATTATATGCTTCATCCTCTGCGGTAAATTCATGTAAGACTTCACTTGATACTACATTTGTTTGAAACTTACGACCTGCAACTGCTACAACTAAGTTATAGACCTCTATTGGCATACTATTAAGTGTGTTTATGTCATTATAAGCAAAGTCATCATTAGTGTAAGGTAACTCATCTATTGCATTTTGAAGCATACGTTTAGCCATTAAAGCACTAGGGTCATTCATATCCTCTAGCATCTCTTGACCTACGCTTAACAATATTGTATTTACTGCGTCCTTTATTCTATCGTTTGGCATTATTTCTCCTTATTTTATTTTTGACAAAAAGGGGAGCATAACGCCCCCCTATGTTATGCGAATGAGCCTGTTGGGAGCTTGCCTGCTCCTACTCTATTCTTATCGTGGATTACTTGAGCCCAGTTAGCTGGTAATGCTGCTTTGCGTATCTCAACAGCACATTCAGGTCTTAATACACCCATACCACAAGCTAGGCTTGCTCTAGTCCAAGTACCCATTCTGCCATCATCATCCCATATCTTAGTAGTGATGTCTCCGCCTTTTAATACACCAACTGCTTCATTAGTGCCTACAAAGGCGATAGTACCCTCGCAGTTAATACCGTGATACTCATCGTAAAACTCTTTATTAGCTGGTTTTGTTGCATCAACGTTTGGTAGGTAGTTATGGTAAGTTAGTGGGATACCGCCAATCTTAAACACAGTACCTTCTGCATAATCGCCTACATTGCCATAGTCTTTGTTTAGTAAGGCTCTATTTTCGATAATCTCGAAGTATGTATCAGGGCTTGTAACAGCAAAGATTTCTCCTGTAACGTTCTTTTTGATTAGCTCTTTCTTAGCAGCTATCAAAGCTTTAGCAAATGCATTAACTCTTGTAGCAAGGTCAGCGTTAGCTAGGTTTGTATCAACTATTACAGAGCCTCCATCATACTCGTCCATAACGTTCTTTAGACGAGCTGCTGTGATAAACTTCATCTGAATGTTGCGGTCATACTTTTGAGCTAGGACTTCTCCCATCTTCTTTGTATATTCTTTACGTGCATCGTAATGCAACATACTTTCATTGAAATCATCAGTGAAGAATGAGCTTACAAGAGGTCTATCAAGAGTAAGCTCTGATTTATCGTGAGCTACCTCTGAGCCTTTGATATGCTCGCCTGCGTTATGGTAGTAAGCACCTATGCCACCAATGTGCTCGAAGCGTAATGATTTAGCACCATTTATCTCTTTACGTTGGTACTTACCCTCCATAGCTACGTTTTTCTCAAAGCTAGATAGGATTTCTCCAGTTACCTTTTCTACTAGAAGCTCTCTATCATTAGCCTCCAAGCCACTAAATGAGCCGTTCTTGCTACCACTATTTAAAGCTGTTGCTTTATCCATCTATGTTCTCCTTGTTGTTATTGTTGTTTGAAGCCACCAAGCCTTAAAGTATTGGCTAGCTTTTCATCTACTTCTGCTCTGTATTGAGGGCTTTTGTTATACCTCTCATCAGAGATTGCATTGGCGTAGTCTCTACGTGTTAGAAATGTATCGTTTCTAAGACCTCCGCTACTTGTCTCTCCCATAGTTAGCTTAGGCTTACTTGTGCTATTTAGGCTCTTTCTTGCATACAAGCCCTTAATGGCAGCATTCATTCTTCTTTGGTTGCCACTATTTATAGCCTCGTTATAGTCCTCTATCTCATCTTCTGTGAGGTTCTCGCTAGCCCAAGCTATCATATCTGTATAGCCCTGCTTACCACCAACTAAGTTATAGGCTTGATTGGCTGCTTGTTCTGTTACGTAAGCTGAGGCTACCTTTAGGTTTTCTATATAGTTATCCACTAGGTTCTTAGGGAAACTCTTATATAGCTCCTTGCGTGATGCCTCTCCAATATCGCCTGTATATCTTAGTTCGTTCTCGTACTTTGAGTAGTCGAAGTCTTCGCTAGGGTCATAAGTCTGTTTAGGAGTATCTTGTGGTTTATCTGTTGTGATTTTAAGACCAGCATCTTGTCCGTTGTCAATGGTCTTAGCACTAGCTGTTTGAGAAGGTATCTCTGTTTTGCTTGGCTCAGTGCCAGTCTCAACGTTAGTATCCACCTCGTTACCAATAATGTTATCACTCATTACTCCTCCTTAAAATCTAATGATTACCTGAGTATCATCAGTGTTCTCCACTGGATTAGCCTTGCCTACCTTAAACTCTTCACTCTCACTAAAGCCCTTAGCTTCTACTGCTAGACTGTCAGTGTTAGGTTTAGCTTGCTCTAGGTTCTCATTGTTCTCTTGTTCGTTCTTGCTAGTATTCTTAGCCATTTATATCTCCTTGTTGCGTTTGTGTCATTTGTTGCATTACACTTGGGTCTGTCATAGCTTTACTAATGCCACTCACTAGGTTTGGAGTAGCTTTACTCATAAGCTCTTGTTGCTGAGCTTGTTGTTGTTGCTGTGCTATGGTGTCAGCATCCAAGAGTATGTCAGTATCTTTTATGCCAAGCGATGTAGCTAGGCTCTTTAGTACGTACTCATAGTTAAGCATAGAAGCTGCTTGTGGTGCTAAGGTGCTAGCTGTTTGCATAAAGGTTATAATCTTGTTATAGTCTTGTCCTCTACCTAAGCCCTCTAAGCCTGTTGTAATAAGTGGTTCTATATTCTCACTACCTTCAGGGAATGCTCCACTCTCTCTTAGCTTTTGTATCTTTAGCTTTATGTAAGGGAGTTGAAACTCCTGAGATAACACGCTATACGTACCACCTAAGCTCTCTTCAAGCTCACTTGCCATTGTCCTTATCTCTTCAGCTGTTACTCTTTCAGCCTGCCTTTGTATGCTAGAATTCATCATAAAGTGAAATGCTAGGTCTTGCTTAAGGTCATTAACGCTCTCTCTTATGGTTGCAATGTCTGCGTTCTTATTTACTTGAAGCACACTAACATCTTCTGCATTACCTTCAAGCACCTCTAGGTTCTCAGCATTTGCTATATCAACGCTTCTAGTTGTGCCATTAGGTGCTACAAAGAATAATACCTTAGCACTTGCACTGCTAGCTTCTAGCCTTGCTTGAGATAAGCCCTCTAAGCTCCTTAAGTCTCCTATGACTTCATCTACATAACTTCTACCATAGTTCTCATTAGGCAGTGCAGACCACCTAAGAGCTAGATAAGGTAGCTCATCTTTCTCAAACTCTCCATCAGCTTCAGGTAAGCTAAAGCCACTTACTTCTTGAGCTGTTATCCACTTGTCTTTGTCCTTATCAAGATATACCCTTGTATAAAGCTCCACATAGTTCTTTGAGCTTTCTAGTTGCTTTGTCTTAGCTAGTACTGCGTTTCTGATAGTTTCATCAGTAATAGCCATAGGGGCTATCTGCTCTTTTATCAGAAACTCTAGTAGATTGCCTAAGGGGTCTCTTTGACAAACGTATTGGTCTAGTCTATAAATCTTAAGGGATGCGCCTTTAACGTCACTAGGGAAGTATAAAAGGGCGTTACCTGTAATGATTAATAGCCTTAAGAATTGAAAGATTTGCACCCTCTCTCCACTAGCTTCAATGTGATTTACAAGCACACTCTCCATCTGTGATAATGTAGCTTCTACATCTTCACTCTTAGAGCCCTCTTGGATTAAGCTAGGGTCAATAGTAAATCTAAAGAAGGGGCTATTTGGTGGTAATAGCGTTAGCATAAGCTTTGAAGCTAATGTATTAACACCTCTAGCTCCTTGTGATTGAAAGGGTTTATAAAGCTTTGTTTGCTCGTCACTACCATCAGGAGGTAGTAATGAAGGTATAGTTAGCTTAGCACACTCTCTTGCTCTCTCTAGGACACTACTGCGTTTATTTTCTAGCTGTTTGTATCTTGTAGCTAGAGATGTTACCTCTACCATTTAACCCCCTCTAGCTCATTACGTTTAAGCCTGTGGAGCTATCAGTTGTCTTTTGGATTGGTATGGTAAGCCTTGAGCTACCCTTGCGTTTCTTTCTTTGGTTCTTTGTATCGTCACTATCCCCTACCTTTAACTCAGCTGTCTCTGCTGGAGCAGCTGGTGGTGGTGCTGGTTGTGGGTCTGGTGACCTGTGTTTTCCGCCTCCGCACATATTATCTGTCCTCCTTTGTTGGTATCTTGTTAATCTGTTTCATCAGTTAATCTCTCCTTTGTTTAAGTTTCTCTAGTTCATCTATTAAAAAGTCTATAACACTTCTTTGTCCTAGCTTAAAGTAAAGTTCTTTCTTAGTTAGGTTAAAGTCAAGGCTCTTAGAGTTTCTTATGGATAATCTAGGATAAGCTTCATTTAAAGCTAGTATTAATCTCTCGTGGTCTATGCTTATAGGTATAGCCATAACTCTCCTTTAAGATAATCTATAACCCCCCTTACCCCCCTTGGAGAATGTGTTTTTCTCCTATAAGTGGCGTGTGATTTCAAATGCCCTATTTTAGGGGGTTTCTAAAGGGTGGGTAAATGTGCGTTTCTAAGGTCAATATTAAGTGGTTCATAGCTCCAAAGAATAGGCTTACCACCTTTAAACTCATCAACTCTTAACATCCTTGCTACTCTAGCTTGGACTATTGCATCATCATTGGCATACATAAAGTAATTATCTATGTCGCCCTCACACTTGTCATAGTAAGGCTTCATATACCAAGAGAGAATAGCCTCCCAAATATCTTTACAAGGTAGTGCTTTCTTTACTATCTTGTTACCTTCTAAGCTTATAGACCACTTTAGGTATTCGTTTAGGATTTCTTCAGCCTTTTTCTTACCTATGCCTTTACACCCACCATAACCATCTGTGCTATCTCCTGTAAGCACTTGTGTAAAAAACACGCGCTGTCCTTGAGCGTAGCTAAGCTCATACCTTAAGTCCTTACGCCAGTTGTAGTGTTCTCCTTCAACTTGGTTTAGGTCTTTGTCTATATGAGCTAAGATGTTATTTATTGGGTCATTGCTAAGGTGTATAGAGCAGGCGTCATCTGCTTCTATCTTAGTGGTTATCTTTGCACCATACTTGGTTACTGCATACTCTTTTAGCATTGGTAAGAGCTGTGGTTTTGGTAGGTCTTTTCTGTTGTGTTTGTAGGTTGGTAAGATGTCATACCTAAAGTTGGTTTTACCTGTAAGATAAAGCTGTGTCTTAGAGCATTTGGTGTTATCCTTTAGCTTCTCTATTGCTTCATCTAAACTCTTTCTTGCTCCCTCTTCATCTAGGACTACTACTTGGTTATCCTCTGAGAAGTCAAAGGTGCTCTCATTAACGCTAGCAGCCTCATAGAGCAAGCTATCTGCGTCTATGATAAGTGTTTTATCATTTTTCTTTAATAATCTCCTCGCCAAAGATAAGCTCCTTTATGTCCTCTTTGCACTGCTCTTTGTCTCTGCCTTCTTCATAGGCACGAATGAGATACTCCATAGCCATATTTAAATCTACATTACCAACAGGGATTACCTTGCTTAATAGCTCAAGCATTAGAAACCCTTGATTAGTCATATCATTTATGTAGGCTACGTTAGCTCTATGCTCTATGTAGTCATCTCCGTAAAATGTTGAGATTAACCTAGCTTGAAACACCCTTAGCCAAAAGACGTAAGAGCAGTATTCATAAATCATCTCAGACATATTGTTAGCTCTATAACTAGCCATAAAGTCTGAAGAGATGTCTGTAAGGGTCATAGTTACATCCCTAACGTTAAACTCAGTCCTGTCTCCACTTGTTAAAGCCCAGTCAAGTATCCTCTTTTGTTTGCTGCCTTTTATCACTTTTCACTCTCCTTTATTTTTAGTAGTATTAGATAGCCTATAAGGTCAGTTATAGTATCTTCGTTATAGCTTTCATTGCCTTTTGCTATACGGCTTAGCTTGTCATCTATACGCACTCTAAGACCCTCTAGCTCATCAGCCTTGCTAAATATTCGCACAGGCTCAAATGCAGAGTTGCCATAGCTCTCATTTTTCTTTATTAGAGTTGTGGCTATGTCTGTTACAATCCCTGATACCTTGTCTCTAAAGTCCATTTAAACCTCCTTTATGTAGTAGCCCTTATATCTTCTCTCTTTAGGTTTAAGGGCATCGTTAAGCTCTTTAACTCTAGCAAAAGCAACCACACGTGATGCATATACAGCTATTGTCTTAGCTTCATTCAAGCTCCTATCAAAGCTATAAACTTCGTAATTCTTTGTCATAGCTGTCCTTTACAACGTGAGGCTTAACAAAGAAAAAGGCTGTATCGTTCTCTTTGATAGCTCTTTCGTTTTGCTGATTTGCTTCAAACTCTGCTAGCTTCTCATCAAAGAAGCATTGATGAAAGCAGGTTCTGTCATCTTTGATTATCCTGACTTCATATATTTTTATCATCTAGTTGTCTCTCCTCTTGTTTTAAACTAGGTCTTCTTCTCCAAGACCACCACTCAGAGCCATCATACTCCTCTCGCTCTAGCCAATCAGAGGTATCTTTAAAGGTTATCCAACCTTTCCAGTATTGCGAGCCATAGCCTTTATTATAGTTAAGCATACTTTTTTGTATCCCATCCCAAGGGATTTCTCCCTTACCTTTGTAGCTGGTAATAGTAGAGAGATACCAATCTCTTGCGTATTCAAGCTTGTATTCATCTATCTTATGGTCTCCTATGAGCTCTAATGTCTCTTGTTTAAAGTTAGTCATTATCTCTCCTCTCGTAATACCAGCACACACTGTTATAAATGTTTTCCCAAAACTCCATAAAAGGTTCTGGTGCTTCTTTTATACGTGACAACACTGCTTTTGGCATACATACTACAAGCAGAGGGATTAATAGTCCAAAGTAAAGGACAAACGAGATAATGAAAAGAGGACTGAATATAAGAAAAACTAGCCATTTTTGAAGTGTTTTTAAGCTATGCATCGAGTAACTCCTTGTTTTGATGGACGTTGCCTAAGACTTCTAAATCACAAACATTATTAAGATATTCTGCATATCGCCCTTCAGCTGTTATTAAAAAGCTTGCACCATCCTCATAGTATTTAACTTCTCCTATAAGCTCTGTGCCATTTAATGTGCTAAAGCTTACGATATCTCTCTCAAATACCCTATTGCTATGAATATCCTTTATACCTGTGTATTGCATAACATCATAAAGGTTAGGTAAATCTAGTATCATTCCAAAAGAGGATATATCAACAGGATAGCTATCATAGGTATGCTCTGCATCATATATCATTTTCTTTTCTTCTTTATCCCAAACTCTAAATCTTGGTCTCATTAGTTCTCCTTTAGTTTAAATCCAAGAGCATATATAGGCTTCCACATAAGCGTATCGTGATTAGCTGCAAACTCTTTATCCATTTCAGGTATAGTCTTTCTAAATAGGCATATAGAGTATCTTTTAGAGACATAATCGTAAATATTAAAACACCACAATACATCTCGTTCATTGATAAACTCTTTCTCTACATATTCAGGAGTTTTATTTACCATATCATCTAGCCTGTAAAACTCTTGTGTTGCTTCAGTGACCTCATATACTTCAATGTCTGTATAACCTTCGTCTGATTTATAAACTAATCTATCTCCCACTTTAAACTTGGGTGCAGAGTTGGGTCTTATTCTGTATTCCTCTCTATCAAAATCCCAAGTATCCGTGCCTTTTGCAAACCAGCGTTGAAAAATGGTATCGTAGGCATCCACGATTTTACCCTCAGCATAGGCTGTGATAAGCTCTATCTTTTCTTCTGTTGTCATTTGTCTGTCTCCTTATTATTGATAGGTAATCTAAATCCTATAGAGTACATAGGTGTAATATCTGTTATCTGTCCTTTATAGTATTCTTGAATATCTGGTATTGTTGTCATAGTCGTATTAAGTAATTTATTAGCGTTATCTGGAGTTACCCCAGTAAAGAACCATAGCACTTCGTTTATATCTATGAAGTTACTATGGGCAAACTTTTTACTTCTTCCAACTCCACCATCGAAGTAGTACCAGTCGTTACTTATTTCTGTACATTTATATAGTGCTGGATTAGCTTTACCTTCTTCAGTTTTGTCTACTAATACGTCTCCTACTTTAAACTTAGGTGCAGAGTTAGGTTTAATACGATACCGACCTAATTCAAAGTTCCAAGCATCTAAACCTACTGGTTGCCACACCTCTACTCCATCATATTCATAAAGACGTTCTACTGTCTCTTTGTTATGGTAAGCAGTAATTATCTTTATCTTTTCTTCCAGTGTCATCATCATCATATATCCTTTTAAAATCATTTGCAGAGCCTTAGAGAGCTTTTAACCCTTTAAGGCTATCATTTATCATCTAAGAAGCGTTTGTTGATTGTAGAGCTTCCTAGACACCTTTATGAGCCTCTTTAATACTTTCTAAAACCATAGTAAGCACATTTAAGCTCATTGCATTTCCTGCTTGCTTATACATCTGGGAGTTACTAACAACTATCTTGTAGCTATCATCAAAGCCTTGAAGCCTTAGGTATTCTCTAGGGGATAAAACTCTTATCTTGTCTTGTATAAGCACTTTAACTTGATTGTTTCCACCTGTTCCTGCTGCTGCTAATAAGCACGGAGAAGCACCCTCAACGCTATAAACCCTTCTCATATTTGCCCTAGAGCAATCTGTCTTTGCTACTTGAATGATAGATGAGCCTATGGGTTTTGGTAAGAGTTCATAGGGTTTGTTTAGATACTTATTGTTATCAGTATCCAAGAAGTCTTTAATGCTCTTGGTAAGCTTTACAGGCTTTTTGAAGCTAATGCCTAAATCCTCTTTACTCCCAACTAAATATAGTCTCTCTCTGTTTTGAGGTATCCCATAATCTTTAGTGTTAAGGATTTGATATGTTAAGAAATATCCAAGTTCTTTAACGTATTCTAGTAATGTGTTAAAAGTCTTACCTTTGTTTATGCTTAGAAGTCCTTTGACATTTTCAAAGATAAAATACTTTGGTCTAGCTTCTTTTAAAACTCTTAGGTATTCATAGAGTAGCTGTCCTCTTTCTCCTGCTATACCTGCTCTTAAGCCTGCAAGAGAGAAGTCTTGACAAGGGCTACCACCTATTAAGATGTCTATCTTGTCTTTGTATTTAGAGCCATCTATCTCTCTTACATCTTTGTAAAACTCTTCACAAGAGACGTTAGCTTCAAAGCTAGCTCTAGCATACTTATCTATCTCACAAGCAAAGACACACCTAGCATCATCAAACACAGCCTTAGTAGCTATCTCAGCAGTCCCAAGCCCACTAAATAGCGAGCCAAGTCTCATCTTATTACCTCTATAAAAATCATCATAGCTACCAAGCCAACAATGCTTGAAAGCATAAATCTATTAAGGGCAATATCTATCTTTTCTTCAAATAACATCAACTATCCTTTATCAGTGTGTTTCTTTCCAAGAGTTGCCTATCTTGGCTTCTCCTGCTAGTGGTATCCTAAACTTAAAAAACTCTGTAACAAGCTCAAAGCTTTTTAGGCATATCTCACTAACTCTAGTGGCATACTCTTCTTTGACTTGGATTTGCACCTCGTCGTGAATGTTTGCCACAAACTCATAATCAATCCCAGCCTTTAGCTCCCTTTGTAAGAGTTCATCAAGGGTTACTAGATACTGCTTCATCACAATAGCTCCAGCACTTTGAAGCAGCACATTAAGAGCTGAGTGTGCTGAGCGTATCTTTAGCGTTCTGCCATCTAAACCTTTAATAAACTTTTGGGATTTTGCTTTAGCTGCTACGTCTTCACGCAGACTTGTAAGAGCTGGTAAGCTTTTTAGAAATCTCTCCTTTATAAGCCAACCATCTATGGCATAGCAGATAAGGTCAGAGTTAAGCTCTACCCATCTACCTTTGCTTACCTTAGTGTAATGCTTGCCATCCTTTGTAAAGCTATCTTTTAGAAATCTCTTTTTGTATTCTTCATATTTTTTAGGATACTCAGCCTTAAGTTTCCTAACTTGCTCTAAGGGGTTGTTGATACTTAAGCCTATCCTTAAGTCTCCTCCGCCATAAAGCCAGCTATATATAAAAGTCTTCGCTGAGTTTCTTGTAGGTAGTCCAGCAGCCTTTTGGTTTGCTGTGTGTATGTCTCCACTGACTACCTCACGTCCATAAGCTCCGTCATCATAGCGTGCTAGATAGTGTGAGAGTGTCCTAAGCTCAAGTCCGCTAGCATCACAGCCAACTAGCTTGTAGCCCTTAGGCACTATAAAGAGCTCTCTAAACTCTGTTTGATACTCTCCTGCTGCTCCATAAAGGTAGTTACCATCTTTGTCTATCTTTACAGCAGGGACTTGTGCCACGTTTGGTCTTGAGTGGGTCATCCTACCAGTTACTGCTCCACAGCTATTAACATATCCGTGAATACGTCCATCACTCTCACAGCACCCTATAAGAGCTTGTGAGCCAGTAGCTAGCTGTGAAAGTCTTTTGGATATTAGCTGATACTCACAGAGCTTAGGAGCTTCAGGATAGCTTAGGTGTTCTAAGACCTCTGTATCAACCTTTGGCTCTCTAGTATCTGTATAGCTTTCAGGATGCCATTTATATTTTTCTATAAAGAATTTAGCTATATCAGCTCCTGAGCTTGGCTTAAACTCCTTTAGCTTTAGCTTCGTAAATGGCACACCCTTTGTGTATCCTTTGGTTTTGTTATTGACCTTTGGAGTAAATTCTCCATCACTTTCTAGTCTTGGTCGAAACAGCTCTCTAAACTCTTTTAAGAGCTCACTTTGTCTTTGTAAGAGCATTATGTAGAAGTCCTCAGCTCTCTCCTTATCAAACATAAACCCAAAGGCTACCTGTCTTGATATGACCTCTTGCACTTTATGCTCTAGGGTAAGGGCATAGCTATCCTCTAGGTTAAACTTACTAAGATACTCTAGTAAGGCTACGGTAACTCTAACGTCCTGCTCGCAGTAGTCACTCATCTCTTCGCTCCACTCTTGCCAGTCAGTAGTCTCTCCGTAGTCTCCCTTTAGCACTCCTAAGCGTTCTCCCCAAGCTCTTAATGAGTGTGAGCCATAAAGCTTAGTGCTTATGTTTTTCTTTGCAAGGTCTAACTCCTTAATGTCCGCTAGGGCTAGCCTAGCCATCACAAGAGTATCTAAGACGTTCTTAGGCTTAAAGGAGGGGTAAAGCTTCTTTATAGCTGGTATGTCAAAGGCTATTATGTTATGTCCGCAAACCTCTGCACCATCTAATCTTGCTACACCTTCGCTAGTATGCTCTTTGTCATATCGCTTATATTGTTTTGTCTGCGTGTCATAGATAGTCATTGTGTGTATCTTGGATAGCTCATTTAGTAAGCCATCAGTCTCAATATCAAAAACTAGCATTTCTCTCCTTTCTGCTAAAAGTCTGTGTTCTCCACTTTGGTCTCAACAACCTTTAAGTGTTCGTTGTCATCTTCATCTATTGCTTCTAGCCTACCTGTCTCTCTGTTATATCTTAGGCTATCTGCAACACCTGTTATACCTATCTCTCTGTTCTTTAGGATACGTAGTGTTGAAATGTCTTTAGTATCTCCGTCAGCTTGTTGGTTACGCTCAAGGGCTATTACACTATCGCTTAGTTGCTCTAGTGCTCCACTACCTCTTAGGTCTGATAGGCTTACTTGAGCTCCTTCATTAAAGCTACCTTTATTTGTTCGTTTAAGATGGACTATTGCATCTATATGGCAACCTGTCTCTTCTACAAGTGAGCGTAAAGAAGTCATAAGCATATCAATGTCCTTGCGTTCATTGTCGCTCTCATTACCACTTATAGCAATACTTATGTGGTCTAAGAATACGTGAGTTACTCCAAGCCCTACAACCATATAGCGTATCTCACTAAGTAAATGCTCGCTCTCTAATGAGCCAAAATGCCTATAAAAGACTATCCTGCCACTATCAAAGAGCTTAGCCTTAGAGGCTTGCCATTCATCAGTAGTAAGTAAGCTAGGGTTGTATCTTAGTTGTGCTAATGGGATGTTGTTATCAAGAGCTATGAATGCTTGAGCTGTCTTTTTAATGTTCTCTTCAAGAAATATCATACCTATCTTTGCACTCTTATTTGCAAGCACAAAGTGATAAGCTAGCTCACGAAGTATTGTTGATTTACCTATGCCACTACCAGCAGTCCAGATGATAAGCTCTCCACCTCTTGAGCCAAGTGTCATCTCTTGAAGTCTTGGATATGGATAAGCTATGCCTTGTTTAACAGGTGCTATTAGCTCCTCTAGGTCTAGCTCATTGGAGCTTATGATACCCTCAGGTCTCCATACCTTAGCCTCTTTAATGTTCTTATGTATGTCTGCTAGCATACCTTTTACAAGCATCTCATTAGCATCCTTGCCACCACTCCAATAGCATAGCTTAACGCTCCCTGCTTTAAACAAAGAGGCACACTCTAGCATTGCTTTACGTCCTACCTCGTCATTATCAAGAGCTAAGATGATAGTCTCATATTGATTTAGATAGTCAAGTTGTTTTGCTAGAGCTTTCTTAGCCCCTTGAGCTCCATTAGGTATGCTTACTACTGGTCGCTTGTTGTTATAAACCTGTGAGACACTAAGGGCGTCTATCTCTCCCTCAACGATGATGATAGCGTTTGCGTTCTCCTTGCTCCAAAGCTGTGCTCCATATAATGGGAGGTGCTTATCTCCAAGTACTGCAAAGCTCTTATCAGGATACCTTACCTTCTGAGCCACGACCTCTTGCTTATCGTTATAGTAGTTTGCTATCTGACAAGTGTTGCCTTTGCTATCCTTGCCTATCTGATAGTTCCAAAAGGCACACGTAGCATAGCTTATCTCTCTCTTGTTAAGGGGTTTGATTGTGCCATTAGCTATCATAGTGCCTTTTACTTTTGGCTCAGGTTTTGTTGTTTGTTGTTGCATTTCATCTACCTTTCCTACCTTTTCACATACGAAGCAGTACGTAGAGCCATCAGAGTATATAGCCTTACCATCACTACTACCACAGAGCTCACAAGGCTCGTGCCTCAAAAAGTCTGCCATAGCTATCTCCTTAGTTTTACAGCTATGTCTGCTAGATTTATAAGGCTCTCTCTACCACTCTCATCTTCAAGTACTAGAAGGTTTGATTTGTAGATACCTGTTATGCTCCCTTTCGTTCCATCTATAAGCTCTACTCTGTCATCAATCTTGAAGTTTCTTATATGAAAGCTACGTTGTCCTTTGAGGGCTTCTCGTTTCTCTGCTTCACTTAGAAGTCTCCAAGATGGGTCAAGATGATACTCGGCATACTTGTTGCCACTATACTTTGACCTCTTTATTCTTGTCTCTATATCCCACCCCTTATGCCTTAGGTTGTGTATGTGATATGCTAAGGTTGAGCCTATTAGTCCTAGCTCTCTTGTAGCTACCACAGGGTTAAGCGTAAGCCCTAGCTTTAGAAACTCAAGGACTTGTTTTTCTTGATTGATTATTATTTTTTTACCCATTGTTTTATGTACTCCTTATTAGTAGCATTAACAGGCTCAGCTATCCAAGCAGGAGGGATATGCCCCTCACTACACTTAATGCCATTGCTTCTGCACCACATCGCATAGGACGTCTTAGAGCCTTTGTTTATCTTTTGGTCTTGCTTTTGAAACACGAAGCGGATGTCTAGGTCAGGGTAGTTAGCCTTGATAGCCTTATGCTTTTGTCTATCAGGACTTGTAAATCTACCCTTTATCTCCACGATGATGCCATTGGCTAACACAAGGTCAGGCACATAATGCTTAACCTTTTGTAAGGGTTGGTAAGGTATCTTTACAGCTTCATAGTCATACTTGATGTTAAACTTAGTTAGCTCATCAGTAAGAGCTGCTTCAAAGCCACTTCTAACTCTTTCGCCTTGTTTGTTTAGCTGTGGTTTAGAAGTCCTCGTCATTTACCTCGCCCTCATCTGTGTCATCGTCTGCATCCATAGACGGAGTTGAGCTGTATCCTTCTTCTTCTCCAAAGCCATAGTCTTTAGCGTCTCCATTACCACCACTTACAAGGTTGATAATCTGTACTGCATTTAGATACAAGGTTACGCCATTGTTTGTGCCATTGAAGTAGCCACTAGGACTGAAATTAACTATCATAGTAGTGCCATTGTAGATTGATATAGGCTCTTTGATTTGTTTTAGCTTGCTATCAAATACAGCAGGAGGTGTCTTCTCTACTCTCTCGCCTTTCTTATTTACAAAGGTAGCTTTAGCTTTAAACTTGAATATTAAGTTGCCAGTCTCATCGCCATTGTCATCAGTCTCAGGCTCAAAGCCAAGATGTTTAGGCTCTTTCTTAGCTTTCTTAGGGTCATCTAGGGTTGCTTTGAAGTCATCATAGGTAGTCTTTATCTTTGCTACTATCTCTTTTACCTTTGGATTTTCAGCGTTTAACACCAAATCTACGTGATACTCTCCATCATCTTTAAAGCGAGTATCAGGCTCATATAGCCAGCACCATCTAGCTTCTCCAATAGGTGTATTAAGTTTTGCAAGTTTCTTTTTAGTTTCTGCCATAGTCGTTCTCCTTATATAGTTTGTAGCAGTTGGTCTAATGAGCAAATATGTTTATTCTGTCTCATATATGTTTCATTGTTGAATAGCCTCTTTACATCTCTTTCATAAACTCTATTAGGTGCATCTAGTGCATCTGTCTTTGGTCTTATGAGTGTTTTTAAAGAGATGCCTTGAGCTATCGCCTCTTTTAACTGACACGGATGTAGCCCTATTGCTACGAGTTCCCAGTAAAGCTTAGTGTTTAGCTGTTCTCCTTTCTTTAGTTTGTTGTAAGCTGTTGTGATTGTTTTGTTTGAAGTCATAAAACGCCTCCTCAAGGTTTTTCTTCCAATAGGTGGCGTGTGTTAGGGAGTTGTTTTTTATAAAATGGTATGGATTAAGATTAGGTTAAGCCCTAAAAAGATAGGGCTAAGAAAAGAAGTATGTAGAGTTTAGGACTTTTGTAATGTCTAGGTTGCCTTGTTTAGGTAGCTCAGGGAGCTTCTTAACATTCTTAGGGCTGAGCTGTGATGCTATCTCGTCTTTAAACTTTGCTAAGTTATTCTCACTATACATCTTTACAAACTCTTCACGGAGTGTATCACGTAGAGTATCAGTGTTTCCAGCGTGAGTTGCAAAGCTATCGTGTATCATTGCAAAGTTCTCTACACCTTTATCAAGACAAGCATCAATCGTTAGGACTAGATGCGAAGCGTCCATTGAGTGTATGTAGTTAGGAGATTGCCCGTTAGTTGTAACTCTACTATCTATCTTTTTATCACTATCTTTTGCCTCTTCTTCTACACTTAGTCTCACTCTAGTGCCTCCCCAATATGTTTCAACAAGCTTTGATGTTAGCTTGCGATACTCTTGTTTTACCTTGAAGCCACTTGGAGTAGTCCAATATAGTGGCTTATCTTCTTTTGTTGCTACTCTTGCCATATCCTTTAGAAAAGCCATAGCATCCTTTGAGGCTACTACAACTTTCTCTATACCTTCTCTGTTTCTATCTGCTAGATATACACACATCTTAGCAAAGCTTGTATCAACAAAAGTGTAGTCTTTTGGATTAAGCTCAGATAGTAGCTGTTCTTTCATACCCTCTCTACTAGCACCATAAGGAGTAGTCATAGTATTTCTCTTTGTTACACTTCTATCAACTTTCCCCACTAGAGGTTTAGCTTCAAGCACACCATTGGCTGCATCTATCTCTACAACCTTTGAGACTTCTTTTGCTACCTCTGCATAGATGTCATTGGGTTTGTCCTCAGCTCCGTTGATAACGTTTGTAGCTAGTGCTCCCCTCTCATCAAGAAGTAGTGCTGAGAAGTGTTGTATGCCACTACAAGAGCCATCAAGAGGTACAGGTAGATAACTAATAAACTCAGGGCTATATCCACTAGCTACATAGTCGCTCCATTCAAAACAAAAAGCTAGAAACTTAAATGACCCTTTTGCTTTAAACCACCAAGTGTTTGCGTAGGGGTCAGCAGCTACTGCTAGAATGTCTTTCTCGTGAGCCTTAGCCCAAGCCCATCTCTCACTCATAGGGAGCTTATCATCTCCAAAAGCATTTGCACCTAGCATTGAGAGCCATTTAGCCCCTTCAGCTCCTAGAGCTACACCATTAGCAAACATAAGAAGAGCCTTAGATAAGTCATTACCTTGTGGGTTAGGACAACCACCACTTTGAATAGGATATATTCTGCCTCTCCAGTCTAGGTTGTAGCAATAGTAAAACTCTTTCTCGTCCTTAAACTTCATAGCAGTTGCTATCAAAGACACAAGAAGAAGCCTCTTACCTCTATCACTTATCTGTTTTCTATAAGTTGCTCTACTTATCCTTTTCCAGTCTGCATAGACTTCAGGATATGTAGTTTTAAAATATTCATACTCTTCATCAGTAGCGTTCTCAGGTAGTTCAACAGGTCTAGGGATAAATCCTAGCTCAGTTCCACTTGTTATCTCAAGCTCAGGTATCTCTTTGTCGAGTTCTATGAAATGTTGAGCTACCTCTAGCACTCTCTTGTTTATACACCAAGCAGTGTCTTGTAGTGCATTGATAGCCCTATAAACCTTTGGCATCTCATAGTCTTTTAGATAATTACTAGGCTTACCTGAGAGGTTCTTTACTAATGGTACTTGTAATACTGGAGTTAAGAAACCACCAAGCTTTCCTGCTTCGTGTGGTCTAGGTTTAATAAGCATAGGATAGAGTATAGGAGTAAGAAGCTCACACTCTCCCTCTATCTTTGTTAGGTATTCTCTAAACTCTTTTGTAGGAGTAAGTGTCTTTGATATTCTATTAAAGCCCTCTCTCTTATCACCAATCTCAAATACACCAGTAGAAGCTATAAGGACGTCTAAGAGCTTCTGACCTATCAAGAGTTGCTCTTTAGTGTCTAATGTTTCTCTTGTAAAGTCCTCAGTCTCATCCATAAATCTATGAAAGCCTTTAGCTATCTTTTCTTTACTTACACGTTTTTGTAGTTGGCTTTTAATATAGAAGCTAGCAGTTATATCTATCCTTGTATTAACAGCCTTGTAATTCTTTATATTTAACTCTTCCAATAAAGCTTTAGCTATGGCTGTGGCTACGGAGACTAATCTAACCTGCTTAGTACATACACTATTAAAGATTATCTTTAGAGTTATATAGCCAGCCTCAGCATATCCTATACGCTCTATAAAGTCTTTAATAAATCTTTCATTATGTGTTAGCTTACTTTTCTTATATTCCATAAGACCTTTCATAAAAGGCTGCATAAGTTGATAGATAAGCACTGAGCTAACCTTAGTCTCTCCATAGCCACCTCTAGCTTTAGCAGTAGCTACTTCTTTTCTTATCTTCTCAACACCTTCGTTGATGCCCTCAAGTTCAAGATTTAATTGTCTTTGCTCTAGTGTCATATTGTCCTCCTTTATGGACTTCTAGTAAGACTAAGAGAAAGACAGAGAGTTCTATTACCATCCTATGGATATCTAAGAGTAATCCTTTACAATCCTTTACCCCCTCTCGCCTTCTCCAATAGGTGGCGTGTGTTAGGGAGTAAAAAGATTAAAATCTTCACGATTAAGATTAAACTAAGCTAACAATAGTAATAAGAATAGGCTCAATTCTTCCTATTAGTCAAACCTATTAACGACATAAAAAGGTAAAAGTTTAGGGCTAGGGGCTTCCTGCATATTTCCCTATTAAATTAATAAGAATATCACAGAAAGCCTTAAGATTGCGGGCTCATAACCCGAAGGTCGGCGGTTCAAATCCGTCCTCCGCAACCAAATACCCATTTTATCGGCACTCCGAGCCACTTTTTAAAACACTTAAATTAAACTGAAATTGAGTTAAGCAAAATTTCGATAGTTTCTTTAGATTTTTTAACGTTTGCAGTAATGTATTTTTGAGTTGTAATTATATTTGTATGCCCTAGTGTAAATGATACTTGCTCGATAGGAATTTTAAGATAATTAATTGAATACGTGCCGATTAAATGCCTAATATCGTGCAATCTTATCTTTGGTAGATTATTTCTTTTAAGAAGCGAAGCCCAGCTTTTACGTAAATCTTTAAATTTATCATCTGTCATAGGATTGATAAAGATATAATCATTCAAACGTTTTTGCTCTTTAGCTACTATATACCTTTTATATAACCTAGAGCATAGCTCATCACTCATCTTGTAGATCATATCTCTTTTAGCCTTATTGATCTTAAAAGGGATAGCATAAGTTCTTGTTTTAAAGTTTATATCACTAAATTTAAGGCTTAATACTTCATTTTTACGCCTGCCGTGAAGTAAGAAAAAGAATATATCAGAGTTATCATCAGTGTTTTCTCAAATAGCTTTTATAAAACGTTTTTGAATAGATATCGGATAATCAAAGTATCTTTTATTGTCAAATTTTGGAAGCTCGATAAAATCACAAGGATTTTTATTTATTAACTCCAACTTGATGCCTAGTTTAAAGATAACTCTGTGAGTCTTTTAAAAAGCTTTTTATATATAAGAGTATTATAGAGGCATTGCCAAGCAACACAGTATTCAAATTTATAAGTAAATTTGAATACCTTTTAGTCGTCAAAACATTTTTAAACTAAAATATCCCTCTGGCCCTTTGCATTTACAGGGCTTAAAACGCCCATTTTTTCCATCTGTTCGATTATATTTGCAGCTTTGTTGTAGCCTATTTTTAAGCGTCTTTGTAGGTAACTGATAGATGTTTTTTGCTCGCTTAGGATGATCTCTTTTGCCTCTTCATAAAGCTCATCAAGCTCTTCTTCACCTAGCACACCAGCAGCTGAGCCTGCGCTAGAGCCCTCTTCTGCTAGAAATTTCTCATCGTAAATCACATCTTGTTGCTCTTTTAAGAAATTTACGATTGTCTCGATCTCTTTTTCGCTCGCAAATGGCGCATGTAGCCTGATCACTCCAGGGCTTCCAGGAGGCGTAAATAGCATATCTCCTCGCCCTAGCAAGCTCTCAGCTCCCATTTGATCAAGGATAACCTTACTATCGATCCTCTGCCCTACTCTGTAGCTTATCCTGCTTGGTAAATTTGCCTTTATAAGGCCAGTCACGACGTCGACACTTGGGCGCTGGGTCGCTACTATCAAGTGTATGCCACTAGCCCTTGCCATCTGCGCTAGGCGTCCTATATAAAGCTCCACGTCTTTACCACTAGTCATCATAAGATCGGCTAGCTCATCGATGATCACGACGATGTATGGAAACTGCTCGCCACCTTCACTCTTCATCTTTTCGTTGTAGCTCTCTATGTTTTTTGTGCGAGTTTGACTCATTATTTTGTATCTTCGCTCCATCTCAGCGACCATGTTTGAAAGCGCTGTGATTGCCTTTTTAGCCTCCGTGATAACCGGCGTTAAAAGGTGTGGAATGTCGTTATATATGCTAAATTCAAGCATCTTTGGATCTATCATCATTAGGCGCAAAGTTTGTGGGCTATTTCTATAAAGCAAACTTAAAAGCATCGCATTTATGCCCACACTTTTGCCTGATCCTGTTGTGCCAGCAATCAGCAAATGTGGAAGCTTTTTAAGGTCGGTTACAAAAGGAGCGCCCACGATATCTTTACCAAGAGCCATAGTTAGCGGACTGCTTGCATTTTTAAAGACTTCGCTTTCTAAAATTTCTTTTAGATAGATCGTCTCTAAATTTTGATTTGGCACTTCGATGCCAACGACATCTTTGCCAGGGATCGGCGCCTGGATGCGGATCGTTTGCGCCTTTAACGCCATCGCTAGGTCATCTTGTAAAGTGAGAATTTTACTAACCTTGATGTGCGGGGCTGGGCGAAACTCAAATGTCGTGACGATAGGGCCAGTATATGTTCGCACCACGTCGCCATCTATCTTAAATTTGCGCAGTTTGTCGAGTAAATTTGAAATTTGCTGGTCGATCTCGGCTTCATTTATATTGTGCGAGCGCTTTGGAGGATCGTTTAGAAATTTAAGTGGCGGCAAGACAAAGTCTTTTGGTTTTTCGACCTTGCCACGCTCTATTTGATCAAGAAGTTTTTTGTTTTCAGCCACTTCATTTAAAATTTCAACCCCGCCTATGGTTGCAGGTCTGCTCTCTTGTGCCGGCTCCATCTCTGGCTCTGGTTCAAATTCTGGCTCACTATCTAAATTTGGCTCATCATCATTTAGCACCTGAGCGTCTATAAGCTCTTCTTCTTTTATCTCTTCGGCTTTTGGCTTTTTGCGCTCTATCTTTGGTATCTGCCTTGCCCTTACCTCTTTTACGCCTCTGCTTTTTTCTTCATAGCTATTTGGCTCTTTATCTACAAAAGCCTTTCTTAAAACGATGATGAAATTCTCCCTAAAAGCAAGCCCAAGAGAGATGATAAATATCATAAGTATAGCAACCGCAGTGCCGATAGCGCCGATGACTTCTTTTAGAGCTGAGACTATAAAGCCGCCTATCACGCCACTATTTGCTCCAGAAGTACTTAGCGCTTGAAACATCAAAAATGCGATAAAAAATAGAAAAATCCCAACTACAAACTGGGCAAAATCAAAGTCAAATTTCTTAAAATTTTTATATACAAAATAGCCTAAAACGATAAGTAAAAATGGATAAACATAAGCGATAAGGCCAAAATATTTAATATTAAAAACGCCAAGACTTTGTCCAAGCAAGCCTACAAAATCAGCAGTTGGAGCAGCCGTAGCGATACCAAAATATACAAAAAAACAAACAAAAATGGTAAATAATATATGTCTTAAAATTTTAGATCCTTTTGTTAAAAAGGCTTATTATAGCACGCTTGAGTTTAATTTTTAAAAAATCAGCAAGCTGTGCCTGCTGATTTATCATTTTAGTTTAGGTAGTTTAGCAAGCTTAGTTGATTTATCTTCGCGCTTGCTTGAAGAGTGGCTTGATACGAGAGTGAAAGCTGTGTAAATTTAAGGTATGACTCTGCATAGTCTGCGTCTATGACGTCATTTTTAACAGTTAGTACATTTACTTTCATGACCTCTGCACGCTCTTTTGTCGATGTCAAAAGCTTGGTTTGAGAGCCGATCTTTGTAAGCTCTTTATTTGCATGATCTACCAAGTGATCTAGCCTTTTTAAAGCGCCTTGCATGCCTGTATTTCGTGGGTCGTGATTGTTAGCGTCTGCTCTATAGTAGCCATTTCTAACGGCAAATATCATATCATCAAGGTCTTGAAAGACACTTGTACTTGGCTCATCGATAGTTAAAGCATTGTTTTCGTTAAAGCTAAAAACAGAGCCCTTGCCTTGAGGGTGGCTTGCAACGCCGGCTGTATTAATACCAGTGCTATCTCCGTCAAATATATCTCCATTTTTCGCATCATACATAGTTAGCTCTATATTTGTGACAGATTTTGTCTTGTCAGTTAGCACCATCCTGCCCTTATCGTCTAAATTTACCTCTACTGCGCCTTTAGTCTTTGACAAAGCGTCTTTATAGGCGTTGTAGTTTTGATCTCTTCTTACCTTTTCGATGTCTGTGTCGAAATTTGCATTTTCTACGTTTTGAGGATCAGGGATATTATCGCTTGCAGCCATTGCTACGATATCCATTAGCTGACGATATGTAAAGTCACTTGCATAGGTTCTGTAACTGCCAAATTCATCTGAGTTATAGACGGTCAAATTTCTAGTTGGAGATACCACACCAGCAGCAGTTGTAGATGTTATTTGAAACTGCACTGGGGTATTTACTCCACCTGCTTCACCCATTTTTACTTTGATGTCATACATTGTGCCAGTTATTGATTTTACTTGAAGACCTATCTCTTGATTATCTATATTGTAAAGCTCTCTCTTTCTAGCATCGACATCTTTTGGGTATAAATTTCTATTGTAGCTCTCTTTTGTGCCAGAAACCTCGCTTAACTTTGTCTGATCAGTTGCAAACTCGCCCGTTCTTCTAGCAACTTGAGGTAAATTTGCTATTAGCTCATTGTCTTTTCGCTCAAATCTAACCTTGTCGTAGTCAAATGCGTTTGTTAAATTTCCATCTTTATCAAGGTATTTGCTTTTTGTAAATTCAGTTATATGAACCGTTTTTGGCACAGCATTTGCCATATTTTCAAGACTTTGTAGCGAATTTACCGTATCAAGAGTATTGTTTGGAGCTATCGCACCACGATTTGCCGCCACAGAAGTAGCTGCAACCATGTGAAAGTCTATCGTTTGATTGCCTTTAGTAAGGTCTTTTATATTAAATTGTCCGTCGTTATTTATGCTCACATCGACAACTTTTGTTGTCTTTGTGTTGCCAAATTCCATACCGATCTTCTCCATCAAACCAGCCATTGATGTATCAGCACTCATTTTAAATTTGCTCGTAAATGTCGTGCCGTCTGGCTTTTTGCCCTGCATGAAAAAGTATGTGTCAGGGAAATTTACATTTGAAGTATCCAAAAAGTCATAATCAGGCTCGATCGTGCCTTTATAAGAGCCGTCACTGCCCACAACTGAGTCGCTTGCGTAGTTTAGACCGATCATATGTTTTATCTTGCTATTTTCATTAAGATATTTTGGCGCATAAGAGATGTCGGTTCTAGTTTGATCAGCTAGCATCACATTTGTTGTTAAAATTTTGTTGTAGTCACCATCTTTTCCTAAAAATAGATCAAATCCCGGGATGTTGTAAGGTAGCTCAACCTGCGCACCAGCTGAAGTTTTCATATAGTCGCGGTTGCCTTGATATTTGCCTGAGCCATCGATCGGCTTAGTATCCACAGCACTTCCTGAGAATAAAAACTGCCCATTTATAGAGGTATTTGCGATATTTACAAGGTGGTTTTTGATGCCCTGAAGGTCGTTTGCTAAAGCTTCAAGAGAGGTTGTGCTATGCACGTCGCTGGCTGCTTGAACGACTTTAGTTTTAAAATTTTCAAGCTGTTTTTCAAATTCTTTCAGTGCATTGTCTGTGTTTTTCGCAAAATTCACTGACTTACCAGTAGCATCAGCCACTTGAGTGAGAGTGGTCGCTTCATAATCAAGCCTCATAGCATCGTTATAAACCGCAGCACTGCCCATTTATAGAGGTATTTGCGATATTTACAAGGTGGTTTTTGATGCCCTGAAGGTCGTTTGCTAAAGCTTCAAGAGAGGTTGTGCTATGCACGTCGCTGGCTGCTTGAACGACTTTAGTTTT